>NZ_JBVJDK010000008.1:0-422655 GCF_055582325.1 Streptomyces sp. NPDC042100
GGTACTGCAGGGGGGACCCTGTGGGAGAGTAGGACGCCGCCGAACAATCATTGTGGGAAAGCCCCGCACCTTATGGTGCGGGGCTTTTCTGCGTTTAGGGTGGTTGTCATGGGCTATGACCTGATCATCTTCGACAACGACGGTGTGCTCGTGGACAGCGAGCCGATCTCCAACACGATCCTGGCCGGCTACCTCACCGAGCTCGGGCACCCCACCACGTACGAGGAATCGATCCGGGACTTCATGGGGTCGGCGATGCACCGGATCCACGAGCTGGTCGAGGAGCGGTCCGGGCAGCGGCTCCCCGCGGAGTTCGACCAGGTCTTCCACCAGCGGGTCTTCGACGGCTTCCAGCGGGAGCTGGAGCCCGTCGCCGGCGCCGCCGAGGTGCTGAAGGGACTGGCCGAGGCGGGCATGCCGTACTGCGTGGCCTCCTCCGGGAGCCACGAGCGGATCCGGATCGGGCATCGGAAGACCGGGCTCGACGTGTGGTTCCGGGACGGGATCGTGTTCAGCTCCGAGGACGTCGGCCGAGGCAAGCCCTCGCCCGACCTCTTCCTCCACGCCGCCGCGCGCATGGGCGTGCCCCCGGAGCGGTGCGCGGTCGTCGAGGACAGCGCGCTCGGCGTCCAGGCCGCCGTGGCCGCCGGGATGGACGTATACGGGTACACGGCGATGACGCCTCGGGAGCGGCTGGCCGGGGCCACCGGGTATTTCGGGGCGATGGACGAGTTGCCCGCCACATTGGGGATGTGATCCATCTACCGCTGAGTAGGTCCCGGCCCTACGCTGTGCCGCCATGACAGATGCGCGGTTGCGGCGTGGGCGGGGATCTCTGACGGTCGGCTTCTTCGTGCAGGGGGTCACCTTCGCCCTGCTCGTGACCCGAATACCGGCGATCCAGGACCGGTACGGGATCTCCGACGGGCTGCTGCCCCTGTTCCTGGCGGCGGTGCCGGTGCTGGCCGGTGTGTCCAGTGTGCTCACGGAGAAGCTGGTGGCCCGGGTCGGGCCCGCCGTGGTGCTGCGCTGGGCCCAGCCGGTGGTGCTGCTGGCGCTGCTCGGCGTGGGGGCGGGTTCCCAGCTGTGGCAGGCGGCGGTGGCCCTCGGGGTGTTCGGGCTCGCGGTCGGCGCGCTGGACGCCTCCATGAACATGCTGGGGGTGAGCCTCCAGCGGGCGTACGGGCGGAGCATCATGCTCGGTTTCCACGCCGCGTACAGCCTGGGCGGCATCGTGGGCGCCTCGCTCGCCTGGGTGGGGGCGCACTGGCACCTGTCGCTCTTCGTGTCCTATCTGCCGGCGGTGGTGGCTCTGTTGCCCGTGGTGCTGGTGGGGAGCCGCTGGTACGTGGCCGGGGGGCCGGAGCCGGAGCGGGCGGCCGGGCAGCCCGAGGGAGGTGCGGCGGCCGGCGGGGGCGTGGTGTTCCGGATGCTGCTGCCGCTGTGCCTGGTGATGACCTTCGCGTACATCGGGGACTCGACGGTCTCCAACTGGTCGGCGAAGTACCTCCAGGACGTGCTCGGCTCCTCGGAGGAGCTGGCGACCGTGCCGTACAACGCGTACATGGTGACGACGCTGCTCGGGCGGGCCGTCGGGGACTTCGGGGTGCGGCGGTTCGGCGCGGTGCTGATGGTGCGGTGCGGGGCGGTGCTGGCCGCGCTGGGGTTCGCGGTGGTGGCGGTGGCGCCGGGGCCGTGGGCGGGGATGGCCGGGTTCACCGTGCTGGGGCTCGGGCTGAGCGTGATCGTGCCGCAGACCTTCGCGGCGGCGGGGCGGATGTTCCCGGCGGCGAGCGACGCGGCGGTGGCGCGGCTGAACGTCTTCAACTACGTGGGCTTCCTGGTCGGCTCGCCGCTGGTGGGCGCGCTGGGGGACGCGTGGAGCTATCGCGGGGCGATGGTGGTGCCGATGGCGCTGGTTCTGGTGACGGTGGTGTACGCCACGTCGTTCGGCTCGGAGAAGGCCCGCTACGGTGGCTCGCATGAGCGGTCACGCACTGTTGATGTGGGATGAGGCGGTCACGGGCTACGACTTCGGTCCGGAGCACCCGATGGACCCGGTGCGGCTGGCGCTGACCATGGGGCTGGTGCGGGCGTACGGGCTCGACCGGGCCGTGGAGGTGGTGGCGGCCAGGCCGGCGGGGGAGTCGACGCTGCGGCTGGTGCACCGGGAGGACTACGTCGCCGCGGTGCGGGCGGCGTCGGCGGATCCTCGGGCGGCCGACCAGGCGTACGGGCTGGGGACGGTGGACGATCCGGCGTTCGCGGGGATGCACGAGGCGTCGGCGCTGATCGCCGGGCAGTCGGTGGCGGCGGCGGAGGCGGTGTGGCGCGGGGAGGCGGCGCACGCGGTGAACTTCGCGGGCGGGCTGCACCACGCGATGCCGGGGGCCGCGGCGGGCTTCTGCATCTACAACGACGCCTCGCTGGCGATCGCGCGGCTGCTGGAGCTGGGCGCGGAGCGGGTCGCGTACGTGGATGTGGACGTGCACCACGGGGACGGGGTGCAGGCGGCGTTCTGGGAGGATCCTCGGGTCCTGACGATCTCGCTGCACGAGCACCCTCGGACGCTGTTCCCGCAGACGGGCTGGCCGGAGGAGACGGGCGCGCCGGGCGCGGGCGAGGGCGGGGCGGTGAATCTGGCGCTGCCGGCGGGGACGGGGGACGCGGGGTGGCTGCGGGCCTTCCACGCGGTGGTGCCGGAGCTGATCGCCGATTTCCGGCCGCAGGTGCTGGTGACGCAGCACGGGGCGGACACGCACTTCGAGGATCCGCTGGCGCATCTGGCGGTGTCGCTGGACGCGCAGCGGGCGGTGCAGGAGGCCTGTCACGGGCTGGCGCACGAGTACGTCGACGGGGGCAGGTGGGTGGCGCTCGGCGGGGGCGGGTACGCGGTCGTGGACGTGGTGCCGAGGTCGTGGACGCATCTGGTGGGGATCGCCGCGCACGCGCCGGTGGAGCCGGAGTCGGTGATCCCGTCCTCGTGGCGGGACGAGGCGTACGCGCGGACGCGGCAGTTGGCGCCGGCGCGGATGACGGACGGGCGGTGGCCGGTGGACTGGCGTGACTGGGCGGCGGGTTACGACCCGGCGGACCGGCTGGACCAGGCGGTGCTGGCGACGCGGCGGGCGGTGTTCCCGCTGCGCGGGCTGCTGGTCTGAGCCCCGGGTGCCGGTCGCGGCCCGTGTGCGGACCGGTGTGTGGGTGTTACGCCAACTGTGCGGTGTGCACGGGGTTTTCGCTCGGTGGCAGGAGCGTTCCGGCAGCATCGGGAGGGTGTTGAGTACCGGGGCGCTGCGGGCGCATCTGTTGGCGGCGGGGTTGGCGGGGACGGTGGCGACCTCCCGGGAGACGAGTCTGCGGAGCTATCGGCTGTTCGCGGCGGGCGATCCGCGGGTGACCCTGGGGATCGAGCCGGGGCGGGGCTGGGGCGAGGCGGAGCTGCTGCGGCTGATGGCGGAGCGGTGCGGGGTGTCGGGGGATCCGGCGCACCGGTCGGGGCCCGACGAGATCGATCCGGAGCGGACGCTCGGGGCGCTGGAGGCGTTCGCGGCGCGGCTCGGGGAGGCGGCGGGGCGGCGGGCTCCGGTGCTGTTCGGTACGGGGCATCCGCACCGGCTGCTCGGTTTCTACGCCACGCTCGCAGACGCTTTGTCGGCGGCTGGCTGTCTTGTTCTCACCCCGGCGCAGGGGAGATGTGTCGACATAACGACCCGGTTCGGCGTACGTACGTACCTCGTGGACTACGTACGGGGGGTCGCGATGGTGCGAGAACGGGAGCTGTCCGGCGCAGGGCGTGAGACCGGGGCGCACTCGCACTCGCCGCTGCCGGTTAGGGCGGTCCTGGAGGGCGCGGCCGAGGGCGGCTGGCCGTTGCCGGAGCTGGTGGTGGGGGACCACGGCTGGGTCTGCGGGGCAGGTCAGCTGGGTATCGAGGCCATCGGGCTTGCCGATACGGATGATCCCGCGCTGTTCGTCGGGGAGGCCGAGGGGCAGGTGTCCGTGACCGTTCCGCTTGATGACGCGGTGCGCGCGGACTACTACCGTCCACTCACTCGCTATGTACTCAATCGAGCGTGTCTGTCACGGTAAACGGTCAGTGGCAGCTCCTCTTCCCCACTCGTACCACCCGCCCCTAGTCTGGGCGTGAGCGCTCAGCGACGAAGAGTCACCGGAGGGGAAGCCGGTGCGCGTCGTGTGCGGAAGGTACAGGTGGGTCATGGCTGCTGGCGACAGGCCTCTCAACGAGGTGAAGTTTCTGACCGTGGCGGAGGTCGCCTCGGTGATGCGCGTCTCGAAGATGACCGTGTACCGCTTGGTGCACAGCGGTCATCTGCCGGCGATCCGGGTGGGCAGGTCCTTCCGGGTGCCGGAACAGGCGGTTCACGAGTACCTCAGGGAGTCCTTCGTGGGGGTGGCGACCGCGTAGCGAGCGCGCGTCCGGAGTCCGGTTTCGCCCTCGGATTACGAGCGGGTCGTTCGGGGCGGTAGGCTAGCCCCTCGTAGGTCGTGTGGGCCCAGACGCCCCGCACCGATCCCCGCTGGCGCGGGGATGTTCCGAGAAGTGAGCGAGGGTAGTCGTGGGCTCTGTTATCAAGAAGCGGCGTAAGCGGATGGCTAAGAAGAAGCACCGCAAGCTGCTTAAGCGCACCCGTGTTCAGCGTCGCAACAAGAAGTAAGCGACAGCTGTAACGACGGCGTTTCGCGTCGGCGTGGCCCCCCACCGGTTCTCCGGTGGGGGGCCACGCTTTTATCGTGCCGAAATGTCGAGGCGCTACGGTGGCGGTCAGCGGAACACCGATGGAAGACCGACGGAAGGCGCTCGTCTTGGGCAAGGTCGTGCTCGTCACCGGTGCGGCCCGCCACCTCGGCGCCCGTTTCGTAAGGCGCCTGCGGCGGGATCCCGAGGTCGGCCGGGTGATCGCCGTCGACGCGGTCGACTCCCCGCATCCGCTCGACGGCGCGGACTTCGTCCGGGCGGACATCCGGCAGCCCGCGATCGCCAAGGTCCTGGCCGAGCACGACGTCGACACGGTGGTCCACATGGACGTCACCGGGACGGCCCTCGGCTCCGGCGGCCGGACGTCGGTCAAGGAGACCAACGTCATCGGCACCATGCAGCTGCTCGGCGCCTGCCAGAAGTCGCCGAGGATCAAGCGGCTGGTGGTGAAGTCCAGCACCAGCGTGTACGGGGCCGCGCCCCGTGATCCGGCGGTGTTCACCGAGACGACGCCGGCGAAGTCCCTGCCGAGCGGGGGCTTCGCGAAGGACGCGGTCGAGGTCGAGGGGTACGTACGGGGCTTCGCCCGGCGCCGCCCGGACGTGGCGGTGTGCGTGCTGCGCTTCGCGAACATCCTCGGGCCGAGGGTGGACTCCCCGCTCGCCGAGTACCTGGACCTGCCGGTGCTGCCGACCGTCCTCGGCTACGACCCCCGGCTGCAGTTCGTCCACGAGGACGACGTCATGGACGTGCTGGAGCTCGCCTCGCGCGAGCCGCGCCGGGCCACCCTGAACAGCGGCACGTTCAACGTGGCCGGGGACGGGGTGCTGCTGCTCTCCCAGTGCGCGCGGCGGCTGGGCCGGCCGACGGTGCCGGTGCTGCTGCCGGCGGTCACCTGGGTCGGGCAGGCGCTGCGCACGGTCGGGATCACCGACTTCTCGCCGGAGCAGATCCGGCTGCTCACCCACGGCCGGGTGGTCTCCACGGTCCAGATGCGCGAGACGCTCGGCTTCGACCCCCGGTACTCGACGGCGGGGGCGTTCGCGGACTTCGCGGCGGCCCGGGGGCCCGGTCTGCTGCCGCCGGAGCTGCTCGCGGGGGCCGTGGACCGGCTCGCCGGGCGGCTCGCGCCCGCCTCGACCTCCCAGCGCGCGGAATAGGAGCCAGATCCCGATGGCGGACGCCAAGGTCATCCCGTTCGACGACGACCGCTCGCGGGCCCGCCGCAGGCCCCCGGCCCGCGGCGGCGGCGAGGCGGCCGTACGGGCACTTCCGGCGCAGCAGCCCTCCGCCGGGCCGCCGGAGGCAGCGGAGCCTCCGGTGACCCCGGAGGCGGCTCCGGAGACGGCCTCGGGCGCGGTCCCGGGGGCGGGTGCGGGCGGCTGGGAGCGGCGGCTGGCGGGCGGGCTCGCGTTCCTGCGGCGGCGGGTGACGGGTGACTACGAGGTCGACGAGTTCGGCTACGACGAGGAGCTCACCGACCAGGTCCTGATGTCGATGCTGCGCCCGGTGTACGAGAAGTACTTCCGGGTGGAGGTGAAGGGCGTCGAGAACATCCCGAAGGACGGCGGCGCCCTGGTGGTGGCCAACCACTCCGGGACGCTGCCGCTGGACGGCCTGATGATGCAGGTGGCGGTGCACGACCACCATCCGGCGGGCCGGCACCTGCGGCTGCTCGCGGCGGACCTGGTCTTCATGCTGCCGGTGGTGAACGAGCTGGCCCGCAAGGCCGGGCACACGCTGGCGTGCGCGGAGGACGCGGAGCGGCTGCTGCGGTCCGGGGAGATCGTCGGGGTGATGCCGGAGGGCTTCAAGGGGATAGGGAAGCCGTTCGCCGAGCGGTACAAGCTGCAGCGCTTCGGGCGGGGCGGCTTCGTGTCGACGGCGCTGCGGGCGGGCGTGCCGATCGTGCCGTGCTCGATCGTGGGCGCGGAGGAGATCTACCCGATGCTGGGGAACGCGAAGACCCTGGCGCGGGTGCTGGGCCTGCCGTACTTCCCGCTGACGCCGACCTTCCCGTGGCTGGGGCCGCTGGGGGCGCTGCCGCTGCCGACGAAGTGGACGATCCAGTTCGGCGAGCCGATCCCGACGGACTCGTACCCGCAGGAGGCGGCGGAGGACCCGATGCTGATGTTCAACCTGACCGACCAGGTCCGCGAACAGATCCAGCACACGCTGTACAAGCTGCTGGTGCAGCGGCGGTCGGTGTTCTTCTGAGTCCGCGGGTACGGGGAAGGGGGCGCCGCCCAGACCGGGCGGCGCCCCCTTCCCCGTGGCTCCGGGGTTACTTCACGTCCTCGCTGTTGATCCCGAGACCGGGCAGCAGGCCCGGGAGGATCGGCGGGATCGTGACGTCCGGGGTCGGCGGGGTCGGGTCGTCGGACGGGGTGCCGTGCTGGCCGCCCTGGGGCGGGTTGAGCAGGCCGCCCGTGCTTCCGCCGAGGAGGCCCTCGTCCGGAGGCGTGCCGGTCCCGGTGCTGGAGCCCGAGGGGTGGGGCGTGCCGGTGTCGCCCGCGGTCGGGGGTGCGGCCGGGGTGGTGCGCTGGTGCTGCGGGTCCGTGGGCTTGGCGTGTCGCGGCGTGCTCGGGCCGCCGGAGCCGATGGCGCCGCGCTCGGGGGTGCGCGGGAGGACGGACTGGAGTGGCTCGACCTCTTCGTCTATGGCGTCGAAGACGTCGTTCACCTGGTTGCCCACGTCGGTGAGCTGGACCGGGAGCCGGTCGCGGAGGCCGTCCCAGGTGGCGCGGTGGGACTGGGCGAAGGAGTTCAGCCGGGCCATGGGGCCGATCTCGCCGTCCCGCTCGTAGGCCTGGCGGAGCAGCCGGTGCCCTTCGGAGGCGTCGTGCTCCATGCCGCTGAGCACGCGCCGGATCTCGCCCAGCGACTCGTGGTCGAGGTCGCCGAGGCGGCCCCGCTCCATGAGCCTGCGGGCCTCGCTCAGGCGGGTGGAGGCCTGGTCCAGGTAGATCCCGCCTCGGTCGGCGTCGTCGTCGGCCATGCCCAGCTTGAGGTCCTCCATGCCGCGCTTCAGCCCGTACAGGGAGTCGCCGGGGAGGGCGTCGGAGCTGGCCGCGGCGACGCCGCTGAAGGCGCCCGCGGCCACGCCGACGGTGAGCCCGCCGGCGGCGAGCCCCTTGGTCCAGCGGGATCGCGGGCGGAGCTTGCGGAGCGGGGAGGCCCGGTGGGCTCCCCGGCCGCCGGCCGTCCGCTGCTCGGGCACGACGGGTCCCGCGGCAGCGGTCCCCTCCGCGAACATCGCCTCCATGGCGGCGACGAGCTGGGCTCGCTGCACCACCTTGACCTCGGGGTCCAGCACCGGCTTGGGCAGCTCGCCGAGGCCGTTCGCCAGGGCCAGGAGCCGTCCCTGCTCGGCCGGCTCGGCGGTCGCTTCGGACGGCTCGGCCGCCGCGCCCTCGGGCGTCCGGTCGTCCAGGGCCTGGGCGAAGGCGCTCGCCCGCCGGTGCGCCGATACGTTCGCGATCACTGGCGGCACCTCCTCTCGTCATGACGGTCGACTCCCCGGGGGGTTCGGGAGGTTGCACACCTTGAGCGCATCCACACGAAAGAGTGAGTGGAGGCGGCCACGGCGTGACCACAGGGAGCCTGCATTCCGCACAACGAGCGGCGCGGCACTTGGGTTACGCGCGAAAGATGATCGGACCAGTGCGTCATCGAGGCGTCACCGACTGTGAGTTGGTCTCGGCTAGTGGGGATGTGGGGGGAGGGGGAGCGCCCTGGGGGCCGCGCGTGTGGGGGGCGCGCGGCGCTCAGCGGGCGTCGTCCGGGAGGAGCCGGGCCAGGGTGCGGACGGCCCGGTACTGGAGGGTCTTGATCGCGCCCTCGTTCTTGCCCATGACCCGGGCGGTCTCGGCGACCGACAGGCCCTGGAGGAAGCGCAGCGTCACGCACTCCTGTTGCTGCGGGTTGAGACGGCGGACCGCGTCGAGGAGGGCCGCGTTGGAGAGCGATTCGAGGACGGAGTCCTCGGGGCTGCGCTCCACCTCGTTGGCGTCGAGCATCTCGCCGGTGGTCACCTCCAGCCGGAAGCGGCTGGACTTGAAGTGGTCGGCGACGAGGTTGCGGGCGATCGTCACGAGCCAGGCGCCGAAGTCGCGGCCCTGCCAGGTGAAGGTGGAGATCCGGCGCAGGGCGCGCAGGAACGTCTCGCTGGTGAGGTCCTCCGCCGTCGCCTTGCCGCCGACGCGGTAGTAGATATAGCGGTAGACGGTGTCGCTGTACTGGTCGTAGAGCCGGCCGAAGGCGTCGGCCTCGCCGGCCTGGGCGCGTTCGACCAGGTCCATCATGCGGGCGCTGTCGCTGTCGGCGGTGGGCCGGCGCGCGGTGGTCGAGGTCCCCGCGCCGCTCCGGGTGCCGCGTCTGCCGACAGCGGCACCGCTCTCGGCCAGGGCGTAGCAGGGACCGACGGGTGCCGGTCCGGCGAAGGCGAATGCGGGTGCGAGGCCGGCGTACGCGGTGGGGACGAAGCCGCGCAAGTGGTCGAGGACCGTTGCGCGCAGCGTAGCCAGGCCCGAGGCGTCAACCCCGACGTGTGGGTACACGGGACTCCCAGAGGCAGAGCTTCCATCACGTGCAGTGCGGGACCGTTCACTCGTCGTGGCGACGTGTGGGGTCCCTTGTGCGTCTGAGGAGAATAACGCTTCGTACAGGCAGCGCTACACCCAGTTGCTCAAATCATCGATTCCGTCGTATCTGTTACCGCTTACAGGCGGAAAGAGTCGCACTTCGTGACCGGTTGTTGATCGGATTGCTTCCGAGTGTGACCGGGGGCGAGTTGGGTTGTGCTCAAGTACGGGACCTGTGAGTGATCGAGGCCGCTGCCGGGTAGGGGGCCGGGGCGGCCCGGGGGGCCGTGCGCGCGTGGGTGTTCGACCACGTACGGGTGAGCCGGTTTGGTCCCGGGTTGTCCCGGATGATCTCAGCCGAAACGTATCGGCAGCCGCCACGACACGCCGGGGCGCTCCTCGGTGGGCCCGGCGGGCCCGGTGGGCGTGTCGGGCGGGCGGGGCGGCGGGCGCCTCAGCGGCGGTGGCGGCGGTGGATCGCGAGCGCGGCGGCCGTGCCGCCGGCGAGGGCGCCGACACCGGCGGCGGCCGGGATGCCGACCTTGGCGGCCTTGCGGCCGGTCCGGTAGTCCCGCAGCCGCCAGTCGCGCTCCCGGGCGTGCCTGCGCAGCTTGGTGTCCGGGTTCACCGCGTAGGGGTGCCCGACCAGCGAGAGCATCGGGATGTCGTTGTGCGAGTCGCTGTACGCGGCGCAGCGGGCCAGGTCCAGGCCCTCGGCCGCCGCCAGGGCGCGGACCGCCTCGGCCTTCGCGGGGCCGTGCAGCAACTCGCCGACCAGGCGCCCGGTGTAGACGCCGTCGACCGACTCCGCGACCGTGCCGAGCGCGCCGGTGAGGCCGAGCCGGCGGGCGATGATCGTGGCGGTCTCGACCGGGGCGGCGGTGACCAGCCAGACCTTCTGGCCCGCGTCCAGGTGGGCCTGGGCGAGCGCGCGGGTGCCGGGCCAGATGCGGTCGGCCATGTACTCGTCGTAGATCTCCTCGCCGATCGACATCAGCTCGGAGACCCGGTGGCCCTTCACGATCGACAGGGCGCTGTCGCGGGCCTCCTGCATGTGCTCGGGGTCCTCGACCCCGGCCAGCCGGAACCAGACCTGCGCCCAGGCGAAGCGGGCGAGTTCGCGGCGCTGGAAGAACTTGCGCTTGTACAGGCCGCGGCCGAAGTGGAAGATCGCGGCGCCCTGCATGACGGTGTTGTCGAGGTCGAAGAAGGCGGCGGCGCGGGTGTCGCCGGGGACGGGGAACTCGGGCTCGGCGGGCGCGGATTCGGCGGCGGCGGCCTCCCGCTGCTCCTCTTCTCTCTCGCGCTCCAGCTGCTGCGAGGTCTTGCGGGCCGCCTCGGCGGCGGCCTCGCCTGCCAGGACGCTGCGCGCGGTGGCGGAGCGCCTACGGGGGGTGAGCCATCCCAGAGCGGCCATGTCGTTGAGCATAGCCAGTCTGTTCGGTACTTCCCGACTTGTGGGGATGCCGTGGTGTGAACACTGGGCGCCGCGTGTGTGACCCGGCCGCCGAGGGCCGCGCACAATGGACGCCATGTTCGGACGAGCGAAGAAGAAGACCGGCCCGCGCACGGTGACGCTGATCGGGAAGCCGGGATGTCATCTGTGCGAGGACGCCAGGGTGGTGGTGGAGGCGGTCTGCGCCGAGACCGGGACACTCTGGGAGGAGAAGGACATCAGTCAGGACGAGGAGCTCTACCGGGCGTATTGGGAGCAGATCCCCGTGGTCCTGGTGGACGGTGAACAGCACACGTTCTGGCGGGTGGATGCCGAGCGGCTCCGGCGCGAACTGGGTGCGTGACCGAAAGACGGCTACCATCATGGACGTTTTGTTGGGTTTCGGGGGCGGCGTCGTGAGGAGAGTGTGCGGTTTTGCCCCCTTCGGGTTCCCAACGCTCTGACGCCGTCCGTGGTTCCGTACCATCGCGAACCGGCCGCGTGACCCCGGTCACTTTGGCCAGACAAAACGGACACCATCTTTGTGCACGCGTTCACAAAGACATAGCCTGCATTCGACGGGGCGGTCCTGGGACACACGGCCGCCTGCAGCCCCGCTCATCCCGCAGGAGCACCGTGGCAACTGGCCGAACTCACCGACCGGCGACCCGTAGCCGAGGCATTCCCGAGGCCACCGTCGCCCGTCTTCCGTTGTATCTGCGTGCCCTCACGGCGCTGTCGGAGCGCTCCGTGCCCACGGTCTCCTCCGAAGAGCTCGCGGCCGCCGCCGGAGTCAACTCCGCGAAGCTGCGCAAGGACTTCAGCTACCTCGGCTCGTACGGCACCCGTGGTGTCGGCTACGACGTCGAGTACCTCGTCTACCAGATCTCCCGCGAGCTCGGTCTGACGCAGGACTGGCCCGTCGTCATCGTCGGCATCGGCAACCTCGGCGCCGCGCTCGCCGGCTACGGCGGCTTCGCCTCCCGGGGCTTCCGCGTCGCCGCGCTGATCGACGCCGACCCCGCCATGACCGGCAAGCCGGTCGCCGGGATCCCCGTCCAGCACACCGACGAGCTGGAGAAGATCGTCACCGAGGACGGCGTCTCCATCGGTGTCATCGCGACCCCCGCCGGGGTCGCCCAGGTGGTCTGCGACCGGCTCGTCGCCGCCGGGGTCACCTCCATCCTGAACTTCGCCCCGACCGTCCTGTCCGTGCCCGACGGCGTCGACGTGCGCAAGGTGGACCTCTCCATCGAGCTGCAGATCCTCGCCTTCCACGAGCAGCGCAAGGCCGGCGAGGACTCCGGCGCCGACACGGCCGAGGCCCCCGCCGCCGCGCCGTCCGCCGGCCGCGCCGCCGGTGAGGGCGAGCGCAAGGGACCTGACGGGGACATGCCCGCCGTGATGCCGGCATGAGCCTCCTCGTCGTCGGCCTCAGCCACCGCAGCGCCCCGGTCAGCGTCCTGGAGCGGGCCTCCCTCTCCACCGACGCCCGCGCCAAGCTGCTCCACGACACCCTCGCCGCCGAACCGGCCGCCGAGGGCGCCGTGCTGGCCACCTGCAACCGCATCGAGCTCTACGCCGACGTGGACAAGTTCCACGCCGGTGTCGCCGAGCTGTCCACGCTGCTCGCCCAGCACAGCGGCGTCGGCCTCGAAGAGCTCACCCCCTACCTCTATGTGCACTACGAGGACCGGGCCGTCCACCACCTCTTCTCGGTGGCCTGCGGACTCGACTCCATGGTCGTCGGCGAGGGCCAGATCCTCGGCCAGATCAAGGACGCCCTCGCCGTCGGCCAGGACCTGCACACCGCCGGCCGGCTCCTGAACGACCTGTTCCAGCAGGCCCTGCGGGTCGGCAAGCGGGCCCACAGCGAGACCGGCATCGACCGGGCCGGGCAGTCCCTCGTGACCTTCGGGCTCCAGCAGCTCGCCGACGGCACCGGCGGCACCGACGGCCACGGTGCCGACGTCGGGGCCTGGGCCCGTGGCAAGCGCGCCCTCGTCATCGGCGCCGGATCGATGTCCTCGCTCGCCGCCGCCACCCTCGCGCGGGCCGGCGTCGCCGAGATCGTCATCGCCAACCGCACCGCCGCCCGCGCCGACCGGCTCGTCGAGATCCTCAACGAGCCCGGCGGAAGCCGCGTGGCCGCGCGCGCGGTCGAGATGGTTGCCGTCGGCGACGAACTGACACGTGCCGACATCGTCGTCTCCTGCACCGGGGCCACCGGCCTCGTCCTGACCGGCGACGAGATCGAGGCCGCCCAGCGGGACCGCACCGCGCCGCTGTACCTGCTCGACCTCGCGATGCCCCGCGACATCGACGCCGCCGCCCACCGGATGCCGGGCGTCCGCCTCGTCGACATCGAGTCCCTGGCCGAGGCCGCCGCCGACGCGCCCATGGCCGGTGACGTCGACCAGGTCCGCACCATCGTCTCCGACGAGGTCGCCGCCTTCGGTGCCGCCCAGCGCGCCGCGCACATCACGCCGACCGTGGTCGCCCTGCGCGCCATGGCCGCCGACGTGGTCGCCGGCGAGGTCGCCCGCCTGGAGGGCAGGCTCCCCGGCCTCGACGAGAAGCAGCGCGCCGAGATCACCCAGACCGTGCGCCGCGTGGTCGACAAGCTCCTGCACGCGCCGACCGTGCGCGTCAAGCAGCTCGCCAGCGAGCCCGGCGGCGCCGGGTACGCGGACGCACTGCGGACACTCTTCGACCTCGACCCGGAGACGGTTGCCTCTGTCAGCCGGGCCGACCTGAACGACGGCGACGTCAAGAACCGAGGGCGAGTATGACCGAGAGGGCACTGAGGCTCGGGACCAGGCGCAGCAAGCTCGCCATGGCCCAGTCCGGACACGTGGCCGACGCCGTACGGCAGGCGACCGGCCGCCCCGTCGAGCTCGTGGAGATCACGACGTACGGGGACACCTCCCGCGAGCACCTCGCGCAGATCGGCGGCACCGGCGTCTTCGTCGCCGCGCTCCGCGACGCGCTGCTCGCCGGCGAGGTCGACTTCGCCGTGCACTCCCTCAAGGACCTGCCGACCGCCCAGCACCCCGACCTGGTGCTGGCCGCGATCCCCCGCCGCGAGGACCCGCGCGACGTCCTCGTCGCCGGGCCCGGGATCACGCTCGACCGGCTGCCCTCGGGCGCCCGTGTCGGCACCGGCTCCCCGCGCCGTATGGCCCAGCTCAACGCGTACGCGCGCAGCCACGGCCTGACCATCGAGACCGTACCGATCCGGGGCAACATCGACACCCGCGTCGGCTATGTACGCAGCGGAGAGCTGGACGCGGTGGTACTCGCCGCGGCCGGGCTCAACCGCATCGGCGGGACCGAGGAGCTCACCGGCTCCCTGTCGCTCGACCACCTGTCGGTCGACTCGGTCCTGCCCGCCCCCGGCCAGGGGGCCCTGGCCGTCGAGTGCCCGGCGTCGAACGCCGCACTCGTCGCCGCGCTCGCCGAGCTCGACGACCCGCTCACCCGGGCCGCCGTGACCGCCGAGCGATCCCTGCTCGCCGCCCTGGAGGCCGGCTGTTCCGCACCCGTGGGTGCGCTCGCCGACCTGCTGGCCGACGACCCCGGTCACGGGCAGGTTGTCACCGAAATGCGCCTGCGCGGCGTCGTCGGCACCACCGACGGCTCGACGCTGGTGCAGCTGTCCACCACCGGTCCCGTACCCACCTCGCACGACGAGGCGGTGGCGCTCGGACGCGAACTCGCGGACGAGATGCTCGCCAAGGGTGCGGCCGGTCTTATGGGGGAGCGAGCACTTTGAACCCCACCAGCCCGACCACCAGCCCCGCGTCCGCCGCCGTCTTCGGCCACGGTCACGTCACCTTCCTCGGCGCAGGCCCGGGCGACCCCGGGCTCCTGACGCTCCGGGCCGTCGAAGCCCTGGCCGGCGCGGACGTCCTGATCGCCGAGCCGGAGGTGCTCGAAGTCGTTCGCGGTCATGCGCGCGCAGGTGTGAGCACGCCTGAGCTGACGGTTCTTGACGACGCGTCAACAACCGTCGGAGTCCCCGTGTTGAGGGACGCGACCAATCTTGTCATGGAGGCCGCACGCGGCGGCAAGCGGGTCGTCCGTGCGGTGACCGGCGACCCCGGCCTCGACGGAAACGCAGGTCAGGAGATGCTCGCCTGCGCCGCCGAGGGCATCGCCTTCGAGGTCGTCCCCGGCGTCGCCACCGCCGTCGGCGTCCCCGCGTACGCCGGCGTCCCGCTGCGCGACGCGCAGGGCACCGACGTCCGCTTCGTCGACGCCCGCACCGCCGACGACCGCTGCTGGTCCGAGGTCGGCGCCTCCGACGGCACCGTCGTCGTCTCCACGACCCTCGACTCGGTGGCCGCGGCGGCCGGTGAACTGGTGGCGGCTGGCCGTAAGCCGGACACCCCGCTCACCGTGACCATCGCGGGCACCACCACCCGCCAGCGGACCTGGACCGCCACCCTCGGCACCATCGCCCAGGTCTTCAAGCAGGGCAAGGTGCTCCCCTCGCCCGAGGGCCACCGCCCGGCGATAGCCGTGGTCGGCGAGCGCAGCGCCGCCGCGCAGCGCGACCAGCTGTCCTGGTTCGAGTCCAAGCCGCTCTTCGGCTGGCGGGTCCTCGTGCCGCGGACCAAGGAGCAGGCCGCGTCGCTCTCCGACCAGCTGCGGTCCTACGGCGCGGTGCCGCACGAGGTGCCGACCATCGCCGTCGAGCCGCCGCGCACCCCGCAGCAGATGGAGCGGGCCGTCAAGGGCCTGGTCACCGGGCGCTACGAGTGGATCGCCTTCACCTCGGTCAACGCCGTCAAGGCCGTCCGGGAGAAGTTCGAGGAGTACGGGCTCGACGCCCGCGCCTTCGCCGGCATCAAGGTCGCCGCCGTCGGCGAGCAGACCGCCGCCGCCCTCGTCGACTTCGGCGTCAAGCCCGACCTGGTGCCCTCCGGCGAGCAGTCCGCCGCCGGGCTCCTGGAGGACTGGCCGCCGTACGACCCGGTCTTCGACCCGATCGACCGCGTCTTCCTGCCGCGCGCCGACATCGCCACCGAGACCCTCGTCGCCGGGCTCATCGAGCTCGGCTGGGAGGTCGACGACGTCACCGCCTACCGGACCGTACGGGCCTCGCCGCCGCCGGCCGACACCCGCGAGGCGATCAAGGGCGGCGGCTTCGACGCCGTGCTCTTCACCTCCTCGTCGACCGTGCGGAACCTCGTCGGCATCGCCGGCAAGCCGCACAACGTCACCGTCATCGCCTGCATCGGCCCCGCCACCGCCAAGACGGCGGAGGAGCACGGCCTGCGCGTGGACGTCCTGTCGCCCGAGCCGTCGGTCCACAAGCTGGCCGAGGCCCTCGCCGACTTCGGCCTCCGCCGCCGCGCCGCGGCTCTGGAGGCCGGCGACCCGGTGACCCGGCCCAGCGAACGCCGGCCCGGGGCGCGGCGCCGCCGCACCACCTGAGCCGACCGGTGCCGGAAAAGGGGCGCGGATCCTCCCCGGGATCCGCGCCCCTCGCGCGTACCGGCGGCAACACGGTGTCGGTAACCGCACCGGACGGGCGGGCGTAGCCTCGGGGGATGAACTCGTACGGATCCTTTCCCGGTGCGCGACCGCGCCGGCTGCGGACGACTCCCGCCATGCGCCGCATGGTCGCCGAGACGAGGCTGCACCCTGCCGATCTGATCCTGCCCGCGTTCGTCCGCGAGGGCGTCTCCGAGCCCGTGCCGATCGGTGCCATGCCCGGCGTCGTCCAGCACACCCGCGACACGCTCCGCAAGGCCGCCGTCGAGGCCGTCACCGCCGGGGTCTCCGGGATCATGCTCTTCGGCGTGCCCGAGGACGCCAAGAAGGACGCCGAGGGCACCGCCGGCACCGACCCCGAGGGCATCCTCCAGGTCGCCATCCGCGACGTGCGCGCCGAGGTCGGCGACGAGCTCGTGATCATGTCCGACCTGTGCCTGGACGAGTACACCGACCACGGCCACTGCGGCGTCCTCGACATCGACGGGCGCGTCGACAACGACGCCACTCTGGAGCGGTACGCCGAGATGGCCCAGGTCCAGGCCGACGCCGGCGTCCACGTCGTCGGCCCCTCCGGGATGATGGACGGCCAGGTCGGCGTGATCCGCGACGCCCTCGACACCATCGGCAAGGAGGACGTGTCGATCCTGGCGTACACCGCCAAGTACTCCTCCGCCTTCTACGGCCCCTTCCGAGAGGCCGTCGGCTCCTCCCTCCAGGGCGACCGCAAGACCTACCAGCAGGATCCCGCCAACCTTCGCGAGTCGATGCGCGAGCTCGCCCTCGACCTGGAGGAGGGCGCGGACATGGTCATGGTCAAGCCCGCCGGGCCCTACCTGGACGTCCTCGCCAAGGTCGCCGAGTCCGTGGACGTGCCCGTCGCCGCCTACCAGATCAGCGGCGAGTACGCGATGGTCGAGGCCGCGGCCGAGAAGGGCTGGATCGACCGCGACAAGGCCATCCTGGAGACCCTGACCGGCATTCGCCGGGCCGGCGCCCAGATGATCCTCACGTACTGGGCGACGGAGGTCGCGCGGAAGCTGGGGGCGGCGCACTCTGGATAGGTAGCCGACCGGTCCCCCGCGGAGGTGGTCCTCATGATGAACACGCTCGTCGGATGGCACGTCGAGATGGAGTTCCGGGAGGAGGGCGACCGGACGCGGGCGGCGGCCATGGTGCGGCTCGGTGACGGCACCGAGTTCCGTGCCCACGGCAACGCCAGCCGGCACCCCTCCGACCCGGAGCAGTTGCGGGTCGGCGAGGAGATCGCGGGGGCCCGCGCGCTCATGGACCTCGCCTCGCAGCTGCTGCAGAAGGCCCACGCCGAGATCGACGACGCCTCGGGGCGGAGCTCCTACCCGATCAACCGCTGAGGACGCGGGCCCGAACCGGCCCCTCAGTACATGAGCGCCTCCTCCAGGGTGCGCTGCCAGTACGACACGGCGGCGCCGTCGTCGGCGAAGGTGCCGCCCGGTGCCGCCACCGTCGTGCTGTCGTCCCTGGTCAGGCTCACCTTGATGGTGCGGACGGTCCGGCCGTGGGTGTCCGGGCCCGGCTCGCCGGTCAGGATCAGCGAGGCGTAGGCCGACTCGCCCGGCAGCAGCGTCACCACCGCCTGCGGCTTGCTGTCCTCCACGACCCGGATCGCGGCCTGCGGCTCGTCGAAGCCCACGAAGGGCGCGCCCAGGGCGTCGCAGGGGCGCTTGCCCACGTTGGTGACGGTGAGCGCCAGGTGGTTGACGGGGCGGCTGACCCTGCTCGCCACGATCTTCGTGCCGGGCGCCGTGCAGGGGCGGATGGCGGCGGCCGGCGCGGTGGGCGGCTTCGTCGTGCGGGCGGGGCGGGCGGCCGGGGACGTCGTGGCCGGCGTGGCCGGCGTGGCCGAGGGTTCCGCCGCCGGGGGCCGCGAGGACGGGGCCGAGCCGGCCGGCGGGGCGCTGGTGCGGGTCGCGGCGGCGGGCTGGGTGGTCGGGAGCGGCTTCCCGTCGGCCTGGGCCGGGTCCGAGGACTGGCAGGCGGTCAGGGCGAGCACCGCGGCGAAGGCGGTGACGGGCAGGGCGAGCGTACGCATGGCGGGTCCCCGTGGGTGGTGGCGAGTGGTGCGGGTCAGTGCTGGTGCAGCAGCGCGATCACGACCGCCGTGCAGGCGATCAGCACCGCTACGGCCAAGGCGTCGACGACGCGGCTGTTCGGCATGGCTCATACGCTGCGGGTCGCGGCGCTCCCCGCGCAATCGGCACGGGACAATGAGAGACGCTGGAACGCCAACACCTGCTGTGACCTGGGGAAACGACCCTTCCCTGGAACGCGTTCCCGGGACGCGCGAGAGGTGAGGGGATACGGATGGGGGCGCCGGCGGACGGCTTCGCGGAGCTTATGCGCGCACTGAAGGAACGGTCCGGACTCAGCTACGGCGTCCTCGCGAAGCGGCTGCACGTCAGCACCTCGACCCTGCACCGCTACTGCAACGGAGACGCCGTCCCGACCGAGTTCGCCCCCGTCGAGCGCCTCGGGCGGCTCTGCGGCGCCGGTCGCGAGGAGCTCGTCGCGCTGCACCGGGCCTGGATCCTCGCGGACGAGGCGCGGCGGGGGCGGGGGCGGGACGGTGAGCGGGACGGTGAGCGTGACGGGGACGCGGTCGAGGCCGTGGGCGGCGACGCCGAGGCGGAAGCGGGGGCCGAGGCCGGGTCGGATGTGCGTACGGACGCGGCTGCGGACGCGGTCGCGGTCGCGGTCGCTGATGCGGATGTGGCCGGTGGGGCCGAAGCTCCCTCCCGGGCGCGGAAGCGGCTGCTCGTCGCCCTCGCCGCCCTCGGGGTCGTCGCGCTCGCCGTCCCCGTCGCCCTCCTCGTCGACCGCGGCGACGACACGGGCGGCACGGCCGGCGCGGCGGGGCCCCCGGACACCGGGGCGTCGCCCGCGCCGCTGAGCGTCGGCATCAGCTCGTACAACTGGGCCGAGCCCTGCGGCGAGTACTACGTGCTCGACCAGCGGCCCGGCCACGTGCCGCCGCCGCCCCCGCCCCAGGACAGCCGCGCCTGGGCCCGCGCGCTCGGGGGGACCGACGGCGGGCACATGCAGCTCCAGCTCACCGTGACCGGCGGCACCCAGGCGCCCGTCGTCCTCACCGGACTGCACGTGCGGGTCGCCCAGCGCGGCGAACCGCAGGCCGGGACCGTGTACTCCATGGGCGACGGCTGCGGCAGCGGCGTCACCCCGCAGACCTTCGACGTCGACCTCGACGCCCCGCGCCCCTACCTCAAGCCCGTCGCCGGGCAGGACGGCGACCGGGTGGTGCCCGCGAAGGACTTCCCGTACAAGGTGTCCACCGGCGACCCGCAGGTCCTCAACCTGGACGTGCACACCGAGGAGACCGCCGCCTCCTGGTACCTGGAGCTCGCCTGGAGCAGCGGCGAGCGGCACGGGACGATCCGGGTGGACGACGGCGGGCAGCTGTTCCGCACCACCGCCATCGCCGGGCGCCCCGTCTTCGGCTACTGGCCGGAGAAGGGGGCCTGGGTCGTCAACCAGTGACGCCCCAGGCCCCGGCGGGCCCAGGCGGGGGCCCGGGGCCCGTCAGGTCAGAGGCGCTCGGGCGTCCGGATGCCCAGCAGGGCCATGCCCTGGTGCAGGGTGCGGGCGGTCAGGTCGCACAGGAACAGGCGGTTCTCCACCTGCTCCGGGGTGTCGGCCTTCAGGACCGGGCACTCCGAGTAGAACGTCGTGTACAGCGACGCCACCTGGTACAGATACGCGGCCAGCTTGTGCGGCGCGTACTCCGCGGCCGTCTCCTGGACCAGCTCGCCGAACGAGTCCAGGTGCAGGCCCAGCGCCCGCTCCGCCGCGTGCAGCTCCAGCTCCGGGTGGGCGGCCGGCTCGCGCTCGCCCGCCTTCCGCAGGATCGACTGGATCCGCGCGTACGCGTACTGCAGGTACACCGAGGTGTCGCCGTTGAGCGAGACCATCTGGTCCAGGTCGAACTTGTAGTCCCGCGCCGCCGACGTCGACAGGTCCGCGTACTTCACCGCGCCGATGCCCACCTGGGCGCCCCGCTCGGCGATCTCCGTCTCCGACAGGTCCTGGGCCTTCTCGCGGACCACGGCCGACGCGCGGTCGATCGCCTCGTCCAGCAGGTCCACCAGCCGCACCGTCTCGCCCTCACGGGTCTTGAACGGCTTGCCGTCCTTGCCGAGGACCGTGCCGAAGGCCAGCTGCACGGCCTTCACCTCGTCGTTCAGCCAGCCGGCCCGGCGGGCCGTCTCGAACACCATCTTGAAGTGCAGCGACTGGCGCGCGTCCACCACGTACAGCAGCGTCGACGCCTTCAGGTTGCCCACCCGGTCGCGGATCGCCGACAGGTCCGTCGCCGCGTAGCCGAAGCCGCCGTCCGACTTCTGCACGATCAGCGGCGTCGGGTTGCCGTCCGGGCCCTTCACGTCGTCGAAGAACACGCACAGCGCGCCCTCCGAGCGCACCGCGACACCCGACTCCTCCAGGAGCCGGCAGGTCTCCTGGAGCATGTCGTTGTACCCGGACTCGCCGACCACGTCGACGTCCCGGATGTCCATGTCCAGCTTGTCGAAGACCGAGTAGAAGTAGATCTTCGACTCGTCGACGAACCGCTGCCACAGCGCCAGCGTCTCCTCGTCGCCCGCCTGAAGGTCCACGACCCGCGCCCGCGCCCGCGCCTTGAACTCCTCGTCGGAGTCGAACAGCGCGCGGGACGCCTTGTACAGCCGGTTCAGGTTCGACATGGCCTCCTCGCCGGAGACCTCCGCGCCCTCGCCGTCCGCCGCGTGGTCCAGCTCGTGCGGGTGCTCGATCAGGAACTGGATCAGCATCCCGAACTGGGTGCCCCAGTCGCCGATGTGGTGGCGCCGGACCACGGTCTCGCCCGTGAACTCCAGGATCTCGACCATCGCCGCGCCGATCACCGCCGACCGCAGGTGCCCGACGTGCATCTCCTTCGCCACGTTCGGCTGCGCGTAGTCGATCACCGTCGTGCCCGCCGCCGGGTTGAACGGCACGCCCAGCCGGGCGTCCGCCGCGCGCGCGGCCAGCGTCCGGACGATCGCCTCGTCCGTCACCGTGATGTTCAGGAAGCCGGGGCCCGAGACCTCGATCTCCTTCAGCACGTCGTTCTCCGGGATCGCCGCCACGACCTGCGTCGCCAGCTCACGCGGATTGCCCTTCAGCCGCTTCGCCAGCGCCAGGATCCCGTTGGCCTGGAAGTCGGCCCGGTCGCTTCGTCGCAGCAGCGGGTCGGCGGACCCGGCGTCCGGCAGAGCCGCCGAGAGGCCGTCCGCGAGGCGCTGCTGCACGGTCGAAGCGAGGGAAGGGACCGAGGCCATGAGCTTCCGTTCCTGTAGGGGCTGTCCGGAGGACGTCCGGTGGACTATTTCGCTTGTCAAGTGTCCCACGGGGCAGCAACGTGTTTTCCACGCCTGTGGACAACCTCGGAGCGCGCCGTTCCGTCTGGGACAATGACTGAAGCAAGGCTGCAAGGCGTTCTCAGGCATCAGAGAATCCAGGAATCCAGGAAGAAGGACGTACCGACCGTGGCTCAGAGCAGCACCGAGACCGACTGGGTCTCCCGTTTCGCGGACGAGGTCATCGCCGAGTCGGAGCGACGTGCGCCTGGCAAACCGGTCGTCGTCGCCTCCGGCCTCTCCCCGTCCGGCCCCATCCACCTCGGCAACCTCCGCGAGGTCATGACCCCGCACCTGGTCGCCGACGAGATCCGCCGCCGGGGCCACGAGGTCCGCCACCTCATCTCCTGGGACGACTACGACCGCTACCGCAAGGTGCCGAACGGCATCGAGGGCATCGACGAGTCCTGGGCCGAGCACATCGGCAAGCCGCTGACCTCCGTCCCGGCCCCCGCCGGCTCGCCCCACGCCAACTGGGCCGAGCACTTCAAGGCCGCCATGGTCGAGTCGCTCGCCGAGCTGGGCGTCGACTACGACCCCATCAGCCAGACCGAGCAGTACACCGCCGGCGCCTACCGCGAGCAGATCCTGCACGCCATGAGGCACCGCGGCGACATCGACGCCATCCTCGACCAGTACCGGACGAAGAAGGCCCCGAAGAAGCAGTCGCAGAAGCCCCTCGACGAGGCCGAGCTGGAGGCCGAGGAGGGCTCCGGCGCCGCCGCCGAGGACGACGGCTCCGGCGGCGCCTCCGGCTACTTCCCGTACAAGCCCTACTGCGGCCGGTGCGAGAAGGACCTCACCACCGTCACGTCCTACGACGACGACACGACCGAGCTCGCCTACACCTGCACCAACTGCGGCTTCGCCGAGACCGTCAAGCTCAGCGAGTTCAACCGCGGCAAGCTGGTCTGGAAGGTCGACTGGCCCATGCGCTGGGCCTACGAGGGCGTCATCTTCGAGCCCTCCGGCGTCGACCACTCCTCGCCCGGCTCCTCCTTCGTCGTCGGCGGCCAGATCGTCCGCGAGGTCTTCGACGGCGTCCAGCCCATCGGCCCCATGTACGCCTTCGTCGGCATCAGCGGCATGGCCAAGATGTCCTCCTCGAAGGGCGGCGTCCCCACCGCGGCCGACGCCCTGAAGATCATGGAGCCCCAGCTGCTGCGCTGGCTCTACGCCCGCCGCAAGCCCAACCAGTCCTTCAAGATCGCCTTCGACCAGGAGATCCAGCGGCTCTACGACGAGTGGGACAAGCTGGAGGCCAAGGTCGCCGACGGCACCGTGCTCCCCGCCGACGCCGCCGCGCACAGCCGCGCCGCCCGCACGGCCGCCGGCGAGCTGCCCCGGACGCCCCGCCCGCTGCCGTACCGGACGCTGGCCTCCGTCGTGGACGTCACCGCCGGACACGACGAGCAGACCCTGCGCATCCTCACCGAGCTCGACCCGGAGAACCCGGTCGCCTCGCTCGACGAGGTCCGCCCGCGCCTCGACCGCGCCGAGAGCTGGATCACCAACCAGGTCCCGGCCGACCAGCGCACCATCGTCCGCGAGGAGCCCGACACCGAGCTCCTCGGCTCCCTCGACGACGACGGCCGCGAGTCGCTGCGCCTGCTCCTGGAGGGCCTCGACACCCACTGGTCGCTCGACGGGCTCACCACCCTCGTCTACGGCGTCCCGAAGGTCATGGCCGGACTCGACCCCGAGGCCAAGCCGACGCCCGAGCTGAAGCTCGCCCAGCGCGCCTTCTTCGCCCTGCTCTACAAGCTGCTCGTCAGCCGCGAGACCGGCCCGCGCCTGCCCACCCTGCTCCTCGCCGTCGGCGCGGACCGGGTGCGCAAGCTCCTCGGCGCCTGACGCACGCGCGAAGGCCGCCGCCCGCACCACGGGGCGGCGGCCTTCGCGCGTCCCGGGCCACGTCTCCTTCGCGCCCTCCGCGTCTTCCTCTGCATCCTTCGGCGGAGGGCCGGATCCACCGCGCGCACGACGAGAACCACCACCCGCCACGAGACCGTGGAGCCATGAAGAACGAAGCCCTCACCGTCATCGGCTGGATCACCCTCGCCCAGGGCGGACTCGGCGCCGGAGGACGCCTCTTCGGAGACCGCCCTTGGGGCCTCCTCCACAACTGGTGGGACATCCCCACCGCCGGCTACCTCGTCCTCTTCGCCCTCGGCGCCGTCCTCGCCGGATACGGCGAGACCGTGAAGGCCCGCCGCAAGGCGCGGAGCTGACGGCGCGTACGGCTACGGGGTGTGCGCCTACGGGGTGTACGCCTACGAGGTGTACGCCCACAGGGTGTGCGCCTACGGGGTGTGCGTCTCCGCCCACTCCTGCTCGATCCGCTGCCGCAGCCGCGGCGTCAGCTCCCGCAGCAGCGACGCGCTCCGCGGATGCGTCACCCCGTACAAGTCGCTCAGCCTTATGTCGAGCTGCTCCGAGGTCGGGAACTCCTGGTTCTCCTCCAGGAAGTCCCACATCGCCTTGTACGCGGCCTCCGTGAACGCGTCGGAGTCCACGAACTCCTCGGGCTCGTCGGGCTCGTCGGACCCGACACCCGAAGGCTCCTCGTCCACGAACTCCGAGTACTCCTCGAACTCCTCCGGACCCGGCGGCGGAACGTCCTCAGGGCCCTGCGGGATCGGCACCGCCGTCGGCTCCAGCCCCTCCACGATCTGCGGGTTGTACGAACCCTGGTACGCCTCCGGCGACACGTGCTGTGCCGCGAACCACTGGCTCTCCTGCGGCCCTTGGGGCTGCTGCGCCTGCTGCGGACCCGGCGCCTGCTGGGGCCCCAGCGCCTGCTGCGGACCCTGCGCCTGCTGCACCGGAGCGGCGGCCTCCGCCTGCGGAACCGGCTGCACGTGCCCCTGCTGGGGCTGGGTCGGGGGCGCGGTCTGGGGAAGCGGCTGGGGGAAGTGCTGCGGCAACTGCTGAGGCAGCGGCTGCGGCGCCGGCGGCAACAGCACCGGCTCCACCCCCGCCGCCGCCAGACCCGCCGCCGCCGTCTCCGCCAGCGGCACCCCGTACTTCGCCAGCCGCAGCGGCATCAGCGCCTCCACCGGCGCCTTCCGCCGCCACGCCCGCCCGTACCGCGCCTGAAGCCGCGCCTGATAGATCAGCCGGTCCTGCTCCAGCTTGATCACCTGCTCGTACGACCGCAGCTCCCACAGCTTCATCCGCCGCCACAACCGGAACGTCGGCACCGGGGACAGCAGCCAACGCGTCAGCCGCACCCCCTCCATGTGCTTGTCCGCCGTGATGTCCGCGATCCGGCCCACCGCGTGCCGCGCCGCCTCGACCGCCACCACGAACAGCACCGGGATCACCGCGTGCATCCCGACACCCAGCGGATCCGGCCACGCCGCCGCACCGTTGAACGCGATCGTCGCCGCCGTCAGCAGCCACGCCGTCTGCCGCAGCAGCGGGAACGGGATCCGCAGCCACGTCAGCAGCAGATCCAGCGCCAGCAGCACACAGATGCCCGCGTCGATACCGATGGGGAAGAAGTACGAGAAGGTGCCGAAGCCCTTGTCGATCGCGAGCTCGCGCACGGCGGCGTACGAGCCGGCGAAACCGATCCCGGCGATGAGCACCGCACCGGCCACGACCATGCCGATGAGTATTCGGTGCGTCCGTGTCAGCTGCATCGCGGCCACCCGCGATCCCCTCCCGTCGAACGACAACTCGCGGGCACAGCGTGGCACACGCACGACGGGCCCGACCCCCTGGGGAGGGCCGGACCCGTCATAAAACCGTCTGAATCGTTACTTGTTGGCCGCCGCGACCGCCGCCACGGCCTCCTTCGCCGCCCGCACCGCACCCTCGGAGATCGTCTTCCCCGAGGGGGCGTCCGCGCCCGCGTACCCGGCACCGTTGTACGACAGCAGCACCACGACATTGCCCGTCCGCGCCACCACCGACGCGTACGTGAAGTCCTCGTCGGTCTTCCGCAGCTGGTACGTCACCGTGCTCGCCTGGTCGCCGACCCCGGCGGTCTCCGCCGTCGCCAGCTTCTTCGCGCCCTGGGTGCCCTGCACCTTGGCCAGCTCCTTGGCGAAGTTCTCCGCCGCCCGGTCCTGACCGCTGCCCAGCGTCACATCCGACTCGTAACGGTAGAAGGACACGTCCAGCCAGCGGTACTGCGAACCCTTCACGCCCTTGTCGTCCAGACCGTTCCACGAACAGCCGCCCCGGCTCGCCACGTCGCTGGACTCCGCCGCCGTGCCGTTCTTCGCCTTCGCCTTCGGCACCAGGCTCGCCGCCGTCTTCGCCGACACCGCCTTGCACACGTCCGGCAGCTTCGCGAACCGCGCCGCCTCCACCGTCTTCGTCGGCGTGGGCTTCGGCGTCGCGGACGCCGAGGACGAGGACTCGCCCGCCCCCGACGAACCGGACCCCTTGTCGGCGGAGTCCGAACCGGACGAACAGCCCGCGGCGACCAGCATCACCGGGACGGCGGCACAGGCGAGGACACGGGAGAGGCGCGAGGCGGATCGCTGCATGGTTCCTTCAGTCGCTTGTCGTACGGGCCCGCACGCACGCGGACGCGCACACGGACCGGGCGGCCGGCGGCCGGGGTACCCCGACACGTTACGTGGTCCGGACCCGCTCACGGAGCGGGTCCGGACCGCTACTCCTCCAGCCGCTCCGCGAGCAGCCGAGCCAGATTCCGGGCCTTTTCCTGCAGCTCCCCGCTGTCCGGCGGCTCCGCCGACGACGTCGACTGCTCCTCGTACGTGACCGTCACGATCACGTTCGATGTGCGGAACACCACGCTCACGAGCCGCTTCGAGCCCGCCGGACCGGTCGTCGTCAGGACGTCGTCGACGAACGCCACATCCCCGAGACCGCTCAGCATCCGCGGCTCCAGACCGGTCGTCGACGTCGCGGGCGGCGGCGTCGCGGGGGTCGTCGGCGGGGCCGCGGCGTTCGTGGCGGCCGTGGCCGGACCCGTCGGCGGCTTCCCCGACGCGGCCAGCGACGACGGACCGTGCGCGCCGCCCGGCGGGGCCGTCGCGGGCGGGGCCGTCGCCGGCGTGGTCGCCGGGGGCGTCGTCGGGGCGGTCAGCGGAACCCCCGCCGCCGTCTGCTTCTTCGCGTACACCTCCTGCGCCCGGTCGTCGTCGCTGACGGCGGGGTCGTACGAGACGACCCGCTCGATGTCGAGGGTGAGGCGGTGCGCCACGTCCGGCGAGTCGGCCTTCCAGGCGCAGCCGACGCGGCGGTCGGTGTCGAAGGTGACGGCGGCGGTGCCCCGGTAGGCCCGCTCGCGCTCGGCCTCCGGCAGCGCGGCGGCGCCCGGGAGCAGGTCCTTGAGGGTGGCCTGGGGGACGGCGCCGCAGGGCTCGAAGAGGGTGCGGTAGCGGCCCGGGGGCGCGACGGCGGAGGCGGGCCCCGCCTTGGAGTCGACGGCCGCCACGTCCGCGGCGGGCCCGGAGGTGCAGCCGCTCAGCCCGAGGCCGAGGCCGAGACCGAGGACGACGGCGGTCGCGGTGAGGACGGCGGGCCTGGTCCGGCCGGATCCGTACGCCTTCCGCTGCACGATCCCAGCTCCCTTCTCCCGGAGGCATCCCCGGAAAACCGTTTGTCGCTCCGCACGGGGCGATGAACACAATGTCTATCGCACGCGCCGCTGTTGATGCCGGTCCGTAGTCACCTGTACGGGCTTGTGCTCCGGTTT
The DNA here is from genome assembly GCF_055582325.1 of Streptomyces sp. NPDC042100. Classification (NCBI taxonomy): domain Bacteria; kingdom Bacillati; phylum Actinomycetota; class Actinomycetes; order Kitasatosporales; family Streptomycetaceae; genus Streptomyces; species Streptomyces sp. NPDC042100. The sequence continues at coordinate 27,350 of NZ_JBVJDK010000008.1, forward strand.
TTGCGCTATCAGACTTTATCGTTGAATTGAGGGGCTATGTCGTATGTAGAGGTGCCGGGCGCGAAGGTCCCCATCCGTCTGTGGACCGACCCGGCGTCGGTCGACGAGGGCGCGATGCGGCAGCTCCACAACACGGCGACGCTGCCGTGGATCAAGGGCCTGGCGGTGATGCCGGACGTGCATTACGGCAAGGGCGCGACGGTCGGCTCGGTGATCGCGATGCAGGGCGCCGTGTGTCCGGCGGCGGTCGGCGTGGACATCGGCTGCGGCATGTCCGCCGTGAAGACCTCGCTGACCGCGAACGACCTGCCGGGCGACCTGTCCCGGCTCCGCTCGAAGATCGAGCAGGCCATCCCGGTGGGCCGTGGCCTGCACCGCGAGATGGTGGACCCGGGCCGGCTCTACCAGTTCCCGACGGCGGGGTTCGACGCGCTGTGGTCGCGCTTCGACACGGTGACGGACGCGGTGAAGTTCCGGCGGGAGCGGGCGGAGAAGCAACTGGGGACGCTGGGATCCGGCAATCATTTTGTGGAGCTTTGTATCGATTCATCCGATTCGGTGTGGCTCATGCTGCACTCGGGATCCCGGAACATCGGCAAGGAGCTCGCCGAGTACCACATCGGCGAGGCGCGGAAGCTGCCGCACAACCAGGGTCTGGTCGACCGCGACCTCGCGGTCTTCGTCGCGGACACCCCGCAGATGGCGGCCTACCGCAACGACCTGTTCTGGGCGCAGGAGTACGCCACGCACAACCGCTCGATCATGATGGCGCTGTTCCAGGAGGTCGTGCGGCGCGAGTTCCGCAAGGCGAAGGTGGCCTTCGAGCCGGTCATCTCCTGCCACCACAACTACGTGGCGGAGGAGCGGTACGAGGGCATGGACATGCTCGTGACCCGTAAGGGCGCGATCCGGGCCGGCTCCGGGGAGTTCGGGATCATCCCGGGCTCGATGGGCACCGGTTCGTACATCGTGAAGGGCCTGGGCAACGTGGCCTCCTTCAACTCGGCTTCGCACGGCGCTGGTCGCCGGATGAGCCGGAGCGCGGCCAAGCGGCACTTCTCGACACGGGACCTGGAGGAGCAGACCCGGGGCGTGGAGTGCCGCAAGGACTCCGGTGTCGTGGACGAGATCCCGGGGGCCTACAAGCCGATCGAGCGCGTCATCGAGCAGCAGCGGGATCTCGTCGAGGTGGTCGCGAAGCTGAAGCAGGTCATCTGTGTGAAGGGCTGAGCGGGGCGGCTCGCTCGTGCGGGTGGGCCGGGCCCGTCAGAGGTCGCGGTGGACCTTCGTGTTGGAGGCCTGGGCTCGGGGGCGGACGACCAGGAGGTCGATGTTCACGTGCGGGGGGCGGGTGCAGGCCCAGGTGATGGTGTCGGCGACGTCGTCGGCGGTGAGGGGTTCGGCCACGCCCGCGTAGACCTTGGCGGCCTTCTCGGTGTCGCCTCGGAAGCGGGTGGTGGCGAACTCGTCGGTCTTGACCATGCCGGGGGCGATCTCGATGACCCGGACCGGGGTGCCGACGATCTCCAGGCGGAGGGTCTCGGCGAGGACGCGGGCGCCGTTCTTGGCGGCCACGTAGCCGCCGCCGCCCTCGTAGGTGGCGTGGCCCGCGGTGGAGGAGAGGACGACGACGGTGCCGTCGCCGCTCGCGGTGAGGGCGGGGAGCAGGGCCTGGGTGATGTGGAGGGTGCCGAGGACGTTGACCTCGTACATCCGGCGCCAGTCCTCGGGGTCGCCGGTGGCGACGGGGTCGGCGCCGAGTGCGCCGCCCGCGTTGTTGACGAGGACGGCGAGGGTGCGGAAGGCGGTGGCGAACTCGTCGACGGCGGCGCGGTCCGTGACGTCGAGGGCGTAGGCGGTGGCCTGGTGGCCGGCGTCGTTGATCTCGGCGGCGAGGGCCTCGACGCGGTCCTTGCGGCGGGCGGTGAGGACCACGCGGTAGCCGGCGGCGGCGAGCTGCCGGGCGGTGGCGGCGCCGATTCCGCTGCTCGCTCCGGTGACGACGGCGATGGGGGTACCGGCGGCAGTCATGACGTGCTCCTCGCGCGTGTGGTCGATTGCGGGTCGATCGCCCGGTCAGGATAGGCGGGGCGGGGTCAGCGTCCGCGCGGGGCGTACATGATGACGGCCATGCCGGCGAGGCAGATGAGCGCGCCGATGACGTCCCAGCGGTCGGGGCGGTAGCCGTCGGCGACCATGCCCCAGGCGAGGGAGCCGGAGACGAAGACGCCGCCGTAGGCGGCGAGGATGCGGCCGAACTCGGCGTCGGGCTGGAGGGTGGCGACGAAGCCGTAGAGGCCGAGGGCGAGGACGCCGGCGCCGATCCAGATCCAGCCGCGGTGTTCGCGGACGCCTTGCCAGACGAGCCAGGCGCCGCCGATCTCGAAGAGGGCGGCGACGAGGAAGAGGGCGGCGGAGCGGGCGAGGAGCATGGGGGAAGGGTGTCACGGGACACGCGGCTGACGGTTAATCAGAATATAAGGGTATTTCTCGGTATCTTCTGGGCATGAGTGCGATGCGCAAGGCCCTGCTGGGCGCGGCTCTCGCCGCTGCCCTGGTGGTCGGTACGGGCGGCGGCGCCGGCGCCGCCGGGCCCGAGGCGGAGGCGGACCTGGCCCACCACGGGCATGTCTCGCTGTGGGACGGGCGGCTGGGGGTGTGGCTGGTCAGCGAGAACCACGGTCCGGCGAACGTGCCCGAGGCGACCGTCCGGCTCGCCTTCTCGGAGCCCATGGCGGGCGGCCAGGAGCTGCCGCCGGCCTGTCTGTGGAGCAGCGACCGGGTGGTGTCCTGCCGTACGGGCGCGCTGCGGGCGGCGGGCGCGGTCGGCGAGCTCGCCCTGGACCTGCGCACGGCGGGCCGTCCGGACGAGCTGACCGTGGACATCCGGACCGCCTGGCGGGACGGTGTCGCCGACCGGAACCCGCGCAACGACCGGCACCGGGTGCTGGTGCTCGCCACGGGGGATCCGTACGTCTTCTAGTGCTGTGACCGGAGAGGTTCTCCGGGTGAGTGCCGCGAGATCATGGCGTCATGAGTGAGATCGTCTTGATGTCGGATCCGAAGGTCGCCGCCATACCCGTCGCGGAGTGCGGTGAACGTCTCGTAGACGTGCGCCGGGACGGCTCGTTGCTGGTCGATTCGCGCAAGCAGGACCCAGCGGATGCCTTCGCCTATCTGCGGGAAGGTGTGCTGGAGCGGCTGAAGAAGGCCCAGGAGCTGCTCCCGCAGGGCCTGCGGCTGCTGTTCGTCGAGGGATACCGGCCGCCCTCGCTCCAGCTCGTGTACTTCGAGGAGTACGCCAGTCAGCTGCGGGCCATCCACGCTGACTGGTCCGCCGAACAGATCCACTCGGCGGCGAGTCGGTACGTATCACCGCCCGGGATCGCTCCGCACAGCGCCGGCGCGGCCGTGGACCTCACCCTGGCTGACGCCGAGGGGCGCGAGCTGGACCTGGGCACCCGGATGAACGCGGACCCCGAGGAGAGCGAGGGCGCCTGCTATACCCACGCCGCCAACATCAGCACGGAGGCCCGTGCCCATCGGGAGCTGCTTGGTTCCGTGCTCACCGCCGTGGGGCTCGTGAACTACCCCACCGAGTGGTGGCACTGGTCCTTTGGCGACCGCTACTGGGCCCTGATGACCGGCGAGACCGCAGCCCTCTACGGCCCTAAGGAGATGGCCTCGTCAACCTGACCGGCCCGGACTTCTTGGACGACTGGTCACGCGGCAGCGGGGCGTCCGCCCCAGCGGATGCCCTTCTCAGGCGGGAGTCTGACGACAGGCCCTAGGCGTCTTCTGGTGTCTTCAGGGGCCTCCGGTTCCGTAGGGGGGTCGCGTAGCCGTCCGGGCGGACCAGGGCGGTGTCCTGGCGGGTCGGGTCGGCCCAGGTGGCGCGGACCAGGCGGGCGCCGGTGACCGGTGCGGTCGGCGGGAGCGGGGCGTCCGGGTGGCCCGCGGGGGTGACCAGGACGAACGCGCCGGCGCGCAGCGCCTCGTACAGGCGGCCCTCGCGCAAGGGCGCGTCGGGGACGCGGCGCGCTCCGGCCGGGTAGTCGATGCCGATGCCGCTGATCTGGCCCATGGCGCGGGCGGCGACGGGCGGGAGGGCGCCGAGCAGGCGGGTGGCGAGGGCGCGGGCGGTGCGCTGGAGCGGGGTGCGGGCCATGGCGAGGCGGACCAGGGCGCCGCTGCTGCGCAGCACCGTGGCGCCGACCGGGTGCCGTTCGGCCTGGTAGCTGTCGAGGAGCGCTTCGGGGTCGCGGGCTTCGCCGCGCAGGACGGCGGCGAGTTTCCAGGAGAGGTTGGCGGCGTCCTGGAGGCCCGTGTTCATGCCCTGGCCGCCGGCGGGGGAGTGGACGTGGGCGGCGTCTCCGGCGAGGAAGACGCGGCCCGCGCGGTAGGCGGGGGACTGGCGCTCGTCGCTGTGGAAGCGGGAGATCCAGCGGGCGTCGTGCATGCCGAGGTCGCTGCCGAGCGCCCGGCGGGTGATCGCGCGGACGTCGTCGAGGGTGACGGGCGCGTCGTCGGGTGCCTGGTGGGTGCGGTCCCAGCCCATCACCCGGTACCAGCCGTCGCCGAAGGGGGCGATGAAGGCGAAGGCGTCGTCGGCGGCGGTGACGGTGAGCAGGGTGCCGGGGTCCTCGGTGAGGCGGACGTCGGCGAGGACCATGGAGCGGATCACGGAGGCGCCGGGGAAGGGGAGTCCGAGTGCGGTGCGCACGGAGCTGCGGGCGCCGTCCGTGCCGATCAGGTAGCGGGCGCGGAGGGGGGTCGTGACCCTGCCCGTCTCCGTGTCGGCGAGGTCGGCGGTCGTCGCCTGCGCGTCCTGGCGCAGGGCGGTGAGCTCCGTCCCGTACCGGAAGTCCACGCCCGCGGCGCGTGCCCTGCGTTCGAGGAGTCGCTCGACCTCGTACTGCGGGGTGAGGAGGAGGTAGGGGAAGCGGCTGGGGAGGGCGGACAGGTCGAGGGAGAGGCGGCCGAAGAGGCGGAGATCGGTGACGGGGGTGCCGGTGGCGGTCAGCTCGTCGGCGAGGCCGCGGGCGTCGAGCTGCTCCAGGGTGCGGGCGTGGACGCTGAAGGCGCGGGTGAGGTTGCTGATGCCGGGGGGTCTGCGCTCGATGAGTGTGACCCGCAGGCCCGCCTCGGCGAGGTCGCCGGCGAGGAGGAGGCCGGTGGGGCCCGCGCCGACGACGAGGGCGTCCGGGTCGGCGGGGTCGGGCTGGTCCTGGGGTCGGGGCTGGTCCTGGGGTCGGGTGGTCATGGGGGCCTCCGTCGAAGTCCGCTCGCGCACGTCAACGTCGGTTGGCCAACGCGTGTTGGTCAACGCTTGTTGGCAATTCTGGACCCGGCCGGGATGGTGTGTCAACGGCTGTTGGCCTACAGTCGTTGACATGACGACCGTCCGGCGCTCCGACGCCACCCGCGCCGCGATCCTCGAAGCCGCCCGCGAGCACTTCGCCGGCGAGGGGTACGAGCGCGCGACCATCCGCGCCATCGCCCGCGACGCCGGGATCGACCCGTCGATGGTCATGCGCTACTTCGGCAACAAGGAGGGGCTGTTCGCCGCCGCCTCCGACTTCGAGCTGGAGCTCCCCGAGCTCGGCTCGCTGCCCGCCCGGCACGTCGGGACCGTGCTCGTCGAGCACTTCCTGGACCGCTGGGAGCGCGACGACGTGCTCACCGGGCTGCTGCGGGTCGGCGTCACCAACCCCGCCGGGACCGAGCGGATGCAGGAGATCTTCGCCGAGCAGCTCGGGCCGATCACCCGGGGCGTCTGCCCCGACCCCGCCGAGGCGCCGCGCCGGGCCGCGCTCGCTGCCTCGCAGATCCTCGGCATGGCGCTCGCCCGCTATGTGCTGCGGCTGCCGCCCGCCGTGGAGATGTCGCGCGAGGAGGTCGCCGCCTGGCTGGGGCCGACCGTCCAGCGCTATCTGACCGCCGAGCGGCCCTGACCGGGCCGCCGTCCGGCGCGCGCCGCGCGGGCCCCGGCCCGTCCCGTCACCCTGCCGCCGGGAGGCCCCGCGCCGGGTCGCCGGAGTCGCCGGGCTCGCCGGATGCGCCGAACTCGGCGAGCGCGGCCGCGACGATCGCCTCCAGGCGCGCGTGGTGGGCGCCCCGCCAGTACACCCGGTCGCACGCGGTGCACTGGGCGAAGACGTCGTACGTGGTCTGCGTGCCCTGCTCCAGCCGCTCGCGCACGGAGTCCTTGTCGGCCTCGGTCAGCGGCCCGTTGCAGGCGGTGCAGCGGGTCCAGGGCGCCAGCGGCGGGGCGAAGCGGCCGAGCACGTCCCGGAGCTGGGCGTCGGGCTGGTCGCTGTAGACGTACGCGCCGGCCCACAGCTCCCGGCGCCGCAGCAGCCCCCGGTCGCGGGAGAGCAGCACCCGGCGCTCCTTCGCCGACCGCGCGGCCAGCGCCGGGTCGCCGATGTCGGTGCTCTCGTAGGCCGCGTCGACGCCGAGCAGGCGCAGCCGCCGGGCGAGGGTGCCGAGGTGCACGTCGAGCAGGAAGCGGAGCGGGGCACCGGGGACCGGCTGGGGGCGCGCGACGCCCTCGACGGCGACGGTCTCGCCGGCCGCGGGGACGTGCGAGGGGTCGACCGGGCGTCCGTCCACGAGCAGCCGCCCGGCTTCGGTGAGCGGCACGCCCAGCGACTCGACGACGTGGCCGAGGGAGGAGGAGCCGTCGGTCGCCACGGCGGTGTGTCCCGCGCGGCGGTCCGCCGCGACGAACAGGCGCAGGGCGGGGGCGAAACTGATCTGGATCTCCGGTCCGTTCACGGGGACAGGATGGCACCGGGGCGGCCGCTCGGCCAGGGAATTCCGGCCGGTCCCGGGGCGCCGCGGGGCCCTCGGGGTACGGTCCCGGCATGAAGATCATCGATGTGGAGCCGGGCGACCCCCGCCTGGAGACCGAGGTCCTGCCGGTGCTGCGCGAGCTCCGGCCGCACCTGACGCCCGAGCTCTTCCGGGACGTGTACGCGCGGGGGCACGCGCAGGGGCTGCGGTTCACCGCCGCGTACGACGGGGGCGGGGCCTGCGTGGGCGTGGCCGGGTGGCGGATCGTCGACAACACCAGCGCGGTGCGGATGCTGTACGTGGACGACCTGGTGACCGCCGAGGGCAGCCGGTCGTCCGGGGTCGGGCACGCGCTGGTCGAGCACCTGGAGGGGCACGCCCGCGCGGCCGGCTGCTTCGAGCTCAACCTGGACTCCGGCACCCACCGCACCGGGGCCCACCGCTTCTACCTGCGCGAGCGCTTCGACATCGTCGCCTTCCACTTCAGCCGGTCGCTGAAGCACCGGGGGGAGTGAGCTCCAGGCGCCAGTCGTTGCAGCGCATCGTGCGGCCCGGGGGGTACTCGAACTCGCGCTCCGCGAGGAGCGTGAAGCCGGCCTTGCGGCACACCGCGTTCGACGGCGCGTTCTCCGTGGACGGGTAGGCGTGCAGGTGGGGGAAACGGCCCTCCGCGCGGGCCCGTTCCACCACCGCGAGGGTCGCCGCCGTGGCGACGCCCCGGCCCTGGAAGCCGGGCAGCACGGTCCAGCCCGTCTCGTACACCGGCGGCTCCGAGGGGCCCTCGCGGTGCTCCCAGAAGCCGATCGCGCCCGCCGGGACCTCCTCCGGGAGGAGCACGATCCGGAACATGGTCCCGGGGCGCCCGGGGTCGGCGCTCAGCAGCTCGTAGCGCAACTGGCGGGCCGCGAGCTGCTCGTCGGTCTCCGGGCCGCCCAGATGCTCCATCAGCTCCGGCGTGTTCATGGCTTTCAGGAGGTCGAAGTCCGCGTCCGACCAGGCTTCCAGACGGACCGTGCCGCCGTTGTGTTCGCTCATGCGCGCACCCTAGGTCACGCCACTGACAGCGCCTTGGCGTACGTGCTCGGCGGCACCCCGACCGTCGCCGTGAAGTCCCGTACGAGATGGGCCTGGTCGCTGTAGCCGAGCTCGGCGGCGAGCCGGGACCAGTCGGTGCCGGGCCCGGCACCCGTCCCGGACCCGGCGCCGGACTCGGCCTGTTCCAGGGCCTCGTGGATGCGGTAGCGCAGGATGACCCACTTCGGGCCGACGCCGACGTACGCGGCGAACAGGCGCTGCAGCGAGCGCGGCGAGAGCCCGCCCGCGCGGGCGAGCGCGGAGACGCGGCGCATCGTGCGGTCGGAGCGGACCAGGTCGACCAGGGCCATCGCCTCGTCGGCGGCCGGGTCGGGGGCGGGGCCGTGGGCCAGCAGGAGGGCGTCGAGCGCGGCCACGCGCGCGTCGTCGTCGGCGGGGGACAGGACGGCGCCGGCCGCGGCGGTCCCGTCGAGCGGGAACGCCTCGGCGAGCGGGACGATCCGGCCGGTCCACTCGGCGGCCGGCCGCGCGGGGGCGAAGGGCCGGAAGCCGCCCGGGCGGAACTGGGCGCCGCAGACCCGGCCGGTGCCGGTCAGCGTCTTCGTGAAGAGGCCGGTCCCGATGCCGGACAGGACGGCGGAGTCGCCGGTGTCCGGGCCGCGTTCGCAGACGACGTTCACCGAGGGGTGGGGGACGACGCGGGAGGCGTACGGCGCGCTCAGGTCCCAGTCGATCAGCCAGTAGTGCTCCAGGTACGGGCGCAGCGGCGGGGCGGGGGAGCGGCGGCGGAAGCGGACCCGGGTGAGCAGCTCGGCGGCGTCCACGATGCCCCGGGTGTCCCGGCGCGGGCCGGTGGCGTCGGTCATGCCGGGCATGGTGGCCGGTCCGGGCGGGCCGATCAAGGGCTGGTGCGGGCCGACCGGGGCTCGGGCGGGCCGGTCGGGGGCTCAGTGCCGGGCAGTCGGGGGCTCAGCGGAGGCGGCCGGCCGAGCCCAGGGAGAGGCGGGAGACGACCTGGCCGAAGGCGAGCTCCTCGGCGGGGGTGAGGGCGACCGTCTCCTGCGGGTGCCAGATCCGCTCCAGCGGGGTGCGGGCCCGCTCGCGCCGGGCGCGGGCGCGCAGGCCGACGGCGACCCAGACGGCGGCGGAGAGGGCGAGCAGGCCGAAGAGGGTGAGGACGCGGGGGTCCGAGAACTGGCCGGGCAACGTCATGGCTGACTCCAGGGCGGAGGGCGCCGGACGGCGGCGTGCCCCTGGCAGGGGGTGCGCGCCCGCGCGGCGCTGTCGATTCCTACTGCTTCCTCCCGACCCGTTCAGTTAACACCACCCTGGGGGTCTTTCGGCAGGGGGGTCCGGGACCAAAGTCCCGGGGCGGTCCGGGGCGGGAGGCCCTCTTGTGCGCGCGCCGGAACCGTCTCAAGGTGGCGGGGACGGAGGTTTCCGGCCGGGGAGGGAGCGGTCCTATGGCTGACGCGGACGGTACGGGCGGCTGGGGGTTCACCGACGACCGGGGCGCGGCCCTGGCGGCGGGGCGGGCCCCGGAGCGGGTGGTGGCGTACGTGCGGGCCGGGGCGGCGCTGCTGGACCTGGGGGTCCGGCCGCTCGCCGTGTACGGCTCGGGGCACGACGGCGAGGCGCTCGATCCGGTCAAGGCGGGCGGTCTGGCGGCGGCGGGCGTGCCGTACCTGGGGCCGGGTCGGGCGCTGGACGCGGCGCGGCTGCGGGCGCTGGGCGGGGTGGACCTGCTGGTGGACGTGACGTACGACGGGAAGAGCCCGTACGCGGTCGACGAGGCCCTGGCGGCGGAGTCGGGGACGGCGCTGGCGGCGCTCTCGGTGAGCGGGGAGCTGTCACTGCCGGCGATCGTGGGCCGCTTCGGGGAGCTGGCGTCCGCGCTGGGCGCGCCGCCGGGGGGCACCGGGCGGGTGGGCGACGCGGAGGCGGCGGTGCGGGCGGCGGCGGGCCGCGCGGATGTGACGGTGCTGGCGCTGTCCGGTGCGGGGCCCGAGCAGGTGCACCTGGCGCGCCCGCACGCCTGGCCGGAGCTGGCGCTCCTCGCCGAGCTGGGGGTGCGGTTCGTGGACCCGGGTCCGGGGCCGGGCGCGAACTGGCTGACGACCGACTGGGAGCACGCCGTGGGGCTGGCGCCGGGTCTTGTGCTGTTCGACAGCCGGGCCAACGCGGTGCCGCCGCACGCGGTCCCGCCGGGCGCCCGGCTCGCGCCCTGGAACCCGGAGACCCCGCCGAGCCCGGCGGCCTGCGCCCGCTTCCTGCGGGACCTGGCGGCGGCTCTGGAGGACCGCGAGCCGTAAACCCGGCGCCGCCCCGCGCGTGAGCGCGCCCGAGGCGCGAACGCGAGCGCCGAGCGCCCGGCGCCCGCGCTTCCCGGGCGCCCGCGCTTCCCGAGCGCCTGGGCGCTCCCCGCGCGCCCTGAGCCGGCGCGCCCGAGTCCCCGCCCCTACGGCAGCCGCGCCCGCAGCGAGTTCGCGAACTCCTCCGCCCTGGTCAGCTGGGCGTGGAGCTCCGCCACGCGTTCCGTCGCCGCGCGTTCGTAGCCGCGGACGCGGGCGACGAGGGCGGCGCGGGTCGGCGGGTCGAGTTCGTCGGGAGTGTCCGGGGCGTCGGCGGCGAGGCGGTCGACGGCGGTGAGCAGGTCGCGGGTCTCGTCGAGGGTGAAGCCGAGCGGCTTCATCCGGCGGATCACCATCAGGCGGGCCACGTCGGCGTCCGTGTAGAGCGGGAAGCCGCCCTCGGAGGCGGCGGAGGGGACGACGAGGCCGCTGTCCTCGTACTGCCTGATGGTGCGCAGCGGCAGTTCCGTGCGGGCGGCGACCTCGCCGATCTGCAGGGGCTCGCCGGGCGGGCGGGGGGCGGTGCGCGTGGTGCTCACGGTGTCGGGTCCTTCCTCGGGCGGGTCGTTCGGCGGTCCTTCAGTCCTTCAGTCCTTCGGTGCTGCGGTGCTGCGGTGCTGCGGTGCTGCGGTGCTGCGGTGCTGCGGTGCTGCGGTGCTGAGGTCCTGAGGTCCTGCGTGTCCTTCGGCGGTCGCGCGGCGGCCCTTCGGCGGCCCCTCGTACGGGGCGCCGGCGGGCGCGGCTTCCGTGCATTACATCCGATTCGTCCTAACTTCAGCACTTATGAGAGCTGGAAGCGTGGCGAAACGCCTGCTGGTCGGACGTCCGTTGGACAGCGCGCGGCTCGGCGAGACCCTGCTGCCCAAGCGGCTGGCGCTGCCGATCTTCTGCAGCGACCCGCTCTCCTCGGTGGCGTACGCGACCGAGGAGATCCTGCTGATCCTGGCCCTCGGCGGCCTCGCCGTGCTCCATCTGGCCTGGTACGCGGCGATCGGGATCGTCGTCCTGCTGCTCGTGGTCGTCGCCTCCTACCGGCAGACCTGCTACGCCTATCCGGGCGGCGGCGGGGCGTACGTCGTGGCCGCCGAGAACCTGGGGACGACCGCCGCGCTGACCGCGGCCAGCGCGCTGCTCATCGACTACGTGATGACCGTGGCCGTCTCGGTCGTCTCCGGCGTCGCCGCGATCACCTCCGCCGTGCCCTCGCTGGACGGGCACGCCACCCTCATGTCGGTGGTGTTCGTCGCCGTGCTCGCCTGGCTCAACCTGCGCGGGGTGCGGGAGTCGGGGCGCTGGTTCGCCCTGCCCACCTACGCGTTCATCACCGTGATCTACGTGATGTTCGCGGTCGCGGCGGCCCGCATGGCGACCGGCGCGACGATCCGCGCCGAGTCGGCGGACCTGCCCGTCGAGGCGGTGTCCACCTACTCGGGCGTCGCGCTCCTGCTGCTCGGGCTGCGCGCCTTCGCCTCCGGCTGCACGGCGCTGACCGGCGTCGAGGCGATCAGCAACGGCGTGCCCGCCTTCGAGAAGCCGAAGAGCCGCAACGCGGCCACGACGCTGGCGGTGATGGGCGGCCTCTCGGTGACCATGTTCTTCGGGATCACCGTGCTCGCGATGGTCTACCAGGTGCACGTCGCCGAGGACCCGACGGAGCTCGGGCTGCCGCCCGGCACCCCGACCTCGACCGCGCTCGCCCAGATCGGCCGCGCCACCTTCGGCGACTGGCACGTCCTCTTCTACGCCCTCCAGGCCGTCACCGCCGGTGTGCTGATCCTGGCCGCCAACACCGCCTTCAACGGCTTCCCGATGCTCGCCTCCGTGCTCGGGCGCGACCGCTTCGCGCCCCGGCAGCTCGTGCACCGCGGCGACCGGCTCGTCCACTCCAACGGCGTCCTGCTGCTCGCGCTGGCCGCGATCGCCCTGATCATCGCCTTCGACGCCAACCTCACCCGGCTCATCCAGCTCTACATCATCGGCGTCTTCGTCTCCTTCACCCTGTCCCAGGCGGGCATGGTCAGGCACTGGCGGCGAGAACTCGCCACGCCCGAGGGGGCCGCCCAGCGGGTGCACATCCTGCGCCGGCTCGGCATCAACGCCTTCGGGGCCTGTCTGACGGCGGTCGTCCTCGTCATCGTGCTGATCACCAAGTTCACGCACGGCGCCTGGATCGTCGTCATCGCGATGCCGCTGCTGTTCGCCGGGATGAAGGGCGTGCGCCGCCACTACGACGCCGTGGCCGCCGAGGTGGCCGTGGCCCCCGACGCCCGGCCGCAGCCGCTCGCCGCCCACCACGTCCTGGTCCTGGTCTCCTCGGTCAACGCGCCGAGCCTGCGCGCCCTGTCGTACGCGAAGACCCTCAAGCCGGCGACGCTGACGGCGGTCACCGTCGCCGAGGACGCCGAGCGGGCGGCGGCCCTGCGCGCCTCCTGGGAGGCCCACGGCATCGACGTACCGCTGCGGGTGCTGGACTCGCCCTACCGCTCGATCGTGCAGCCGCTGCTGCGGTACATCCGCGACGCGCCCGAGCGGTCAGCCGACGCGGTGCTCTCCGTCGTCATCCCCGAGTACGTCGTGGGGCGCTGGTGGGAGCAGCCGCTGCACAACCAGAGCGCGCTGCGGCTCAAGACCCGGCTGCTGTTCATGAAGAACGTCGTGGTCGTCGACGTGCCGTACCGGCTCGCCTCGGCCCGGGAGCTGGCGGCCGAGCGCGCGAGGGCCGCCGCCGAGGCGGCGCGCCGGACACCCTGAGCGACCGGTCCCGAGGGGCCGGTCCCGAGCGAGGGGCCGAGGGATCAGGGCCCGACCGGCGTCAGAGCCCGACCGGCGTCAGAGCCCGACCGGCGTCAGGGCCGGACCGGCGTCACGGCCAGACCAGGCAGTACGGCTGGTGGCCCGCCTCGTGCAGCCGTACCGAGAAGTCCTGCCACTCGTGCAGGAGCTGGTAGACGTTGAAGGCGTCCCGGGGGCCGCCGCGGTCGGGGACGGTGGACCAGATGAAGGCGGCGGCGCCGACCGACTCCTCGCCGATGGCGCGCAGCGGATCGACCACGGTCATCGGCAGCTTCACCACCGCGTAGTCGGGGTGCAGCACGACCAGTTCCAGCGGGGGCACCTTGTGCAGCGGCATCCCCTGGATGCCGGTGAGCACCATCGCGGCTATGGTCTCCGGCTTGATCTTGGTGAACATGCCGCCCATGCCGAGCTCGTCGCCGCCGAGCTCCTCGGGGCGCATCGAGATCGGCACCCGCGCCGCCGTGGCGCCGTCGGGCGCGCCGAAGTACTTGTACGTCACCCCCAAGCGGCCACCCCGCGATTCCCCGGCCTTCCGTTCGGCCGCTCCCTGCTCCCCGGGCTGTCCGGTCCGCGGCTCGTTCGCCCTCGGCTCCTCGGCCCGCCTGCGCCGGTGCCGCCCCCGCCGGACAGGATCGGGACCCAGGTCGTCAGTCCCCTCGCCCGGTCCGCCACCGCGATGCATATCTCCACCCGACTGCTGTTCCGGGCCGCGCGTCTCCGCGGCGCGACCCGATCATCGTGACAATGACCTCCCCCACGTTCGTACGGTGAAACACCTGTCCGCAAGAACGCCGTGGCCTCTGACACCATGGATTCCGTGAGCCATCCCTATGACGCCCCAGTTTCGCAGACGCGGAGGACCGCCGCCCCGGCGTAATTCCGGGGATGCTCACTCCATCCCTCCGTACTCGCAGGTCAGGATCCCAGTGCCGTATTCATACGAAGCCCCAGTCTCACAGACGCTTTTCGACCGCGCGTCCCTCGTGACGCCCGGCGGCGTGAACTCACCGGTGCGCGCCTTCCGTGCCGTGGGCGGTACGCCCCGGTTCATGGTGTCGGGTACCGGTCCGTACCTCACCGACGCCGACGGGCGTGAGTACGTCGACCTCGTGTGCTCGTGGGGGCCGATGATCCTCGGCCACGCGCACCCCGAGGTGACGGCGGCGGTGCAGGACGCGGTGGCCCGCGGCACCTCGTTCGGCACGCCGGGCGAGGGCGAGGTCGCGCTGGCGGAGGAGATCGTCGCGCGGGTCGAGCCGGTCGAGCAGGTCCGGCTGGTGTCCAGCGGCACCGAGGCGACCATGTCGGCGATCCGGCTGGCCCGCGGCTTCACCGGCCGCGCCAAGGTCGTCAAGTTCGCCGGCTGCTACCACGGGCACGTGGACGCGCTGCTGGCCGCGGCGGGCTCGGGTGTCGCCACCTTCGGCCTGCCGGACACGCCCGGGGTGACGGGCGCGCAGGCGGGCGACACGATCGTGCTGCCGTACAACGACCTGGAGGCCGTGCACGAGGCCTTCCACCGGTACCCGGGCGAGATCGCCTGTGTGATCACCGAGGCGTCGCCGGGCAACATGGGCGTGGTCCCGCCGCTGCCGGGCTTCAACCAGGGGCTGAAGGACGCCTGCGAGAAGAACGGCGCGCTGTTCATCTCCGACGAGGTCATGACCGGCTTCCGCACCTCGCGGGCCGGCTGGTACGGCGTGGACGGGGTGCGGCCGGACCTGATGACCTTCGGCAAGGTCATGGGCGGCGGCTTCCCGGCGGCGGCCTTCGGCGGCCGCGCCGACGTGATGGGGCACCTGGCCCCGGCGGGCCCGGTCTACCAGGCGGGCACCCTGTCCGGTAACCCGGTCGCCACCGCCGCGGGCCTCGCGCAGCTGCGGCTGCTCGACGACGCCGCGTACGCGAAGGTGGACGCGGTCTCCGCCGAGATCCAGGGCCTGGTGACGGACGCGCTGGCCAAGGAGGGCGTGGCGCACCGGCTCCAGACCGCCTCCAACATGTTCTCGGTCTTCTTCGCCTCCGCCGAGGTGCGGAACTACGAGGACGCGAAGAAGCAGGAGGCGTTCCGCTTCAACGCCTTCTTCCACTCGATGCTCGCGGACGGGGTCTACCTGCCGCCGTCGGCGTTCGAGTCCTGGTTCGTGTCGGCCGCCCACGACGAGCGGGCCGTCGAGCGGATCGCCGCCGCGCTGCCCGCCGCCGCCCGCGCCGCCGCGGAGGCCACGGCATGAGCGACGTCCGCCCCGAGGAGAACGTGAGCGCCGACGACATCACCGTCGTGCACCTGATGCGGCACGGCGAGGTCCACAACCCGGACGGGGTGCTGTACGGGCGCCGCCCCGGCTACCACCTGTCCGAGCTGGGCCGGCAGATGGCCGACCGGGTCGCCGAGCACCTGGCGGGCCGGGACATCACGCACGTGGTGGCCTCGCCGCTGGAGCGGGCGCAGGAGACGGCCACGCCGATCGCCAAGACCCACGGCCTGGACCTGGCCACGGACGGGCGCCTGATCGAGGCGGCCAACGTGTTCGAGGGCAAGACCTTCGGCGTCGGCGACGGCGCGCTGCGCAAGCCGGGCAACTGGAAGCACCTGACCAACCCGTTCCAGCCGTCCTGGGGCGAGCCGTACGTGGAGCAGGTGGTCCGGATGATGGGCGCCCTCGACGCGGCGAAGGACGCGGCGCGCGGGCACGAGGCGGTGTGCGTGAGCCACCAGCTGCCGATCTGGATCGTGCGCAGCTTCGTGGAGAAGCGCCGGCTGTGGCACGACCCGCGGCGCCGGCAGTGCACGCTGGCCTCGCTGACCTCGTTCACGTACCGAGGGGACACGATCGTGTCGGTCGGCTACAGCGAGCCGGCGCTGGATCTGGTGCCGGTGCACCTGCGCGCCGGTGCGAAGCCTGTGAAGGGTAAGGCCAAGGCCTTCGGGGCGTAGCCTTTCCGCTCTATTGTTCGGGGCGGTCCGGAGTGATCAACCACACGGACCGCCCTGAAATATTTGTTCTGTTTTCCGGAACCTTCGTGTTCCTCCTGACATCTCACTGTTTGTCGGTTTGGAATGACGTCAGGTCATACGTCAGCGCGAATGGGGATGTCATGCGCGGGATCAGTCGAAGGGGTCTGCTGGGGGCCGGGGTGGGTGTCGCGGCCGCGCTCGGTATCGCCGGATGTACGAGTAACGACGAGGGCAAGGGCGGACGTTCCGGACCCGGCAAGGGCGGCGACGTCTCGGGCGGCCCGGACACCCCCGCGCCCACGAGGGACCAGGGCCGGCTGATCGGCGACGGCTCCACCTCCGACACCGGCAAGCAGCCGAACCAGCCCGACGCGCCCGTGCCGCTCGAACCCGGTCAGACCCCGCCGCAGTTCGTGATCTTCTCCTGGGACGGGGCCGGCGAGGTCGGCAACGGCCTCTTCCCGCGCTTCCTCGAACTGGCCAAGAGCCACGACGCGGCGATGACCTTCTTCCTCTCCGGGCTCTACCTCCTGCCCGAGTCGAAGGCCACGCTCTACCGCCCGCCGAACAACCGCGTCGGCGCCTCCGACATCGGCTACCTCACCGACGACCACGTCAAGCAGACCCTGAAGTACGTCCGCCAGGCCTGGCTCGAAGGCCACGAGATCGGCACCCACTTCAACGGGCACTTCTGCTCCGGCTCCGGCACCGTCGCCCGCTGGACCCCCGCCCAGTGGCAGAGCGAGATCGACCAGGCGGTCGGCTTCGTCACCAAGTGGAAGACGAACACCGGCTGGACCGACCTCGACCCGCTGCCCTTCGACTACACCAAGGAGCTCGTCGGCGGGCGCACCCCCTGCCTGCTCGGCCAGGACAACCTGCTGCCCACCGCCAAGCGGCTCGGCTGGCGCTACGACGCCAGCTCCCCGGGCGGGCGCCAGATGTGGCCGGTCAAGCGCGGCGGGCTGTGGGACCTGCCGCTCCAGGCCGTGCCCTTCCCCGGGCACTCCTTCGAGGTCCTCTCGATGGACTACAACATGCTGGCCAACCAGTCGAAGAACTCCACCAAGGGGATGCCCTCCCGCTACCCGGGCTGGCGCAAGCAGGCCACCGAGGCGTACCTGTCCGGATTCCGGCGGGCCTACGAGACCAACCGCGCCCCCTTCTACATCGGCAACCACTTCGAGCAGTGGAACGGCGGCATCTACATGGACGCCGTCGAGGAGGCCCTCAAGGGCATGGCCGGCAAGAAGGACGTCCGGCTCGTCTCCTTCCGCCAGTTCTGCGACTGGCTGGACGTCCAGGACCCGAAGATCCTCGCCAAGCTGCGTACCCTGGAGGTCGGCAAGGCCCCGGCGGGCGGCTGGAACGAGTTCCTCAGGCCGGCTTAAGCGATCTTGACAAGGGGCATCTTGGGCACGTAGGGGGGTGCCCAAGATCCGCGAAACGCCCATGCGAAACTTTTTCACATGAGTCTTAGCCGTGCCTCTCGACGCACCCTGCTCGCCGTCGGAGCCGTGACGACCGCCCTCGTCCTCTCGGCCTGCAGCTCGGACACCAACGGCAAGTCCGGGGGCGGGGGCGACACCGGGTTCGTGACCAACACGGGCGGTGTCTCCACCGTCGCGAAGGGCGAGCGCAAGCCGGTCTCCGACCTCGCCGGCGAGACCCTGGAAGGCAAGCGGCTCGACGTCGCCGACCTCAAGGGCAAGGTCGTCGTCCTCAACGTCTGGGGCTCCTGGTGCCCGCCGTGCCGGGCCGAGGCACCGCATTTCGCCAAGGTCGCCAAGGAGCTCAAGCCGAAGGGCGTGGAGTTCGTGGGCATCAACACCCGCGACCCCAACAAGCAGCCCGCGCTCGCCTTCGAGGCGGACTACGGGGTGCCCTACCCGAGCCTCTACGACCCGGCCGGCAAGCTCATCGTGAGCGGCTTCCCCAAGGGCACGCTCAACCCGCAGGCCATCCCCTCCACCGTCGTCCTGGACAAGGACGGCAAGGTCGCCGCGCGCTCGCTGATGGCCCTCGACGAGGCCAAGCTCCGCTCCATGATCGACCCCTTGATCGCGGAGAAGTGAGAGGGACGACGTGAACGAGACGGTCTTCAGCGGAGCCCTTCCGCTGGCCCTGCCCATCGCCGTGCTCGGCGGTCTGATCTCCTTCTTCTCGCCGTGCGTGCTGCCGCTCGTCCCCGGCTACCTGAGCTACGTCACCGGCGTCACCGGCACCGACCTCGCCGAGGCCCGGCGCGGCCGGATGGCCGCGGGCGCGGGCCTCTTCGTGCTCGGCTTCACCATCGTGTTCGTCTCCGGCGGCGCGCTCTTCGGCTACTTCGGCTCCACCCTCCAGGAGTACCGCGGGACGCTCACCACGGTCCTCGGCGTGCTCATGATCCTCATGGGCGTCTTCTTCATCGGCCTCATGCCCTGGTTCACCCAGCGCGAGTTCCGCTTCCACCGCAAGCCCGTCACCGGGCTCGTCGGCGCCCCGCTGCTCGGCGCGCTCTTCGGCATCGGCTGGACGCCCTGCATCGGCCCGACCCTCGCCTCCGTCACCGCGCTCGCCGCCAACGAGGCCAGCGCCGGTCGCGGGGCGCTGCTGACCGTCGCGTACTGCCTCGGTCTCGGGCTCCCGTTCATCCTGACCGCCGTCGCCTTCCGCAAGGCGCTGGGGGCGTTCGGCTGGGTCAAGAAGCACTACACCTGGGTGATGCGGATCGGCGGCGCGATGATGATCGTCACCGGTCTGCTGCTGCTCACAGGAGTGTGGGACAGCATGGTGGCCGACATGCAGGGCTGGTCCAGCGGCTTCACGGTGGGGATCTGAGGGTTTTCGACATGAGCAACACCGAAACGACGGAGCAGCGGGAGTCCCTCGGCGAGGCCGGGGCCCAGCTCTCCACCGCTCCCAAGGAGGAGACCGTCATCGGCGGTCCCTCCCTCGGCCCACTCGGCTGGGTCCGCTGGTGCTGGCGCCAGCTCACCTCCATGCGGGTCGCGCTGATCCTGCTCTTCATGCTCTCGCTCGGCTCCATCCCGGGCTCCCTCATTCCGCAGACCAGCGCGGACGAGGTGAAGGTGCGCACCTTCAAGGAGGCGCACGAGACGCTCACGCCGATCTACGAGAAGCTCCAGCTCTTCGACGTCTACGGCTCGGTGTGGTTCTCCGCGATCTACATCCTGCTGTTCGTCTCGCTGATCGGCTGCATCGTGCCCCGCACCTGGCAGTTCGTCGGCCAGCTCCGCAGCCGCCCGCCGGGCGCCCCCAAGCGCCTCACCCGGCTGCCCGCGTACACGACCTGGCGCACCGAGGCCGAGCCCGAGCGGGTCCGCGAGGCCGCGCTGGCGATGCTGAGGAAGCGCCGCTACCGGGCGCACGCCGCCGGGGACGCCGTCGCCGCCGAGAAGGGCTATCTGCGCGAGGCCGGCAACCTGGTCTTCCACGTCGCCCTGATCGTCATGCTGGTGGCCTTCGCCTGGGGCGTGATGTTCAAGTCCGAGGGCGGCAAGCTGATCGTCGAGGGCGACGGCTTCTCCAACACGCTCACCCAGTACGACGACTTCAAGTCGGGCTCGCAGTTCGGCACCGACGAGCTGGAGCCGTTCAGCTTCACCCTGGACAGCTTCACCGGCACGTACGAGAAGAGCGGCCCCCAGCGCGGCACCCCGCGCACCTTCGAGGCGGCCGTGCGCTGGTCCGAGGTCGGCTCGCCGGAGAAGAAGGCGATCATCCGCGTCAACGAGCCGCTGAAGGTCGGCGACGCCAAGGTCTTCCTCATCGCCCACGGCTACGCGCCGGTCGTCACCGTCAAGGACGGCCGGGGCAAGGTCGTCTACCACGGCGCCGTCCCGTTGCTGCCCTTCGACAACAACGTCACCTCGACCGGCGCGATCAAGGTCATGGACGGCTACCGCGACAAGAACGGCAAGAAGGAGCAGCTCGGCTTCAACGCCTTCTTCGTGCCGACCTTCGCCGGTGCCGGCAAGGGGCAGATGTTCTCGCAGTTCCCGGCGCTCGACTTCCCCGTGATGGCCGTCACCGGCTACCACGGCGACCTGCGCGTGGACTCCGGGCTGCCGCAGAACGTGTACCAGCTGGACACCTCCAAGATGAAGCAGTTCAAGGTCCAGGGCGGTACGGGCAGCGCCAACCGGCTGCTGCCCGGGGAGACCATGACGCTGCCGGACGGAGCGGGCTCGATCACCTTCGAGAAGGAGATCAAGGAATGGGCCAGCTTCTCCATCACCCAGCAGCCCGGCAACGGCCTCGCCCTCGCGGGCGCGGTCGCCGCGATCCTCGGCCTCAGCGGCTCGCTGTTCATCCAGCGCCGCCGGGTCTGGGTGCGGGCCGTCCGGGGCGAGGACGGCGTCACCGTCGTCGAGATGGCAGGTCTTGGCCGGAGCGAGTCCGCCAAGCTGCCCGAGGAGCTGGCCGAGCTCGCGGTCACGCTCACCACCGAGGCGCCGACCGCGCCGGAACCCACCTCCGAAGAACCTGCCGAAGGGGCTGAGAAGTGAATCTCGCCGCCACCACCAACGAGAGCATGGCGCAGCTGAGCAACACGCTCATCTACTCCTCGATGGCCGTCTACACCCTGGCCTTCCTGTTCTACATCGCCGAGTGGGTGCTCGGCAGCCGCAGCAAGGTGGCCCGCACGGCCGCCGCGCTGACCGGACCCGAGGCCGGGAAGGCCCCGTCGGTCACCGAGCGGTCGGCGGCGGGCGGCACCGCCGTCCTGGACCGTCCGAAGGTCGTCGTCCGCTCGGCGGCCGGCGCCCGGGACGTGCCGGACGGCCCCGGCGCGGCCGGCGGCACCGTCAAGGGCGACCTGTACGGCCGGATGGCGATCTCGCTGACCGTGCTCGCCTTCGCGATCCAGGCGACCAGCGTCGTCGTCCGGGCGCTGGCCGTGCAGCGGGCCCCCTGGGGCAACATGTACGAGTTCTCCACCACCTTCTCCACGGTGGCGGTCGGCGCGTTCCTCGGCTTCCTCGCGGCGAAGAAGAACGTCCGCTGGATCGGCCTCCCGCTGGTCACCGTCGTCCTCCTGGACCTCGGCCTGGCCACCACGGTGCTGTACACCTCCAGCGACCAGCTCGTGCCCGCGCTGCACTCGTACTGGATGTGGATCCACGTCTCCACCGCCATCATCTGCGGCGCGGTGCTCTTCCTCGGCGCCGTCGCCACGGCGGCGTACCTGCTGCGCGACTCCTACGAGAACAAGCTGGCCGGCGGCGGCAAGCCGAGCGCCTTCACCACCTCGGTGATGGAGCGGCTGCCCTCCGCGGCGACCCTGGACAAGTTCGCGTACCGGGTCAACGCGGCGACCTTCCCGCTGTGGACCTTCACGATCATCGCCGGCGCGATCTGGGCCGGCGACGCGTGGGGCCGCTACTGGGGCTGGGACGCCAAGGAGGTCTGGGCCTTCATCACCTGGGTCGGCTACGCCGCCTACCTGCACGCGCGGGCGACCGCCGGCTGGAAGGGCCGCAAGGCCGCCTACATCGCGCTCATCGCCTTCGGCTGCTTCCTCTTCAACTACTACGGCGTGAACATCTTCGTCACCAGCAAGCACTCCTACGCGGGCGTCTGATCAGTTCGTCCGGGGCGGCAGGCAGCTGGCGGCCGGAGGCTTCCCCTCCGGCCAGGCGATCTCCACGAAGCGCTGGCTGCCGTCCTGGGCGAGCTCGACGATCGGGACCGCCTTGTTGTACGGATTGCCGTAGTTGTCCAGGCAGATCCAGCCGCCGGCGCCCTCCACCCGCAGCGATCCCTTCACCTGCGGCCACTGCGAGACGACGTCGGCGAGCTCCGGGTAGGCGGCCTTGTCCGGGGTCGCCTGCCGGATCGCGTGGACGGCCGTCGCCATCGCGTCGTACGCGACGATCGCCTGCCCGTCGGCCAGCGCCACCGGCTTCGCGGAGGCGCGCGCGACGTCGCCGGTGAAGGTCTGGTACGCGACCGTCGAGCCGCCCGTCGCCGGGACCGGCCGACCGGGCGCGGGGCGCCAGGCGTCGGGGTGCGCGAGCGCGGCGTAGCGCACGGTCAGCCGGCCCTTGAGGGCGGCGCGGTTGAGCTGCGCGTCGGCGCCCAGGTAGGAGCCCTCGTCGCCGGTCAGGATGGTGAACGGCCGCTCGGCGCAGCCGCGGGCCCCCAGGGCGTTGATGAACTGGCGCAGCTGGGTGTGGCGTCCGGCGAAGAAGACCGTCTCGGCGCGGGTGTCGCAGATGAGATGGGTGATCTGCCGGAAGGTGTTGGCCGTGGTGCCCTCGTCGGTCGGGTCCGGCGGCGAGGTGAACAGCTGCGGCTCGTAGGGGGCGCCCTTGAGGGAGGCGGCGAACGCCGCCTTCAGGGTGTCGGTGTAGTGGTCGCCGGTGCGGGTGTCCTGGACGAGCAGCGCCTTGGCGGCGTTCACCCGGCCGAAGTGGGCCAGCGCCTTGGCCTCGTCGCTGTTGGTGGGGGAGACCCGGGCCAGTCCGGGGTAGCGGTTGGCGCCGGGCCCGTTGGCGATGTCGTCGGCGGTGATGGTGGTGCCGACGACGGCGATGCCGGCGCCGGTCAGTGCCGCCACCGCCTGGCGTATCTCGGTGGAGGAGGTGGCGACGCCGGTGACCGCGCGCAGCCGGTCGGGCGCCCCGGTCATGAGCTTGAGCCGGTCGACGGCGTTCTCCCAGTGGGCGTTGCCCTTGCCGGTGTTGGCGAGCACCAGGCGGATCTTCGGGGTCTCGCTGTTGGACTCGTGGTTGGCCCGGTACTGGCGGGCGTAGGCGCCCTGGAGCTCGTGCAGGACCTTGATCCGCATCCCCGGGTCGGTCGAGGTCAGCGGGAGCAGGGCGGCGACGGTGGCGTACGTGTCGGGCTTGAGGGTCTCGTTCTCGCGCCGGATCAGCCCGGCGATCTCGGCGAGGTCGGCGACCCCGAAGGCGTAGCCGTCGCCGTTGACGCCGACGCACTCGTCGGAACCGTCGGGGCGCGCGACACCCGCCGCGCAGGAACGGTCCTGCGGAGTGAGCCAGGAGTTGATCCCGTAGCCCAGGGGCACGCCGAGGACGACCAGCGCGACCAGCAGGGCGAGCAGCTTCTGTCTCGGGGTGTAGAGGTAACGGTTGCGCAGCCGGTTGGCCATGGCCTCAGACTCCGTCCTCGCGGCCGGGCGGCAGCGAGGGCCGCCGCCAGGCGTGAATGTCCCGCGGCCAGGAGGTGGCCGCGTCCCACAGCGGGCTGTTGCCGGTCAGATGGCGCCCCGACAGCTGGCGCAGCTCGTGCGCCAGCTTCTCGGTGACGTCCTCGTCCGGCAGGGCGAGCGGATCGGTGAGCAGCCATACGGCGTGCAGCAGGCGCCGTACGGACAGGTGGAGTTCGGTGGTGTCGGCGTCGAGACCGGCGGGCAGCCGGTCCGGCGTCCGCCGCCCGAGCGCGGCGTCCCGGCGCGGGTCGGGGCCCTCGGCCCCGGCGTCGCGCGGCCGGGGCGCGGAGGCGATGAACCGCAGCCGCCCCAGCCAGCCGACCACGTCGGGCTCGTGGAAGGTGGTTCGCAGATGGGCCACGGCGTCCTCGGCCCGGCCCAGGGCGAGCTCGTGGTAGAGCCGGTACGGCAGGACGGCGGCCGTGTCGTAGTGCCGGTGCAGGGTCTCGTGGACCGCGCGCCAGGCCCCGTGCCGGGGGTCCCCGTCGGCGAAGCGCAGCCGGTGCAGCAGCAGGGCGCGCAGCAGCGGGTCGGCGACGAAGTGCTCGGGGCCCTCCGGCCAGTCCTCGGCGCGCAGCTGGTCGCGGACCCGCAGCGCCATGTCGCCGTCGCGGGACTCGGTGTGCAGCCGGGTCCGGGCGAGCAGCCGGGCCGAGGCCTCGTCGTGGGCGGCGGCCAGCACGGTGAAGGGCTCCAGGCGCGGCTGCGGGAGCAGCGCGGCGAGCAGTGCCGGGGCGACCGGCACCGGGTGGGCGTCCTCGCGCAGCTCGACGTCCAGGTCGAGCAGGGCGCCGGGGGTGAGGTGGGGCCGCCGGGCGCGCGGGGTCTCGGCGGCGGCCAGGCCGAGCAGGGCCACGCCGAGCGGCCGGCCGCCGGTCAGCCGGTGCACGCCCCGGGCCAGGTCGGCGGGGGTGAGCCCGGAGGGGTCGAGCCGGTCGAAGGCGGCCTGGGTCTGGGCGGCGGAGAGCGGGGTGAGCTCGACGGCGAGGATGCCGGAGGTGATGTCGCCGCCGCGCTCGCAGGGCGCCCGGTGGGCGGTCTCGGGCAGCCGCAGCCGGCGGGCGTGCCGCAGCCCCTCGTGCTGCCGGAGCCGGGAGGCGGCGAGGATGACGAGCCTGTCGCGGCGCCCCTCGTGGCGGGCCCGCAGGACCGGCTCGACCAGCCGGCGGCCGAGCTCGACGTGGGCGTTGTCGAGGAGCAGCACCGGCCGGCCGCGGCGGGTGCCGACCCGGGTGAGCCCCTTGTAGGCCTGGCCGAGGTCCTCGACGAGGGCGCCGACCAGGAAGCCCTCGGCCTCCTGGCGGCGTCGGCCGCCCTGCTCGAAGTCGATGGCGAGCTGCTGGAGCCCGGCCTTGCCCCGGCCGCCGGCGTTGCGGTAACTCCCGTACCAGCTTTCGGACTTCTGGTGGAAGCGGCCGAACACCTCCTCCAGGACGGTCTCCACGGTGGCCTCGGCGAGCAGCCCGGCCAGCGGGACGGCGGCGTCGGCGAAGGTGGCGGCCAGCTTGGTGAGGACCTTGGTGACCCAGTTGGTGGCGGCGCCCTTGGTGGCGTCCACGGTGGAGAGCACCGGGCCGAGCCGCTGGAGGTCGCGCTGGGCCCGCTCCTCGTCCTCGTGGCTCCAGCTGATGGAGGCGACCGCGACCAGGCCCAGCGAAAGGCGCGGGAACTGCACGGACTTGGCGCCGGTCACCCGCGGCGACAGCTGCACGGCGAGCTCGGCGAGCGCGCCGGTGAGCTCGGTCCAGCCGGGCCCGTGGTCGGCGGGCGGCTCGATCCGGGCGCAGTCGATCATCGCGAGCGGGGTGGCGCCCTTGTAGGTGGAGCGGAGCTGTTTGAGCAGGGCGGTCTTGCCCATGCCGCGCCCGCCGGTGAAGACGACGACGGGCGGATCCTCGCCGTGCTCGTAGGGGACGCGGGCGAAGTCCTCGCCGCGGAGCCCGATGAGCCGCGCCGCGAGTCCCGTCTCGTGGAACACCGCCTCGCGACCGTAGAGGACTCTGTCCACCCGCCACCCCCGCATCCCACCAGACGTGCCCCGTCACATCCTGAAGTCCAGGATATCGAGCGGGTGTTGGGAAATGCGCAGGGTTTGCGTCCCGGATTTCCCCCGATTTCCGGACCGGTCGGGCCGGCTCACTCCTCGCCGATGTCCTCGTGCCACAGCCCGGGGTTCCGCGCCACGAACTCCCGCAGCAGCGCCTCGCACCCCGGGTCGTCGACCAGCACGATCTCCACCCCGTGCGCCGCGAGCCACTCCCGCCCGCCCGGGAAGGTCCGCGCCTCGCCGATCACCACCCGCGAGATGCCGAACTGCCGCACCAGACCGGAGCAGTACCAGCACGGCGACAGCGTGGTCACCATCGTCGTCCCCCGGTACGAGCGCTGCCGCCCCGCCGCCCGGAACGCCTCGGTCTCGGCGTGCGCCGAGGGGTCCCCGTCCTGCACCCGCCGGTTGCGCCCCCGCCCGAGCAGCCCGCCGTCGGCCCCGTACAGGGCGGCCCCGACCGGGATCCCGCCCTCGGCGAAGCCGCCCCGCGCCTCCTCGGCCGCGACCGCCAGCCACTCCCGGGCCTGTCCGCTGTCCATACGGGGAGGCTTCCCCGTCCGGGGGCGCCTCTCACGCCCCGGGCGGGGGAGGGGGGCCTCCGATGCGCGCCCGCCCCCATCGGCGGCCCCGATGGGCCCATCGGCAGGACGCCCCACCGGCCCGTGGACCGGGGCGGGCGGGCGTTCGTAGCGTCGGCGGCATGAGAAACGAGACCAGGGGAACCCTCGAACTGACCCTCGCCATGGTGCTCTCCGGCACCCTGGGGATCTTCGTCGTGGAGTCGGGGGCCTCGCCCTTCACCGTGGTGTTCTTCCGCTGCCTGTTCGGCGCCCTGGCCCTCGGCGCCTACAGCCTGGCCCGCGGCTTCCTCACCGGGCACGGCTTCACCCCGCGGACCCTGGGGCTCGCCGCCCTCGCCGGCGCGTTCGTCGTGCTGAACTGGGTGCTGCTCTTCGAGGCGTACGAGGCCACCTCGATCTCCTTCGCCACCGTCGTCTACCACACCCAGCCGTTCTTCCTGGTGCTGCTCGGCGCCGTCGTGCTGCGGGAGCGGATCCGCGCGGCACAGCTCGGCTGGCTCGGCGTCGCCTTCGCCGGGCTCGTGCTCGTCTCCGGCGTGCGGCCCGGGGACACCGCCTCGCTCGCCGGGCTCGGCCTCGCGCTGGTCGCCGCCGTGCTCTACGCGGCGGCGACCGTGCTGACCAAGCGGATCACCGGCGTCCGCCCGCATCTGATCGCCCTCGTCCAGGTCGCCGTCGGCATCCCGCTGCTGCTGCCCTTCGCGGGCTTCGGCGAGGCGGCCGGGCTCGGGAGCGGGTGGGGCTGGCTCGCCGGGCTCGGGCTGATCCACACCGGGGTGATGTACGTCCTCATGTACGCGGCCTACGCCAAGCTGCCGACCGCCCGGATCGCGGTCCTCGCCTTCGTCTACCCGGCCGTCGCGATGCTCGCCGACTGGCTGGTGTACGGGCACCACATCGGCCTCGTGCAGGCGCTCGGCGTCCCGCTGATCGTGCTGGCCGGGCTCAGGGTGACTCGGCCACGAGCCGCCGCGCCCGCTCCACGAACAGGCGCGCGTGCGGCGGCAGCCGCTTCCCCCGCCGCCACGCGATCTGCGTGAAGAGGGTGAACGGCGGCTCCCAGTCGAGCGCCGTCAGCTCCCCGGCCGCCAGCTCGGCGGCGACGACGATCCGGGGCAGCAGCGCGATCCCGAGGCCCGCGGCCACGCCCCGCTTCGACGCCTCGATGGTGCCGAACTCCAGGAACTCCGGCGCCCACGGCCGCAGCTCCGCCTCGAACAGGTCCCGGTAGGCGCAGCCCGGCTCGGTGCCGACCAGGCTCGCCGCCGCGAGGTCCGCCGGGCCCAGCCCGGTCCGCCCGGCCAGCGGGTGCCCCGGGGCGGCGACCAGCGCCAGCGGCTCCTCGCCGAGCACCTCGCTCTCCAGGCCCTCGTGGACGGTCTCCCGCTCCAGCAGGAACCCCAGGTCGTAGGTGCCGTCCCGGAGCGCCCGCCGGTTGGCGTCGCCGAGCGTGGGGCGCAGGCTCAGCCGCACCCCGGGGTAGCGGTGGTGGAAGAGCTCCAGGAGCGGTGGCAGCCGGTAGGACGTGAGCGACTCCACAGTGCCGAGCGCGAGGGTGCCGGAGGGCTCGCCGGCCGCCGTGACCGCGGCACGGGCCTCCTCGGTGAGCTCGATGAGCTGCCGGGCGTACGGCACCAGGCGCTCGCCGGCCTCGGTGAGCCGGATGCGGGAGCCGAGCCGCTCGAAGAGCTCGACGCCCAGGGAGGACTCCAGGGCTCTGATCTGGGCGGTGACGCTGGACTGCGCGTAGGCCAGCTCGGCCGCGGCGCGGGTGAAGGAGAGGACGGTGGCGACCTTCTCGAAGGTGACCAGGAGCCGGGGCTCCATCAGCCCTCGGCGTCCTCGCCGCGCTCCCGCCTGCGCAGCTCCTCCTCGCGGCGGCGCAGATCGGCCTCCCAGTCCCTGAGGTGGGCGTCGTCGGCCTTCTCGGCCCGCTCGGGCCGCTCGGCAGGCGCCGGCCGGTCCCGCTTCTCGTCGCGGAGCGACTTCAGGAACTCGGGGTTGTCGTCGGGGGCGACCCAGCCGCCGCCGGAGCGGCCCGCGGCGGTCCGGCGGCGCTTGCCCGCGGCGAACCAGACGACCGGGCCGACGATCCAGAAGAGCAGGATGATGATGACCCAGACCACCTTGGGCAGGTGCTTGGTGTCTTCCTCGGACGTGTTCAGGCAGTCGATGAAGGCGTAGATCGTCAGCGCCAGTGGCAGGATGAACATCAACGCCCTGAGCATGTGGGACAGCCCCCTGGAAGCAGCGGCGGGAGCGCGTTCGACGGCCCCGGTGACACAGCCAGCGTAGCCGGTGCCCGATACTTGCCCGTATGGCTTACGACGATCTCCGCTCGCTGCTCAGGGCGCTGGAGCGCGAAGGCGACCTCAAGCGCATCAAGGCCGAAGTCGACCCGTACCTGGAGGTCGGGGAGATCGTCGACCGGGTGAACAAGGCGGGAGGCCCGGCGCTGCTCTTCGAGAACGTGAAGGGCTCCGCCATGCCCCTCGCGATGAACGTCTTCGGCACCGACCGCCGCCTCCTCAAGGCCCTCGGCCTGAAGTCGTACGGGGAGATCTCCGAGAAGATCGGCGGGCTGCTCAAGCCGGAGCTGCCGCACGGCTTCGTCGGGGTCCGGGAGGCCTTCGGCAAGCTGGGCTCGATGGTCCACGTGCCGCCGAAGAAGGTGAAGGACGCCCCGGTCCAGGAGGTGGTCCTGACCGGCGACGACGTCGACCTCGACCTGCTGCCGGCGCTGTTCACCTGGCCCAAGGACGGCGGCTCCTTCTTCAACCTGGGCCTCACCCACACCAAGCACCCCGAGACCGGGGTCCGCAACCTCGGCCTCTACCGCCTCCAGCGGCACGACAAGCGCACCATCGGGATGCACTGGCAGATCCACAAGGACAGCCGCAACCACTACGCGGTCGCCGCCGCGAAGGGCGAGCGGCTGCCGGTCGCGATCGCCTTCGGCTGCCCGCCGGCCGTGACGTACGCCTCGACGGCGCCGCTGCCCGGGGACATCGACGAGTACCTGTTCGCCGGCTTCGTGCAGGGCAAGCGGATCGAGATGGTCGACTGCAAGACCGTTCCGCTCCAGGTCCCCGCGCAGGCGGAGGTCGTGATCGAGGGCTGGCTGGAGCCGGGCGAGATGCTGCCGGAGGGCCCGTTCGGCGACCACACCGGCTTCTACACGCCGCAGGAGCCCTTCCCGGCGCTGAAGATCGACTGCGTGACGATGCGGAAGCGTCCGCTGATCCAGTCGATCGTGGTCGGCCGCCCGCCGACCGAGGACGGCCCGCTGGGCCGGGCCACCGAGCGCTTCTTCCTGCCGCTCCTCAAGATCATCGTCCCGGACATCGTGGACTACCACCTGCCGGAGTCGGGCGGCTTCCACAACTGCGCGATCGTCTCGATCGACAAGAAGTACCCGAAGCACGCGCAGAAGGTGATGCACGCCATCTGGGGTGCCCACATGATGTCGCTCACCAAGCTGATCATCGTGGTCGACAAGGACTGCGACGTGCACGACCTGCACGAGGTCTCCTGGCGCGCCCTCGGCAACACCGACTACGCCCGCGACCTGACCGTCGTCGAGGGCCCCGTCGACCACCTCGACCACGCCTCCTACCAGCAGTTCTGGGGCGGCAAGGCGGGCATCGACGCCACGAAGAAGCTGCCCGAGGAGGGTTACACCCGCGACGGCGGCTGGCCCGACATGGTCGAGTCGGACCCGGCGACGGCGGCCCTGGTGGACCGCCGCTGGAAGGAGTACGGGCTGTGACCACCGCCGCGGTCCCCGGCGCCCAGCCGGGGCGGACGAAAGCCTTCCTGCGGCTGGTGATGATCGAGCACTCGGTCTTCGCGCTGCCCTTCGCGTACATCGCCTCGCTGACCGCGATGTACCAGCTGGACAAGGAGATCCACTGGGGGACCCTGTTCCTGGTGACGGTCTGCATGGTGGGGCTGCGCACCTTCGCGATGGCCTGCAACCGGATCATCGACCGGGAGATCGACGCCCGCAATCCGCGCACCGCGGGCCGCGAGCTGGTCACCGGCGCGGTCTCGGTGCGCTCGGCGTGGACCGGCGCCGGTGTCGCCGTCGTCGTCTTCCTGGGCGCCGCGGCCCTGCTCAACCCGCTCTGCCTGGCGCTCGCGCCGCTCGCCGTGATCCCGATGGTGGTCTATCCGTACGGCAAGCGGTTCACCAACTTCCCGCACGCGATCCTGGGTCTCGCGCAGTCCATCGGCCCCATCGGCGCCTGGCTCGCGGTCAGCGGCGAGTGGTCCTGGGACGCGGTGATCCTGGGGCTCGCGGTCGGCATCTGGATCGGCGGCTTCGACCTGATCTTCGCCTGCCAGGACGTGCGGGCGGACCGCGCGCACGGCGTGATGTCGGTCCCGGCCCGCTTCGGCGTCCCGGCCGCCCTGTGGGGCGCCCGCGCCTCCGCCGTGGTCACCACGGGCCTGCTGGTCTGGTACGCGCTGGCCACCGACGCGGGCGTGTTCTTCTGGGCCGGTCTGGTGATCGTCGCGGCGGCGTTCTGCTACGAGCACTCGATCGTCAAGCCGAACGACCTGTCCCGCCTGAACCGGGCCTTCTTCACCGTCAACGGCTTCATCGGGATCGCCCTGTTCGTGTGCGCGCTGCTCGACCTGCTGGTGCGCGGGCTGTCCCTGTAAGGGGCGGCTAGGCTCGTCGGCGTGGAGCAGGTGAACAAGCAGCAGCGTCGTCCGTGGGTCGTCGGGGTGTCGGGGGCGTCGGGGACGCCGTACGCCGCCGCCGTGCTGCGAGGGCTCCTCGCGGCCGGGGAGAGCGTGGACCTCGTCGTGTCGCGGGCCTCGCGGCTGACGCTGCTCGACGAGACGGGGCTGCCCTTCCGGGACGCGCGCTGGCGCGAGGACCTGGCGGCCTGGCTGGCCCGGGGCGCGGACGGGAAGCCCGGCACGTTCGCGCTGCCGGACGGGGCGCTGGACGACGTGCGGTACTGGCCGGCCGGGGACCTGGCGGCGGGGCCGTCCTCCGGCTCGTACGCCGTGAAGGGGATGCTGATCGTGCCGGCGTCGACGGCCGCGGTGGCGGGGGTCGCGCTGGGGCTCTCGAAGGACCTGCTGCAGCGGGTCGCGAGCGTGACGCTCAAGGAGCGGCGGCCGCTGGTCGTCGCGGTGCGGGAGACCCCGCTGAACGGACAGACCCTCCGGCACATGGTGACGCTGGACGAGGCGGGCGCCGTGGTGCTGCCCGCCTCTCCGGCGTTCTACGCGGGGGCGACGCACATCCAGGATCTGGTGGACTTCGTCGCCGGGCGGGTACTGGACGCGGCGGGCGTGCCGCACGCGTTGTACCGCCGTTGGGAGGGAGAGCTCGGTGGAGCCCTCCGTCCCGCTGATTAGCGCTTCTTGGCGCGCTTCTTCGCGGCGCGCTTCGAGGCGGGGTTCGACTGGTGGGCACGCGAGCGGTTGGCCATCTCCTGCAGCTCGCGCATACGGGCGTAGGCCATCTCGATCGTGTACACGGTGATCACCACTCCTGAAAGATCGTCTTTGATCCACTGAAAGATTCACAGGGTGTCGTCCCTGTGTGCCTTAGATTCTATACCTATACTCGCGGTATCGCTGGACAATGGAAGGCTTCATACCTATGGACGCCGTGGACAGGCAGCTCATCCAGGCTCTGCGCGAGAACGGCAGGGCCTCGTACGCCGAGCTCGGCCGCCTCGTCGGGCTCTCCGGCCCCTCCGTCACCGACCGCATCAACCGCCTGGAGGCCGCCGGGGTCATCACCGGCTACCGCGCCACCGTCGACGCCGCCTCGCTCGGCCTCGGCGTCACCGCCCTCATCGGCATCTCGCTCTCCGACGCCGCCGACCACGAGGACGTGGCCCGCCGGCTGAAGGACCTGGCCGAGATCGAGGACTGCTGGTTCATCGCCGGCGACGACTCCTTCATGCTCAAGGTCCGCGTCAGCGACGTGGACGGCCTGGAGAAGACGATCCGCAGGCTCAGCGGCACCAAGGGCGTCTCGCGCACGCGCACCACGATCGTGCTCTCCACGAAGTGGGAGAACCGGGTCGGGGACCTGCCGGACGAGGGCTGAGCCGTAGCGACATGGGGGCCCCTCCCGCCCGGGGGGCGGGGGAGTACGGTGGGCGGGCCTTGGTTTCGGAGAAAGAGGAGGCAGCCGTATGGACGCGGGGCTCAAGCGGGAGCTGGAGCAGAAGGTCCTCGCCGGTGAGCGGCTGAGCCGTGAGGACGGCATCGCGCTGTACGCGTCGGACGATCTCGCCTGGCTCGGCGGACTGGCCCACGAGGTCAGGACCCGCAAGAACGGCGACGTGGTGCACTTCAACGTGAACCGTCATCTGAACATGACGAACGTGTGCACCGCCTCCTGCGCCTACTGCTCCTTCCAGCGCAAGCCGGGGGAGAAGGACGCGTACACCATGCGCATCGAGGAGGCCGTGCGCCTCGCGAAGGCGATGGAGAACGACAACCTCACCGAGCTGCACATCGTCAACGGGCTGCACCCCAGCCTGCCCTGGCGCTACTACCCGCGCTCGCTCTCCGAGCTGAAGAAGGCCCTGCCGGACGTCTCGCTGAAGGCGTTCACCGCGACCGAGATCCACCACTTCGAGACCATCTCCGGCCTGTCGGCCTCCGAGATCCTCGACGAGCTGATCGAGGCCGGCCTGGAGTCGCTGACCGGCGGCGGCGCCGAGATCTTCGACTGGGAGGTCCGGCAGCACATCGTGGACCACCGCACCCACTGGGAGGACTGGTCCCGGATCCACCGGCTCGCGCACGAGAAGGGGCTCAAGACCCCGGCGACGATGCTGTACGGGCACATCGAGGAGCCGCGCCACCGCGTGGACCACGTGCTGCGGCTGCGCGAGCTCCAGGACGAGACCGGCGGCTTCCAGGTCTTCATCCCGCTGCGGTACCAGCACGACTTCGTGGACATGAAGGACGGCAAGATCCGCAACAAGCTCCAGGCGCGGACGACGATGGCGACGGGAGCCGAGGCCCTGAAGACCTTCGCGGTCTCCCGGCTGCTCTTCGACAACGTGCCGCACGTCAAGGTCTTCTGGGTGATGCACGGCGTCCAGACCGCGCAGCTCGCGCTCCAGCACGGCGCGGACGACATGGACGGCTCGGTCGTCGAGTACAAGATCACGCACGACGCCGACAACTACGGCACGCCGAACAAGCTGGGCCGTGAGGACCTGCTGGAGCTCATCCGGGACGCCGGTTTCCGGCCGGTGGAGCGCAACACGCGCTACGAGGTCATCCGGGAGTACCCGGGCCCGGACGCCGAGCGCCGCGAGGCCCCGCAGCCGATGCGCTTCTGACCCGGTCTCAGTCCAGAGGCAGCAGCATGACGACGTCGTCGCGGTCGTCGCCCGGGGCCACCCGGATGGCGCCCGGGACGCGGCCCACCTCCTTGTAGCCGGCGCGCGCGTAGAAGGCCTCCAGCCCCATGCCGCCCCGGCAGGTGAGCCGGATCGCCTCGATGTGCCCGAAGCCCTCGGCGGTGCGGGCGGCGCGCTCGGCGGCGGCCATCAGCTCGCGCCCGTACCCCCGGCCCTGGTGCCGGGGGTGCACCATCACCGTGTACAGCCACACCCAGTGCGTCATCAGGGGGTGGCTGTTGTGCGTGAAGAAGGCGGTCGCGGCGACCTTCCCGGCCGCGTCGCGGCCTACCAGCAGCCGCGTGGTGCCCTGCGCCATCCCGGTCAGGTGGTTCAGCAGCGCGGGCCGGATGTCCTCCGGGGTCACCGGCGGGACGAAGCCGACCGAGCCGCCCGCGTTGGAGACGTCCGCCCAGAGGGCGAGCACCTCGTCGCGGAGCTCGGGGCCGACGGACGGATCCAAGGTGAAAGTAAGGGTCATAGGGGCACTCTATCTATTACTTAGTAGAGCGCTCAAGGATCTCCAACTTTTGGACGTCCGGTTCGGGACCTTCGGCCGTCTGTTGGGGATAAGGGCGGGCGTAGTTTGTGAATGTATTCACGAGCTCCGCCCGGGGCTCCTGAACAGGGAAGAAAGGCTGTAGTCATGGCTGTCCACACGCCGGAACGTCACACCGCCCGCGGCATCGCCGGCCGGCCCGGAAGCCAGGACGACGTGCTCGTCCGCTCGGGCCCGACCCGCGCCCTGCTCGGCGCCTCGCGCGTCCTCGTCGGCTTCTTCTTCCTGTGGCCGTTCCTGGACAAGACCTTCGGACTCGGCAGGACGACCCCGTCGGCCGGAGCCTGGATCAACGGCGGGCACCCCACCGAGGGCTTCCTGCTGCACGGCACCAAGGGCCCCTTCGCCCACATGTTTGACTCGGTCGCCGGCACCTGGTGGCTGGACACCCTCTTCATGGTCGGCCTGCTCGGCGTCGCCCTGGCGATGATCCTCGGCATCGGGATGCGCGTCGCCGCCGTCTCGGGAACGCTGATGATGGGCTTCATGTGGATGGTCACCCTGTGGCCGGACAGCAACCCCTTCATGGACAGTCACTGGATGATCGCCCTGGTGCTGCTCATCACCGCCGCCACCGGCGCGGGCAGCTACTACGGCCTCGGCGGCTGGTGGGCCCAGCAGCGCCTGGTCCGCGAGCACCGCTGGCTGATCTGACCCCCTCCGGGGCCACCCCCGGTCCACCCCGGGCCCACCCCGACCCCGGTCCCGACGAGCGTCCCTCCCCGTGCTTCACTGGAGGGACGCTCGTCCGGTATGGGAGGGAACATTCATGCTCCGCTACACCCTGATGCGCCTCGGCATCTTCGCCGGCAGCTTCCTCGCACTCTGGGGCCTGGTCTACGTCGGCGTCCTGCCGCGCGGCCTCGGCGACTCCAACCTGCTGTGGGTCCTGCTGCTCGCGGTCGTCGTCTCCGCCCCGCTGAGCTTCGTGCTGCTGCGCAAGGTCCGCGACGAGGCGAGCGCCGAGATCGTGGCGAAGGTGGACCGGGGCAAGGCCCGCCTCGCGGCCAACCGGTCCCAGGAGGACGCGCTCTGAGCCGTGCCCCGCGCGGCATAAGGGCCGCGTAAGGCACCTCACATCCTCGCCCCGGGCGGGAGCTTCCAAGGCCCCTGCCTGGGGTTTTCTGTGTTTCCAAGGGATTCGGGCGACGCCTATCCCAAAGAACCCCTTTGAGGATCTCAAAGTTCAAGTGTTAACGTGTTCGACATGAAGACAGCAGTGCGCCACCTCCATGCCGCGGGCACCCCGCTCGTGGCGCGCCTGCATGTCGACCTGTGCCGCTGTATGTCCGCGGTCTGTTGCCGCTAGGTCCGAACCCGGCATCATGCAGCGGTCCGCGCGTCGAGCGCGGTGTGCCGCACCCCCGTCCCCGTATTTCCCGATACGCACCGCTGGAGTGTGTCTGTGTCCGCGTCCTCGTCCGCGCCCGTGGCGAAGTCCCGCATACCCAAGGTCCCGTTCTGGGCCCAGATCGTCGCCGGTCTCGTCCTCGGCGTCCTGCTCGGCTGGCTGGCCCGCAGCCAGGACATCGGCTGGCTGAAGGAGACCCTGGTCCAGGTCGGCGGCATCTTCATCCAGCTCCTGAAGCTGGCCGTCGCCCCGCTCGTCTTCTTCGCGATCCTGGTGTCGATCACCAACCTCCGCAAGGTCAACAACGCGGCCCGGCTGGCCGCCCAGACCCTGCTCTGGTTCATGATCACCTCGCTGATCGCGGTCGGCATCGGCCTCGCCATCGGCCTGCTCACCAACCCCGGCGCCGGCACCGGCCTCACGCCGAAGGACGGCAAGCTCCCCGAGCACCAGGGCAGCTGGATCGACTTCCTCACCGGGATCATCCCGACGGACGTCATCACGCCCTTCACCGAGCTGAACGTCCTCCAGATCGTCTTCATGGCCGCCGTCGCCGGCATCGCCGCCCTGAAGCTCGGCGAGAAGGCCCAGCCGATCCTCTCCCTCTCCGAGTCGGTCCTGGAGCTGCTCCAGAAGGCCCTGTGGTGGGTCATCCGGCTCGCCCCGATCGGCACCGCCGGCCTCATCGGCAAGGCGATCGTGAACTACGGCTGGGACCTGCTCGGCAAGTACGCCACCTTCACCGCCGACGTCTACATCGGCTGCGCCCTGGTCCTCTTCGGCGTCTACCCGCTGCTCCTCGCGACCGTCGCCAAGGTCAACCCGCTGCAGTTCTACAAGGGCGCCTGGCCCGCCATCCAGCTGGCCTTCGTCTCCCGCTCCTCGGTCGGCACCATGCCGGTCACCCAGCGCGTCACCGAGCGCCTCGGCGTCCCGAAGGAGTACGCCTCCTTCTCCGTGCCGTTCGGCGCCACCACCAAGATGGACGGCTGCGCCGCGATCTACCCGGCGCTCGCCGCGATCTTCATCGCGCAGATCTTCGACGTCCAGCTCGGCGTCAAGGAGTACCTGCTGATCGCCTTCGTCTCGGTCATCGGCTCGGCGGCGACCGCCGGTCTCACCGGCGCGACGGTCATGTTGACCCTGACCCTCTCCACGCTGGGCCTCCCGCTGGAGGGCGTCGGCCTGCTGATGGCGATCGACCCGATCCTCGACATGATCCGCACCGCCACCAACGTCGCCGGCCAGGCGCTCGTCCCGGTGCTCGTGTCCTCCCGCGAGAAGATCCTCGACCTCGCCAAGTACAACTCGGCCTCGGGCTCCCCGGTCGACGAGCTCGTCGACGCCCGCGAGGCGGAGCAGAAGGTCGCGGTCCCGGCCGCCGCCTGACACCGCGCCGCCGCACCCCGTACGTGAGGCCCGCACCCCCTGGAATTCGCCGCAGGGGGTGCGGGCCTCACGGCTTTCCCGTCACGGGGCGGACGGCTCCCGGGGCTCCGGCCCGGCCCCGGCCGGCTCCGGCGGCTCTCCCGGGCCCGTGCCCGGCTGTGAGTAGAGGATGTCGCGGGCCTGTTCGGCGGCGCGCATGATGCTCTCGCCGATGAAGTCGACGAAGCGCGCGATGGTCTCCAGGCGCGCGGCGGCCGGGGTGTCCGGGCCGAGGACGGCGATGCCCTGGCGGGCCGTCTCGGCGAGCTTGAGGTTGGCGCGGGCGCCCGCCACGGTGCCGTGGTACCAGACGTCGTTGTCGGCCGTGTAGCGCTCCCGGCGGCGCTCGTCGCGCTCGCGCCGGACCAGGCCCTGGGCGTCGAGGAAGGTGATGGCCTTCGACACGGACGCCGGGCTGACCTGGAGGTGCCGGGAGAGCTCGGCCGCGGTGAGACTGCCCGAGTCGCTGGTGTAGAGCGCCATCAGCACCCGGGCCATCATCTTGGGCAGGCCCTGCGCCATCAGCAGGGTCGTGAACGTCTCCTCGTACTCCCGTACGGCCTCGGGGTCGCGCCCGTGCGCCCGCGGGGCCGCCGCCCGTCCCTGCGGCGCGGGCTGCCGGCGCTGGTGGGTGCGGCGCTCGGTGGCGCGCTGGGCCAGGTCGGCGCGGTAGGAGCCGGGGCCGCCGTTGCGCATGACCTCGCGGGTCACGGTCGAGGTGGGGCGGTCCAGGCGCCGGGCGATCTCCGCGTAGGCGAGGCCGTCGCCCAGTCCCAGCGCGATCTGCTGACGTTCCTGCTGGGTGAGTCTGCCTCCCGGCATCACGGTCTCCCTCGGTGCGGCGCTGTCTGGGCCTGTCTGTGCCTGTCTGTGCCTGTCTGGGCCTGCCTGGGTGCTGCCGGGCCCTCTGGTGGCCCCAGCATAGCGTTCGCGGGTCATTCATTGCAACGAGTGCGGTCGATGACGTTGCGTTAGATCCATCTCCGGTGCAACGATTTTGCTTGTCTGAGCTGGAGTTATGTGTTTTGTGCGCAACGAAGTCGTTGCCGGGATCTCGAACGCAACGTAGCTTTTCCGTTGTCGGAAACACCGACGGAACGCCAAGAGGCCCCAGGAGAACGTCATGCAGAGCTTCGCCGCCACCGCCCCCGTCACCGCCGTCCTGAACATCCCCGCCGGCCGCGTCCGCCTCGTCGCCGCCGACCGCGACGACGCCACCGTCGAGGTCCGCCCGGCCAACGCCGCCAAGGGCCAGGACGTCAGGGCCGCCGAGCGGGTCGAGGTCTCCTTCGCCGGCGGGATCCTCCGGGTCGCCGCCCCCGAGCCGGAGCGCAAGCTCCTCGGCTCCTCCGGCACCGTCGAGGTCACCGTCCACCTCCCGGCCGGCTCCCGGGTCGAGGCCGAGGTCGCCGCCGGCGAACTGCTCGGCACCGGCCGCCTCGGCGACGTGGTCCTGGAGACCGCGCAGGGCCCGGTCGCGCTGGAGGAGGCCGCGAGCGCCCGGATCCGCGTCCAGGACGGGCACATCACCGTCGGCCGCCTCACCGGCCCGGCCGAACTGGGCACCCGCCAGGGCGACATCACCGTCGCCGAGGCCGTGCGCGGCGCGGTCGAGCTGCGCACCGAGCAGGGCGACCTCGTGATCGGCGCCGCCCCGGGCGTCTCCGCCACCCTCGACGCCGGCACCGGCCACGGGCGCGTCGCCAACGCCTTCCGCAACGCCGAGGGCGCCGCCGCGGCCCTCGCCGTCCGCGCCACCACCGCCTACGGCGACATCACCGCCCGCAGCAACTGACCCCGCCCACCCGCCTCCCCGAGATCCCGAAGGAGCACCACCCATGAGCGACCTCGCCATCGCGGCGCAGGGCCTGCGCAAGTCCTACGGGGACAAGCTCGTCCTCGACGGCGTCGACCTGGCCGTCCCGGCCGGCACCGTCTTCTCCCTGCTCGGCCAGAACGGCGCGGGCAAGACCACCGCCGTGAAGATCCTCTCCACCCTGATCTCCGCCGGCCCCGGCAGCGGGCCGGTCCGGATCGGCGGCCACGACCTGGCCGCCGCCCCCCGGAAGGTGCGCGCCGCGATCGGCGTCACCGGCCAGTTCTCCGCCGTCGACGGGCTGATCACCGGCGAGGAGAACATGCTCCTGATGGCCGACCTGCACCACCTCTCCCGGCGCGAGGGGCGCCGGGTCGCGGCCGACCTCCTGGAGCGCTTCGACCTCACCGAGGCGGCGAGGAAGCCCGCCGCCACCTACTCCGGCGGCATGAAGCGGCGCCTGGACATCGCGATGACCCTGGTCGGCGACCCGCGGATCATCTTCCTCGACGAGCCGACGACCGGCCTCGACCCGCGCTCGCGGCACACCATGTGGCGGATCATCCGGGGCCTCGTCGCCGAGGGCGTCACCGTCTTCCTCACCACCCAGTACCTGGAGGAGGCGGACGAGCTCGCCGACCGGATCGCGGTCCTGCACGACGGCCGGATCGCCGCCGAGGGCAGCGCCGAGGAGCTCAAGCGGCTCGTCCCCGGCGGGCACGTCCGGCTCCGCTTCACCGACCCGGCGCTCCACCGCACCGCCGCCCTCGTCCTGGACGGGGCCGTGCGCGACGAGGAGTCGCTGACCCTCCGGGTGCCCAGCGACGGCAGCCAGCGCGCCCTGCGCCTGCTGCTCGACCGGCTGGACGCCGCCGGCATCGAGGCGGAGGAGCTGACCGTGCACACCCCCGACCTCGACGACGTGTTCTTCGCCCTGACCGCCCCCGCCGCCGCGGCCGTTCCGGCCCCCGCCACCGCCACCCGCCCCGCCCCGTCCGAGGAGGACGTCCGATGAGCTCCCTCTCCCTCGCCGTACGCGACTCGGCCACGATGCTGCGCCGCAACCTGCTGCACGCGCGCCGCTATCCGTCGCTGACGCTGAACCTGCTGCTGACCCCGATCATGCTGCTGCTCCTCTTCGTCTACATCTTCGGCGACGCGATGAGCGCGGGCCTGACCGGCGGCGCCCCGGACCGCTCCGCGTACCTCGCCTACCTCGTCCCCGGGCTGCTCCTGATGACCATCGGCAGCACCACGATCGGCACCGCGGTCTCCGTCTCCAACGACATGAGCGAGGGGATCATCGCCCGCTTCCGCACCATGGCCATCCACCGCCCGTCCGTGCTGGTCGGCCATGTCGCCGGCAGCGTGCTCCAGTCGGTGGCGAGCGTGGTCCTGGTCGGCTGTGTCGCCGTGGCCCTCGGCTTCCGGTCCGTGGACGCCACCGCCCTGGAGTGGCTGGCCGCCCTGGGGCTGCTGGTCCTGTTCGCCCTCGCGCTCACCTGGATCGCGGTCGGCATGGGCCTGGTCAGCCCGAACGCGGAGGCGGCGAGCAACAACGCGATGCCGCTGATCCTGCTGCCGCTGCTGTCCAGCGCGTTCACCCCGGTCGACTCGATGCCCGGCTGGTTCCGCCCGATCGCCGAGTACCAGCCCTTCACCCCCGCCATCGAGACCCTGCGCGGGCTGCTGCTCGGCGGCGGGATCGGCGCGAACGGCTGGCTCGCGGTGGGCTGGTGCGTGGGCCTGACGGTCCTCGGCTACGTCTGGGCGACCGCCCGCTTCAACCAGGACCCGCGGTAGGGGAGCTGTCCAAATCCCTTGCCACGCCCTAGATTTACTCGGAAGTAAGGTTACTGACCGGTTCTCGACAGCCGAGGAGCCGCACGTGCCCGTCCCCCAGTCGCCGTCCGCTCCGCCGGCCCCGCCGGTGCCCACGCTGGTCCGCGTCGACGGGACCGTCCGCGAGGCGTCCGTCCCCGCCCTCGTACCGCCCGTACGGCGCGGCTCGCTCGCCGACCTGCCGTACACCACCGCCCGCGAGGAACCGTCGGCCGTGCTCTTCGCCCGCAAGCGGCCCGACGGCTCCTGGGCCGACGTGACCGCCTCGGCCTTCGCGGCCGAGGTGCACTCCGTCGCCAAGGGCCTCATCGCCCTGGGGCTGCGGCCCGGCGACCGGCTCGCCCTGATGGCCCGCACCCGCTACGAGTGGACCCTGATCGACTTCGCCGCCTGGGCCGCCGGACTCATCACCGTCCCGGTCTACCCCACCTCCTCGGCCCACCAGACCCGCTGGATCCTGGCGGACTCCGGCGCCGCCGCCTGCGTCGTCGAGGACACCGCCCAGGCCCGGCTGGTCTCCGCCGAACGGCGCGGACTCCCCGCCCTGGCCCAGCTCTGGGTGCTCGACACCGGCGCCGTCGACCAGCTCCGCAAGGCCGGGGCGCACGTCCCCGACGAGGCCGTCACCGCCCGG
Organism: Streptomyces sp. NPDC042100; assembly: GCF_055582325.1. Lineage (NCBI taxonomy): Bacteria > Bacillati > Actinomycetota > Actinomycetes > Kitasatosporales > Streptomycetaceae > Streptomyces > Streptomyces sp. NPDC042100. The sequence continues at coordinate 68,127 of NZ_JBVJDK010000008.1, forward strand.
CGCGGGCTGCTCACCCCCGAGACCCTCGCCACCCTCGTCTACACCTCCGGCACCACCGGCCGCCCCAAGGGCTGCGCCCTGACCCACGGCAACTTCCTCGCCGAGACCGACAACGCCGTCGCCCTGCTCCGCCCCGTCTTCACGGCGGCCGGCGGCGAAGCCGCCGCCACCCTGCTCTTCCTGCCGCTCGCGCACGTCTTCGGCCGCATGGTCGCCATCGGCTGCGTCCGGGCCCGGGTGACGGTCGGCCACTGCCCGTCCGTGGAGAGCGACGAACTCCTCGCCGATCTGGCCGCGTTCCGCCCCACCTTCCTCCTCGCCATCCCGTACGTCCTGGAGAAGGTCTTCCACACCGCCCGCGCCACCGCCGAACGCGCGGGCCGGGCCGCCTCCTTCGACCGCGCCGCCCGGATCGCCGAGCGGTGCGGACAGGGCGGAGCCCCGCTGGCCGTGCGCGCCGCACACGCGCTCTACGAGCCGCTGGTCTACCGCCGGATCAGGGCCGCGCTCGGCGGGCGGGTCCGGCACGTGGTGTGCGGCGGCTCGGCGCTGGGCGCGCGGCTCGCCGCGTTCTTCACCGGGGCGGGGGTCGAGGTCTGCGAGGGGTACGGCCTGACGGAGACCACCGCCGCCGCCACCGTCACCCCGCTCGGCGCCCCCTGCCCGGGCAGCGTGGGCGCCCCGCTGCCCGGCACCGCCGTCCGGATCGCCGACGACGGGGAGGTCTGGCTCAAGGGCGGGCACGTCTTCGCCGGTTACTGGGACTCCCAGCGCGGGGTCGCCCTGCCGTACACCGACCGGGGCTGGTTCCCCACCGGTGACCTGGGCGCCCTGGACGAGGCGGGGCGGCTGCGGATCACCGGCCGCAAGAAGGACCTCATCGTGACCTCCACCGGCAAGAACGTGGCCCCCGGCCCGCTGGAGGACTGGCTGCGTGCCCACCCGCTGGTCGCCCAGTGCATGGTGCTCGGCGAGGGCCGCCCGTACGTCACCGCGCTCATCACCCTCGACCACGAGGGGCTGCTGCACTGGCGGCACATGCGCCGCAAGGACCACCTGGCCCTGTGGGAGCTGGCCGGCGACGAGGAGCTGACCGCCCTGGTCCAGCGCGCCGTCGACGAGGCCAACCGGCTGGTGTCGCGGGCCGAGTCGATCCGCGCCTTCCGGGTCCTCACCCGGGAGTGGACGGAGGCGGGCGGGCACCTCACCCCCTCGCTGAAGCTGCGGCGGGGGGCGGTGCTGCGGGACTTCGCCCGGGAGATCGAGCAGATGTACGGAACGCCCCGGGTCCCTTGAGCGGGTCCCGGGGCGTTCCGTGTGAGCGGCGGCGGCGTCAGCCGGTGTAGTAGCCGGCGAGGTCGGCGATGAGGTCGACGGTGCCGGTGTGGTTGTAGAGGGTGACCTTGCCGTCCTTCACGGGGACGACGACCAGGTTCGGGACGGTCTGGCCGGCCGTGAAGTTGAGGTTGGAGACGGACGGGCGGGCGGCGCCGTACGGGTAGGCGGAGACGAAGCCGGTCGCGGTCGGGTTGGTCACGGTGACGTTGAGGACCACCGCGGAGTAGCGGGAGTCGACGAAGACGTCCGCGGTCCTGCCCGCGCCGACCTTGGCGGGCGTGCCGCCGAGGCCGGTGCCGGAGCGGGTGTCGAGCAGGCGGCGGGGCTGCGAGCCGGTGAAGACCGAGCCGGCGCCCTTCTTGTAGTAGCCGGCGACGTCGGCGAGGAGGTCCACCGTGCCCGCGCGGTTGTAGAAGGTGATCTTGCCGTCCTGGACCGGGACGATGACCAGGTTGGGGACGGTCTTCCCGGCGGTGAAGTTGAGGTTCGACGCCGAGGGGCGGTCGGTGCCGGCCGGGTAGACGGAGACGAAGCTCGTCGCGGTCGGGTTGGTGGCGGTGACGTTGAGGGCCACGGCGGTCACGTCCGGCTCGGTGACGGGCAGCGTGACGGTGCCGCTCGCGCCGACCTTGCCCTTCGCCACGCCGGTGCCGTCACGGGTGTCCATGAGCCGCTTGGGCGTGACCGGCTGGTAGGACGAGCCGCTGGTGCCCTCGGTGTAGTAGCCGGCCACGTCGGCGAGCAGGTTCACCGCGCCGGAGCGGTTGTAGAAGTGCACCTTGCCGTCGACGACGGGCAGGGTGACCAGGTTGGCGCTGGTCTGGCCCGCCGTGAAGTTGAGGTTCGAGGCGGAGGTCCGCCGGGTGCCCGAGGGGTAGGCGGAGACGAAGCTGCCCGTGGTCGCGTCGGTCGCGGTGACGTTGAGGACGACCGAGGTCACGCCGGTGGCCGGGACCGGGGCGGTGCCGGTGACCTGGAGGGTGACCGTCTTGTCGGCGCCGACCTTGCCCTTCGGGACGCCGAGGCCGGAGCGGGTGTCCATGAGGCGGGTGGGGGCGACGGGGTGGTAGGTGCCGGGGAGGCTGGTGACACCGACGTCGAAGGCCCGCAGGGTGCCGTTGGCGCGGACGTCGGCGCCGGAGCCGTTCGCGGGCTTCGCGGTCAGGTGGTACGTGTACTGGCCGTCCTCGACGCCTCGGCCGAGGTCGTCGCGGCTGTCCCAGTCGACCGCGACGCCCGCGCCGTTGCCGGTGGCGCCGCGGTAGGTGCGGACGGTCTTGCCGGCCGTGTTCTTGATCTCGACGGTCCAGGCGCCGACGGCGCGCGAGGTGCGCCAGCGGAGCTGGGTGGTGCCGCCGTCGTACTGGGTGGAGTGGGTGTCGAGCAGGGTGAGCGGCTGCGGGGCGACGGGGACCCGCTTGACGTGGACGGCCCGCTGGCCGTCGACGAAGGCGACGTTGGCGCCGAACTTGTCGACGGTCCAGGAGGTGCCGCGCTCGTCGGCGTCGGCCCAGGCGGGGACGTCGGCGAGGTCCGAGGTCGCGCCGGTCGTCGCGTCGGTCAGCCGCAGCTTGTGGTCGGCGGTGTCGTGGCGGACCACGAAGCCGTCTCCGAGCAGGGACAGGCCGAAGGCGACGGGGACGTTCTTCTTCGCCGTCCGGTCGTAGACGCCGGCCTTCGCCTCCGCCGAGCAGGCCCAGTAGAGCCAGCGGCCGACGGCCTGGAGCTCGGAGGGGGTGCAGCCGGAGCCGAGGTTCACGGCGGCGGAGGTCGCCTTGGTGGTCAGGTTGTACGCGTTGACCGTGCCCTTCGCGGGGCCGGGCTTCCACACCTGGTCGGCCCAGAGGGCGGCGGGGCCGGTGAGGGTGTACGGGACCTCGGGGTAGTTGACGTTGGTGACGTCGAGGTCGGCGACGTAGGTGGTGGAACCGTTCTTCGCCAGCACGTAGCGGCCGCCGGCGTCCACGACCGTGGCCGTGGCGGGCAGGTGCGCGGAGCGGAAGGAGTTCTCGGTGGTGGGCGCCTGGACCCACTGGCCCGCGCCGAAGACGCTCTCGCCGTCGCCGAGCGAGCGCAGGCCGAGCGGGGCGCTCATGAGCCGCTGGCGCAGCTTGGGCGCGGTCGCCGAGGGGGTGCCGGTCGCGGTGGTGTCCACGTCGAACAGGGAGGGCTCGGAGCCCCTGGCCGCGTCGGCGAGGTAGCTGAGCCGGCCGCCGCCGAGCGCGATGCCCCGGTAGAGGGCGGGGTTCGGCGGCACCGTCTTCAGGACGGTCGGGCGGAGCGTGCCGTCCTCCGCGGCGGTGATCCGCCGGACCGCCCAGTCGGTGGAGCCGGAGCCGCCGACGGCGAGGACGCTGCCGTCCGTCCCGTAGGAGAAGGAGGTCGTCGCGGCGGGCAGGACGTCCGTCACGGGGCCGCCGCCGAGGGGCACGGACCGGAGCTTCTGCTGGAGCACGCCCCGGTCGTCGAAGGACGGGGCGGATCGCGCGAACAGCGCCTGGCCGCCGACCACGGCGAAGGAGATGGCGGTCAGCTGCTCGTGGCCCGGGGCTTCCGTCCGGACGGGGGTGGCCGAGGCGTCCGCGCGGGGCACGGTGAGGAGGGTGCTGGTGCCGGGGGTCCAGACGAGTACGTGCTCGCCCGAGAGCCGCAGCGACGAGGGCGTCTGGAGCGCCTCGGGGAGCTCGGTCAGGGTGGCGCTCGCGTAGTCCACGTAGTAGCGGGTGGAGTCGGCGGAGGCGCGCAGGAGGGCGCCCTTGGCGTCCTGGGGGGCGGTGCCGAGGAGGGTCGGTATGCCCATGTCCGCCGGTATCCCGGTGACCGGGGTACGGGTGGTGGTGCCGTCCTTGACGCGGTACAGCGTGAGCGCGGTGGTCGTGTCCTCCGCGCGGGTGAAGGTGAGCCAGCCGTCGGCGGTGTAGGCGCCGAGGAAGGTCTCGCCCTCGGGCACGGTCACCGGGGTCCTGGTGCCGGTCGCGATGTCGACGATGGTGCCGGGCTTCTGGGTGCTGTCGAGGTAGAGCCCGGAGTGGCCGGTCGGCGGGGTGCCGGTCAGCGAGGTGGTGGCCCCGGTGGCGGTGTCCGTCCAGAGCAGGCCGTTCGTGCCGCCCTGGCGGTGGACGTAGCCGGTGGGCCCCGCCTGGAGGATGGTCTCCGAGCGCGGCGCGTACGCCCCCGGGTTCGGCAGGACGACCTCGTCGGCGGTCGGGCTGTCGGCGGCCAGGGCCGCCGGCGCGGTCGCGGCGGCGAGGCCGGCCGTGATGCCGAGGGCCGTGGCGGCGGCGAGCGTGCGGCGCGAGCGCGCGCGGGCGCGTGTGGTCAAGAGAGGTCCCCTCCGTGAGGCCCGTTCGGGCGGGGACGGGTGGCCTTCGTCCGCGCGTCCGCCGCGCGGTCCCCTCCGGCTCTTCCCATCCGATGACATGATCGTAACAGCGGCCCGAACTGCGAAGGAGAGTATTTCGAACGGGTTCAGTGAGTAGGCGTACCCATGCGCTCCGGGTGCGCCACGGGTGCCCGGTAGTCCTTCACCGGCACCGCGCGCGAGGCGCGCTGGACGTCCTCGCGGATCGCGCGGGCGATCAGGTTCTTCCACGGGGTCTTCGGCAGCGTCCGCACCAGGAACATGCGCAGGGCGATCTTCCAGCGGGAGCCGACCGTCATCTCCTTCGCCATCTTCTCGGCGAAGGCCAGGTTGAGCTCGACACCAGGCCGCATGACCTCCTCGTACGCGGCGAAGCCGGCCACGTGGTCGCCGCCCGCCGCCGCGAGCTCCCCGGCCAGCACGTAGGCGCCGGCGAGGGCGAGCCCGGTGCCCTGGCCGGAGGCGGGGGAGGGGCAGTGGGCGGCGTCGCCGAGCAGCACGACCCGCCCGCGCGACCAGCGGTCCATGTGGATGGTGGCGAGGGCGTCGAAGTAGAAGTCGTCGGCGTCCGCCGCGTCCGCCATCAGCCGGGGGATCTCCCAGTCGTCGCCCGCGAAGGCGTCGGCGAGCAGGCGCTTCTGGGCGGCGGTGTCCCGGTGGTCGTAGGCGAGCTCGGCGGGGGTGGCGAAGACGAAGAGGTTCTTGGCGGTGCCGGTTCCCTCGCCCGCCGTGCTGTAGACGGAGACCAGCTTGTGCGGGCGGGCGTGGTAGGTCTCCCAGCGGTCGAGCCCGAGCCGGTCGGGGCCGGTGAAGATCGAGATGTACGCGCCGAGGTGGCGGCGGAAGCGCCGCTCGTCGCCGAAGACCAGCCGCCGGGTGTGCGAGTGCATCCCGTCCGCGCCGACCACGAGGTCGAAGCGGCGCCGGTCCCCGCTCTCGAAGACGACGTCCACGCCCTCGCCGTCGTCGTGCAGGGAGGCGACCGAGTCGCCGAAGACGTACTCGACGTCGTCGCGGGTCTTCTCGTACAGGATCCGGGCGAGGTCGCCGCGCATGATCTCGTCGTCGCCCTCGGCGCGCCCGCCGAAGACCTCGGCGGGCAGCTCGCCCACGGTGCGGCCCCGGGAGTCGACGTAGGAGCCGCCGGCCATGTCGGTGGAGGCCGCGCGGACCTCGTCCAGGACGCCCATCCGGGCGCAGATCTCGATGGCGTGGCCGCGCAGGTCCACCTTGTAGCCGCCGGTGCGCAGCGCGGGGGCGCGCTCGACGACGGTGGGGGCGAAGCCGTAGCGGTGCAGCCAGAGGGCGAGGGCGGGGCCGGCGATCGAGGCGCCGGAGATCAGGACCGTACGGGCAGCGCGCATGGCGGACTCCTTGTCGGTGGGCGCGGGGCCGTGGCGGCCCCGCACCGCCGACTATACGGATGTCCTACACGCTTGTCTATGACGCTTGTATAGATCGTGGCGAGTGGGCCCGGCCGGCTCAGCCCCGCCCCAGCACCACCGTCCCCGAGGAGCAGAACCAGCCCCCCGTCCCCGAGGCCACCGCCAGCTCCGGCAGCGAGCCGTCCGGCCGCCGCACCTGCCGCCCCGGCGCCTCGCCGCGCAGCTGCCGCACCGCCTCGACGAGCAGGAACAGGCCCCGCATCCCCGGGTGGCAGGCGGAGAGCCCGCCGCCGTCGGTGTTGACCGGCAGCCGCTCGCGCCGCTCCTTGTCCTGGAAGAAGGCGCCCCCCTCGCCCTTGGCGCAGAAGCCCAGGTCCTCCAGGGTCACCAGGGTCATGTAGGTGAAGGCGTCGTAGATCTCGGCGAGTTCGATGTCGGCGGGGGTCACGCCCGCCCGCTCGAAGGCGAGCCGCCCGCTGACCGCCGCCGGGGAGACCGTGAAGTCCTCCCACTCCGACATCGTGGTGTGCGAGACGTGCTCGCCGGTGCCGAGGATCCACACCGGGGCCTTCGCGGTGTCCGGCACGTACTCCTCGGCGGCCAGCAGCACCGCGCAGCCGCCGTCGCTGCGGATGCAGCAGTGCAGCTTGGTGAAGGGGTCGGCGATCATCGGGCCGCCGAGCACCTCGTCGACGGTGACCGGGTCCCGGAACATCGCCTCCGGGTTGAGCGCCGCGTTCGCCCGCGCCTGCACGGCCACCTCGGCGAGCTGCTCCAGCGTCGTGCCGTACTCGTGCATGTGGCGGCGGGCCGCCATCGCGTACTTGGCGATCAGGGTGTGCCCGTACGGCGCCTCGAACTGGAGCGGGCCCCGGGTGCCGAAGGAGAGGTTGGAGGTGCGGCGCCGGGCCTTGATGTCGGCGCGGGCGGTGGAGCCGTAGACCAGCAGCACCGCGTTGGCGTGCCCGGCGGCGATGGCGTCGGCGGCGTGCGCCGCCATCACCTCCCAGGTGGCGCCGCCGACGGCGGTCGAGTCCACCCAGCGGGGCCGCAGCCCCAGGTATTCGGCGACCTCCACCGGGGCGAGGGTGCCGAGCCCCGCCGAGGCGAGGCCGTCGATGACGGAGCGGTCGAGCCCGCTGTCCGCGAGGGCGCGGCGGGCGGCCTGGGCGTGCAGGGCGTACGGCGTGGCCTCGTCGACCCGGCCGCAGTCGGAGAGGGATATGCCGACGACGGCGACGCGGCGGCGGTCCCCTGGAGTGGTGGGCATGAATCTGACGGTACATCAGATTTCTTGGATCCGGCCTGGGTCGCGCACCCTCGCGGGCTGTGCTTCTCGGGCTCGTCGCTCTAACATGACGCCCCGTCAGTTACGGAGGGGAGCCCCATGCGTACCGCCGCCGTCACCGAAGAGCAGCAGGAGATCCGCAGGACCCTGCGCGAACTCCTCGCCAAGCGGGCAGGACCGGCCGAGATCCGCGCCGCCGTCACCACCCCCGAGGGGTACGACACCGGGCTCTGGGCCACCATGGCCGGCACCCTCGGCCTGCCCGGACTCGCCCTGCCCGAGGAGTACGGGGGAGTCGGCTGCGGCCCCGCCGAACTCGCCCTCGCCTGCGAGGAGACCGGCCGCGCGCTCGCCCCCTCCCCGCTGCTCGCCACCGCCGTCCTGGCGGCCCCGCTGATCGCCGCCCTCGGCACCGAACGGCAGCGCGCCGAGCTGCTGCCCCGGATCGCCGACGGCTCGCTGACCTGCGCCCTCGCGGTGCCGGGCGGCGCGCTGCCGCTGGCCCTCGGGCTCACCGGGGACAACGCGGCCGAGCCCTGGGCGGGCGGCGGGCGCTCCGGCGGCGTCCAGGCCACCCGGCCCGCCGGGGGCGAGGGCTGGTCGCTGTACGGGGAGGCCGTGCACGTCCTCGACGGGCACAGCGCCGGGCTGCTGCTGGTCGCCGCGCACGCCGGCGGCTTCCCGCGCAGCCGCACCCTGCTCTTCCTGGTCCACGCGGCGGACGCGGGCCCCGGCCTGGTCCGCCGCCGCCAGCCCGCCCTCGACCTCACCCGCTCCCAGGCCACCGTCCAGCTCAGGGACGTGCCCGGGGAACTGCTGGGGGAGTGGGAGGACCCGGCGGAGGCGGGGCGGGAGGCCGGGGAGGGCGCGGGTGCGGGCCCGGGGGTGTCCGTCCTCGCCGCGCTCGCCGCCCTCGGGCGCACCGTCGCCGTCGCGCTCGCCGCCGAGGCGGTCGGGGCCGCCCGCGCCGCCCTGGACCGCACCGTCGAGTACGTCGGCACCCGCGAGCAGTTCGGGCGCCCGGTCGGCTCCTTCCAGGCGGTCAAGCACCGGCTGGCCGACCTGCTGGTGCAGGTCGAGTCGGCCCGCTCGCTCACCCTCTGCGCGCTGCTCGACGACGCCGAGCCGGAGGCCGCCGCGCTGGCCCTGGCGCAGGCCCTCGACGCGCTGCGGGCCGCCGCCGCCGAGACCGTGCAGCTGCACGGCGGCATCGGCGTCACCTGGGAGCACGACGCCCATCTCTACTTCAAGCGCGCGGCGGCCGACGAGCTCCTCTTCGGCCCCGCGCACCGGCTGCGCGCCCGCGCCGCCGAACGCGGCGGACTCTTCGGAGAGGTGGCCTAGATGCCGATCGGACTGCGGATGATGCAGAAGGTCTCGTCGACCCGGACCTTCGCGAAGGTCGCCCCGCACTTCATCCCGGCCATGGACAAGGCCGTGCACCGGCTGACCCGGGGCAAGGTGATGCTGAGCGCGCGGATGCTGCCGGGGGTGGTGCTCACGGCCAAGGGCGCGAAGTCGGGGCAGCCCCGGGTCACCCCGCTGGCCTGTATGCCCGAGGGGGCCGATGGCACCTGGCTGCTGATCGGCTCCAACTTCGGCCGTCCGGGGCACCCGGCCTGGACCGCCAATCTGCTGGCCCACCCGGACGCCGAGGTGAGCTGGCGGGGCGAGAGCTTCCCCGTACGGGCCCGGCTGCTCTCCGGTGAGGAGCGGGCGGCGGCCTGGCGGGCGGCGCTGGAGTTCTGGCCGCCGTACGCGGCCTACCAGGCCCGGATCGACCGGGAGATCCGGCTCTTCCGGCTGACCCGGACCCCGGCGGCCCCGCCCGCGGGCTGACCCGCCGCCGACAGGACGACGGCGGCGGTCCGGGGCTCGTACGGGAACGAGCTCCGGGCCGCCGCCGGCGCGACAGGACGGGTGAAGGCGAGCCCCGCGGGCTCGTGCGGGCTACTTCGTCGGCTTCTTGCCCGTGATCCCCAGGTGCACCAACAGGGCGAGGTTCGGCTTGAGTTCGGCCTGTTTCACGCCCCAGGTCTGGAAGCCCTTCTGGTGGCCGGCGACCGAGGCCAGCATCGCCACCAGGGAGCCCGCCATCGCCGCGGGGCTGACGTCCTTGTCGACCTTGCCCTTCGCCTGGAGCTCCTTCACCGCGTCCGTCAGGGAGTTGGTGACCGAGTTCAGGATCTTCATGCGGATCTTGTAGAAGCGCTTGTCGCCCTCCGCCGCCCCGAGGTCCACCACCCGCAGGATCGCGTCGTGCTTGCGCCAGAAGTCCAGGAATCCCTCGACGAGTTCCTCGGAGGTCTGCCAGCCGGCCTTGCCGACCCAGGAGCGGCCGGCGACCAGTTCGGTCAATCCCGCGCCCTCCTTGGCCATTTCCTCCGCGATTTCGAGGACGGCGCCCTCGACGTCAGGGAAGTACTGGTAGAACGTCGCGGGTGAAGTACCCGCCTTCCGGGCCACGTCGATGACCTTGACGTCCCGGTAGGGCGAGGAGCTGAGCATCTCGCCGAGGCAGTCGAGCAGCTTCTGCCGCGTCGCCTGGCCGCGTCGTCCGGCCACGCGGCCGTCGACGGTGCGTACTTGTCCTGTCATGCCGTCAGCTTACCGAGGGGTGATCGGGGCGCGATTCGGCCGACTGCAAATGGGTATCAGGCCCCGGATCGGCGGCTCCGTCCCCGATAGGCTTATTAACAGCCTGTGGACAACTTCGGTGGACAACGGCCCCGGAGCCCTTGCGGGACAAGGGTTCCCGGCCCCATAAGCGCACGTATGTGCTAATTCGGGCGGATGGGGGACAGGCGGGACGCGGGGGCGGACCCTAGCGTGGGGCCATGGCCGTATTCACACAGGGCACCCCCTGCTGGGTGGACGCGCAGCTCTCCGACCTCGAAGCGGGCAAGCGCTTCTACGGAGAGCTCTTCGGCTGGACCTTCCGCCCCGGCCGCGACGACGCCCTCGCCGCCGACGCCCTCCTCGACGGCGCCCGGGTCGCCGGACTGCTCCCCAAGCGCGACGGCCGGATGCCCACCACCTGGACCGTCCACCTCGCCACCCGCGACGCCGCCGCCGTCGCCGCCCGCGTCGCGGCCTCCGGCGGGCAGCTCGTCATGGCGCCCTACCCCGTCGGCCGCTCCGGCGTCCGGGCGCTCGCCGCCGACCCCGGCGGCGCCGTCTTCGGACTGCGCCAGCCCGGTGACGGCGCCGCCGACGACGGCTTCGAGGCCGTGAACCGGCCCGGCGCCTTCTGCTGGATGGAGGTGTACACCCGGGTCCCCGAGGCGGTCGACACCTTCTACGCCACCGTCTTCGGCTGGCTCGGCCGCCAGGCCGACCCCGCCGCCGAGGGCCGCGACGGCGCCTTCGACTACCGCGTCTGGTCCCCGCCCGGCTCCCGCCCCGGCGACGACAGCGCCTTCGGCGGCCGGGCCCTGATGACCGGCGCCTTCCCCGCCGAGCTGCCCGGACACGTCCTGCCCTACTTCGCCGTCCACGACTGCGACACGGCCTGCGCCACCGCCGTCCGGCTCGGCGGCCGGGTCGCCACGGCGCCCTTCGACACCCCGCACGGACGGATCGCCGTCCTCCACGACAACCAGGGCGCCCGCTTCGCCGTCCTCGCCGAACCGGCGGCCGGGTCCGCCCCCGCAACCACCGCCTGATCCGCCGCCGGAACCACCGCCGGACCCGCCGGCCGACGCGCCCGCTCGGGCGCCGGCCCGCGTGCCCGCGTGCGCGGTGATATGACCGGGGACACCCCGATCCGCCCCCGGGTTCGCCACCACCGCCTCGGACAGGAACAATCAGGTTCCACGGGGCCGTACCCTCATGGCCCTACGGGGAGGTGGCAGGCAAGTGGAGCAGCTGACGCAGCACGACCCGAGACGGATCGGGCCCTTCGAAGTGCTGGGCCGGCTCGGCGCGGGCGGAATGGGCCTCGTCTATCTCGCCCGCTCGGCGTCCGGCCGGCGCGTGGCGATCAAGACCGTACGGACGGAGCTCGCCGAGGACCAGCTGTTCCGCGTCCGCTTCACCCGCGAGGTCGAGGCCGCGCGGGCGGTCTCCGGCTTCTACACGGCGGCCGTCGTCGACGCCGACCCGCGCGCCGCCGTGCCGTGGCTCGCCACCGCCTACGTGCCGGCGCCCTCCCTCGAAGAGATAGTGAACGAGTGCGGGCCGCTCCCGGCCCAGGCGGTGCGCTGGCTCGCCGCGGGCGTCGCCGAGGCCCTCCAGTCCATCCACGGCGCCGGGCTCGTCCACCGCGACCTCAAGCCCTCCAACGTGCTCGTCGTCGAGGACGGCCCCCGGGTGATCGACTTCGGCATCGCGTCCGGCGTCTCCAACACGCGCCTGACCATGACCAACGTCGCCGTCGGCACCCCCGCCTACATGTCCCCCGAGCAGGCCCGCGACTCGCGCAGCGTCACCGGCGCCAGCGACGTCTTCTCGCTGGGCTCCATGCTGGTCTTCGCCGCCACCGGCCACGCCCCCTTCCACGGCGCCAACCCGGTGGAGACCGTCTTCATGCTGCTGCGCGAGGGCCCCGACCTGGCGGGCCTGCCGGACGAGCTGCGTCCGCTGATCGACTCCTGCATGAAGATGGACGTCGCCCAGCGCCCCACCCCGGCCGACCTCCAGGCACAGCTCGCCCCGCACCTCTTCGGCGCCGGCGGCGACGACAGCGGCACCGCCGCGGCCTGGCTGCCGCAGAGCGCCACCGCCATGATCGAGGCCCGCCGGGGCGGCCGCCCCAACCCGCCGAGGCCCCCGGCCGGGCCGCCGATGCCGCCGCGCCCGCCCCGCGGGCCCGCCGACTGGGGCGGCGACCCGCGCGCGGACCGGCCCTCGGACCCGTACGGCGACCGGCCCGGCGGCGGGCGGCACGCCGGACCCGCCGCCCCGGTGCCCGACGCCGGGCCGGTGCGGCTCGGTGCCGCCCCCGTCCCGATCGGGCCCGGTCCCCGGGTCGCCGACACCCGCGCGGCCGTCGGCGTCGGCCTCGGCGCCGCCGCGGGCACCGCCACCGGCTGGATCCGCCCGCCCGGCGGCGGCACGGGCACCGAGCCCGGCCCGCCGCCCGGCTCCCGCCCGCTGCCCGGCCCCGCCCGCGCGCCCGAGGCCCCGCCGGCCCCGCCCGCGCCCGAGGCGCCCGGCCACTGGCGGCCCTGGCGCTTCCGCATGTCCAACGACGTGTGGGGCACCCCGGTCGTCGACGGCGACCTGCTCTACGTCACCTCCTTCGAGGTGCACGCCCTGGACACGGCGAGCGGCCGGCGCCAGTTCAAGACCCGCGACGTGGCCTGGTCCATGGCGGTCGCCGGCGGCCGGATCCACGCCTCCGACGGGCCCACCCTGTACGCGCTCGACGCCCTCGACGGCTCGGAGCGCTGGCGGCTGCACACGGACGCCTGGGTGTACTCCCTCCAGGTGGACCGGGGCACCGTCGTCACCGGTACCCGGGGCGGCGGCGTCCAGGGCTGGGAGGCGTCCAGCGGCGCCAGGCTCTGGGAGATCACCGGCGCCCAGACCGACTTCGAGACGCCGGAGGGCGGGCCCGCCCTGCACGGCGACACCGTGTACGTGTGGCGGGACGCCCGGCTCCAGGCGCTCGACGCCCGCAGCGGCGCGGAGCGCTGGTCGTACCCGGTCGGCGACACGGCCTCCTGCGCGCAGGTCCCGGTCCGGGTGGCCCCGGCCGAGGACGGCTGCGTGTACGTCGCGGCCGGCACCCGGGTGCTGTGCGTGGACATCGCGACCGGCCACGTCCGCTGGCACTTCGAGGCGCCCGCCGTCTTCCTGGCGCCGCCCGCCTTCGCGCCCGGCCCGGCGGTCACCGGCGGCGGGGTCTACCTGGTCGACCACCTGGGCACGGTGTACGCGCTCGACGCGACCACCGGCAAGGACCGCTGGCGGATCGCCACCGAGCCCCGCCAGTCCACCGAGCCGGTCCTGGTCGCCGCGGGCAACGTGCACGTGGGCAGCGGCAGCGCGCTCTACACGCTCGATGCGGTCACCGGCACCCCGAAGTGGCGGTTCGCGGCGGGCGGCGAGCTGATCGGCGCCCCCGTCGTGGCCGACGGCCGGGTGCACTTCGGCTCGGCCGACCACGTCCTGTACACGCTGGACGCGACGGGCGGCCAGCTCCGCTGGAAGCTCGCCACGGGCGGCGAGATCACCGGCTCGCCGGTGGCCAGGAACGGCGTCGTGTACGCGTGCAGCAAGGACCGCTGCGTCTACGCGCTGGACGCGGTCAAGGGCACGGCGACCAACCGGGGAGCCTGAGCCGGGAGGGCCTCAGGCCCGGTGTCCCGGCGGCGGCGGGGTCTCGTCGCGCGCCGGGTCCCAGGGCACGTCCGTGGAGGGCGGCGGGGCGGTGTCCGGGGGGCCGTACGCGTACGGCTGCCCGGCCTCCGGCCCGTACGCCGCCTCGGGCGCGGCCGGCTCCGGCGTGCGGTCGGCGCGGCCGAGGCGCGCGGTGCGGCGCCGGCGGCCCGACATGACGACGGCGCCGAGCAGCAGCAGCGCCCCGCCGCCCAGGGCGCTCGCGACCCCCTCGCCGAGCCCGCGCCCGTCGGCGCCGACGACGAGGCCGTCCTCGGCCTGCGCGACCCGCACCATCCACAGCACGGTGAAGCCGAGCACGACCAGGCCCGCGAGGGCGACGAGCAGCCGGGAGCGCAGCAGCACGCCGAGGAGGGTGAGCAGCGCGGCGAAGGCGAAGGGCAGCAGGATCGAGGAGACGAGCGCGGACGTGGCGCCGGTGACACCGGTGAAGAGCTCGCCGATCGCGTAGTCGCGCCCGTGACGGCCGTCGTACCAGGCACGGAAGGGGCTCAGGACGGCGGCCGTCGCTCCGGCGAGGGCCAGCACCGAGCCGACGACGTTGCGGATCATCGATCGGCCTCCTCGGTACTCCGGCTCTCGCTGTCGACGCTACGCCGGGTGCGGGAGCCCTGCCATGCGGCACCGGGCCCGGCATTAGGGTGACGCGGACACGGCGAACGACAACGGGGGAGTGGGGACATGGTCCGCACGCGCGTGAAACTGGCGGCGACGCTCACGGTGGTGGTGCTCGCGCTGACCGGGTTCCAGACGAGCAGCGGCGGCGGCCACGGGGGTGGCAGCGGCAAGTCCGGCAAGAGCCGCAGCGGCGGTGGCGGCAGCGGTGGCGGGGGCGGCGGCTGCTCCAGCTCCAAGAAGGGCAACGACGACTACGACCACGACCAGGGGAGCGGTCCGGGCGGCTCGAACGGCTCGGACGCCGCCACGGACACCCCGACGCCGAGCTCCTCGCCGACGCCGGACGTCTACGCCACCGTCACCGACTGCGTGGAGCCCGCGCGGCGCAAGGCCAAGGGCAGGCCCGCCCGCACGGCGGACACCACGGCCACGGTCGAGCTCACCTCGGACGAGTGGGAGACGAAGACCTTCCGCGTCGAGGTGGACTTCCTGGACGCGTCGGGGAAGGAGGCGGACCGGGCCGAGGCCGTGGTGACCGTCGAGCGGCGGGGGAAGGAGACCTTCGAGGTCGCGATGCGCGACCCGAAGGCCGTCGGCCGGGTGAAGGAGTGCGAGGTGCGGGAGGTGACCGAGGTGCCGAAGTCCGCCGCCCCGGCCCCGGCCCCGACCCCTACCGCGTCCGGTACCCCGTAGCCCGCCCGGTGAACAGCCCGGCCTGCCGCTCCGGCGGCAGGTTGCCGAGCGCCACCAGGTGCGGGGCGTGGGCGAGGGCCTGGGCGCGGGCGGTCTCCTTGGCCGACCACAGGGCCCGGACGGTGCCCTGGACGGCCTCGGTCGGGTGCCCCGCGACGACGGCCGCGGCGGCCCGGGCGGCGGCGAGCGCCCCGCCCGGCGCGGTCAGCTCGGAGACCAGCCCGGTCTCGTAGGCCCGTCGGGCGGAGATCCGCTCGGCGGCGCCCATCAGGGCCATCCGGGCGATCTCCCCGTACGGCATCCGCTGCGCCATGTGGATGGTCTCGAAGGCGGAGACCATTCCGTAGGTGGTGTGCGGGTCGAAGAAGGCGGCGTCCTCGCCGGCCACCAGGAACTCGGCCTCGCCGAGCAGGTAGAAGGCCCCGCCGCAGGCCATCCCCTCCACGGCGGCGATCACCGGCTTCCACAGGTCGTTGGCCTTGGGGCCGATCGCGAGCAGCGGGTCGTCGATCGTGTACGGGGAGGAGGGCTGCGGGACGTCGGCGGCGGCCGTGCGGTCGATCCCGGTGCAGAAGGCCCGGCCGCCGGCGCCGGTGACGACGATCGCCCGGACCTCGTCCTCGTAGCGGAAGCCGCGCCAGGTCTCGGCGAGGGTCCGGGCCATCTCCAGGGTGATCGCGTTGTGCTTCTCGGGCCGGTCGAGGGTGACGACGGCGACGCCGGTCTCCTTGTCGCGCTCGACGAGGATCCCGGGGCCGCCGCTCATCCGCGCTCCAGCAGCCAGCGCGGCACGCTGACGCCGTCGGTCTCGGTGAACGCCACCTTCACGGCCGCCCCGATCCGCAGCCGCGCCGGGTCCACGGAGTTCAGCGGGGCGCCGGGGGAGGCGACGACGTTGCCGACGAGGCGGATGCGCGGGCTCTCGGCGAGCTCGACGAGGACCGCGTTGTACGGGGCGAGTTCGGCGTAGTCGGGCAGCAGCGGCGGGTGGGGCAGGACGTAGGACCAGATCCGGCCGCGCCCGGACATCAGCCGCCACTCGCTGTCGAAGGACTGGCAGTGCGGGCAGCAGGGGCGGGGCGGGAAGCGGAGTTCGCCGCAGTCGGGGGCGGCGCAGGCCTGGACGCGCAGTTCGCCTAGGGCCGCGTACTCCCAGAAGGGGGCGCCGTCGTCGTCGGTGACGGGGGTGAGCAGGGCCATGGGGTCAGCTCCTCAGCAGGATCGCGGACGTGGGGACGCCCTCACCGGCGGTGACCAGGCAGGTGGCGGCGTCGGGGACCTGGGCGGTGGAGACGCCGCGGAGCTGCTTGACGCCTTCGTTGATGAGGTTGAAGCCGTGCACGTACGCCTCGGAGAGCCCGCCGCCGCCGGTGTTGAGGGGGAGGCGGCCGCCGATCTCCAGGGCGCCGCCCTCGGTGAAGGCGGCGCCCTCGCCCCGGCCGCAGAAGCCGTAGCCCTCCAGGGAGAGCGGGATCAGCGGGGTGAAGGCGTCGTAGATCTGGGCGACGTCGATGTCCTGGGGGCCGAAGTCGGCCTGCTTCCACAGGTGCCGGGCGGCGGTCCAGGCGGGTCCGGAGAGCGGGTCGTCGTTCCAGTAGTTGACCATGCCGTGGTGCTGGGCGGGCAGGCCCTGGGCGACCGAGTGCACGTAGACGGGCTTCTGGCGGCAGTCGCGGGCGCGTTCGGCGGAGACGATCACGCAGGCGAGGGCGCCGTCGGTCTCCAGGCAGTTGTCGAAGAGGCAGAGGGGCTCGCTGATCCAGCGGGAGGTCATGTACATCTCGCGGGTCAGCGGGCGCTCGTACATCATCGCGGCGGGGTTCTGGTTGGCCCGGTTGCGGCAGGCGAGGGCGACGTTGAAGAGGTGGTCGCGGGTGGCGCCGTACTCGTGCATGTAGCGGCGGGCGAGCATCCCGATCTCGTCGGCGGGGCGCAGCAGTCCGAAGGGGCGGGTCCACTGGCCGGGGGTGGGGAGCTGGACGGCGGTGTTCTTCCAGGGGCGGGGGCCGCTGCCGCGCTTGCGGGAGCGCCAGGCGACGCCGACGGTGGCCTGTCCGGTGGCGACGGCGGCGGCGAGGTGCCCGACGGTGGCGCAGGAACCGCCGCCGCCGTAGCCGACCTTGGAGAAGAAGGTGACGTCGCCGGCGCCGATGGCCTTGGCGACCTCGACCTCGTCGGTCTCCTCCATGGTGTACGAGGCGAAGGCGTCGACCTCGGAGGGGGCGATGCCGGCGTCGTCGAGGGCGGCGAGGATCGCCCGGCAGGCGAGCGTCCGTTCCGATTCCGGGAGCTGTTTGGCGAAGGGGGTCTGGCCTATGCCGACGATGGCTGTTGCGTCCTTGAGCACGTGGTCCTCCCGGCCCGGCAGCACTGCTGACAGCGCGTCAGGCTACAGCTAATCTGACGGATAGTCAGCTACGGGAGGGGTGGGCGATGGAGTGGGGCTCGATACCGGAGTTGGTGCGCGGGGCGGCCGGGCGGTACGCGGAGCGCGAGGCGGTCGTCGACGGCCGCACGCGGATCACGTACGCCGAACTCGGCGAGCGCGTCGAACGCGCGGCGGCCGCCTGCCTGACCGCCGGGATCCGGTCCGGGGACCGGGTCGGGATCTGGGCGCCCAACACCCTGGACTGGATCGTCTCCGCGCTCGGCGCGGTCACCGCGGGCGCCGTCCTGGTCCCGCTGAACACCCGTTTCAAGGGCGCCGAGGCCGCCGACGTGCTGGCCCGCTCCCGGGCCCGGCTGCTCTTCGTCACCGGCACCTTCCTGGGCACCTCGTACGTGGCCTCGCTGCGCCGCTCGGGGGTGGCCCTGCCGGACCTGGAGCGGGTGGTGGTCTTCGGCGACACCGCCCCCGACGACCCCGGCTACGCCACCTGGAAGTCCTTCCTCTCGGAGGGGAACGACGTCCCGGCCGCCGAGGTGTGGTCCCGGGCCGCCGCCATCGCCCCTTCCGACCCCTCCGACATCATCTACACCTCGGGCACCACCGGCCGTCCCAAGGGCGCCGTCATCACCCATGAACAGACCCTGCGCTGCTACGCGTTGTGGAGCGAGCTGGTCGGGCTGCGCGAGGGCGACCGCTACCTCATCGTGAACCCCTTCTTCCACACCTTCGGCTACAAGGCCGGCGTCATCGCCTGCCTGCTGCGGGGCGCGGTGATGGTCCCGCAGCCGGTCTTCAACGTGGACACCGTCCTCGCCAACATCGCCGCCGAGCGGATCACCGTCCTGCCCGGCCCGCCCACCCTCCACCAGTCGCTGCTCGACCACCCGGCCCGCGGCGGCCACGACCTGTCCTCGCTGCGGCTGGTCGTCACCGGCGCGGCGGTGGTCCCGCTCCAGCTCGTGGAGCGGCTGCGCGGCGAGCTGGGCGTGGGCACGGTCCTCACCGCGTACGGCCTCTCCGAGGCGAGCGGATTCGTCTCGATGTGCCGCCGGGGCGACCCGCCGGAGGTGATCGCGCGCACCTCGGGCCGGGCCGTCCCCGGCACCGAGCTGCGCCTGTCCGACTCGGGCGAGGTGCTGGTGCGCGGCTTCCACGTGATGCGCGGCTACTTCGAGGACGAGGCGGCGACGGCGGCGGCCGTCGACGCGGACGGCTGGCTGCACACCGGCGACGTGGGCGTCCTGGACGAGGCGGGCAACCTGCGCATCACCGACCGGATCAAGGACATGTTCATCGTCGGCGGCTTCAACGCCTACCCCGCGGAGATCGAGCAGCTGATCGACCTCCACCCGGACATCGCCGACGTGGCCGTGGTCGGCGTCCCCGACCCCCGCCTCGGCGAGGTCGGCAAGGCCTACGCGGTCCGCCGCCCCGGCTCGACCCTGACGGCGGACGACCTGATCGCCTGGTCCCGCCGCGAGATGGCCAACTACAAGGTCCCGCGCGAGGTCGAGTTCGTCCGCGAACTCCCGCGCAACGCGAGCGGCAAGGTCCTGAAGGGGGTGCTGCGGGGGCGCTGACGGGGCGCTGGTGGGGCGGGGCCCCGCGGCGGCCGGGAGCGCGACGGGAACGCAAAGGGGCCCGGCCCGGTTTGTGACCGGGCCGGGCCCTCCCCCCTGCGCGCGCGTGGCGTGCCTCGTCCGGGCGGTCGGGCGGTCCCCACCGCCTGTCGTCCCGGACGTGATCGATCATCGCGGACGTCGAACGCGAGTACGAGGTGCGCTCGCGTACTTCGTCAGGTCGGACGTCCGCGCGTCCCCCGTGACGTGCGACGGAGGGACCGGACCGGTGGCCCGGCCCCTCCGCCCTGGTCGTCCGCCCCCCTGCCGCACCGGACCGTGCCCCACGGATCCCCCCGACCCGGGGGCGTCCCCCGAACCGGTGCGGCCTTGCTCTGCGGACGACCACGGCCCCGGCGACTCCCCCGATGGCGTCGCCGGAACCGTCCCCGTGGCGTGCGGTCTAGAGGGCCGGCTTGGCCGGCTCGGACGTGGCGTGCATGTCCATGGTCGTGATCTCGCCCTCGGGCTTGGCCGTCACCTTGGCGGTGATCGCGTCGACCGCCGGCTCGGACGTGGCGTGCATGTCCTTCGTGACGATCCCGCTCTCGGTGCCGCCCGTGGCGTGCATGTCCTGAGGCTTGGCGACCGGGTTCTTCTCTATCGGGTTGCTCATCTCGTCTGCTCCTGCCTGAAGGGTGGGGACGCGGCACGTGATCCGTCCGGCCGTTCCCCCGTGAAACCAGCCGGACGGATCCTTCATGGCCGCACCCTAGTTCCCAGCGGTGACGGCCTTGCCGGTGACCCGTCTGCCCCCCGACGCGACGGATCGACAGGGCAAGACTGCCGTTCGGCGATAAACGAACGATGAACGCGCAGGCCGGGGCGGTGCGGACGGTTCCGCGCGCCCGGCGGGGCGCGCGGCGGGCGGCTCGGTCAGGCCGCGTTGATCAGGTCCAGCAGCGCCCGGACCTCGGTCGCCTCGGGGGAGCGGAGCCCGTCGAAGACCTCCAGCGCCTCCCGCCAGCAGACCTGGGCGCGCCCCTGCTGGCCGATGCCGTTGAGGGCCCGCCCGAGCACGGTCAGCACGTTGGCGCGGCGCCACTCCCCGCCGATGCCCCGCAGCACCGTGAGCGCCATCTCGGCGTTGGACGCCGCCTGCGCCGGCCGGCGCGCGGCGATGTCCACCTCGGCGAGCCGGAACAGCGTCATGCCCTCCCACAGGCGCTGCCGGCTGTCCCGGAACACCTCCAGGGCCTCCCGCAGCCGGTCCACCGCCGGGCCGAGCTGCCGGGCCTCGGTGAGCGCGAGACCCAGCGCGTACCGCCCGTTGGCGCCGCGCAGCGAGTGCCCGATCGAGTCGTAGATCGCCGTGCCCTCCTCGGCCAGGGCGATGGCCCGCGCGGTCCGGCCGGTGGCCAGCTGGATGCGGGACAGGTTGCACAGGGCGCTGGCCTCGCCCGGCCGGTCCCCGATGCCGCGGAACCGCTCGATGGCGTGGGCGAGATGGACCTCGCCCTCCTCGAAGCGGCTCTGGTACAGGGCGATGATGCCCCGGGCGTTCGCCGACCAGCAGGCCGGCAGCGGGTCCCCGGCGGCCTCCGCGAGCGGCAGCGACAGCGTGGCGTCGCGGTCGGCCTCCTCGAAGCGGCCCGCCGTGTGGTGGACGCCCGCCAGCGCCATCAGCGCCCGGCCCTCGGCGCGCGCGTCGCCGAAGCCGCGCGCCGCGTCCCGCACGCCCGAGGCGATGGCCTCGAACTCCCGCGCGTTGGTCCCGGACTCGCCCAGGTCGAGCGCCGCCCACAGCAGGTCCACCGCCCGCCGCACCGTCCCCGCCGACGCCGCCGACTGGCGGACGCAGGCCAGCAGACAGTTGGCCTCGGCGTACAGCCAGTCCTGCGCGGCGTGCCGGTCGGTGAAGACCAGGCCCTCGTAGGCGGTGGCCTCCAGGTGGTCCACCAGCCGGTCGCCGGGGCGCTCCAGCGCGTACACCCGGGAGGCCGTGGCCAGATAGAAGTCCAGCAGCCGCGACATCGCCAGCTCGCGCTCCGCCGGGGGCTGTTCGTCGCGCTCGGCGCAGGCGCGCGCGTAGAGGCGCACGAGGTCGTGGTAGCGGTAGCGGCCCGGCGCCGCGGACTCCACGAGGGAGGTGTCGACCAGGGCTTCGAGGAGGTCCTCGGTCTCCCACTCCGGCAGGTCCAGGACGGCCGACGCGGCGGCCAGCGAGATGTCGGGCCCGTCGGCGAGACCGAGCAGCCGGAAGGCGCGGGCCTGGGCCGGCTCCAGCTGTCCGTAGCCCAGCTCGAACGTGGCCTTCACCGCGAGGTCGCCCGCCTGGAGCTCGTCCAGCCTGCGCCGCTCGTCCGCCAGCTTGGCGGCCAGCACCGAGACCGTCCAGGTGCGCCGGGCGGCCAGCCGCGAGGCGGCGATCCGGATGGCGAGCGGCAGGAAGCCGCAGGCGGCGACCACGTCGAGCGCGGCCTCCCGCTCGGACTGCACCCGCTCGGTGCCGACGATCCGGGTGAAGAGCTGGAGCGCCTCCTCCGGCGACATCACGTCCAGGTCGACCAGGTGCGCCCCCGCCAGGTCCACCATCCGGATGCGGCTGGTGACGAGCGCGGCGCAGCCCGCCGTGCCGGGCAGCAGCGGCCGGATCTGGGCCGCGTCCCGGGCGTTGTCCAGCAGCACCAGGACCCGGCGCCCGTCGAGCGTGGAACGGTAGAGCGCGGCCCGCTCGTCGAGCGAGTCGGGGATCGCGGAGTCGGGGGTGCCGAGCGCCCGCAGGAAGGCCCCGAGGACGGTCTCCGGCGCCGCCGCGCGCGAACCGGCGCCCTGGAGGTCCACGTACAGCTGCCCGTCGGGGAAGTGCGGCCGGGCCTCGTGGGCCACGTGCACGGCGAGGGTCGTCTTGCCGACGCCGCCGATCCCGGCGAGCGCCGACACCGCCATGACGTGCCCCTCGGCGCTGGCGAGCCGGCCGCCCAGCTCCCGTACGAAGGAGGCGCGGCCGGTGAAGTCCGGCACGGTGGCGGGCAGCTGGGCGGGCCGGGCGAGCGGCGCGGCGGCCGGGGGCTGCTCCTCCACCGGCCGGGCCAGCTCGGCGTCGGCCTGGAGGATGCGCTGCTGGAGCCGGGAGAGCTCCGGGTTCGGGTCCACGCCGAGCTCGTCGGCGAGGAGCCGGCGGGTGTCGGCGTAGACGGCGAGCGCCTCGGCCTGCCGCCCGGAGCGGTAGAGCGCGAGCATCAGCAGTTCGCGCAGCCGCTCGCGCAGCGGGTGCGCGGCGGTGAGCGCGGTCAGCTCGGAGACGGCCTCCGCGTGGGCGCCGACCTCCAGGTCCAGGTCGAGCCGGGTCTCCAGGAGCTGGAGCCGCCACTCCTCCAGGCGGGTGCGCTGGGTCTCCGCGTACGGTCCGGGCACGGAGGCGAGGGTCTCGCCCTCCCACCGCCCGAGGGCCTCGTCGAGCCGCTCGCGGGCGGCGCACCGGTCGCCGGCGCCGCGCAGCTTCTCGGCCTCGGCGGCCAGCTCGTGGGCCTCGGTGAGGTCGAGGGTGAGGCCCGGCACGGTGGTGCGCAGGGCGTAGCCGCCGGACTCGCTGACGAGCACGCCGGGGTCGAGGATCTTGCGCAGCCGGGAGGCGTACGTCCGGACGGCGGCGAGCGCCTGGGAGGGCGGCTCCTCGCCCCAGATGGCGTCGATCAGCTCGCCCGCGGTGGCGGTGCGCCCGTCGCGCAGCAGCAGCGCGGCGAGCAGGGCCCGCTGCTGCGGCGAGCCGGTGGCCAGCGCCTCCCCGCCCCGGCTGGCCCGCACGGGCCCCAGCACGCCGAAGCGGAGGGAGGCGGGGACGGGGGCGGGGACGGGCACGCCGCCCGCACCGCCGCTGGTCCCGGCCGCCGCGCCGTGCGTGCCGCCTACGCCGTGCGTGCCCTCTGCGCCGTCCGCGCTGGCCGCGCTGTCCGTGCCGTCTGCGCCGTTCGTACCGGTCGCCCCGGCGCCCGCCCGCCCGTCTCCGGGCACGCGGGAGCGAGGTTCCTCGGCCGGCCCGGTGCCGGTCCCGTCGGAACCCGTCGCCGGAGTGCGCTGCTCCGGAACCCGCGGCCCGTCCTCACGGTCCATTAGCTCCCCCTGCCCGTACCGCTGGTTTCGCCCAAGACAGTCTGCCTTGTCCGCGGGGCGCGCGTCAGCATCGGGGCGGCCGATCCACGGGCGGACGGAGCCCCGGGAGCTGACGAACCGTCAGATCGACGCTACCGTGAAACGCATGGAGAGCTTTCCCAAGATCATCTCGGTGGACGACCACACCGTGGAGCCCCCGCACGTCTGGCAGGACCGGCTCCCGTCCCGCTACCGCGACACCGGCCCCCGGATCGTCCGCGCCCCGTTGAAGGAAATGACCTTTCTGGGCGGAAAGTTCGCCCCCGTCATGGGCGCCAAAGGGGACGAAGGGCCCATTGGCGACTGGTGGGTCTACGAGGACCTGCACCGTCCGCTGACCCGGCTCGACACCGCCGTCGGCTACGGCCGCGACGAGATCCGGCTGGAGGTCATCACCTACGAGCAGATGCGGCCGGGCTCGTACTCCGTGCCCGAGCGGCTCGCCGACATGGACGTCAACCACGTCCAGTCGGCGCTCTGCTTCCCGACCTTCCCCCGATTCTGTGGCCAGACCTTCACAGAAGCCGCCGATCGTGAACTCGGTCTGCTCGGTGTGCGGGCCTACAACGACTGGATGGTCGAGGAGTGGTGCGGCCCCGAGGCGGCGGGCCGGCTCATCCCGCTGACCCTGATCCCGCTCTGGGACCCGGAGCTCGCCGCCGCCGAGGTGCGCCGCAACGCGGCCCGGGGCGTGCGCGCGGTCGCCTTCTCCGAGATACCCCCGCACCTCGGGCTGCCCTCGGTGCACACCGACCACTGGGACCCCTTCCTGCGCGCCTGCGACGAGACCGGCACGGTCATCGCCATGCACATCGGCTCCTCCAGCCGGATGCCGTCCACCTCCGCCGACGCCCCGCCCGCCGTCGGCTCCACCATCACCTTCGCCAACTGCTGCTTCTCGATGGTCGACTGGCTGATGAGCGGCAAGTTCGAGCGCTTCCCCAACCTGCGGATCATGTACGCCGAGGGGCAGATCGGCTGGATCCCGTACATCCTGGAGCGCGCGAACGTGGTCTGGGAGGAGAACCGGGGCTGGGGCGGGGTCGCCGACAAGGTGCTGCGCCCGCCGTCGGAGCTCTTCGCCGAGCACGTCTTCGGCTGCTTCTTCGACGACGCCTTCGGGCTGCGCAACCTGGACGCCATCGGGGTCGGCAACGTCCTCTACGAGACCGACTACCCGCACTCGGACTCCACCTGGCCCAAGTCCCGCGAGGTCGGCGAGGCGCAGATGGGCCACTTGGCGCCGGACGTGGTCGAGCGGATCGTGCGCGGCAACGCGATCGACCTGCTGGGGCTCACCCCGGACGGCCTCTGGCGCCCTTAGGGGGTGTCTGGCAATTCCCGCCGGGTCCGGACAAGGGCCCGCCCGGCCCGCCGAGGGAGGCGGACCGGGCGGGGGCTGGGGGCGGGCCGGGTGCGGCCGCGACAGGGGCGGGGGGACCGCCGTGTCCAGCGTGCGGCCCGGGCCCGCGCGGGGTCTTGGACAAAAGCGCACCCGGCGGCGGTCCGGCGCGGACCGGTCGTCGCACCCCTTGCCTGACGAAGCGTCAGAAGCCAGCATGGGCCCCGGCATTGCAACTGACGAGTCGTCAGATCGACCCGACGAGGCCCGGACGAGACCGGCCGGGACCGGATGAAGGAGCCCCCATGGTGGTCTACGGGATGCAGCTGCCCGTCCAGTCCCAGAGCACGATCTACGCCGAGCCCTGGGAGGCGGCGGCGGGCCCCGCCGACCTCCTCGCGGTCGCCCGCGCCGCCGACGAGCTCGGCTTCGACTACATCGCGAGCTGCGAGCACGTCGCCGTGCCGCGCCGGATGGCCGGGGCGATGAGCACGGTCTGGTACGACCCGGTGGCCACCCTCTCGTTCCTCGCGGCGGCCACCGAGCGGGTCCGGCTGCTCTCGCACGTGGCCCTGGTCGGGCTGCGCCACCCGCTGGTCTCGGCGAAGGCGTACGCGACCCTGGACCACCTCTCCGGCGGGCGCCTCGTGCTCGGGGTCGGCGCCGGGCACCTCCAGGAGGAGTTCGAGACGCTCGGGGTGGACTTCGCCGGGCGCGGCGGGGTGCTCGACGAGACCCTGGACGCGCTGCGGGCCGCGCTCGGGCCCGAGGAGTTCCCCGTGTTCGAGGGTGAGCGCTTCTCCTTCCGGGACCTGGGGCAGCGGCCCCGGCCCGCGCAGGAGCGGATCCCCGTCTGGGTCGGCGGCTCCTCGCCCGCGGCGGTGCGCCGGGCCGCGCTCAAGGGCGACGGCTGGCTGCCCCAGGGCGACCCGCGCGGCAAGCTCGCCGAGCAGATCGCGCGGCTGCGGGAGCTGCGGGCGGCGGCCGGGATCGGGGCGCCGCTCACGGTGGGCGCGATCGCCGAGCCGCTGTACGTGGGGCAGCCCGCCTGGGACACCGGCCGGCGCACCCTGACCGGCAAGCCGCAGGCGCTCGCCGAGTCGCTGCGCGCCTACGGGGAGATGGGCGTGGACCAGCTCCAGGTCCGCTTCCGCTGCCGGAGCCGGTCCGAACTGATCGACCAGATGCGGGCCTTCGCCACGGAGGTCGCACCGCACCTCACCTAGTGATCCGGGAGGGGCCATCACATGGGCAAGCTGGACGGGCGGGTCGTCGTCATCACCGGCGCGGCGCGTGGGCAGGGGGAGCAGGAGGCGCGGCTGTTCGCCGCCGAGGGGGCCCGGGTGGTCCTCGGGGACGTGCTGGACGGCCCCGGCGAGGCGCTGGCCAAGGAGCTGGGGGAGGAGCGGGCGCTCTACGTCCACCTGGACGTGACCGAGGAGGCGGGCTGGGCGGCGGCGGTGGCCGCGGCCGAGGAGCGCTTCGGGCGGATCGACGGCCTGGTGAACAACGCGGGCATCCTGCGCTTCAACGAGCTGGTGACGACGCCGCTGGACGAGTTCGAGGCGATCGTGCGGGTCAACCAGGCCGGCTGCTTCCTGGGCATCAAGTCGGTGGCGCCGCGGATCGCGGCGGCCGGCGGCGGCACGATCGTCAACACCGCCTCGTACACGGGGGTGACCGGCATGGCCGGGGTCGGCGCCTACGCGGCCAGCAAGCACGCGGTGCTGGGGCTGACCCGGGTGGCCGCGCTGGAGCTGGCGGCGAAGGGGATCCGGGTGAACGCGGTCTGCCCGGGGGCCATCGACACCGCCATGAGCAACCCGGAGGGCGTCGATCCGGCGGCCACCGCCGAGCTCTACCGCACGCTCGTGCCGCTCGGGCGGATCGGGAAGCCGGAGGAGGTGGCGGACCTGGCGCTCTTCCTGACCGGCCCGGACTCCGCGTACATCACCGGCCAGCCCTTCGTCATCGACGGCGGCTGGCTGGCCGGGGTCAGCCTTTTCTGACGCACCATCAGGTATTGACGCACCCACCGAGCGGTGCGACAGTCGGGCACATCGCTGATCTGACGATGCGTCAGAAACTCACGAGGACGGTGAACTTCCGTGGAATTCGGGATCTTCGTACAGGGATACGTCGGCAAGCGGGCCGAGACCGATCCCGAAGCCGAGCACAAGGCCCTCATCGAGGAGACCGAGTACGTCATCCAGGCGGACAAGTCCGGCTTCAAGTACGCCTGGGCCTCCGAGCACCACTTCCTGGAGGAGTACTCGCACCTCTCCGCCAACGACGTCTACCTCGGCTACCTCGCCCACGCCACCGAGCGCATCCACCTCGGCTCCGGCATCTTCAACCCGCTCGCCCAGGTCAACCACCCGGTGAAGGTCGCCGAGAAGGTCGCCATGCTCGACCACCTCTCCGGCGGGCGCTTCGAGTTCGGCTCCGGGCGCGGCGCCGGCTCCCACGAGATCCTCGGCTTCTTCCCGGGCATCACGGACATGAACCACACCAAGGAGATCTGGGAAGAGACCATCGCCGAGTTCCCCAAGATGTGGCTCCAGGAGGAGTACGAGGGGTTCCAGGGCAAGCACTGGTCGCTGCCGCCGCGCAAGATCCTCCCCAAGCCGTACGGCAAGTCCCACCCCGCCATGTGGTACGCGGCCGGCTCCCCCGCCTCGTACGCCATGGCCGGGAAGAAGGGGCTCGGCGTCCTCGGCTTCAGCGTGCAGAAGGTCTCCGACATGGAGTGGGTCGTCGAGTCCTACAAGAACGCGATCAAGGAGGCCAAGGCGGTCGGCGACTTCGTCAACGACAACGTCATGGTGACCTCCACCGCCATCTGCGCCGAGACCCACGAGAAGGCCGTCGAGATCGCCGTCGGCGGCGGCCTCAACTACCTCCAGTCGCTGCTCTTCCGCTACCACGACACCTTCCCGCGCCCCGAGGGCGTCCCGGAGTGGCCCGAGCTGCTGCCCGAGTACTCGGCCGAGATCATCGAACTCCTCATCGCCGAGGAGCTGATGATCTGCGGCGACCCGTCGGAGGTGCTCGCCCAGTGCCGCCGCTGGGAGCGGGCCGGCGCCGACCAGCTCTCCTTCGGCCTGCCGATCGGGATCTCCTACGAGGACACGATGAACTCCATCAAGCTCATCGGCGAGCACGTGATCCCCCAGATCGACACGGACCCGGTCCACCGCACCACCCGCTTCCGGCAGGGCGCGGGCTCCTAGACCGCGACCGGCACGCCCAGCGCGGGGCGGCGTCTTCCCGGACCGCCGCCCCGTACCGGCCCCGGCCGGAGGTGATCGCAGCCGCGGCCGGCTGCGCGGCCCCCGACCGGGGCGCGCCCGCGTTCCAGAAAGGACGGTCATGCTCGACCACCTCATCAAGGGCGCCACCGTCGTCGACGGCACCGGCGCCCCCGCCTTCACCGCCGACGTCGGCCTCCGCGACGGACGCATCGCCGTCGTCGCCGAGCCCGGCACCGTCGCCGAAGAGGCCAGGACCAGCGAGGACGCCACCGGACTCGTCCTCGCCCCCGGCTTCGTCGACCCGCACACCCACTACGACGCCCAGCTCTTCTGGGACCCCTACGCCACCCCCTCCATGAACCACGGCGTCACCACCGTCGCCGGCGGCAACTGCGGCTTCACCCTCGCCCCGCTCCACCCGGACCGGCCCGAGGACGCCGACTACACCCGCCGGATGATGTCCAAGGTCGAGGGCATGGCCCTCAAGGCCCTGGAGGAGGGTGTCGACTGGAGCTGGTCCTCCTTCTCCGAGTACCTCGACGCCCTCGACGGGCGCACCGCCGTCAACGCGGGCTTCATGGTCGGCCACTGCGCCCTGCGCCGGTACGTGATGGGCCCGGACGCGGTCGGCGGGCAGCCCACCGAGGAGCAGCTGGCCCGGATGGTCGCCCTCCTCAAGGAGGCCATGGCCGCCGGCGCCTGGGGCCTGTCCACCACCCAGTCGGCCACCCACTCCGACGGCGACGGCGCCCCGGTCGCCTCCCGGCACGCCCTGCCCGCCGAGCTGGTCGCGCTGTCGCGGGCCGTCGGCGAGCACGAGGGCACCCAGATCGAGGCCATCCTCGCGGGCTGCCTCGACCAGTTCTCCGACGCCGAGATCGACCTCTTCGTCGCGATGACGGCCGCCGCCGGACGCCCGCTCAACTGGAACGTCCTCACCGTCGACGCCGCCGTCCCCGAGCGCGTCCCGCGCCAGCTCCTCGCCTCCGAGCGGGCCCGCGCCGCCGGCGGCCGGATCGTCGCCCTCACCATGCCGATCCTCACCCCCATGAACATGTCGCTCGGCACCTTCTGCGCCCTCAACCTCATCCCCGGCTGGGGCGAGGTCCTCGGCCTGCCGGTGCCCGAGCGGATCGAGCGGCTGAGCGACCCCGCCGTCCGGGCCGAGCTGCTGCGCCGCGCCGACTCCAAGGAGGCGGGGGTCTTCCGGCGGCTGGCCGACTTCGGCCGGTACGTCATCGGCGACACGTACAGCAAGGAGAACGCGGGCCTGACCGGGCGGGTCGTCAAGGACATCGCCG
Source organism: Streptomyces sp. NPDC042100 (assembly GCF_055582325.1). Classification (NCBI taxonomy): domain Bacteria; kingdom Bacillati; phylum Actinomycetota; class Actinomycetes; order Kitasatosporales; family Streptomycetaceae; genus Streptomyces; species Streptomyces sp. NPDC042100. Next base: position 97,152 of record NZ_JBVJDK010000008.1, read on the forward strand.
CCGAGCGCGGCCAGGACGCCTTCCAGTGCCTGGTCGAGATCTGCGCCAACGACGAGCTGCGCACCGTGCTGTGGCCGATGCCCACCGACAACGACCCGGCCTCCTGGGAGCTGCGCCGCACGACCTGGGAGCACGAGGACGTGCTGCTCGGCGGCTCCGACGCGGGCGCCCACCTGGACCGGATGTGCGGGGCGCCGTACACCACCCGCTTCCTCGGCGACTGCCTGCGCGGCCGGAAGCTGGTGCCGCTGGAGCGGGCGGTGCGGATGCTCAGCGACGACCCGGCCCGGCTCTTCGGGCTGGTGGAGCGCGGCCGGATCACCGAGGGCTTCCACGCCGACCTGGTCCTCTTCGACCCGGAGCGGATCGACGCGGGCCCGGCGACCCTGGTCCACGACCTGCCCGGGGACAGCCCTCGGCTGGACTCGCGGGCGGTCGGGATCGTGTCGGTGCGGGTCAACGGGGTCGAGACGGTACGCGACGACGAGGTGACGGGCGCCATCCCGGGCCGGGTGCTGCGCTCGGGCCGCGACACGAGGACGGTGAGCACCAGGTGACGATCACGGAGCGGCTGTACATAGGGGGCGAGTGGGTCGAGCCCGACGGCGGCCACTACGAGGTGACCGACCCGGCCACCGAGGGGCTGGTCGGCCTCGCCCCGGAGGCGTCCCGGGCGCAGGTGTACGCGGCGGCCGAGGCGGCCCGGGAGGCCTTCGGCACCTGGTCGCGGACGCGGCCGGAGGAGCGGGCCGCGATCCTGGACCGGGCCGCCGACCTGATGGCCCGCGACGCCGAGGCGAACACGCTGCTGGCCCGCGCGGAGACCGGGGCGACGACCGCGACCGCGCGCGGGATGCAGGTGGCGGTGGGCGCCTCGCGCTTCCGGCGGTACGCGCGCGGCGCCCTGGAGCCGGTCGAGCAGGCGCTGCCGCCGCAGATCAACGAGGCGGGCCCGATGGGGAAGGCCGGGGTGTTCGGGGCGGTCGCGGTGCGCCGCCCGGTCGGCGTGGTCACCTGCATCACCTCGTACAACAACCCCTGGGCCAACCCGGCGGGCAAGATCGCCCCGGCGCTCGCCATGGGCAACACGGTGGTGGTGAAGCCGGCCCCGCAGGACCCGCTGTCGGTGTTCGCGATGGTCCGCGCGCTGGCGGAGGCGGGGGTGCCGGACGGGGTGGTCAACCTGGTCACCGGCTCCGCCCCGGCGGTGGGCGAGGCGGCCGTGGACTCCCCGGCGGTGGACATGGTCTCCTTCACCGGCTCCACGGCGGTCGGCCAGGCGATCGGCGAGGTCTGCGGCCGGGGCCTGAAGCGGCAGCTGATGGAGCTCGGCGGCAAGGGTGCCGCGCTGGTCTTCGACGACGCCGACCTGGACGCGGCGGTCATGGGGATCGGCACGACCTTCTCCTTCTACAGCGGGCAGATCTGCACCGCGCCGACCCGGGTGCTGGCCCAGCGCGGGATCCACGACCGGCTGGTCGAGAAGCTGACCGGCTACCTCGGCTTCATGAAGGTCGGCGACCCGGCGGAGCGGGGCACGGTGGTCGGCCCGGTGATCTCGGCGGCGCACCGGGACCGGATCGAGGCGTACGTGGAACTGGGCCGCAAGGAGGGGGCCACGGTGGTGGCGGGCGGCGAGCGCCCGTCCGGCCCGGGGCTCGACCGGGGCTTCTACGTGGCGCCGACGCTGCTCGCGGACTGCACCAACGAGATGCGGGTGGTCCGGGAGGAGATCTTCGGCCCGGTGGTCGTGGTGGTGCCCTTCGACGACGAGGAGGAGGGGATCGCGCTCGCCAACGACAGCGACTACGGGCTGATCGACTACGTCTGGTCCGGTGACGTGGCCCGTGCCTTCCGGGTCGCGGCCCGGCTGCGGGCGGGCGGCGTCGGGGTGAACACCATCGGCCGGAACATGGAGGCGCCGTTCGGCGGCTTCAAGAAGAGCGGGGTCGGCCGGGACGTGGGCTCGTACGCGCTGCACGCGTACAGCGAGACGCAGGCGGTGGTCTGGCCGGGCTGAGCGGGGCTCCGGCGCCGTCCGGGCGGGGCCGGATCCCCCGGTTCCGGTGCCGTCCGGGCGGATCCGGGACCTTCGGGGCGGACCGGGGGTCTTCCGGCACCTTCCCGTTTCCGGAGACCTTCGGAAAATTCCTCGGGAAATTTTTGAATCGGACATTTCGGACAGTGCTGCGGTTCCCGCATATCGGACACTCGGGCCGGACCTACCGCTTGGTCGGTCCGGCCGGGTGGTCGATCTTTCAATCATTGGCGACCGCCGGGATTCGCCCTCAGATTGCAAGGCGATGATCGATCAAATGAGCGGACGACGATCTTCCGGATGTGGAAACCGCAGCATTTAACGTCCTGTTCATGACTCAGGTGGATGTACGGCCCCAGGCCGGAGACACGGTAAGGGGCGCCGCGACCTCGGGCGGCACCGCCGACACCCCAGCGGTGCGCACCAAGGGCCTCGGCGGAAACTCCGTCGGGCTGATGGGCAGCGCCGTCATCGGCATCTCCACCGTCGCCCCCGTCTACTGCCTCACCTCGACCCTCGGCTCCACCGCCGGCGAGGTCGGCCTCCAGATGCCCGCCGTCTTCCTCGCGGGCTTCCTGCCGATGCTCCTCGTCGCGTTCGCGTACCGCGAGCTGAACAAGGTCATGCCCGACTGCGGCACCTCCTTCACCTGGACCGTGAAGGCCTTCGGGCCCAAGGTCGGCTGGATGTGCGGCTGGGGCCTGGTGATCGCGACGATCATCGTGCTGTCCAACCTGGCCGGCGTCGCCACCTCGTACTTCTGGCTGCTCGCCGGCGAGATCACGGGCGATCCGTCGATCGCCGCCCTGGACGACAACAAGGCCGTCCACATCCTGACCTGCCTGGCCCTGATCGCCACCGCCACCGCGATCAGCTACCGCGGCATGACCGCCACCAAGGGCCTGCAGTACACCCTCGTCGGCCTCCAGCTCGTCGTTCTCGGCCTGTTCGTGGCGATGGCGCTGTCGAAGGCCGGCTCCTTCGAGACCTCGGTCGACTTCTCCTGGTCCTGGATGAACCCCTTCGCGGTGCAGTCCTTCGCCGCGTTCACCGCCGGACTCTCCCTGTCGATCTTCATGTACTGGGGCTGGGACGCCTGCATGGCCTCCAACGAGGAGACCACCGGCAGCGAGAAGACCCCCGGCCGCGCCGCGCTCATCGCGATGGTCGTCCTGGTCGGCTCCTACCTGGCCACCGGCATCGCCGCCCAGATGGCCGTCGGCTCCGGCGGCGAGGGCCTCGGCCTCGCCAACCCGGAGACCTCCGACAACGTCTTCGCCGCCCTGGCCGGCCCCGTGATGGGCCCCGCCCTCGGCATCCTGCTCTTCGTCGCCGTGCTCGCCTCGGCCGCCGCCAGCCTCCAGACGACCTTCATCCCGGTCGCCCGCACGGTGCTGGCCATGTCCACCTACGAGGCCCTGCCGAAGTCCTTCACCAAGGTGCACCCGGTCTTCAAGACCCCGGGCAAGGCGACGATCGTGGCCGGTGTCGCCACCGGCGTGTTCTACACCGTGATGACCCTGGTCAGCGAGCACGTCCTGGTCGACACGATCTACGCGCTCGGCCTGATGATCTGCTTCTACTACGCGCTGACGGCCTTCGCCTGCGTCTGGTACTTCCGGGGCGAGCTCTTCCGCTCCGTGCGCGACTTCGCCTTCAAGGGGCTCATGCCGGCCCTCGGCGGCCTGATGCTGACCGCCGTCTTCGCCAAGACGCTGTACGACATGTGGGACCCGGCCTACGGCTCCGGCTCCGCGGTCTTCGGCGTCGGCTCCGTCTTCGTCATCGGCGTCGGGCTGCTGCTGCTCGGCGTGGTGATCATGCTGGTGATGCAGCGCCGCAGCCCCGCGTTCTTCCGCGGCGAGGTGCTCACCAAGGAGACCCCGTCGCTGGTGGTCGCGGACTGATGGACTCCGCGACCGTCGGCTGACGGAAACGACGAGGTGGCGGGCCCGTGGGGGGTCCCGCCACCTTCGTCGTTCCCGGGGGCGGTCAGTGGCCGCCGGGCAGCAGCCCCGAGACCAGCTTGTTCGGCGCCGGCATCTCGGCCGGGGCGCCGCCCTTGCCCTGCGGCATCAGGACCCCGCTGAGCGGGATCACGGAGGGGAGGTTGGCGCCCCCGGTGTCGGCGGCGGCGGTCCCGGCGGCGGCGGTGAGACCGCCGGCCACGGCGAGTCCGGTCAGGGCGGCTGCGGTGAGGATCTTCTTCATGTCCGCTCCAACGCGGACGGACAGGGTCCGGTTACGGGCCGGGGGCGGCCCCGAGGCCCCGCCGGGCCCGTCCTTAGGATGCGCGCATGAGAACGGGCACGGGTGCGGGCACGGGCATGGACGGGGAGCGGTACGGGGACGGCGACGGGGACCGGGCCTGGCGGACGCGCCCCGCGTCGGCGGCGGACCGGGAGCCCGTCGCCGAGCTCAAGGCCGTCGTGATGCGCGCCGACCTGGAACGGCTCGGCCGCTACGACGAGCACCGGGTCCGGCAGCGGCTGCGCGACGAGTTCCGGCCCGAGCACACCTCGGTCATCGAGGTGGCGGGCGCCTTCGCCGGCTGCGTGGCCTTCGCCCCCGACGAGCCCGGCCCCGGCCGGCGGCCCTTCCGCCTCTTCCACTTCTACCTCGCCCCCGAGGCCCAGGGCCGGGGCCTCGGGACGGCGGTGCTGCGGACGCTGCTCGACCGGGCGGACCGCGAGGGCGCCCCCGTCCGGCTGACCGTCGTCCAGGGCAGCCCCGCCCGCCGGCTCTACGAGCGGGCGGGCTTCACGGTCGAGTCCGAGGACCCGATCGACGTGCGGATGGTGCGCGAACCGGCCCTCAGAACGCCGCGCCCGCCGGCTGCCGGGTCGTGACGTTGATCCGGTTGAAGAAGTTGGTGAGCGCGACCATCAGCACGATCGAGGCGAGCTGCTGCTCGTCGAAGTGGTCGGCCGCCGCGTCCCACACGGCGTCCGGCACCGCGTCCGGGCTGTCGGCGAGCCGGGTCGCCGACTCGGCGAGCGCGAGCGCGGCCCGCTCCTCGTCGGAGAAGTACGGGGCCTCGCGCCAGGCGGCGACCGCGAACAGCTTCTCGTCGCTCACCCCGTTCTTCCGGGCGCTCTTCGCCCCGTAGTCCACACAGAACCCGCAGTTGTTGATCTGGCTGGCCCGCAGGTGCACGAGCTCCAGGGTGGACTCCGGCACCCTGCCCGCCCGGGTCGCCTTCAGCAGGCCCGCGATGGCCGGTCCGGTGTCGGAGAGCAGGTGGGCGGGGTTGGTCATCCGGGGCTTGATCGCGTGCTGCATGGTCCGCTCCTGGGAGTCCACGGAACCGGCGGGGCCGGTCCCTCCGTTGCCTTCACCGCAGTGACGGATCGGGGGACGGGGAATGTGACACGCCCCGGGAGATCTCTTTCGGAGCGGCCGCATCAGCCCTCCGCACGCGCCTGCTCGTGCTGCTCCTGCTGCTCCTCCTGCGGCTCCTCCTCCGCCGGCTCGGCGATGAGCGCCGTCGCGACCGTGCGGAAGCCGACGCGGGCGTACATCCGGGCCACCGAGGCGTCCGTGGCGCTCAGGAAGACGGTCGTCACCCCCGCCGCGCGCGCGTCGGCGACGAGCGCCGCCGTGACCGCGAGCCCGAGCCCCCGGCGCCGGGCCTCCGGACGGGTGCCGACCCCGACGACCTCCGAGACCGCGCCGACCGCCTGGTGCTGCCCCGCGGCCAGCGCGGTGCCGGAGGCGTCGAAGGCCGCCGCGAGCCGGGTGAGGCCCGCCGCGATCCGCTCCCCGACCTGACCGGCCGCACCTGGCGTGGGCGTGGCGCCGAACGCGGCGTACGGGGCGGCCACCGCGCTCTCCAGGGCGGGATCGGCCGCGCCGACCATGCGCACGACGACCCCCTCGGGCAGCGCGCCCGGCGGCTCGGCGCCCTCCGTGAGGACCATCAGCGGGTGCTCCCGCACCACGAGCCCGCTCGCCTCGACCGCCGCCCGCAGCCCCGGCGTCGTCTCCGCCACCCACTCGAAGGCCTCGGGCGCGCCCAGCTCCCGCTGCCGCGCCCGTACCGCGTCCACGGCGGCCACGGGCACCGGGCCCTCGTGGCCGAGCGCGGGCCGCGCGTAGTACGGCCACCCGGCCCCGTCCCGTACGAAGAGGGTCAGCGGCCCGAACGCCTCCGCGCGGGCGGCGGAGCGGGGAACGGCGTCGTAGTAGGTCTCCAGGAGCGTCAGCATGGGCCCAGGATGTCGTACGGGCGGGGCCGCGCGGGATGATGGAGCCATGACCGAGATCCTCACCCCCCGCCTGCTGCTGCGCCGCTGGACCGACGACGACCTCGTGCCCATGGCCGAGATCAACGCGGACCCGGAGGTCATGCAGTGGATCGGCGACGGCTCCGTACGCGATCTGGAGACGACGGCGGGGAACATCGAGCGCTGGGAGGAGGAGTGGGACGACGAGGGCTTCGGGCTCTTCGCCGTCGAGCTCCTCGGCTCGGGCGAACTGATCGGCTTCACCGGCCTGTCCGTCCCGCACTTCCTGCCGGAGGCGGAGCACGAGGTCGAGATCGGCTGGCGCCTCGGCCGCCAGTACTGGGGCCAGGGCTACGCCTCGGAGGCCGCGCACGCCGCCCTGGAGTTCGCCCTCCAGGACCGCGGCCTGGAGCGGGTGATCAGCATCGCGCGCCCCGCGAACACGGCCTCGGAGAACGTGATGCGCAAGCTGGGCATGACGCTGGAGCGGGAGACGGTCCACCCGGAGTTCGGCCACGCGCTGCGGATCCACTCGATCGACCTCACCGAGTACCGCGCCTGAGGGCGCTACGGGCGGCGGTACCGGACGGTGACCCGACGGCGACCCGAGGGTGACAGGGACCCGTCACCCTCGCGGTAACGGCGCGGACCGAGGGGGAGCCATGAACGGGACCACGCACACCTGCCCGGGCTGCGGGCGAGACGACCTGACGCAGGCGGTGCCCGCCGTGTACCTGGCCGGCCGCACCACCGTCACCAGCCGCGAGCGCGACGCCGACGGCGACCCGCACACCGTGAGCCGCACCGCCACCACCGCGCTCGCCGACGCGCTCGCACCGCTGCCGAGGCGCCCGAGCCGCGCGCTCGGCGGCCTCGGGATGCTCGCCGCGGTCGTCGGCCTCGGCGCGTTCCTGGGCGGGCGGCTGGCCGAGAGCGCCGAGGGGGACGGCGCCGGGGCCGGCTTCCCCCAGGACACCGGCCCCGACCTCGCCTTCCTCGGCACCGTCGCGGCCGCCGCCCTGGGCGTCGTCGTCTTCGTCGCGGTCGTGCTGCTGGGCCGCGAGGCGGCGTTCGCCCTGCGGACCCGGGGCCGGGGCCGGGCCGAGGAGCTGTGGTCGCACGGCTGGTACTGCCACCGCTGCGGCACCGTCACCTTCCACGGCGTGCCCGGCGAGGACCGGGTCCCGCTCTCCCTCCAGGGCTTCCGCGAGCGGGTGTGGGAGCGCGGCGGCTACGGGCCGATGGCGGCGCGGCGGCCCGTCACCGGCCGGTAGCCCCCGCCCGGCCCAGGAAGACCGGGTTGGTGAAGGCGGCGAGCGCGCCCGGCAGGGGCGGGGCGGTGGCCGGATGGCGGACCTCGGCGCGGACGTACGTGGCGTAGGCGGCGGTCGTCGTCCACTCGGCGGTGTCCGTGTCCTGGACGGTGTGCAGGACGCCCTGGTCCGTGACGAGGCGCAGCGTCCCGCCGGGCGGGACGCCGGTGACCCGGAGGCGGACGGTGACGGGCTCGTCGGCGCGGACCGGGAGCCGCTCGCCGATCCCGGCGGTGCGCCCGCGCCCGTCGGTGACGCCGAAGTCGAGGGAGACGGCCGAGGACTCGGCGACGTAACTCCGCCCGGCCCGCAGCCCGTCCAGGACCGCCGCCCGGCTCAGCTCCTCCGCGAGGACCACGGTCTGCGGGGTGCCGACCCGGTCGGGGTCGCGGTGCGCGTCGCTGTTGCCCATCGCTGGCGTCCAGCGCCCGCGCGCGAGGGCCGCGTCCCAGCCGGCCAGGGCGACCTCGTCGTCCGGGGTGTAGGGGCCGTTCCACACCTCCACCGCGTCGGCGTCGCCGAAGCCGAACTTCCAGGCGCAGCCGACGCAGGTGGCCTGCGGGTGGGCGGGGACGACGAGGCCGCCGGAGCGGCGGATCTCGCGGGCGAAGTGACCGAAACGGTTCTCCCTGGCCCGGTAGCGCCAGTCGACGAAGGTGCCGGGATCGGTGCCGAGGGCGAGGACGTGCCCGTTGCGGGTGGTGACCTCCTCGCCGAGCAGGACCAGCAGGTCGTCCCCGGCGTGCGGGGCCCAGGCGCCGTGCCCGGCATGGGTGTTGTGCTCGGTGGCGGTGAGGAAGTCGAGCCCCGCCGCGCGCGCGAGGGCGGCGACCTCGGCCGGGGTGCGGCGCCCGTCGGAGTACACGGTGTGCAGGTGGCAGTCGCCCCGGTACCAGGCCCGGCCGCGCCCCCGGGCCCGCTCGGGCGGGTAGGCGGCGGGGACGGCGGGCGCGTCCGCCCCCCTCGTCAGGCTCACGGTCACGGTGTACGCGAGGCCCTGCGGGGCGACGGTGTAGGGGGCGAGGACGACGTGCCACAGCCCGGGCCGCAGCGGCCCCGCGACATAGCCGGGGGTGGCGTCGTCGGCCCGTACGAAGAACTCCTTGCGCGCGCCGCCGGACCAGCCGCGGAAGCCCCGGCCGCCGAGCGCGGTGCCGCGCTGGTCGAAGAGCCCGATGTCGAGGGCGTTGCCCTGGGTGCCGGGGGGCACGGGCGGCCGGTCGTAGGTGTACGCCACGCGCAGCTCGCGCACGCCGCGCGGCAGCTCGACGGGCAGGTACACGTAGTCGGGGGAGCCCGGCGGAAGGCTCCCGGTCACGGTGCGGTCGAGGCCCCCGCCGCCGTCGGCCCGAGCGAAGCTCACGGTCCCCAAGGTAAGCGCGCCCGCGGCCCCCGTCACGAGGAGCGCGCGTCTGGTCGTCTCCGTCATGCCCCCGACTGTCCTCCGCTCCGGTGAACGGCGGAACAACGAGAAACGGTCACGGCCGAACGAAGCCGGGCGGCCTGCCGGCCGGGTGCCCGGCCGGACCCGGCTCATGCCGGACCCGGCTCCTGCCGCGCCCGGGAGTCCCCCCGGGGATCCGCCGGGGAGCCGCCGCCCCCAGAGCCGCCCCCCCCAGAGCCGCCCCCCCAGAGCCGCCCCCCCCAGAGCCGCCCCCTCCCAGAGCCGCCCCTCCCCAGAGCCGCCCCCTCCCAGAGCCGCCCCTCCCCGCCCCCCGAAGGCGTCCCGTCGCGCCCCTCGGAATTCCGGGCGGCAGCCCCTACCGTGCCGTCATGCGGATCTCGACCACGATCTTCCTGACCGACGAGACCATCACCCCCGTGCGGCTCGCCCGCGAGCTGGAGCGGCGCGGCTTCGCCGGGCTCTATCTGCCCGAGCACACCCACATCCCCGTCGAGCGGACCACGCCGTACCCGGCCGGCGGGCCGCTGCCGCCGGAGTACGGGCGGGTGCTCGACCCGTTCGTCGCGCTCGGGCAGGCCGCCGCCGTCACCGAGCGGCTGCTGCTCGGGACGGGCGTCACGCTGGTGACCGAGCACGACCCGATCGCGCTCGCCAAGCGGATCGCGACCCTCGACCACCTGTCGGGCGGGCGCTTCACCCTCGGCGTCGGCTTCGGCTGGAACCGCGAGGAGGCCGACGACCACGGCGTGACCTGGTCCACCCGGCGCGAGCGCACCCGCGAGGCCGTGCACCTGATGCGGGCCCTGTGGGCACCCGAACCCACCGCGTACGCCGGGGAGTCGGGCCTCTCCGTGCGCGCCTCCCACGCCTGGCCGAAACCGGCGGGCGGCGCGCCCCGCGTGCTGGTCGGCGGGGCGGCGGGACCCAAGCTCTTCGCGCACATCGCCGACTACGCGGACGGCTGGATGCCCATCGGGGGCCGCGGCCTCACCGAGACCCTGCCGCGGCTGCGCGAGGTGTGGGAGGCGGCGGGCCGCGACCCGAAGGCCCTCCAGACGGTCCCGTTCGCCATCCACCCCAACCCCGGCAAGCTCGCCCACTACGCGGACCTGGGCTGCGAGGAGGTCGTGGTCCAGCTCCCGCCGGGCGGGGAGGGGGAGGTGCTGCGGGCGCTGGACGCGTACGCGGCGTTCCTGTGAGCGATTGACTTCGGAATACGTTCCGAAGTGCGGTCGGTCCATGCTGACCCCCACTGTCTCCTTCTCCGAGCTCTCCAGGAACTCGAAGCGGGTCGCCGAGAGGCTCGACAGCGCGGACCGCCTGCTCGTCACCCGTCGCGACGGCCAGGACCTCTACCTCACCACCGCCGGCTACGACCAGGACCGCGAGGAGACCGCCGACGTCACGGCGCGGCTCCTCGCCGCCGACGGTGGCGCCCGGGTGATAGGGCGCGCCCTCCCCGCGGTCTTCCCGTGGGTGCGGCACCTGTCCGCCGAGGAGCTGGGGGAGTTCGTCGGGGACCTCGTGGACGCGACCCACGACGCCGCGCAGTTGGACGTGCACGCCACCCTCCACCGCACGATCGTGGAATGGCGGGCGGCGGCCCGCGTCCTCGCCGACCCGGCCCTCACCGTCCAGCTCACCCGCGCCCTCCCCGACGAGGACCATGGCGAGGTGCCCGCCCCGTGACGCCGAAGCATCCCCAGTGGGAGTACGAGGTCACGGCGGGCGGCCGGGTGCGCTGCCTCGTCGACGAGCCCCGCCGGACGGTCCACCTGGTGTACGCGTCCCCCCGGCACCCGAAGGACACCGACTGACTGCCGGGCCGGCCCGGCCCAGCCTGGCCCCGCCCCGCCCGGTCCGCCAGGCCCCGCCCCCGCCCCGCCCCCCACGGCCCATGTCCCCCCACCGCCCCCGCTCGTATGCTCGGTCCATGACGGATCACCAGGCACGACGCACCGCAGGACCCACCGAGAACGCGATGCGGCGCGCGCTACGGCGGGCCAGGGACGGGGTGGCGCTCGACGTCGCCGAGGCCGTGGTGCTGCTCCAGGCGCGGGGGGCCGAGCTCGCGGAGCTGGTCGGCGTGGCCGGGCGGGTGCGGGACGCCGGGCTCGAAGCCGCCGGGCGGCCCGGCATCGTGACGTACTCGAAGAGCGTCTTCATACCCCTCACCCGGCTCTGCCGGGACAAGTGCCACTACTGCACCTTCGTCACCGTGCCCGGCAGACTCCGCCGCGCCGGCCACGGGATGTTCATGACCCCCGACGAGGTCCTCGACATCGCCCGCCGAGGCGCCGAACTCGGCTGCAAGGAAGCGCTGATCACGCTCGGCGACAAGCCCGAGGACCGCTGGCCCGAGGCCCGCGAGTGGCTCGACGCGCACGGCTACGACGACACCCTCGCGTACGTCCGCGCCATGGCGATCCGGATCCTGGAGGAGACCGGACTCCTGCCGCACCTCAACCCCGGCGTCCTGTCCTGGACCGACTTCCAGCGGCTCAAGCCCGTCGCCCCCAGCATGGGGATGATGCTGGAGACCACCGCCGAGCGCCTGTGGAGCGAGCCCGGCGGCCCCCACCACGGCTCGCCCGACAAGGAGCCCGCCGTCCGGCTGCGGGTCCTGGAGGACGCCGGCCGCTCCTCCGTCCCCTTCACCTCGGGGCTGCTGCTCGGCATCGGCGAGACCTACGAGGAGCGCGCCGAGTCCCTGTTCGCGCTGCGCCGCGTCGCCCGCGCCTACCACGGCGTCCAGGAACTGATCATCCAGAACTTCCGCGCCAAGCCCGACACCGCGATGCGCGCGATGCCCGACGCCGAGATCGACGACCTCGTCGCCACCGTCGCCGTCGCCCGCCTCATCATGGGCCCGAGCGCCTGCCTCCAGGCGCCGCCGAACCTGGTGGACGCCGAGTACGAGCGGCTCCTGGCGGCCGGCGTCGACGACTGGGGCGGTGTCTCCCCGCTCACCATCGACCACGTCAACCCCGAGCGCCCCTGGCCGCAGATCGAGGAGCTCGCCGAACGCTCCCGCGCCGCCGGTTTCGAGCTGCGCGAACGCCTCTGCGTCTACCCCGAGTTCGTCCGCCGGGGCGAGCCCTGGCTGGACCCCCGGCTGCTGCCGCACGTCCGCGCCCTCGCCGACCCGGAGACCGGCCTCGCGAACCCGGACGCCGTCGTCCGGGGCCTGCCCTGGCAGGAGCCCGACGAGGCGTTCACCGCCGCCGGCCGCACCGAGCTGCACCGCACCATCGACACCGAGGGCCGCACCGGCGACCGCCGCGAGGACTTCGACGAGGTCTACGGGGACTGGGACGCGCTCCGCGAGGCCGCCGCGCCCGGCATGGTGCCGCAGCGGATCGACACCGACGTCCGCGAGGCCCTCGCCGTCGCCGCCGACGACCCCACCCGGCTCACCGACCCCCAGGCGCTGGCCCTGCTGCACGCCGACGGCCCGGCCCTCGACGCGCTCACCCGGATCGCCGACGACGTCCGCCGCGCCGCCGTCGGCGACGACGTCACGTACGTCGTCACGCGGAACATCAACTTCACCAACGTCTGCTACACCGGCTGCCGCTTCTGCGCCTTCGCCCAGCGCCGCACCGACGCCGACGCGTACACCCTCTCGCTGGACCAGGTCGCCGACCGGGCCCAGCAGGCGTGGGAGGTCGGCGCGGTCGAGGTGTGCATGCAGGGCGGCATCCACCCGGACCTGCCCGGCACCGCCTACTTCGACATCGCGCGGGCCGTGAAGGAGCGCGTCCCCGGGATGCACGTGCACGCCTTCTCGCCGATGGAGGTCGTCAACGGCGCCTCCCGCACCGGGCTCTCGATCCGCGAGTGGCTGACGGCGGCGAAGGAGGCGGGGCTCGACTCGATCCCCGGCACCGCCGCCGAGATCCTCGACGACGAGGTCCGCTGGGTGCTCACCAAGGGCAAGCTGCCCACGGCCACCTGGATCGAGGTGATCACCACCGCGCACGAGCTGGGCCTGCGCTCCTCGTCCACGATGATGTACGGGCACGTCGACCAGCCCCGGCACTGGCTCGGGCACTTCCGCACGCTCTCCCGCATCCAGCGGCAGACCGGCGGCTTCACCGAGTTCGTGACCCTGCCGTTCATCCACACCAACGCGCCGGTCTACCTCGCGGGCATCGCCCGCCCCGGCCCGTCCGTCCGCGACAACCGGGCCGTCATCGCGATGGCCCGGCTGCTGCTCCACCCGCACATCCCGAACATCCAGACCAGCTGGGTGAAGCTGGGCACGGAGGGCGCGGCCGAGATGCTCCGCTCGGGCGCCAACGACCTCGGCGGCACCCTCATGGAGGAGACCATCTCCCGCATGGCCGGGTCGAGTTACGGCTCCTACCGCTCGATCCGCGACCTGGAGGCCATCGCGGAGACCGCCGGCCGCCCGGCGAAGCCCCGTACGACGCTGTACGGGGAGGTGCCGGACGAACGGCAGCGCACGGCGCGGGCGTCGGACGGACACCTGCCCGAGCTGCTGCCGCTCGTCCAGGACTGAGCCCCGGTCAGCCCACCAGGAGCTCGCGCTTGAGCTCCTTGAGCTCCTGGTGGTCCACGCCGAGGCCCTGGCGCAGATAGGCGCGGAAGGAGCCGTAGTTCCGCTCCACCTCGTCGAGGCTGGCGTTCAGGTACTCCGGCCGGACGTCGAGCAGCGGCTTGTAGACCGCGGCCTGCTGCGGCGGGAGGTGGGACAGCACGGCCTCGTTGGCGGCGGCCCGGTAGGTGTTGCTGGCGAGGTAGTCGGCCATCACCGTCTCCTCGGGCACGCCGAGCGCGGTCAGCAGCGCCGCTTCGGCCCAGCCGGTGCGGTCCTTGCCCGCGGTGCAGTGGAACAGCACGCCGCCGTCGCCGATCCGGTCGAAGACCGTGCCGTACGCGGCCTTCGCCGTGCCGCCGCTCACCATGAAGCGGTTGCCCTCGACCATCATGGCCGCCGCCTCGGCGGGGGACTTGGGCATCGTCGCGAAGGTGCCGGTGCCCGCGAGGACGTCGGCGACGCGGTAGCGCGCGCCGGCCGGGACGCGGTCGGGCGCGGCGCTCCGCTCGGACTCCATGCGCAGGTCGAAGACGGTCCGGATGCCGAGCCGCCTCAGCTTGGCCAGGTCGGCGTCGGTGGCCTTGTCGAGGGCGTCGGAGCGGTAGACCTCGCCCATCTTCACCCAGTGGCCGTCGCTGGTGCGGTAGCCGCCCGCGTCGCGGAAGTTGACCGTGCCCTGGAGCCGGATCAGCCGGTCGGCCAGCCGCAGCGAGCCGCCCCGCTCGGGGACCAGGTCGAACCAGCGGCGGTCGGCGGAGGGCAGCCCGGTGACGGTGACGCTTCCGGCGGAGCCCCCTCGGGCGACCGTGCGCCCGTCGGTGCGGACGGCGACGGACCGGACGCCGGGGGCGTTCCAGGTGACCGTGAAGGTGCCGCCGGCGTTCTCGGTGACGGTCGCGGCGGTGAAGGGGACGGCGGTGCGGGAGTGCTCCGCGCGCCCGTGCTCGGGGCGGGGGTGCGCGGAGGCGGTCGGGGCGCCGAGACCCACCAGGAGCGCGGCGGAGGCCAGCGCGGCGGAGGCGGTCTTGACTCGTGTCACAGGGCTCATGGCGCGGATGGTTCTGGCCCGGCGCGAACAACCGGTGAACTGCGGTCGAAACGCTACCGAAAATGGACTGTCAGGCGTCGGATCACATAACGCTCCGATCCCCGAACGAGCGCATCCGGTCTATTACAGTGCTGGACCAGAAGCCGCCGACCGGGGGAGGCACGTCGTGACCACCACAGCCGCTGCCGTGTGGGGCCGCACCGAACAGCAGGACTTCCGCGCCCGCGTCCGCGGCTGCCTGCTCGGCGGCGCCGTCGGCGACGCGCTCGGCGCGGGCGCGGCCGGCCGCACCCTCGCCGAGCTCCGCGCGGCCCACGGCCCCGGGGGCCTCACCGAACCGGTCCCCGCGCACGGCCGCCGCGGCGCGGTCACCGCCGCCACCCAGATGTCCCTGTTCACCGTCGACGGCCTGATCCGCGCCCAGGTCCGCCGCGACACCGGCGCCTGGCACCCGCCCACCGACGTGCACCGGGCGCACCTGCGCTGGGCGGCGACCCAGCGCGACTGGGGCCCGGACGAGCGGCGGCCCGGCCTCGGCTGGCTGGCCCGCGAGGAGTGGCTGTACGCCCGCCGGGACCCGGCCAGGGCCTGCCTGACCGGCTTCGGCGACGAGATCCTCGGCACCCTGGACAAGCCCAAGAACCCGGCGGCGGCCGATTCCGGCGCCCTGGTCCGCTCGGCGCCCTTCGGCCTGCTCGTCGGCTGGGAGCCGCAGCTCGTCTGCCAGCTCGCGGTGGAGTGCGCGGCGCAGAGCCACGGCGACCCGGCCGGCTACCTCGCGGCCGGCGCCTTCGCGGTCGTCGTGCACGGAGCGGCCCGGGGCGACAGCGTGGACGGCGCGGTGCGCACCGCGCTCGGGCAGCTCGCCGAGCGCCCCGGCCACGCGCCGGTGACCGCCGCCCTGGAGGCCGCGCTGGCCGCCGTACGGGCGGGGGCGCCGGACGCGGAGCGGGTGGCGGCGCTCGGGGCGGCGGAGGACCGGGCCGAGGGGCAGCTCGCGGCGGCCGTCTACTGCGCCCTGGTCGGCGAGGACGTCCGGCACGGGCTGCGGCTCGCGGTCAACCACGACGGCCCGTCGGCGGCGACCGGCGCCCTGACCGGGGCGCTGCTGGGCGCCCTGCACGGGGAGACCGCCCTGCCGCCGGCCTGGCTGGCCGGTCTGGAGGGCCGGGCGACGGTCCTGGAGCTCGCCGACGACCTCGCGATGGAGCTGACCCAGGGCGCCGCCCTGCACGGCCCCGCCGACGCGGCGCCCGGCTGGCTGGCCCGCTACCCCCGGGACTGACGGCCCCGGCCCCGGCGGGGCGGTCGGCGCCCGGCCTCGGCCCCGGCCCAGGCCCTGGCGGGGCGGTCGGCGCCCGGCCTCGGCCCCGGCCCCGGCCCAGGCCCCGGCGGGGCGGTCGGCGCCCGGCCCCGGCGACGCGCTTGACGCCCGGCCCCCCCGGCGCGGCGCTCAGCGCATCAGCTCCCCGGCGTTGACCAGCAGCGACTGCCCGGTGATGGCGCGCGCCCGGTCGGAGGCGAGGAAGGCCGCCGCCTCCGCCACGTCCCCGTCGGTGGCCAGCTCCGGGAGCGCCATCCGCTCGGTGAGCCGTCCCAGCACCTCGTCCTCCGGGACCTGCTCGGTGTGCGCGGTGAACTGCACGTACGCCTGCACCGGCGGCCCCCACATCCAGCCCGGCAGCACGGTGTTGACCCGGATCCGGTGCGGGCCGAGCTCGCGCGCCATCGAGTACATGGCCGAGGTCAGCGCCCCCTTGGAGGCCGCGTACGCCGCCTGCCAGACCTGTGAGGGCGCGGCGACGGCCGACTGGGTGCCGATCAGGACCACCGAGCCGCCGTGCTCCTTGAGGGCGGGCAGGCAGGCCCGGGTCATCCGCAGGGTGCCCAGCAGGTTGACGTCGAGGACGCCCTGCCAGGTCGCGAAGTCGGCGTCCTCCAGGCCGCCGAAGTAGGAGTCCCAGGCGGCCACGTGGACCACGGCGTCGATCCCGCCGAAGCGTTCCACGGCGAGCGCGGCCAGCGCCTCGCACTGGGCCTCGTCGGTGATGTCGGTGACCCGGTAGGCGGTGCGGTCGCCGCCGGGGTCGATCTCGGCGGCGGTCTTGGCGAGATTGGCCTCGGTGCGCGCGCCGAGCACCGCCCGGCCGCCGTCCCGGACGACGGTCTCGGCGATCCGGTGGCCGAGCCCGGCGCCGACGCCCGACACGACGACCGTCTTTCCCTGGAGCAGTCCTTGGAACGGCATCCGGAACCTCCCTGGGCCTGTTCAATGATCTGACGGCCCGTCAGAGTAGGTGCACGGAACCGAGCAGGGAAGGGGCAGGACGATGAGCGACACGGAGACGGGCGCGCGGGCGGGCGAGCGGACGGGCGCGGAGGCCGACGCGGAGACCTACGCGGAGCTGGCCGCGACCGGCCCGTACGGCGTGCACCCCGGCCACGCGCTGATCACCATGGTCGAGCCGCATCCGGGCCACGAGTACGCGTACAACCGCTGGTACGAGGACGACCACTACTACGCGGGCGCGATGGCGATGCCCTGGATGTTCGCGGGCCGCCGCTGGGTCGCTACCCGCGCGCTCCAGGAGCTGCGCGGGCCGGAGAAGTCGGCGGTCGCCCAGCCGGTCACCGCGGGCTGCTACCTCTCCACGTACTGGATCACCGAGGGCCGCTACGACGCGCACATGAAGTGGACCGTCGGCATCAACAAGCGCCTCAACCGGGACGCCCGGGTCTACCACGACCGCACCCACGTCTTCACCGCGTTCCAGGACCACGAGGCGACCGTCTACCGGGACGGGGCGGCCGGCCCCCGGGACTTCCACGCCCTCGACCACCCGTACGCCGGGCTGGTCCTCCAGGTCGTCGACACCGAGGGGCCCGAGGCGCGGGACGCCCTCGTGGAGCGGCTGCGCTCGCGCGAACTGCCGCGCCGGCTCGCGGGATCCCCCGCGGCGATGGTGACGCTCTTCCGGCCCACCCCGCTGCCCGGGGACCGGATGACGTACGTGAAGCAGGTCGAGGGCGTCGACAACCGGCTGACCCTGCTGTGGTTCCTGGAGGCCGATCCCCGCTCTTGCTGGGAGGAGCACTTCGCGGACCTGGCGGCGGCGGAGTGGGGGGCGGGGGCGCGGGTGGAGCTGGTGGCCCCGTTCATCCCGACGGTCCCGGGCACGGACCGCTACGTGGACGAGCTGCGGTAGGGGCTGTCCGGCGGGCGGGAGGGGGCCCGCGGGCCGAGGGGGCCCGGAAAAGCACCGAGCCCCCTCGGCCAGGACGGCGGACCGGACGAGAGGGCTCTACTCCTGTGGTGCGGCGTGGCGCGGGGTCACAGGGACCCGGCGCTCACCTCGCCCACGAACGCGTTCCAGGTGCCCGGGCCGAAGGACAGGGAGGGGCCCTCGGGGGCCTTGGAGTCACGGACCGCGATCGCGCTCACGACGGGGGACTTGACCTCGACGCAGGCCCCGTTGCCGCCGGAATAGGAGGACTTGGTCCAGGTGTCCGTGCCGCCCTGAATGATGCCCATGTTTCTCACTCCGGTTTCTGTAGGTGTCACGCCCACGTTTCTCTGCCGTGGTGTGATCGACGCTACTGGTCCCGCCCGTCCGGTGGGACCGGCGTTCACTCGACCGGATGGCATATTCCAACTGTGCTTCCGTTGAGGCGAGTCCGGGGTGTACGGTGCTCGCCCCTTCCCGCCCGGCCTGGCCGGACGGTGGCGAACCGGAAGGCTCACCCCTGCGGCGCGTCCTGCTCCGCCGCCTCCTCCTCCTCCTTGTACTGCTTCGCGATCCGCGACACGAACTCCCGGGTCTGCTCCGCGTTCAGCGCCTGCGCCCGCAGGTGCTCGTACATCACGCTGTACTTGGCGACGTCCTGCGCCTTCTCCAGGTACAGGTCGCTCGTCACGCCCTCGATGTACACCACGCTGGAGTCCGAGGTGTCGGGGAACTCCAGGATCGCGTAGTGCCCGCTGATGCCCGGATGCGCGCCCATGTCGAACGGCAGCACCTGCACGGTCACGTGCGGCAGCAGCGACTGCTCGATGAGGTGGTCCAACTGCCGCGCCATCAGCTGCCGCCCGCCGACCACCCGGCGCAGCGCGCCCTCGTCGATGACCACCCACAGCCGCAGCGGACGCTCGTCGTCCTTGATGCGGTCCTGGCGGCGGGTGCGGACCGTGACCCGCTTGTCGATGTCGGCGGCGGTCGACTCCGGCAGCGCCCCGCTGATGACCGCCTCGGCGTAGCCGTGCGTCTGGAGCAGCCCCGGGATGATCTGCGGCTCGTACACCCGCAGGCTCTCCGCGTCGGTCTCCAGACCGATGTAGACGCTGTACGGGATGTCGCCGAAGGCGTGCCACCAGCCCTGCTGGCGCGAGTCCTTGGCCATCTGCATGAGCGAGTCCACCACCCGCTCGTCCTCGACCTCGTACACCCCGCACAGATCGCGGACGTCGCGCTGGCTGATGGAGCGGCGGCCGTTCTCCAGGCGGCTGATCTTCGACTGGGAGACGAGGAGACGCTCGGCGACCTGCTCGGCCGTCATGTTCTTCGCTTCCCGGAGCCGGCGCAGCTCCTGGCCCAATCGGCGTCGCCTGACGGTGGGGTTGACACTGGACGCCACGGAAACTGCACCTCCGGCTGTCGGCTGCGTAGCTGTGAGTATCTACTGCTTGGCAGACTGCCACCAAAGGTGTGGTGTGCGCTGGGAAATCACCAGACGGGCGCAGGGGACGCGGGCGTCACCGGTGACGCCGACGGCAGTGGCGGCACCGGCGACGCGGGCGGCCCCGGTGACGGCGGCGACGCCGGATGTGCGGGACGCCCGTCGCGAAGGACGGCCGTCCCGACACCCGTACGCGGCTCCCGGTGCGGATCGGGGGCGTGGGCCGCGCGCCGCTCGGGCGCCGGCCGCACGCCCGGGGTCACACGGCTCGGGCCATGCTTCCCCGGCGCGGCTGCTGCGGGACCCCGCTCGCCGCCGCGTTGTTGCGGCGCGGCTGTGCGGCCACGCCGTTCTGAACGTCCATCACGGCGTGCGCCACGAGGCCGCCCATGGGGTCGTGCCGGATCAGGTCGCGCAGCCGGGACCGCGACGACCGTCCTTCGTTCCCCGGGTACAGGTGCTTGCCGAGACCGACCGCGTGGGCCAGCGCGGCGAGCGCCGCGGTCCGCGGGTCCGGCGGTACGCCGGTGCGGATCGCACTGTCCAGCCGGGATCGGATGTCCCGGCTGATCGCCGTGTCCGTCGCCTGGTAGCGAGTCGTCGGCAGCACCCCGCACATCTGGCCCTCCACGGCATGGACCATGCCGCAGCGCTCCAGGTGCGCGAGATAGATCTGACGCAGCCCCAGTCGGGGCCCGCCGATCCAGTGGACGGCCCGGACCGGACTGCCGCGCCTGCGCAGCAGTTCCAGTGCGGAGTCCAGAGTCGGATCTCCGGTCGGCCGTGGCATCACCACGGCGATACGATCCCCGTCAGGGGCTATCCGTCCTGCCAGAGCCAGCTCCACTAGCTGTGCTCCGGCGAGGCCGAGGTCGAGCGACTGCGGCTGCGCTGTGGTACCCGTGGTCGGGTCCAGAGCGAGCAGCAGAAGCTCCTCCGGAATTGTTCTGCGGCTCCTGCCCATCCATGCCTCCCCGCGTGGATGAATGACAGGGTGACCCCTCTCACATTCATCTGTCGAGAGTGCCTGGGTGCTTCGTACGGGAACCGGTAGGTATGTCGTTCTCGTCTAGCACGGGAGCCGGGGGGTCCACACGGGACACTGGTAGACGGTTCGGACGTCCGGACGAGTTCCGGACGCTTTTCGTATGACGTTCGTTTGACGTTCGTTTGACGCATGGAGGAGGCACGGTGGCGGGCGAGTCCCCCGACAAGGCGGAGCAGCGGGAGAGCGCGGCCGGCGGAGAGGGCAAGGACCCGAGGCTGTCCGTGCTCCAGGACCGCGTGGACGAGCCGACGGCGGTCTTCAAGGCCCTGTCCCCGCGCACGGCGCCGGAGGCGGCGGGAGCCGCCGGGGACGCGGACGGGGCGGACCGGGCGGACCGGGCGGACGGGACGGAGCCCGAGGCGGTCGAGGGGGCCGAGCAGCCGGCGCCCGAGGACGACCGGCTGAAGGAGGCCGTGGCGGCGTGGGTGGCCACGGACGAGGACGCCGCGGCCGAGGACGGCAAGGCCGAGGACGGCAAGGCCGAGGACGGGTCCGATGAGTCCGCCGGGTCCGGCGAGGCGAAGCCGGCGGCGGATGCCCCGGCCCCGGCCCGGACCACCTCCTGGGCGAAGAAGGACGCGGACGCGGACCCGGAGACGGTCGAGGCCGCCGCCGAGGAGGCGAAGCCGGAGCCGGAGGCCGGGAAGCCGTCGGCCGAGGAGTCGTCGGCCGAGGAGTCGGAGGCCGGGAAGGCCGCCGCCGGGAAGCCGTCGGCCGCGCCGGCCGCCGAGTCCTGGTTCGCCGCGCGCAAGCCCGCGGAGCCGAAGCGGGAGTCGGCTCCCGAGCCGGAGGAGAAGCCCGCCGAGGCGGCCACCGCGCCGCCCGTGGACCAGCCGACCGCGGTCTTCAAGGCCCCGAAGCTCCCCGCCGAGCCGACCGAGCCGAAGACCGAGCCGAAGACCGAGCCGAAGACCGAGCCGAAGACCGAGCCGAAGACCGAGCCGAAGGCCGAGCCCGCCGAAGCGAAGGCCGGGCCCACCGAGCCGAAGCCCGCCGAGGCGAAGCCGGCCACGCCCGCCGCGCCGCCCGTGGACCAGCCCACGACGGCCCTGAAGCTGCCCGAGTCGATGTTCCGCCCGCTCAAGGGCGACATCACCCAGGAGCAGCCGAAGCCGGCCGCCCAGGCCCCGGGCGCGCAGTCCCCCGCCGCCACTCAGCCGCCCGCCGCCCAGGCGCCCGCGTCGCTCGCGGAGCCGGAGCGGACCCGGCAGCAGCCGCTGCCGCCGCGTCCGCCGCTGGAGATCCTGGCCGAGCTGACGAACACCCCGCCGCCGCCGGAGACCCCGCTACGGACCGGGGTGCGCCGGGTCAAGATCTGGACCCCGCTGGTCCTCCTCGTCCTCGTCGTGTTTGCGGTCGTACAGCTCGTACGCCCGCTGCCGGCCCCGAAGCTCACGCTCTCGGCGGCCCCCACGTACACCTTCGAGGGCGGCGAGCTCGCGCTGCCGTGGCCGTCCGAGGGACAGGGCGCGGTCGAGGTCGAGGGCGTCGGCTCGATGGGCACGTACGGCCCGCAGAAGACCGCGCCGATCGCGAGCGTCGCGAAGACGATGACGGCGTACGTGATCCTCCGCGACCACCCGATCAAGGGGAACGAGTCCGGCCCGCAGATCGAGGTCGACGCGACCGCCGGCGAGCAGGCGAAGGCGAAGGACGAGTCGACCGCGCCGATCAAGGAGGGGGAGAAGTACACGCAGAAGCAGCTCCTCCAGCTCCTGATGATCCCCTCGGGCAACAACGTGGCCCGGCTGCTGGCCCGCTGGGACGCCGGTTCGGAGGCCGCGTTCGTCGAGAAGATGAACGCCGCCGCCAAGGAGCTCGGGATGACCGGCTCGGCGTACACGGACCCGTCCGGCCTGCAGTCGAGCACCATGTCCACGCCGCAGGACCAGATCAAGCTGGGCAAGGCGGTCATGCAGTACGACGTGTTCCGCGAGATCGTGGACATGCCGAACCTGACCGTCCCGGGCATCCCCGGCCGGATCGAGAACAACAACACGATCCTGCTCCAGCCCGGTGTGACCGGCATCAAGACCGGCTCCTCGACCCCGGCGGGCGGCAATCTGCTGTGGGCGGCGAACACGGTCGTCGACGGCCGGAAGTACCGCGTCATCGGCATCGTGATGGGCGCGAAGGACGCGGCCCAGCTCTACCAGAAGCTGGATCTGGCCATCGCGTACAGCCTCAAGATCATCCAGAAGGCGCAGCAGGACGTCACGTCCGCGGCCGTGGTGAAGAAGGGGCAGGTCGTCGGGTACGTGGACGACGGCATGGGCGGCCGGACGCCGGTCGTGGCGACCAAGGAGCTGAAGGCCGTCGGCTGGCCGGGCCTGAAGGTGAGCCTGGAGCTCACGAACGGCGGTAAGGCCCTCCCGCACTCCGGGAAGAGCGGTGACGTGGTCGGCGAGGTGTCGATCGGCACCGGTACGGGCAAGGTCAGCGCCCCGGTGGCGCTCCAGGGCGACCTCGTCGAGCCGGGCTTCGACAAGAAGCTGACCCGCGTCGGCTGAGCCGGCGGGCCGCTCGCGGCGGGCGCCCGGGGAGCTCCCCGGGCGCCCGCCTGTTAGCGTCGTGGCGGGGAAGGGAAGCGGAACACCGGTACGGAACGGTTTCGGCAGAGCCGGGCAGGGCAGGGGAGAGGGCCGCAGTTGACCACCGCAGAGGGGACCCGGGAAACCGGAGGCCAAACCCACGTGTCTTCGCCTTCGCGAATAGAGCTCCCAGGCCAGCGACCGGCCCCGGAGCCGCCGGAACCGGCCGCCGAGGCGCCTGCCGCCCCGCGCCGCAAGCGCCGCTACACCGTCCTCGCCGCGACCGCGGTGGCGGCCGTCACCCACGTCCTGTGGTTCTTCTTCTTCGCCAACAGCGGCGGCGACCTGGCCGCGCAGGACGCGTGGGCGGAGTTCGTCGGACGGCACCCGGACTCGGCGTACAACCTCGCCTGGTACGGGGGGATGCACCCGGTCTCGTACAGCGTGATCTCGCCGTACGTGATGTCGGTGCTGGGCGTCCGGACCACGATGATGATCGCGGGGACGCTGTCGGCGGCGCTGACCGCGCTGATCCTGGTGCGGGTGCGGGCGGTCCGCAATCCGATGGCGTGCGCGCTGGCCGGGGTCTTCGCCTTCCTGTGCAACGCGCTGTCGGGGCGGGTGACCTTCGGCCTCGGCATGATGTTCGCGCTGGGCGCGGTCGCGGCGGTGTTCTGCTGGCCGCACCGCTGGCGCTACCGCCGCTGGGCGAAGGCGGCGGTGGCGGCCCCGCTGGCGGGCCTGGCGACGGCGTGCAGCCCGGTGGCGGGACTGTTCCTGGGCGTGGCGGCGGCGGCGCTGTTCCTGAACAAGCGGCGGCCCGGCGCGTACGCCCTGGGCCTGGCGCCGGTCGTGGTGGTGGCCCTGTCGGCCTGGCTGTTCCCCTTCTCGGGCACGCAGCCGATGTCGCTGATGTCGACCTCGCTCCCCTTCCTCTTCGGCGTCCTCTGCTTCGTCCTGGTGCCCCGGGAGTGGCGCACGGTCCGCACGGGCGCGGCGGTCTACTCGGCCGGCACCCTGCTCACCTGGCTGGTCGACTCGCAGATCGGCTCGAACGTCTCGCGCCTGGTGATGCTCTTCGCGGGCGTGGTCCTGCTGGCGGCGCTGCCGTACGCGCGGCCCCGCTCCCGCCGCTGGTACGCGATCGTGCTGGCCTTCGTGGGCCTGAACATCTGGATCGGCTTCAAGGGCGTGGACGACGTGATCCGCACCGCCCCGGACGCCTCCTGGGCGCGCGAGGTGGCGCCGCTGATCAACCAGCTCCAGGTGCGGGGCGCGGAGAAGGCCCGGGTGGAGGTGGTCCCCGCCTCCAGCCACCGGGAGTCCTCGGCCCTGGCCCCGTACATCAACCTGGCCCGGGGCTGGAACCGCCAGGCCGACATGGAGCGCAACCCGCTCTTCTACGACGACACCCTGAACGCGGCGAACTACCAGGACTGGCTCGGCCGCTGGGCGGTCCACTACGTGGTGCTGCCGACGGGCGCCCCGGACTCGGGCGCCGAGCGGGAGGCGGAGCTGGTCGACAAGGGCCTGCCGTACCTCCGCCAGGTCTGGTCGGACGCGAACTGGCGCCTGTACGAGGTCACGAACCCGACCCCGCTGGCGGACCCGCCGGCCCGGGTCGAGCGCGCCGAGGCCAACGAGGTCGTCATCACCCTCGACACCCCGGGCCGGGTCATGATCCGCGTCCCCTACTCCCCGTGGCTGGCCCTGATCGGCCCGGACGGCGCCAAGATCGAACCCCCGCAGGAGACGGAAGCGTCCAAGCGGGCCCGGGAGTCCTCGGAAACGGAACTCCCGAAGGTCTTCGCCAACAAGGAGGGCTGCCTCCTGAAGGCGGAGCCGGACCCGGAGGGCGACGAGTGGACCGAACTCCTGGCCCCCAAGCCCGGCACCTACCGCCTGGGCGCCCCGTACAAACTCTTCCCCCGAGGCACCACCTGCCCGGAGGAACTCCGCTGACCACCCGGCCCCGGACGCGAGAAGGCCCCCCTGCCGCACACGGCAGGGGGGCCTTCTTCCTTCTGTGCCCCCGGCAGGATTCGAACCTGCGACACCCGCTTTAGGAGCGGGATCGGATCTTTGCCGGGGGCTGCCTGGCGCTGCCGCGTGGCACTGTTTCGCCTGATCAGCGCCACGCGGCTTCGTGCCTGATCCAGCTCGTGACACCTCGTGCCGGACTGTCCGCTCACGCATCGCTCACGCGTTGGGGTGCCTCTCGCCTGCGGTGGTGTGGGCACTGGTGCGCGCGATCCCAGCAAGATCTACAAGGAGCTGGCTATCCGCGTTGACGCAGTTGTCGGACTACCGGTACCACCGCCAGACAGAGCAGCGCGGTTCCTCCGAACGCTCCACCTGCCGAGATCAGGGCCCCCGAAGCCGGGGTGCCGTCGAGGACCTTGAGGAATCCGACGCATACCGCGACAAGGGCAGAGAACAGCACCATCACTAGGAGCCAGGGAATCCAGGCACTGTTGGTGGGCTCGGAGTCCGACGTGGAAAGGGCCGTCGGAGCGGACGATCGGTGCCGGGTGTTCACAGCGACGCTTCTTTCTCGAATCGGCGGCGAGGGAAGGTGTCAGGGGTGGGTTCGGAGGACGGGCCCAGTAGCGCAGCGGCCAGGGCGATGCGGGTGCACTGCACCGACGCAGCAACAGCCCGATGGGCGTGGTCCAGCTTGTCAAGGCCGTTCAGCGCGGCCACGATCTCCTGTTGCTCGGCCAACTCCAGCAGCGGAATCCGCAGCGACCCGAGAGATTCGGACCTGAGCGACGGGGCTGCGGTGGCGGCGGCCCGGTCTCGCATCCAGGCGACGGACTCCTCCAGGCACAGGTAGTGGAGCAGATACTCCGGTAGCACCCGGTCCTCCTGTTCATCCAGCACACGTAGCCGGATGACGTTGGGGCTCATCAGCCAGCCGGCCTGATGCTGCTGCACCAGCGCCGGCGGGACGATCGCGCCGGAGCGGATACATACGATGTCCTTGTGCCGCAGCTCGAAGTTCCGCAACTGACGGGCCGTCTCCTCCGTCACCCGCTCGTCCGCTTCGTCGCTGATACGCCGGTCCTTCAGATGCCGTGGAAACACGACGGGAACCGGGCCATGGGTGCTGCGCTGCTTCTTGCCGAGCTTGGAATAGGACGGTCCGGCCTGGATCTCGCACAGTGAGTCGAGGCTGGCCATCGAGGTCGGCTGGTTCCTCCGGGGCAGGGGTCCGCGGCCTCCGGCGAACGGTAGCTGAGCGGTGGTTTCCTGTATGTCTCGTAGGTGCTCTTCAGCGTTGCTCAACTGCTCCCAGGCGGGCACGAGCCCGTGCTTGAAGCGCTCCCCTCCGCCGCTCCGGTGTTTGACATGGTCAAGAGGGTTGAGGGAGTAGTCACTGCGCCGTAGTTCTTCCCGGGATACCGAGGCGGCGGGCACGTGTGGCTCCGCGGTCGTAGTTCTGAGGAGAGGTACGGCCTCTCCCGTGTTTCTGTGAACGCGGTAGGCGTTGAGGAGAGATTCGGCGTCCAGGGCGCTGAGGACTCGACGCGATCCGTTCTTCGCTCCCATGTGCCGTGCGTCGAGGAACAGTGTGCTCTCGCACGGGTTGTTGGGGTGGCGCAGCATCCAGACGGAGACCGGTACGGCGGTGCCGGTGAACAACTGGGCCGGCAGGGCGATGACACAGTCGACGACTCCGCTCTCCACCAGATTCCGCCGGATGGCCTGCTCGGCCTTGTGCCCGGAGTTGCCTGCCTTGTTGGGCATGATGATCCCGGCTCGGCCCGGCTCGCGAAGCTTGGCCAGACAGTGTTGGACCCAGGCGAAGTTGTCGTTGTCGAGAGGCGGAGCCCCGAATGCCCACTGCCCCTCGTGGCGCTCTCCGCGGCCAGGGTCGCTCATGTTGAACGGTGGGTTGGTGAGCACGATGTCGAACGACTCCAGCGGAGCCCGCCCCGTGCTGTCGTGCCAGGGGACTGTGCGCTTGAGGTCGAGAGCCGGGGAGACGCCATGAAGAAGGAGATTCATGGTCGCCAGTCGCCATGTGTCGGCGCGCCGGGTCTCGCCGTACGTCCGGAGCGTCTCGTGGCGCGGTAGACCGTCCTTGTCCAAGGCGCAGGCGGCCATCGCCTCGATGAGGAACCCCCCGTCGCGGGCGTGGGGATCGTAGACGGACTCCGGTTGCCCAGGACCGAACTCCGAGCAGGCCAGCCGCGTCATCAGCCGGACCACAGGGCGAGGAGTGAAGAACTCGCCGCTGCCCAGCGCGGCTCGTTGCTCGTACTCGTCGAGGATCAGCCCGAATACGTCCTCGGTGAGGCGGCTCATCGCATCCACGACACCGCGAAGGTCACGAGCGGTCCGCGGCTCCAGGCGCCCCAATGCCTCCTGCATGCTCGAATGAACGCCGAGGCCGCGCAGGTCCTCGTCGACCGCGCGGCCGACGTCCCGGAGCAACTGGGCCGCCTCGTCGAGACTGCTGAGGTCGCGGGCGCGGGCGGCCAATGTGTCGAAGCGCTCCAGGGCAGCGCCACGGAGATAGTGGAGACAGAGCAGCAGATTCAGATAGTCGAGCACACTGGCCGCACCCCGTACTCGGTCGACGGGGCTGCCCATCAGATCGGTTACGATCCGCCGGTTCTCGGGGTGGGGTTCATCGACAGCCCCGGTCGGGATGCGGTACGACGGCCAGACGCCGAGATGGTGCCTCACTGCATCGGCTGGGGACTTCCCGGCTTCTTGTCCCTTCCGGACACGGTCCCCGTAGGTGGTGCCGACGGGCTCTCCTGCGACGAGCCGCCCGGACGGCACCGGCCGTCGGTCCAGCCAGTCCATGATTTCCGACCGTCGAAAGTAGTCCTGCCCGTTGGAGCGCCGCGGCGACGGGAAGTCGGTCTCCTGTCTTTCCCAGGCCGTTACGGTCGGTCGGCCTACGCCTGCGAGCGTGGCGATCTGTGCTCGTCCGAGCAGCGATTCGTCACCGGTCGGCGGATACGACATGAGCGCGATGCCCCCTTCAACTGCGCCATGAGCAATGGCTGATGAAGACTGACCTTAGAAGCGCACGACTCTGCTGAACAACTGCGCACCTGAAGTGCGCAGTCCGCTGAGGTTGTTTGATCTAAGGGCGTTCGTGGGGCGTCGCCCCCTGAGGTAGCGGTCTTGTTGTCGCCTCAGAGGATTTGATCGCCGCGCATCTCTGAACAGGGTGTTGTGACGGAGCTGTTCGCTCGCTCGCGCACGTGGTGCCTGCCGGAGTGTTCGTCACCAGGCGAGTTGCCTTTTTGTGACAGCGGCGCGTAGGCAATGCCCTGCTTCGTCCATGCCGGATGACCACGGGCGCTTCATGCTGACGTGATGGGGCTTTCGTCACCTGAGTCGGCTGAACGAACGCGATCACTGCGTCGTCCGACGAGTGCCCGGGTTGTTCGGGGAGCTGCGAGTGGTCGGGGTGAGGCGCGGACGGCTTCTCGTCAGACCTTCTCGACTCGCACGGAGTGTCCCGCGAGGAGTTGATTCATGTCGTCGGTGTCGGAGGTGAAGACGGTTGCCTGGGCTCCCTGCGCGGCTTCCCGTCCGGCCACAGCTGCCAGGACGGCGTCGATGGCGTACTTGTGCCCATGCAGGCCAGCCGCCTTCAGCATGTCGCGCGCCATGGCGATCACCTGGTCGTCCGTGTGCGCGATGCGGATCCGGGACAGCGTCCAGTTCCACAGTGCCTGCCTCGACGCTTCGCGAGGGTCCCATGCCTCCAAGGTCGTGAGCGCCGAGGTGACGATCGGGATGTCGAGCCGTGGAGCCGTCTTGATCAGCGCAGCCATCTCCCGATCGCCCTGAACCGCCTTGGACAGAGCCTCGGAGTCGAACACGAAGACGCGTTGCCGCGGCCGGTGCAGCTTCGCTCGGGTGGTGCGGCTCACGCGGCCTCGTCCGAATGTGATCGCCGCTCGTCATGCCAGCCGTCGATGGCGGCGATGCGATCCAGCGCTGCTTGCTGCTCGTCATCTGTTACAGCGCCGTGCTCTTCTTCGAGGCATTCGGCCAACTCGCGCAGTCGGTCCATGGCGTCCTGATGAGCGGCGGCGGCCGCGATGTAGCCGGACACGCCGCGCGCGTCGACGCGTCCTCTGATCGATTCCACCAGCTCTTCCGGCACGGTGATGGTGATCTTCCGGGTTGCCATACTTTCAGTATGCCATGTGCGGTGTGGTGTGACCCGCTCTTCTCGGAGAGGTTGCCGCAGGGTGCGGGAGGGTGGGGGATGCTCGTCCGATGCTGATCCGGTGGGTGATATTCGGGAGGTCAGCCTCCCATCCGCTCACGCAAACGGCCCCGGACGACGAGTCCGAGGCCGAATAGAACCCCCACCTGGAGGACAAACCCCAGGTCGGAGCGGTACTGCATGGTGCCCCCGGCAGGATTCGAACCTGCGACACCCGCTTTAGGAGAGCGGTGCTCTATCCCCTGAGCTACGAAGGCGGGGTTGTGACGCTCGACAGTGTAGCGGGTGGGGGCGGGCGGCCCCCTGGTCAGTAGGTGAAGCGGTTCAGGTAGTCCGGGTTCGCGATGGGGGTGGCCGTCAGGTATTCGGCCGGGAGGTCGAAGGCGGCGGCCAGGGGGGTGAGGTGGGGGGCGAGGGCGGCCAGGGTGTGGTTGGTCGTGGGGTGCAGGGCGTTGACCTGGGCGGGGGTCAGGTGGCCCGCGGCCAGCAGGTCGCCGGTGTGGGGGCGCAGCTCGTGCAGGAGGAAGAGGCGGGCCAGCGACTCCAGGAGCGGGCGGGTGGTCGTGGCGCGGTCCACGGCGGCGAGGAAGGCGTCGGCGGCGGCCAGGCGGGCGTGGGCGGCGACCATCTCCAGGGCGGCGCCCGAGGTCTCGTTCCAGCGCCCGACCGGGTCGCCGGAGGGCCCGTCGCGCAGGGCGGTGCGGGCGCGGGTCTGCCAGATGCGTTCCACGCAGGCGTGCAGGTCGCGCAGGAAGGGGAGGTCGGTGAGCTCGCCCTCCGGGGCGCTCTCGGGGCCCGCCTCGTGGGCGAAGACCAGCTCGGAGGCGGCCTTCTGCCAGATGACCAGGTTGTCGCCCTCGGCGGTGATGCCGCCCTCGACGTTCAGCGGCAGGTCCGCCAGGCCGTTCTCGGGGAAGAGGCCCTGTGCGCCGCAGCGCTCCCGGCTCTCGACGGTGATGTCCCGCGCATGCCAGGTGATCCAGCCCTTGGCCACGGCCACGATGCGCTCCGCCGCCTCGCGGTCCTCGGTGTCGGCGGGGTCGTGGGCGGCCCAGCGGTCGAGGACCTCGCGGTGCAGGAAGGTCATCGCGTACGCGGTGGCCACCGACCGCAGCAGCCGCCCGTGGTGGCTGCGGTGCGCGGTGAGCGGCAGCCGCTCACCGGCGCGCGGCGCGGCCACCTGGCGGTGCTCGGCGTAGCGGACGGCGATGGCGAGCGAGGCCCGGGCCATGCCCAGGGTGCCGGCGCTCATGCAGAGCTTGCCGACGGTGACCCGGCCGACCGAGCGCAGGAACCGCTTGCGCCGGTTGCCGAGGCTGCTGCCGAAGCGGCCCTCCTTGTCGAAGCGCCCGTGGGCGGCCTCCAGCAGCGCCTCGCGCGGCAGCCGGACCCGGTCGAAGGAGGTGAGGCAGTGGTCCACGGGGGTGCCGGTGCGGTCGGGCAGCCGGCGCACCTGTATGCCGGGGAGGTGGCCCTGCTCGTCGCTGAGCGGGGTCAGGAAGAGGAAGACGCCCTGGTCGGCGCCGTCCACCAGCAGGCGTGCGGCGACCAGCGCCGCCTTGGGGCCGCCGGTGAGGCTGGTGTTGGGCATGAACTTCTGCGCGCCCGCGTTCGGCGTGTGCAGCTCGAAGCCGCCGGTCTCGCGGTCCAGGACGGCGACGGTCTCCAGGGCGGCGACGTCGTTGCCGTGGGCGAGCTCGGTGCACAGGAAGGTCCCGGTCCGCTCCATCGCCGTGTACGGGGTGAGGTCGCGCCGGTAGCCGTCGTGGTCGAGGAGGCTGCCGAGGAAGAGGTTGTAGTGGATGCTGGCGAGCGTGCACAGGCCGCCGTCGACGAAGCCGGTCCACTCGTGGAGGGCGGCGAGCCGGTGGGCGTCGTAGGTCAGCACCTCGGCGGCCGTGCCGGACACGGTGTCGTTGACCAGTCTCAGGCGCTCGTAGGAGAGGGCCGTGCGCTCGGCCGGGGTGAGGCCGGGGCGGTGGGCGAAGGCCTCACCCGAGACGAGCCGCCGCCAGTCGGCGTGGATGCGGTCGCGGTCGTCCGCGTCGAACAGGAGCCGGGTCAGCTCGGGCGCCGCCCCGGCGCCCGTGGCGCTCTCCGGGGTCGCGACGCCTTCTCTGAGCGGTGTCTCCGCGTGCTGGAGCATCGACTCGTCCCCCGAAGAGAGTGGACCCGGTAGGGATGGTGGTGGCCTGTCCCGTAAAGATACGGATCCACCGGTTTTGTTTCAATATCCTTGTCAAACCGGTTGGATGGTTTTATTCTCGAAATGTGGACGTGTGAAGAATCCGGTTGTGCCCGGCCTCACCCTACTGCTGGCGGGAGTTTCGTGCGGACCGGTCGCCGACTCCTCACTCCATGTGAGCCGTTGGAAAATCAGCCTCTCGGCCTCCCCGGCCGCGAGGTACGGAGGATGTAGTGGCACAACAAGAACGGGCCATCCGCACGCGCCAGAAGATCGTGCTCGCGGCGGCCGAGCTGTTCGATGAGGTCGGCTACGAGGCGGCGACGATCTCCGAGGTGCTCAAGAAGTGCGGGGTGACCAAGGGTGCCCTGTACTTCCACTTCTCCTCCAAGGAGGAGCTGGCCCAGGAGGTGCTCGCCGGGCAGGTCGGCGCGCTCCCGCCGGTGCCCGAGCGGGAGCTGCTGCTCCAGCAGATCACGGACGAGGCGCTGGTCCTGGCCCATCTGCTGCACACCGGCGACCCCATGGTGCGCGGCAGCGTGCGCCTCACCGTGGACCAGGGCTCGCCCCACGACGGGCTCGACCGCCAGGTCCCCATGCAGGGCTGGATCGACCACAACATCGATCTGCTCGGCCGCGCCAAGGAGGCCGGCGAGGTGCTGCCGCACGTGGAGATCGTCCCCGCGGCCAGCCTGTTCACCGGCAGTTTCACCGGGGTGCAGGTGCTCTCCAAGATCATGACCAAGCACGAGGACATCGTCGAGCGGGTGGCGGACCTGATGCGCACGCTGCTGAGCGCCATCGCCGTGCCCGGTGTGCTGGTGCGGCTCGACTTCTCCCCCGCGCGCGCCGAGCGGGCGTACGAGGAGGCGGCCCGGCTGCGGGACGCCATCGCGATCACCGGCGGCTGAGGCGCGGCGCCGGCGTTCCGGCGCCGGGAGATGGCTTTCGGGTCACGGGGAGGGGAACCTGGCGTTCCCCTCCCTCGCGTGTGCGGTGGGGGTGGAACACGCAGGACGAACCGAAACGCACCGAACCCGACCGAAGCCAAGTGGTCCCGACCGTACCGAACGGAGCCCCCACCCGCATGGACACCTGCCCCTTCGCGACCGAAGCCCCCTCCGCGACCGAAGCCTCCATCGCCCCCGTCAGCCCCGAGACCCCGCGGGCCCCCCGGCCGCGCCAGGCACTCCCGGCCCTCCACGCCGCCCCCGCCCCGTACGTCCTCGACGTCACCGGCGCCGACCTCGACGGCGAGGCCGCCGCGCTCCGCGCCCGGGGCCCGGCCGCCCCGGTCGAGCTCCCCGGCGGCGTCAGAGCCTGGGCCGTCGTCGGCCAGGAATACGTCGAGCGGCTGCTGCTCGACCCCCGCGTCTCCAAGGACGCCCGCCGCCACTGGCCCGCCTTCGCCGAGGGCCTGATCACCCCGGAGTGGCCGCTCTACCCCTGGGTCGCCAACGAGAACATGCTCTTCTCGTACGGGGTCGAGCACGCCCGGCTGCGCCGCCTGGTCGCCGCCGCGTTCACCGCGCGCAGGACCGCCGCCCTCAAGCCCCGCATCGAGGAGATAGCGGCCTCGCTGCTCGACCCGCTCGCGGCCGAGCTCGCCGACGGCGGTACGGCCGAACTCCGCGCCTCCTACGCAGAATCGCTTCCTCTCCAGGTGATCTGCGAGCTCTTCGGCGTCGCCGAGGGCCCCGCCCGCGACGAACTCTGCGCCGCGCTGCGCACGGTGTTCAGCTCCAGCGTCTCCGCCGCCACCATGGAGGCCGCCCGCGCCACCGCCTTCCGGCAGCTCGCCGCCCTCGTCGCCGAGCGCCGCGCGGCCCCCGGCGACGACCTCACCTCCTCGCTGATCGCCGCCCGCGACGGCGCCGACGCCCTCAGCGAGAACGAACTCCTCGGCTCCCTCTTCCTGTTGATCGCCGCAGGTCAGGACACCACCGCCGCGCTCGTCGTCAACGCCGCCGCCGCCCTTCTCTCCGACCCCGAGCAGCTCGCCCACGTCCGGGCCGGCCGCGCCTCCTGGGAGGACGTGGTCGCCGAGACCCTCCGCTGCCACGGCCCCGCCGCGTACTCCCCGATGCGCTTCGCCGTCGAGGACATCGACCTGGACGGCGTCCTGATCGCCCGGGGCGACCCGATCCTCGTCACCTTCTCGGCGGGCGGCCTCGACCCGGCGCGGTACGGGGACGAAGCGGACCGTTTCGATCTGCTGCGCACCGACCGGGACACGATCGGTTTCGGCCACGGAGTGCACCGCTGCCTCGGCGCCCCGCTCGCGGTCCTGGAGGCGTCGGTGGCGCTCTCCGCCCTCTTCGAACGTTTTCCCGATCTCGAACTGGAGGGCAAGGCCGAGGAGCTGACTCCCATGCCGACCTTCCTCCTGAACGGATACGGGGCCCTGCCCGTACGGCTCGGCGCCTAGTTCTCCCGGCCGGGCGCCCAATCTCTCCTCCGGGGCCATCGCAAACCGCAGGGCCGGTTTGTTAAAGTCTCCGGAAGAGTGACATGTGTTGGGCGCCCGCGACGGAGCGGCGGTATCGACGGAGGCCCCTTGGCCAAGCAGGAGCGCGCGATTCGAACCCGCAACGCGCTCATCGAATCTGCCGCCGCGCTCTTCGACCGGGACGGCTTCGAGGTCGCGTCGCTCGCGACCATCAGCGCCCGCGCCGGGGTCAGCAGCGGGGCGCTGCACTTCCACTTCCAGAGCAAGGCGGCCCTCGCCGACGCCGTCGTCGGCGCGGCGGGGGAGCGGCTCGTGCGGATAACCCGCGACCGCGAGGCGCTGCCGCTGCAGATCCTCATCGACGCCAGCCACGAACTGGTCCAGGGGCTGCGCGCCGACGCGGTGCTGCGCGCCGGCTTCGACCTGAGCGCCGGCTCCGAGCGGCGCCCCCGCGCCGCCCAGGACCTGCGGCGGCTCTGGCGCGACTGGGTGGAGACGACCGTCGCGCGCGCCGAGCGGGAGGGGCTGCTCGCCCCGGACGTGGCGGCCCGGGACGTCGCCGCGGCGGTGGTGGCGGTGGCCGCGGGGCACGAGGTGCTCGGGCACCAGGACCCCCGCTGGCTGGAGCGCGCGCCGCTCACCCGCTTCTGGTCCTTCCTGCTGCCCCGGGTCGTCGGCGACGCCCGCGTGGGCCTGTTCGTCGCCTCGGGCGACCCGACCGCGGAGCCGGCCAGGGAGCCGGCCAGGGTGCGCTGAGGGCCCGGCTTGACGCTCTCGGGGGGCCCGCATAGCGTCGGCGGCCGGACCGGCGGGGCCAGGGCCTGTCCGGCGGACCAGGGCCGGACAGGCCCTCATGCTTGGAGGACAAGACGTGGCCGAGCCGCCCCGCGACCCCCATGCCGCCCGGCTCGCCGGGCCCGGTGCGCCCTTCGCCGTCGACGAGGAGGGGGTGTACGCCGGCGGGCCCCGCACCCTGCGCGAGTTCGTCGAGGCGACCTGGGGCTACGGCGACCGGCCCTTCCTCGTCGCCGACGACCGGACCGTGAGCTACCGGGAGTTCTTCGACGCCGCCTGCGGGCTGGCCCGCCGCCTCGTGGACGTGCACGGGCTGCGCCCCGGCGACCGCGCCGTCGTCGCCATGCGCAACCACCCCGAGTGGCAGGTCGCCTTCTGGGCCGCCCAGCTCGCCGGACTCGTCGCCGTGCCGCTCAACGCCTGGTGGACGGAGGCGGAGTTCGCGTACGCCCTCGACGACTGCGCGCCCCGGGTGCTGCTCGTGGACGGCGAGCGGGTCCCGCGCGTGGCCGCCTGGGCCGCCGCCCGCTCCGTACCCGGGATCGTCTTCCACGGCGCGCCGGACACCGTGCCGCCCGAGGGCTTCGAGGCGTACGTGCCCGATCTCGACCCGTTCCTCGGGCCGCCGCAGGGGCCAGGCTTCGAGGCGGCGCCCGGGCAGGACGCCACCATCATCTACACCTCCGGCACCACCGGCCGCCCCAAAGGCGCCGTCGCCACCCACCTCGCGCAGGCGGGCGCGGCGATGAACCCGCGCTACCACGCCGCCGCCGCCGCGCTCGGGCGCGGCGCGGTGCCCGGGGCCGGTCCGGCGCCGGTCTCGCTCACCACGTACCCCTTCTTCCACGTCGCCGGGTTCACCTCCTTCTACTCGGTGATGGCGGCCGGCGGCACCCTCGTCCTGATGCGGAAGTGGGACGCGGAGCGGGCCCTGGAGCTGATCCGCGCCCACCGCGTCACGCACTACGCGGGCGTCCCGGCCACCGCCCTCCAGCTCCTGGACGCCGCCGAGCGGGCGGGCGACCCGCTGGAGACGGTCACCCTGTTCAGCACCGGGGGAGCGGCCGCCCCGCCCGGTCTGGCCGGGCGGCTCGCGGCCCGGTACGGGGAGCGGGTCGAGCCCCGCAACGGCTACGGCCTCACCGAGACCTGCGGCGGGGTGCTCGCCAACTTCGGCGCGGAGTACCGGGCGCACCCCGAGAGCGTCGGGCGGCCCACGCCCACCACCGAGGTGCGGGTGGACCGCCCGGACGCCGAGGGCGTCGGTGAGCTGTGGCTGCGCGGCCAGGCGCTGATCCGGGGCTACTGGGGCGACGAGGAGGCCACCCGGGAGGCGTTCACCCCCGACGGCTGGTTCCGCACCGGGGACCTGGCACACGTGCGGGACGGGCGGGTCACGGTGGTCGACCGGATCAAGGACGTGGTGATCCGGGGCGGCGAGAACGTCTACTGCGCCGAGGTCGAGGGCGTGCTGCACGCCCACCCGGACGTCGCCGAGGCGGCCGTCGTCGGCGTCCCGCACCCGGTCCTGGGCGAGGAGGTCGCCGCCGTGGTCCGGCTCCGCCCCGGCGCGGCGGCGGACCCCGAGGGGCTGCGGGCGCACGTCGGGGCCCGCCTGGCGGCGTTCAAGGTCCCCGCGCACGTGCACCTGCGGGACGCGGAGCTGCCGCGCAACGAGACGGGGAAGGTGCTGAAGCGCCGGATCCGGGAGGAGCTTCGGGGGCCTGAGGGGCCTGAGGGACCAGGGGGGCCTGGGGGACCTGGAGGGCCTGGGGGACCAGAGGGGCCTGGGGGACCCGGGGCGCCGACCCGGTAGCCGGCCCCGGAGTGTCGGGCCCGGCCCGTCAGCCCCGGGTCACCCGGACCCGGAACGTCTCCTTCTCCGCGTCCTCCGCGACGACGCTGATCCGGATGCCGTTGGTGCGGTCGGTGAAGCTCTCGCCGGGGCGGTACGGGGCGTCCGACAGCTCCGCGTGGACGTTGGGGCGGCGGGTGCAGCCGCCGCTGCTGTGCTCGCTGTCGGTCACGGTGACGGGCCCGCGCCCGGTGTCCACGTCGGTGTCCACCCGGTAGATCAGCACCCCGGGCCGGCAGACCGCCTCGTCGTTGCCCTCGCGGACGCGGACCTCGGCGGCGTACCCGGCCTTGTCGGAGAGCGGCACGAAGACCATCTTGCGCCCGCCCGCCGTGGCCAGCGGGGTCAGGGTGTACTCGACGTCGCCGGTCCGCGAGGCGCAGCCGACCTGGTCGTTGTCGAGCCAGCCCAGCTTCCACTTGTGCCAGCCGAGCAGGTCGTTGTTGGCCCCCCAGTCCTCGGACATGATGTCCCAGTGCCCGACGGTCCCGCCGCCGTCGACGGTGTACAGGTCGGGCAGGCCGAAGACGTGCCCGTTCTCGTGCGGCAGCACCCGGTAGCCGGTCTCGGCGTAGCTGCCCGAGCCGTCGTCCTGGCGGCTGTAGACGAAGGACGTGTTGGAGAGCGGCACCCCGTCCGCGTAGGGCGCGTCGTCGTTGCCGGAGAAGGTCACGGACAGGACGGTGTCGAGCGCGGAGGGCCCGGCGTTCGGCGTCACCAGCACGTTGACCAGGTCGTACGCGCTGAAGTCCACCTTGGGGTCGGCGGCCTTGACGATGTCCTCGACCAGACCTCGGTAGCCCGGTTCGTACGGGGAGCCGCGCTCCACGCCGTACGAGGCGAAGGGCCGGGGCATGCGCAGCCAGTCGGGTATCGGGGTCTCGGGCTGGTAGACGAGGCGCCCGTAGGAGCTGGTGCGGAACCAGTCGGCGGTCTGCGGGAAGAACTCGCGGTAGCGGCTCATCGCGGTTCCCTCGCCGGGGGCGTCCGGGAAGTCGATCATCAGGTTGAGGGCCCTGATCCGGCCCGTGGAGCGTGCGTACCCGGGGGAGGTGGGCAGGCCCTCCGACATCTGCACACCCATCGTCGTGGCGATCCGGCACGGGCCGAGCGGCGCTTCCCCGGGGCCCGCGGCGACCGGTCCCGCGGAGGCGGGGGCCGGGCCGGGCAGGGTCGTGCTGGCCGATGCCAGGGCGGCGAGCGCGAGCGCGCCGGCCGAGGCCAGGGCGACGGGTCTGCGTATCAGCCGGCGGGACTCCTGCATGCGGTCGCCTCTCTGATCTGCGCCGATGGGTCGGCACCGTGGGATCAGCCTGTGGCGGGGGCCGAGGGCGCGCGCGGCGGGTGGCCCGACCGGGGTACCTCGTTTCGGGTGTGACCCAGGTCACAGCCAGGCCGGGAAATATCCGGGGACCAAGTCCCCGTTTAAGCCTGTGTTCAAGGAAGTGGGGACTCTGTCCCCGGATCGTGGGACCGGATCGCGAGACTCGATCGTGAGACCGGATCGCGAGACCGGATCGCGAGATCCGATCGCGAGATCCGATCGCGAGACTCGATCAGCAGGCTCTGGAGGCAGCGCAGTGAGCACGAGTAGCAGCAGCACCGCCGACGCCGCACCGGTCCGCCGCGTGGCCCGCCCCCGCGCGGACGCGCTGCGCAACCGGGAGCGGATCGTGACGGCAGCGCGGGAGATGTTCGTCGAGTTCGGCGCCCAGGTCCCGCTGGACGAGATCGCGCGCCGCGCCGGTGTCGGCAACGCCACGCTCTACCGCAACTTCCCCGAGCGCGCCGACCTCGTCCGCGAGGTCGTCAACTCCCTGATGGCCCGCGTCACCGAGCGGGCCCTGGAGGCGGCGGAGCGGGAGGCGGACACCTTCGCCGCCCTGCGCCGCTTCACGCACGCCGCCGCCGACGAACGGATCGGCGCGCTGTGCCCGATGCTCGACGGCGGCTTCGACAAGGACCACCCCGACCTGCTGGCCGAGCGCGCCCGCCTGGAGGAGGCCGTGCAGGGCCTCGTCGACCGGGCGCAGGCGGCCGGCCGGCTCCGGTCCGACGTCGGCGTCGGGGACCTGATGGTCGCCGTGTCGCAGCTCACCCGGCCGCTGCCCGGGACGGGCTGCCTGAACATGGACCGCTTCGTCCACCGCCATCTGCAGGTGTTCCTGGACGGTCTGGAGGCGCCCGCGCGCTCCGAACTGGCCGGTGCCGCCGCCACTCTCGAGGACCTGAGGAGCGACAGCCGCTGCTCCTCGTGACCTCGCCCTCAGCTTCGTGACACCTGACTCCGTCAGGCCCGGCCTCGTAACGCCCTTGTAGAAGTCCCTTTTTCAGTAGTTTTCACCAGTACGTGCCAAGAGGTGGCTACCCCCATGTCGAAAACAACCGCGTCCGCCCCGCCGGCCCAGGCCGACCCGAGCCGCTGGAAAGCCCTCGTCTTCATCGCCCTGGCCCAGCTCATGGTCGTGCTCGACGCGACGATCGTGAACATCGCGCTGCCCTCCGCCCAGCAGGACCTCGGGATATCGGACGGCAACCGGCAGTGGGTCATCACCGCCTACGCCCTCGCCTTCGGCGGTCTGCTCCTGTTCGGCGGCCGGGTCGCCGACCTGTGGGGCCGCAAGCGCACCTTCGTGGTCGGCCTGATCGGCTTCGCCGCGGCCTCCGCCCTCGGCGGCGCCGCCACCGGCGAGGCGACGATGCTCGGCGCCCGCGCGCTGCAGGGCGCGTTCGGCGCGCTGCTCGCCCCGGCCGCCCTCTCGCTGCTCGCCGTGATGTTCACCGACGCCAAGGAGCGCGCCAAGGCCTTCGGCATCTACGGCGCGATCGCCGGCGGCGGCGGTGCCGTGGGCCTGATCCTCGGCGGCTTCCTCACCGAGTACCTGAACTGGCGCTGGACCTTCTTCGTCAACATCCCGTTCGCGGTCGTCGCCGCGCTCGGCGCCTACTTCGTCATCCGCGAGCCGGCCGGCGGACGCAACCGCTCGCCGCTCGACGTCCCGGGCGTGGTCCTGTCCACCCTGGGCCTGGTCTCCCTGGTGTACGGCTTCACCCGCGCCGAGTCCGACGGCTGGAGCGACCCGGTCACCATCGGCCTGTTCGTCGGCGCGGCCGTGCTGCTCGCGGCCTTCGTGTTCACCGAGTCCCGGGTGAGGTCGCCGCTGCTGCCGCTGCGCGTGGTGACCGACCGCAACCGGGGCGGCGTCTACCTCTCGCTCGGCCTCGCCGTCATCGCGATGTTCGGCCTGTTCCTGTTCCTGACCTACTACCTCCAGGTCGTGAAGGGGTACTCGCCGGTCAAGACGGGCTTCGCCTTCCTCCCGATGATCGCGGGCATGATCACCGGCTCCACCCAGATCGGCACCCGCCTGATGACCCGGGTCCCGCCGCGCTTCCTGATGGGCCCCGGCTTCCTGACCGCCGCGCTCGGGATGCTGCTCCTGACCCAGCTGGAGACCGGCACCTCGTACGCCGGGCTGATCCTGCCGGCGCAGCTGCTGCTGGGCCTCGGCATGGGCACGGCGTTCATGCCGGCGATGTCCCTGGCCACCCACGGGGTCGATCCGCGCGACGCGGGCGTGGCCTCCGCGATGGTCAACACCTCGCAGCAGGTCGGCGGCGCCATCGGCACCGCGCTCCTGAACACGATCGCCGCCTCCGCGACCACCGCGTACCTGGTGGACCACGCGGCCGGCGCGACCACCCCGGCGGCGCAGAAGCTGGTCCAGCTCCAGGCCATGGTCGAGGGCTACTCGGCGGCGATCTGGTGGGCGGTCGGCATCCTCGCGGCCTCGGCGGCGATCGCGCTGACGCTCATCAACACCGGCAAGCCTGGCACGAGCGCCGTCGCGGGCTCGGGGACGGGCTCCGGCGCGGGCGCGGACGACGAGGTGAAGATCCCCGTCATCGCCCACTGATCCCACGGGGCCCACGGATCCCACGGGGCCTACGGGTCCCACGGGTCCCACGGGGCCTACGGGGCCTACGGGTCCCACGGGGCCTACGGGTCCCACGGGGCCTACGGGTCCCACCGGCCCCGCCGCCACCTCGCGCGTCGCACCGCACCGCGTCGCACCGCGCCGCACCGCCCCCCTGCCCTGGCTCCCGTCTCAGCGGAGCCAGGGCAGGTCCGCGTTCGGGTCCGCCGGTTCGAGGCCCTCGGCCATCGTGCGCATGATCGCGCCGAGCTGTCCGACCTGCTCCGGGGTGAGCCGGTCGAAGAGCGCCTGGCGGACGGCGGTGACGTGGCCGGGCGCGGTCCTGCGCAGCACCTCGTACCCCTCGTCGGTGAGCGTGGCGAACTGGCCGCGCTTGTCGGAGGGGCACTCCTCGCGCGTCACCCAGCCGTTCTTCTCCAGGCGCGCGACGGCGTGCGAGAGCCGGGAGCGGGTGATCTTCACGTCCTTGGCGAGCTGGGTCATGCGCATCCGGCGCCGGGGCGCCTGGGAGAGCTGCACCAGCAGCCCGTAGTACGTGTGCGGCATCCCGGCGTCACGCTGGAGCTGGCGGTCGAGGTGGTCCTCCAGCAGGGTGGTGGCATGGAGGTAGGCACGCCAGACGCGCTGCTCCTCGTCGTCGAGCCAGCGGGGTTCGGTCACGGTCATGGATCCATCGTACGACTCATTCTTGAAAGTTGAACTATATGGATTTACGCTGGCGTGGACAGCGAGCTTGAAAGTTCAAGAACCAAGAATCGGCTCGACCGCACGCAGTACGCACGGAAGGCGGACGCCATGGATGCCACGGACGCCACGCTCGAACGGATGCCCGCCCTCTACCTCTCGCACGGCGCCCCGCCGCTCGCCGACGACCCGGTCTGGCCCGGCGAGCTCGCCGCCTGGTCCGCGACGCTGCCCCGCCCCAAGGCGATCCTCATGGTCTCCGCCCACTGGGAGGAGGCCCCGCTGGCCCTCGGCGCCACCGAGACGGTCCCCCTCGTCTACGACTTCTGGGGCTTCCCCGAGCACTACTACCGGGTCCGGTACGAGGCCCCCGGCGCGCCCGCGCTCGCCGAGTCCGTCCGCAAGCTGCTGCGCGCCCCCGGCACGCCCGTGCAGGACATGCCCGACCGGGGGCTCGACCACGGCGCCTACGTGCCGCTCGTCGAGATGTACCCGGGCGCCGACATCCCCGTGCTCCAGATCTCCATGCCGACCCTCGACCCCCGCCGGCTCATGGAGATCGGGCGCCGGCTCGCCCCGCTGCGCGACGAGGGCGTGCTGATCGTCGGCAGTGGCTTCTTCACCCACAACCTGGCCGCCCTGCGCCACACCGGGCCCGGCGTGCCCGGCTGGTCCGCCGAGTTCGACGCCTGGGGCCACGAAGCCCTCGCCGCGCACGACGTCGACGCCCTGCTCGACTTCGAGGCCAAGTCGCCCGCCGGCCGGCTCGCCCACCCGCGCACCGAACACTTCGCCCCGCTCTTCGTGGCGATGGGCGCGGCGGACGCGGCCGGCGACCTGGACCGGGAGCGCAGTGCCATCGACGGCTTCTGGATGGGGCTGGCGAAGCGCTCCGTGCAGTTCGGCTGAGCCCGCTGAGCCCGCTGAGCCCGCTGAGCCCGCTGAGCCCGCTGAGCCCGCCGAGCCCGCCGAGCCCGCCGAGCCGCTGAGCCGCTGAGCCGCTGAGCCGCCGAGCCCGCCGGTTCCGCCGGTTCCGCCGAGCCCGTCCGCCGGGCCTCCGGCCGCGTACCGCTCGGACGGTCCGGCGGCCGGGCAACCCCGGGGGTGCGGGTGACGTCTTCAGGGGTGAGAGCGGAGCCGACGGGGTCCCCGCGCCGGATGTGACGGCGGTCTCACGCGCGGAGTGCCCGGACGGCCCGCCGGGAGCCGCCGGGCTGCCCTTCGAAGGGGTCTGACCTGCGGATCCGTGGCTCGCCGCGGGCTCCTGTGGGCTGCCGTCCGTGCGCTCGGCGGCGCAGGATACTGCATGATCGCGAAAATCCATGTGCCGGGTGGGAATTCTGTCCTGATTACAGTCGTTGTTTCCGTCGGATGCAGGGCACCCGGGAGGGTGTCGCGACCTACTCAGCAAGGGAGCACGCATGGCAACCCGTGCCGTCGCCCGTCGTCAGTCCTCCGCCGCGAGCGGAAGCAGCCGGGCAAGCAGCGTTCGCGCCGTGGGCGGGGAGATCGCCGACCGCGACCTGGTCGGCATGTACCTCGACGAGATCGCGCGCACGCCCCTGCTCGACGCCGCCAAGGAGGTCGAGCTCTCGCAGACCATCGAGGCGGGCGTCTTCGCCCGGCAGATCCTCGACAAGGAGGTCGAGAGCGAGGCGGGCGGCGCGACCCGTGAGGAGCTTGAGGCGCTGGTCGCCGAGGGCGAGCGTGCCAAGGACCTCTTCATCAAGTCGAACCTGC
Organism: Streptomyces sp. NPDC042100; assembly: GCF_055582325.1. Taxonomy (NCBI): domain Bacteria; kingdom Bacillati; phylum Actinomycetota; class Actinomycetes; order Kitasatosporales; family Streptomycetaceae; genus Streptomyces; species Streptomyces sp. NPDC042100. The sequence continues at coordinate 139,850 of NZ_JBVJDK010000008.1, forward strand.
GGCTGGTCGTGGCCGTGGCCCGGCGCTATCCGCGCAGCGGCCTGCCGCTGCTCGACCTGATCCAGGAGGGGAACGCGGGCCTGGTCCGCGCGGTCGAGAAGTTCGACTACGCGAAGGGCTTCAAGTTCTCCACGTACGCCACGTGGTGGATCCGCCAGGCCATCACCCGGTCCATAGCGGACCAGTCGCGCACCATCCGGCTCCCCGTCCACCTGGTGGAGGAGCTGGGCCGGATCCGCCGGGTCCAGCGCGAGTTCAACCGCGAGCACGGGCGCGAGCCGGAGCCCGCGGAGATCGCCGCCGAGCTGGACTCGACCCCGGCACGGGTCACCGACGTGCTGGACTGGGCGCGCGACCCGGTCTCGCTGAACATGTCGGTGGACGACGAGGGCGAGACGCAGTTCGGCGACCTCCTGGAGGACACCTCGGCGGTCTCGCCGGAGCAGTCGGTGCTGACCCTGCTGCGCAGCGAGGAGCTGGACGACCTCATCGACAAGCTGGACAACCGCACGGCGTCCATCATCCGGATGCGGTACGGGATCGAGGACGGGCGCGAGCGGACGCTGACCGAGGTCGGCAAGGAGCACGGTCTGACCCGCGAGCGCATCCGCCAGATCGAGAAGCACGCGCTGCTGGAGCTGAAGAAGATGGCCCGCGACACGGGCTTCGACGCGGTGGCGTAGCCCGCCCCGCTCCGCCCCGGGACGACGGAGGCGGCCCCGGACCTCGGTCCGGGGCCGCCTCCGTCGTTCAGTGCCCGATGACCGGTGTTCCTCGGGCTCAGTGCTCCTCGGCCGCCGCGGCCAGCCGGGTCGAGAGGTCCGCCACGTACGCGCGCAGCGGCTCCGGCCCGTGGAGGGTGAAGGGCGCGTCGACCAGCGCCAGCCGGATCGCCAGCCATTCGGTCGAGTCGCTGGTCCGGGTCCGCAGCCGGCAGCTCGTCTCGCCGGTCGCCACCGGCACCAGGTGCGAGGGCAGCCGTCCCGCCACGAAGGCCGCCGGGGCCTCGAAGGAGACGTCCAGGTCGAGCTCGGGCTGGGCCCGCGCCATCGACCGGGCCATGTAGGCGGCGGCGTCCCCCGCCGGGAGCTCGCGCGGGGTGAAGCGGGCGCCGGTCGGGAAGGGCTCGCTCACCCGGTCGACCCGGAAGGTGCGCCAGTCCTCGCGCCCCAGGTCGTACGCGACGAGGTACCAGCGCCGCCCGGTCGACACCAGCCGGTACGGCTCCACCAGCCGCTTCGTCTCGGTGCCGTCGCCCGCCCGGTAGCCGAAGCGCAGCCGCTCCTGGCCGGTCACCGCGCCCGCCAGCGCCGTGAGCGTGCCGGGGGTGACGGTCGCCCCGTCGCCCCGGGTCAGCGGGATCGTGGCGTTCTGGAGGGTGGAGACCCGGTGCCGCAGCCGCGAGGGCAGCACCTGCTCCAGCTTGGCCAGGGCCCGTACGGAGGCCTCCTCGACGCCCTCGATGGCGTGCCCGGCGCCCGCGCGCAGCCCGACCGCGATCGCGACCGCCTCCTCGTCGTCGAGGAGCAGCGGCGGCATGGCCGTACCGGCGACCAGGCGGTATCCGCCGACCGCGCCCTTGCTGGCCTCGACGGGATAGCCGAGGTCCCGCAGCCGGTCGATGTCCCGCCGGATCGTGCGCGGGGAGACCGCGAGCCGCTCGGCCAGCTCGCTGCCGGGCCACTCGCGCGGGGTCTGGAGGAGCGACAGCAGATTCAGGAGTCGTGCCGGAGTGTCCGTCATGTCTTCCAGGATGCGGCGCATCTAGGACATGGGCTGACCTATATGACTCTTATCTTTCTCATATGAGTGCACACGACGCCGTCACGGAAGCGGCCCCCACTGACAAGAGGCGCTGGATCGCCCTCGCCATCGTCATGACCGCCGCCTTCATGGACCTGGTCGACGCCACGATCGTGAACATCGCGATCCCCAGCATCGAGCGGGACCTCGGCGCCTCGTTCGGCGCCATCCAGTGGATCACCGCCGGATACGCGCTGGCCTTCGCCGCCGGCCTGATCACGGGTGGCCGCCTCGGCGACATCTACGGCCGCAAGCGCCTCTTCCTGGCCGGCACGGCCGGCTTCACGGTCGCCTCGGCGCTCTGCGGGCTCGCCGCCAACCAGGAGATGCTGGTCGGCTCCCGCCTGCTCCAGGGCGCGGCGGCGGCCATGATGGTGCCGCAGGTCCTCTCCATCGTGCACGTCACCTTCCCGGCGCACGAGCGCGGCAAGGTCTTCGGCATGTTCGGCGCGATCATCGGCCTCGGCGCGGTCTCCGGCCCGCTGCTCGGCGCGCTCCTCACCCAGTGGAACATCGCGGGCCTGGAGTGGCGCCCGATCTTCCTCATCAACCTGCCGGTCGGCGTCGCCGCGATCATCCTGGGCCGCCGCTTCATCACCGAGTCGAAGGCGCCCAGGGCACTCCGCCTCGACCTGGTCGGCGTGGTCCTGGTGACCGGCGCGCTCCTCATGCTGATCTACCCGCTGACCCGCGGGCGCGAGCTGGACTGGCCGCTGTGGGGCCACCTGATGATGGCCGGCAGCCTCGTCGTCTTCGGCGCCCTCGTCGCGTACGAGAAGTACAAGACGAAGAAGGACGGCTCGCCGCTCGTCGAGCTGTCGCTGTTCCGCGTCAAATCGTTCGCGGCGGGGGTAGAGGTTACACCCTGACACCTTGAAGAAGAACAGTTCAGGACTGACGAAGCCCCGCCCGGCACTTGACCGAACGGGGCGTTTTGCTGTCTTCCTGCGGTCGAGCTACGAGCAGAACGACGACCGTACGGCGGCCACGATGTCCGCCGCTTGCTTGTCCGTGAGGCTCGGTACCGTGCCCCCCTCGTAACGCGTCCTCGTGTTGCGCTGGACGGTCGCCGCGTCCTTGCCGCCCTTGATGTCCGCGCAGACGTTCCGGGCCCGGTCTACTGCCCGTTCCTCCTTGGCGACCAACCCCGCGTCTATGGCGCGCAGTGCCGCTATGAGCGTCGTGCGCTGTCCTGCGTCGGGCGCGGGCACGATGCTTGTCGTCGGCGCTGTTGCGGGCTTGCTGGACGCTTCCGTGGTTGCGGCAGTTGATGGCTTTGCGTTCGGCGCTGCCGTGGTCTTGCTGTCGTCCTCGAACAGCGAGAGCAGCCCCCCAACTGCGAGCACCGCAGCCCCCGCGATAACCCATGGTTTCTTCTTCCGCTGCATAGCGGTCCCTCCCCTGGTGGTGCGTTGATCGCCCGCATCTGTATCACGCCGTTCGCGCAGGTCACGAGCGGTTCTGACATAGAAGGAGCCCCGCTCGGATGATTCTCCGAACGGGGCTCTTTCTGCCTGCGGGGGCGCCTAGACCGGGGCGTCCAGGTCTGCGCGGTCCGCGTGCCACGCTTCCTCGTAGCGCTCCCTGTCGCGCTTGAGACGGGCGTCAGGCTCGATGTCCTCCATCAGGTACTCCGCGTGCTTGAGCACGATGAGCGCGGCGCGCTCCATCCCTGCGGCGGTCTGCTTCGCCGTCTTCTGCCGGGCGGGGGTCTCGTGCCGCTCCGAGTTCAGAACCAGTGCCCACGCCTCGCACACGATGTGCGCGTAGACCGGGTTCACTTCCTCGGCGAGTGTCTGCGCCAGGTACTGCCGCTCTCGTGATGCCAGGGCCACGTCTGGCCCTCCCTTCCGTGTGGTGTCCGATAGTGCCATTGCGAAAGCCCTATGCGCCCCGCTCCAGCTCTCCGGGCATCGGGCCGGGGTCCACGCCCACGACGTGACTCGGGCACGCGTACTGCACGAACCCGGGGCCGCTCGTCCACCAGTAGCCGACCTCTACGGGCGCCCATGTCCAGTCCTCGCAGCGGACGCAGGACGCTCCGCGCTTGGGGGCGGGCTCGGGCCGGAGGAGAGCAGAGACGTACCGGTCGGGGGTCACGCGGTCACCGTCGCGGTGTCCAGCGCGGCGAGGGCGGCGAACTGGTCGCCCTCGTAGCCGTACGGGTAGTCCACGCCTGCCCTGGCGAAGACGGCAGCGCGGCGCCGCTCGTGGATGACGGACAGCTCTAGCGTGCTCTCCGCCGGGGCGTAGGGACGGACGAGCTGTGTATCTTCGCCCCGGAGCGGCATCTGCCGGTCCCGGACGTGCTTCGGGGTCGGGGTGGGCCACGGCCTCATGTGGGGGCCGGTGAGGGTGGGCAGTGTCTCGGGTGCCTGGTAGGCGGCGCTGTGGCGTCCGGGCCGGCGGTCCGTGGCCCGCAGGGCAGTCCACAGGATGAGCAGCAGCCCCAGTCCAATGGAGGTGTAGGCGATAAACTCGCGCATGTCGGTCAGCTCCTAGAAAGCTGGTCGGTGGTGCCCCGGCGGACCGGTCCTAAGCGGTCTTCCGGGGCGTTTTCGTGTTCGGGGAATCACGCTAAGCCAACTTGTCTAACTCGTCTACCTGTCTAACTCATCTACTCGTCTAAGTCGCTCAGGATTGGCGGTTTGTCTACGCTTCCCCCATGCCCGAGACCAGCGGACCCCGCGCCCCGTACATGGATGTGCTGGACGCGCTCCTGTCGGAGATCAAAGGCAAAGTTCCCGGAGAACCGATCTCGTCAGAGGCCGAGCTTTGCGCGCGGCACGGAGTGGCCCGGATGACCGCGCGCCGGGCGATCGGCATTGCTCGTGAGCGCGGGCTCATCGAGACCCGGTGGGGAAAGGGGTCGTTCGTTGCTCCCGCTCCGGCCGGCTCGGGCAGCGAGGGCGACGGCCAGGCGGACGACTAGGAAGAGCCGAAGGAGCCCGGCGGCATCCCGTAGCGTTCCGGGTTCGCGATGCTGTCGGCCCGCAATGCTTCGCGGGTCGGGTCGGCTACGTTCCATGAGTGCTCGGCCGGGTGGTCGGCGTAGAGATCACACACACGCTCGGGGTCGGCCTCGTACGCCTCGCAGTGGGCGAGGGTGACGATGGCGTACCCCTGGTCGTCCCAGCGGAGCCGGACGCAGCGGTAGGTCTCGGGGCTGTCTCCGATGTCCCACAGGTGGTCCGCGTGCCAGCCGTCGTGGCTCTCGCCGAGTTCGCACATGGCCATCTCGCCGGCGATGTGGTCGGGGTAGTCCAGTTCCGGGGTGGCGCGCATCGCTGCGAGCGTCTGAGCGTAGGGACGTGGCCGGACGGCCGTGCACTGCAACATCGGGGTCCTAGTCCGGAGGCGGCGAAGCGTCTAGGTCTGGTTCGCCGCGCTCTTCCCGTAGGGCGTCCCGTGTCGGGTCGGTGATGTCCCACGAGCACGCGGACGGGTGACCGGTGAACAGGACGCAGTGGTCCTGCCCGGGGGGATCTGCGGTGCACCGGTCGCGCCCGACGAATACCGCGTCGTAGTAGTCCGTCCAGCGGAGCCAAACACCGGGCGCGAGTCCAGCCGGAGGCCACATCAGACCAAAATGCGGACCCTCGTGGTCTTCGCCGAGTTCGCACAGCGCGTACCCCATCATGACGTGGTCAGGGGTTTCCGGCGGGGCCTCAGCCACCTCCGTAGCGGCTATGAAGTCGGGGATGGACAAGCGGTTGATCGCGGTGCACTGGAGCATCGGCTACGACTGCCCTTCGGCTTCCCAGGAGTGCCCGCAGTCGTGGGCGAGCGGCAGCCAGCACGCCGTTCGAGCCTTCAAGGGCAAGGACATGTCGTCCTGTTCACAGATAGGCACGCGCACATAGATGATCTTGTCGTCATCCCACTGGACCCAGAGTTCCGGTTCGGCCCCAGGCGCGAACATGCAGTCCATGTGGCGCCCGTTGTGCTCGGTGCCGAGTTCGCAAACCCCGAACGCGTCAGCGAGTGGGGGATAGTCGCTCTCGGGGGCGCCCGCGTCGCGCATGGCGGTCAGCAGCTCGACGTAGGGCAGGCGCCGTGTCACGTGGCAGAGGTCCATGGGTGCTTTCCTGAGGGGGAGAGGGTTACCGGGATTCGGCGCGGCGCCGGAGGATGTCCACGGCCTCACCCCACGTCCGCACGGGCACGCCCCATTCACGGAGCTGCGCGGCGATCCAGTGGGGGGCGATGCTGAACTCGCGTGCGAGGGCGTTGACGGAGACGGCACCGGAGGCGTACCGCTTGGACACGTCGTCACGCTGTTGTGCAAACCGTTCCCGCGCGGTGGCGAGTTCTTCCGGCGAACGGTGGGCGCGTCCACGGAAGACGTGGCCGGGGCGGGTGTGTAGGTGCATCTGCTGACGGGAGCGGCGGGGGACGCCCCAGTCGTCCAGCAGGGCACGCAGCCACGTTTCGGATACGGCGTAGTCGTCAGTGATCCGCGATATTCGTTCGCCCGCCTTGTAACGGGCGATGATCACGTCTTTGTCAGCGCGGGCAACGTCACAGGCAGCTTTACGCTGCGCATAGGTGGGGCGGGCCACGAGCACCTTCGGGGGTGTGAGGGCCCCGCCCGCGCACCACGGGGGCAGCGCACGGACGGGGCGGTATGGGCGTCAGTCGTTGCCCTTCTGCCGGAAGTCGGTCAGCGCGCGTTGGTACAGCGTCTGTCCGGCGTAGGCGGAGTAGGCGGGAGCCGGCGACGCGGTTTCGATCACGTGCTGAGCGGCGGCTTTCAGGGCGGCCGCCCACGCCAACACGTGCTGTTGACCTTGGCGCCCGCAGTCCTGAGGTTCACCGGGGAGGCAGAGGGGCAGGGGCTCCGGCGCGATCTTGTTCACGCTGTGCCGGAGGTACCGCGCCACCGTCAGCCAGTGCTCTTCTGACTGAGGGGACGGGGCGGCATGGGTACCACACCACACCTCGAAGTCGTCACCGTGATCGTTCATGCGTCGCCGCTCTCTTCTCAGGCGGTGGCGCCCACAGCGGGCGCGTCCGCTTTCTGGGGGTCGCAGTGTCCCACCGACGGCACGCACGGCCCGCACGGCCCGCACATCGGAAGGAACTGCGGAGGTGTGCAGGCGGCGCGGCCGGCGCCGTGTACCTCGGTGATGTCGGCTGTCACCTTGGCGGCCTGGGCACCGTTCCACACGTCCGCCACCGAGCGCTCCAGAACGTTCCCCAGCCTGAGGAACCGTCCCAGCACGCACGGCCACATGTCGCCGTCCGGACCGATGGCGGCTTTCTCGTGGGCACAGTGCCCACACAGGTCAGCGATCGTGGGGGCGGCTCCCTTGCTTGCCCTGCCGAACGCCCGCGTGCGGTCGCCGCCGACCTGCGGCACGCCGAGGTTCAGCAGATCCGCGGTGGCTTCCTGGACACGCTGTCCGGGGCTGACCGCCACGACTCCGCCGCGCAGCGGGATACCCAGGTCCAGCGCCTTGGCGACGTTGGCGCGGGTCTTCTTGTGGGAGCCGCGAAGCTGTGTCACGGCGTCGTGCTCGGTGGAGTCGTCCGAGTAGTACGAGGTGGCGAGTCGCACCCCGCAGTCCTGGAACACCTGCCACAGTTCCTCACGGATGTGCGTCATGTTCGAGAACACCTCGATGCCGAGGTCACGCCCGTGGGCGTGCCGGATCAGCTCGGGGAGGTGCGGGTAGAGCGTCGGTTCTCCGCCGATGAACTGGACATCGAGCGTTCCCATGTCCGCCAGCTCATCGATGACGCGGCCCCAGTCGGACACGGTCATCGTGCCGTGAGTGCCGGTGGGGCCGGAGTCGGCGTAACAGTGGTCACAGAACTCCTGGCAGAGTCCCGTCACCTCCAGCCACGCGAACTTCAGTAACGTTGCCGCTGCCATTGGTCATGCTCCCTCGGTGAGTGGGTGTTCCTCTGGCACCGGTGGGGAAGGTGCAACTTCCCCACCGGGCTTAGCGGTTGGCTCCGCCTAGACGGCGAGCAGCCACCCCGTGGCGTCGCTCGGAACGGTCTCGTCGTCCTGGCGCTCGTCGGTGTCCGGGTCGGGGGCCGGCTCGGTGTCGCTGGTGGTGCTGATGGTCGGGTCCTCGGTCACGGGCTCGATGGGCTCGGACATGATGGTCCTTCCTTTCTGGTGTGCTTTGCTCTTGCGGCCCGCACCCTCGGCCCGGGGGGGTACGTCCGGGCCGAGGGGCGGAGTCTGTGTGCGGGTCCCACCCGTACCTAGAGAGGAAAATGCGGGCGGGACCCGCTGTGCAGCCCCTCGCCGGCGGCCAGTACCGTGACCGGCGGCACCGCTGGAGAGGCCCCGGGGGGGCGCCCTCGGGTATCTCCGCGCGGGGGAGTTTCCACCGTCCGATCCGGCTCGGGCGGCTCACGGCTCGCAGGACTGCACGTCCCCGCCCGGAAGAGCGGGGGTCTAGGGGGTGCTCGTGACCAGGGCCACGTATTCGAGCGCGACCGCGAACACCGCGTGCCCGGTCTCGGCCGTGTGCGACTCACACGACACCGTGGAGGTCGGCGGTTCGGTTGCCGGCTGTGCTTCCCACGTGCACTCACCGGCGAGGCATCGCGCCGTCATGGTCAGTTCAGCGAGAGGGTGCGCGGCCATGCGGTAGACCGTGGTGCCTATGGCTGTGGTCACGGAACGGTGCGGGAGACCGGGGCCGTGACCGCGCGGACCGTGACCATCTCCGTTTCGGTCGGCGGGCGCAGGTCCGCGCGATCGGCGAGCCATTCGGTACCCCCGCCGAGGGGCCGCAGCCACAGCCGCTCGTCGTAGTGGTGCCCCTCGACGCGTCCGATCCGGGCGGCGCCGTCGCGGGTATCGACCACGAACGAGCCGATCTCGGCGCGGATGGGCGGCGGGGGCGGGGGGTGCTGCACGGTCGTCGTGTCGGACATGCGACCGCTCCTCTCCGTAGCACTTGCACTACTGGGAGCCGCTAGCGTGGCCTAGAGTCGATGAGCCATTCAACCTTGCGCCGTAGGAGTAAAAGTTGGCCAACGTGAAGGAGTTGGACCCCGAGTCGTCCAACCGAGCCGCATTCGGCGCACATTTACGCAGGCTGCGACTAGAGCAGGGTTGGACCCAGGTCGAGTTGGGCAGCCGCATGGGGTACTCAGCCGTGCATATCTCGACTGTGGAAACCGGTCGAAAGATAGCTACTTTGCGGTTCGCGCGGAAGGCGGACATCGCCTTGGGAACCGGGGACATGTTCGAGCGTGAGCTACAGGACATGCGCCTCAGCTCGCTGATGGATGGCTTCCCGGAGTACCTCGAAGTCGAGCCGCTCGCCGTAGAGCTCAGGTTGTACAACGTAGGTGTGGTCCCGGGTCTGCTCCAGGTCCCCCAGTACGCTGCCACGCTGGAGGCCGCCGAGGTCCGCCGAGGTGCAGCAACACAGGCACAGGCCGAAGAGCGGCAGACTCTCTTGATGCAGCGCCAGGCCGCCGTGATGCACCCGGGCGGACCTCAGATGTTCGTCGTCTTAGACGAGAGCTGCATCCGCCGCCCGATGGGACCGCCCGCTGTGATGAAGGCCCAGTTCGCTCGCATTCTGGAGTTCGCCGAGACGCCGAACGCCATCCTCCAGGTGGCACCGTTCGCCATGGGTGAGAGGCGTCCGTTCAACCTTCCGATCAACATTCTGACGATGCCGAACCGGTCTCTCATGGCGTACGCCGAATCGGCCCAGCGGGGCCACCTGGAGCGGGAGACCACTGCGGTCCTCCCCGTGCTTGCGGCCTATCATCACCTACAGGCCGAATCCCTCTCGCCAACGGATTCTGTCGCCATGATCGAGAAAGCACGAAAGGGCATGTTGTGACCGAAACGCCACACCCCGACTGGTTCAAGTCCTCGTACAGTGGCCAAGGTGGGGAGTGCGTGGAGGTGGCCACCAACCTTGTCGTTACAAGCTGCGTCGTGCCCGTCCGCGACTCGAAGGTTCCCGCCGGCCCGACGCTCACCGTCCCCGCCGCCGCGTTCGCCGCGTTCATCGACGGCGTCAAGAGCGGCCAGCTCGGCGCCTGAACGCACAACAGCCCCGCCCTGCCCCGTAGTTGGGTGCAAGGCGGGGCTTTGTCATGCTGCCGCGAGGCGTGCCGGCCGGAGCCGGAGCAGACGGGACAGCTCGGCGGGCGGGGCCTGGTCGGGCGCCCGGTCGGTCAGCCAGACGCCGAATCCGCTGTCTTCACGGGATACCGCGATGCGGTGCACGCTGACGCCGTATCGGAGGGCGAGCCCCGCGCGGACGAGCGTCCTGGCCATGGTCGCCGCCGCTTCGTACGCGTCCGTCCGGGACGGCAGCCCGTCAACGACCGTCCGGGTGGGCGCGGTAGTCATGCCGCGTCCTGGTCGCGCAGGTCGCGCAGGTCAGCGAGGCGCCGCGCGCGGTGCAGGGCCGCAACCCTGCGGCGGTCGTCCAGGATGACCCACGGCTCACAGTGCGGGACCCAGCGCGCGGTTTCCTCGGAGCGCTGCCAATACCACTGAGCCACGATGTCGTCGGAGCCGATGTGATGCGCGGTGATCCGCCACATCAGCTCGCTTCGGTCTTCCAGTAGGCCGGCGACGCGGGGACCGTACAGGGCGAGTGCGGCGGAGAGATCCCCGTCCGTGGTGGCCTGGATGCGGCGGGCGGGCACGGTGTAGGCGGGTACCCACTCCCAAAACAGACCGCCCGGTCCGCGCTGAAACAGCTCTACGCGCAGCTCGCACATGCCCCCACCCCTCGGTGCGGTCTGCGGCGTAGCGGTCATGTCCCTTTCAGCACCCATTGTCCCACCCCTGCTACTCGACGTATCGAACATCTCTGCGGTTGCGGCATCGACATTAAGCCACCCCCCTCCAGTCACGCAAGGGGCTTTTTTCAAAGACCCGCAGGTCAACGGCACTAACGAACCGTGCGGTTTGGTTTTTAGCTGTAACTGCGACTCAAAACAGCCACGGACGGCGGTAGTTGAGAGCCGAACAGTCGGAATGCCCTGTTTACCCCACTAATGATCATCATGGGTACGTGTAAGTCCAGACAGCAGGCGTGCAGCCTCACACGCAGGTCTGGCAACGGTGGCCACCGTGCGGCCCGAGAGGTCCCTCACGTGCATGTCCACCAGGGCACCGAGGCGCGTCACGGTCACGGTCCCGCCGTCGCGGGTCGGCAGGATCACCATGCGCGTGCACCAGCCTGGTACAGCTCGGCGAACCGGGTTTTGCCGTACTTCCGGGCTTGCTTGACCTGTGCCGTGGTCAAGCCCATGTCGGCCGCAAGGTCGGCGTCAGGGCCGTCCCCGTAGCAGCCGAGGGGGGCGATGCCGTGATCTGCCTTGAGTACGTAGCGGTACCGCTCGGACAGCAGCCCCAACGTACGGTGCACGCACTCTCGGATCACGCGCTGGCGGTGGCCCGCGATGTCGGCCGAGTCCACCAGATCGGCGGGTACGCCGACCTCCTGAGCGATCACGTCCCCGAGAGTGAAGCTCTCGCCGTGCCGAGCGCTGGTGGCCGGCCTGTCCAACGAATCGAGCCCGAGCCACGAAAGGCGAGCTGCGTGCGCAAGTTCGGCAGTCAGCCTGTCGGTTCCACGCTCTTCGGAAGTCGCGATTCTTACGGCCTCGTAGGGGTCGCCGGCGGCGAGGCGAAGGGCGTTCTCAAATCGCTTGGCCGTGTAGGAACTGACCCCGGGGCGGGTGGCCTCGCGGCGCGCGTCAGCCATGGCCCGGGTAATCCGTCGGTCTATGTGCGCCATGAACTGTGCAGGGTCGTCGCCGCCGAAATCGCCGAGGGCTTCCCAAACGGCTATTCGCCCCACCTGTGCGAGGTCTTCCACCAGGTCCGTATCTGTGTGTCCGGCGGTAGTGGCGAACCTGTGAGCGCGGGCGTTCACAAGTTCATCGGTTTCCCGGATCACTGACGATACCGCGTCCAAGTCATTCGCTTTAGCGTCGGATATTTGGGCATGAGTGAGCTGAATCAAGGGGCACCGTTCCAGGTCGATTTGGTGGGCCGACGAGGGCCCGGGGGCTCCCGGAACGGAGTCGAAAAGGGCATGAGGGCCCCTCGGCTCGAGTGCAATGCGCCTTGCAAGAGGGCATGAAGATGCCCCGTCCCGGATGAGCAGGACGGGGCTTGCGCATTGCCGTGTCGCTGCGTGACACCGAAATTAGGTCGGCATCACGCAGCGGACAACGGCATAGATTCGTGCGTTATCTTCGCTTATTCGGGCATACCGTCCAGATCGACGGTGCAGCCGTTATCTGACGGATCGTCAATGCGCTATTCGTGATCAAACCGAGGGCAACCATGTCCATGGCCCATGTGTCCGCACGGGCGTAGAGCCGGGCATACCAGCAGGTCAGAGCCTTTCTTAGTAGTCCGCGCCGTACAGCGAGCCCCACGACCGCCCGCCGATCTCGGGGTCAGCGGTGATCGGCACGCCGTACAGGTCCATGGACATGCAGCGCTGGAACTCGCGCGCGATGTCCTCGGCGTCACCACGCGGGACGGACGCAAGAATCTCGTCATGGATGGGCAGGCGCATGTAATCGAGAAGCCCCGCATCCTCCATATTGAGCATGGCTTGCCCGAGCAGGTCGCGGGCCGCACTCTGGCAGGCATAATTCACGACGCTGTAAGTGCGGTCCCGGTCCAGCGGTAGCCGCCGACCTGTCGCCGAGACAAACACCATGCCGTTCTGAAATGCCTCACGCTGCCATCGCGAGGACGCGCGCTTGATCTCGGGAAACGCCCGGTCGTACGCGGCGACCGCTTGCGCGATCTCCGATTCTGTGGCTCCGGTCTGCCTCGAAATGGTTTTGATTCCACCCCCGTAGACCTTTCCAAATCCCGCACCTTTGAAGACTTTCCGGTCCTTCGGGGTGGCCTGGTCGCCCTTGATCAGGTGGGCGGTGTAGGCGTGGATATCGAATTTCTCGCCACCGCCGGTGAATCCCGCTGTCATGCGACGGACCGATGCGAGCGCTGCGAGGACACGCATTTCCACGGCCTGGAAATCCGTACTGACCATGACGTGTCCGGGCTCGGCGAGGATCGCGCGGCGGATCACGTGATCAGATGACGGGAGCTGGTGCAGCCCGTCCGTGACGGACATGCGGCCCGTGCGTGCGGCGAGGGGCGATATCACGGGGTGAATGCGCCCCGCAGCGTCCACCTTGCTCATGAACCGCTCGGCGTACGTCGTGCCCCACTTCGCTGCGCGCTTCGCTCTCAGGACCGCGTCCGCGAGGGTGTTGGGCTCTCGGGCCCCGATGCGCTGCCAGTCCCGGTCAAGGTCGGCGAGGGGCAGCAGGACGGCTTTATCCACCTTGAGCGCGCCCGCGTCGGTCCGCTCGGTCAGCGTCTCGCCCATGGCCGCAAGAGCTTCCGCCACCTGTGCGGGACTGCCCACCGAGACGACTCCGTACCGGGCCGCAACGGCGCTGTACGTCTCGGCTTCCTCGGCAAGCCGGCGAGCGAGCGGGGCCGCGTACTCCTGGTCCACCAGCAGCCCCCGCCGCTGCATCGTGGCGCAGAGCCTCGCTAGCTCGTGTTCATACGTCACCAGCTCGGGGCGCACGCCGAGCCGGTCCAGCTCTCGGCGGAGCATGGGGGCAAGCCGAGCGGTCAGGATCACGTCGAGACCGGCATAGAGCAAATAGGTTGGGTGCGTGAGCGGGATTCCCGCCCACCCGGTTTCCTTGGTGAATCCGAGACCGTTGAAGACCTTTGTAAGCCCGCCCTGCGTGTCCGGGGCCGCCGGGTCAAGCCACTTCGCCGAAAGTGGTTTGAGCGCGGTTCCTGCCCCGCCCTCGGAGGGCTGCCGAGGATCGATAAGTGCGGCGAGGATGCGCGTATCTGTCGTCCACGGGGTTAGGTCTTCCATGGGTATTCCGGCGCACTGCCCGAGGACGAGCCAGTCATAGGCAGCGTTGTGAATCAGGATTTCCCGGCAGCGCAAGAGCGCGTCACGGGCGTATGACTCGTGATATCCGCCCCGCTCGTACAGGATCACCCACGCGTCGCGCTCGTCGCCGAATTGCACCGTGCGCAGCCGAAACGCGGGGCTGAATATCTCCAAACCCGTGGTCTCGGTGTCCACGGCGATAGGGCCCCGCTCGCGCGCCCGGTAAAGCCACGTCCAGAACTCGTTTAGATCCTCCGTGGTCTCGGGCACGTGCACGGTGACGGTCTCGCCGGCTACCTCGTGCCGTAGCTCGATCATGCTTCCCCCCGAAAACAAAAAAGGGGGCCGCCCACCTGGTCAAGGTGAACGGCCCCGCGTGTGTATGGGCTAGCTGCCGAAGATTCCCGGGCCGGTCTGTTCGGGGCTCTCGTCGGCGAGGCGCAGACCGCCGAGGGAAATACCCCTCTTGGTGCGCTTCTTGATGGCTCCGCGTTCTTCCATGGCGGAATAGAAAGCCTGCCGTGTCCAGCGCTCACGCCCGGGAAGGTTCTCCGCCTCGCACCAGTCCAGATAGCTGTTAAAGGCGTCGTTCCCGGTCATGGTCACCGCGTCGTCGGCCCACTCCAGAACGCCCGGCAGGAAGCCCGCGAGCGGGTCCGAGGTCTCGCGGTACTCCTGCGATGCACCCGTGATGACCTGCGGGTCTCGCAGCCCCTCGCGGTACCAGGACACCGCCCCGCGGACCGCCCATGCGGCGATTCCCTCGGACTCGGCGAGCAGCTTCCTATCTAGCGCGGGGTCGCGTTCCTCGGGCGCAAACCACCTGGTGAAAGGCAGCAACTTGACCCGTCGCCAAAGCCCCTCGTCCTGACTCTTAAACTTCGGCTTGTGGTTCGTCGCCAACAGCAGCAGGAACGACGGACGGAACTCGAAGAATTCTTGACGCAGGAACCTTGCCGAAATCATGTCCTTACCGGTGACCCGCTTAAGGATTGATTCCGACATGGGCTTACCGCTCTCGCCCTCGGACGCCATGACGAGTCGGGCGCCACGCAATGCCGCAATATCATTGGGGATACCGCCGCTCTTGCGTTCCTCGAACGTGCTAAACGGAGTCGTCCGCGAAATGGCACGGAAAACGGAAGTCAGCGTGTCCACCAGCACCGATTTACCGTTGGCGCCCTTGCCCCACAGAACGGAAAATGCCTGTTCGGTGGTGTGGCCCGTGATGCCGTATCCGACCATGCGCTGAATATAGGCAGGCATGTCCGGCATCCCGGGAAAGATTTCCTCTAGGAACGCTTCCCACCGCAGACACGTGGCGTGCGGGTTGTAGTCGATATCGAGCGCGTACGTGAGTAGGTCGGCCTGGTCGTGCGGGCGGAGCCGGCCCGTGCGGAGATCAACCGTGCCATTGCGGAAGTTCAACAGGTCGGGACGGTCGTCAAAATCGGTCGCGCCGATGGACACGTTGGGAACGGAACACAACTCGGTCAGCAGCGCGTCAATGCGGGACGTCATCGTGAAACCGCGTGCCAACTGGTTTTGACCCGCGAGCACCAGGGCGGCCCCCATGCGGTGGATTTCCTGCCTCACCCGCATATCCGAGCGGACCCAAATCCGGCCGTTCCAGGTGTAGAAACCGAGACCCGCCGCATACCGGATGGTGCCGTTGTTGAACGCGACCAGGGCGTGAGCGTTCATCGCGTCCGATTCGCCGTACTGGCCCACCAGGTCCGACAGGATGCGCGCGGCCTCGCTGCCCTGGTCCCGGGACACCGAGTCGGCACCGGTGCGGTTCGCCAACTCTGTTGCACGGGCGGCCTCTTGAACCTCGGCGTTGTCTCTTGCGGGTCGGGCCGCCTTGACCGCACGGTGCAGTTCGGCGGGGAACGCGGCAGGGTCCCGTGCGCGCCAGTCGGTCAGGTCGTCGCCCTGGTGGGGAATGTCGAGTACCAGGGCCGTGACCCCGTGGGCGGTCAGCCCCTCGGCGAGACGTTGTGAGAACCCCGAGCCCGCGCGGTCGCTGTCGCCGCAGATGATGACGAGCTGTCCGCGCAGCCCCTCGGCAAGCTCGGCGACCAGCTCGGGCGAGCCGGCGAGCGAGGCGCCACGGACCACCACCGCGTTGTAGCCGACTGCAACGGCCGTGAGACCGTCTCCCGGGCCCTCGGTCACCAGGACCGTGCCGTATCCGCCCTGGCCGCGCATGACCCCGTACGGGGCCCATCGGTAGCCCTTGGGGTTCATGAGGGACAGCCACCGCCCGGGACAGTCGCCGGTGAGGTCCCGGCCCTGTAGCCCGCGCGATACTCCGTCGAACCCGACCAGGGGCACGGTCAGCCGAGGAAACGCGCGGTAGGCCCGGGACAGGTAGGCGAACCCCTCGTCCTGGCGCCCGTCATCCACACCGACACCGAGTTCGGCGGCAGTGTCCAGGTCGAGCCCGAAGCGGTCCGCGAGATACGCCCGTGCCCTTGCGGGCCACTCGCCGGCGTAGTCCCCCGCAAGGGCGGTCGAACACCGGTCCGCGTACGCGGCGAGGGCGGCCGTGTGGGCCACGGGAACCAGCTCGGGGCGGCCGGCAGCCACCACGGCCCCGGGGCCGGTCGCGTCGAACAGGTCAGACCACGTGAGCCGTGCCGCTGCGATCACGTCGGCGGTGTCGCACCCCGCCCGACAGGTCATGCGGACCTTGTTGTCATCGCCCCGCCAGATACGCAGTGACGGGCGCGAGTCCTGGTGTCCGGGGCAGAGAGCCGCATAGCCCCCGTCCCCCTCGGTCGTCACCTGGTCGAAGCGGTCGAGCAGGTCAGCGAACAGCATGGGCGCTCACCCCCGAGGGGACATTGCGGCGGTAGTCGCCGACCAGGTGCGCGAAGTCCCGCACGGTGGTGGTCAGGTACCACCGGCCCGTGTTGAGTCCGCGCAGCGAGACCGACCAGCCGTAGAGCGCCGCGAATTCCTGCGTGGGCATCCCGAGGGCGAGCCGTATCCGGGTCCACGTCCTCACCGACACGTGCACGCGGCCCATGGCGACGGAGTGACCGCGCATCTTCCGCACGACCACGCCGTAAGGAAATCCCGCGTGCCCCGCCTCGACCTCCGCTTGCCGAATCCACGTCGGCACGGCGGGGGTTGCGGTGTTCTTCGCTTCCAGCACGAACGGGGCCGCGTGGATATCGCCCACGTCCCGCGCGCCTTCCTGTGCGGCTCGGCGGACGTTCGCCCCGTTCATCGGGTCGAGAAACTTTCCGTGCGCGTCCACTAGTCCGAGAAACGCGTTCAGGTAGTCGCGTACGGCGCTTTCCCATTGCGTGCCCTTGGACTTGTTCGGGTTAGCCACGGTCGGCCCCCTGGTGGATCACGCACCCGCGCCCCATGGCGTGCGCAGCCGCAGCGAGATACCGCAGCCAGTCCGGGCGTGCCTTCCACCCCGGCATTAGGTACAGGTCGTCCCCCGCGCTGAGTTCGCGTATGTCGCCGATCGGCGGGGCGTATTCGGCGCTAATTTCGTAGATCATGATTCCCCCCCATACGGAAGGGCCGGGCACACCACGCGGGTACGTCCGGCCCTTCCGGTTGTGCGTTTTACTCGTCTCGCTCGCCTGTCACGTCGGGCAGGATCAACCGGACGTGCTCGGCGGAAATCCACTCAGAACGCAAGGAGCGCCGCTTAGTGAATCCGGATTCAGTTCCGGTCGGCCGTACGAGCAGCATCGGCCGGAGCCGTCCGCCCTCGATGCGTGCCGTTACCCGCTTCACCACCGCATCGGCTAGCCGTACGCGGTTCCCCTGTCGTGCGGCATAGGCGACCAGGTCCCCCGGATACAGCTCGTCGCCCGCGTAGTCCGTGATTACGCCCCGCTTCCCCATGTGTCCCCCTCGGAATATCGCTGTGTGTCATCAGGTGTCGGAATGCCGCGTAAGCCTGCGGCGGGCACACTCCATTGCCGATGGCCTTGAGCTGGTCGCGGCGGCTGAGCCCCGGGACGGCGGTCACCCATCCGGGGATGCCCATAAGCCATTCGGCGAACTCGGCCGTAACGCGCACTCCGCCGCGCGGACCCTTTTCGGTCGGGGCAGGTGCGGGGCAGTCGGTCAGGTCTTCCCATCGGCGGATTGCGGGCAGGAATTCGCCCCACCATGCGGAAGGAGAATGACGAACGTCCGCAGATTCATCCCGCCCGTCCGGCTCGGGGAATTCCCTGGCCCACCCGTCGCGTCTGAGGCTGTCGGAGTAGGGCAGTAGGAAACAGACTTCATCGGCGAGGGTGGCTCCGTGCAGACGTCGCCGATTCCCCCCCCCGCGAGGGGGCTTTCCCAGTACGAATATGCGGGTGTTGCGCCCCGCCATTCGTCCCAAGATTCGCGGTCGGGGTTTTCAGGCACGGCGAGACAGAACCATCTGTCTCGCTGGTGGGGGGCACCAATTGCGGATGCTCTATAGCAACACCACCGACTGTTGTACCCGATCTCGGCCAGCTCCCCGAGAACGTCGGGCATTCCTCGGCCGCGAATGACTGCAACGTTTTCCAGGAACACGAGCCCCGGTCGAATTGCGCGAATGGCCTCGGTGACGTGCGTCCAGATACCCGAGCGCGTGCCATTGATGCCCGCCCCTCTCCCTGCAATGGAAATGTCTTGGCACGGGAACCCGGCCGTAATGGTGGTCACTTCCCCCGCGAGGGCGGACCAGTCGATTTGTGTAATGTCGCCGAGGTTCGGCGCGTGCGGATAACGGGCCGCGAGGATCTGCGATGCTGCCGGATCGGTCTCAGCGACGTATCGCACCTGGTCACCGGTCAGCCGCTCGACCGCGAGGCCGAGCCCGCCATAGCCGGCGCACAGCTCAAGGATTGGCAAGGGAACCCCCTGTGAGGGGCGGGACAAGGGGCCCCGGGAATGGTCCGTCCGGAGCCCCAACCGCCACGGTCTTAGTAAGCGGGTTCCTCGGCGATAGCGTCCGACCACGCCTTAAGGACGCGAATTACCGGCTTACGGTACGAGACGTCACGACCTGCCTTGGTGGTGAACTCGACAAGCTCCATTTCAATGGAGCACAGAGCCTCGCCGTTAACCCTGTCGAGCGCGTTCTCCACCTGGTACAGAGTCTCCGCCAGCTTCCAAGAACCCGTCTGGAGCTTGAAAATGCCGAGGTCGTAATCGTCGGCGAGTCGGAAAGTCACTGCAATGGAGGGCGACGGACCCCGCTTGGACTTAGCGGCTGCCTTTCGGTCCTCCATCAGTTCCGGGCATCGGCACGGCTTTCCCTTGTCCTCATCCGGAGAAAGGAACTCCACGCCGTCACAGTGATGGATAAGCGCCGAGCCGTTCCACAGCTTGAGGTCCGAGGAAATCGCGTTGGCGCCGGAAAGAACAACCTTCGTGAGCGACTTGTCCGTCAGAACCTCGATGAAATTCTCAGAGGTGGAATCGGTCTCGACCGGCGTTCCGCCCATGAGCTGTGCGATAGCGTCGGCGACCGCAGGATCACCGGTCGTCACCCGCCATTCAGAAAGGGCAACGGGAATTCCGTTCTCCTGCTTGCCGAGGTGGAAGCGGCCTACCGTGTCGTCAGAAAAGGACTCCTTAGGCTTGGCGTTCGGGTCGGTCTCAAAAATGCGAAGTGCCATAGTCTTAGATCCCCCTGTTTTTGGGCATGAAAAAGGGCGAGCCGATTCGGTTTGGCCCGCCCTGGTGCTGGTTATGCGCGGCGCTGCGTACCGGTGATGAGCCGGCGGGCGCTCTCGGCAATCGCTCGGCCGAGCACGGTCTTAGAGGTCTCGCGGTCCCACGTGAACACGCGCCGCAGCGTCAGGAAGGTGTCGAAAACCTCGCGGTCGATGCGAACGGGCTTGAACGCCCAACCTTCCGGGGTGATATGGAGAACGGCGGCCCCGTCGAATTCCGGCATGGGCTCGGAATTCCCGTCCGGGGCAACGATCTTGTCGGCGTGCGCATAGGCCGCCATCTGCAACGCCACATCGGGATAAGTGGACTTGGAG
Source organism: Streptomyces sp. NPDC042100 (assembly GCF_055582325.1). NCBI lineage: Bacteria > Bacillati > Actinomycetota > Actinomycetes > Kitasatosporales > Streptomycetaceae > Streptomyces > Streptomyces sp. NPDC042100. The sequence continues at coordinate 159,561 of NZ_JBVJDK010000008.1, forward strand.
GTCTTCCAATCCACAATCAGTGTGTGCCACTCGCCGGCCTGGTGGTCGGGCTTACCGTCCTCGCCGAGCCGAACCCGCAGGATCGCGTCAAAGCTGCCCGCGTACTCGTGCGAGTCGGACCACGCGATGTCCTCGGCGCGGACCAGCTCGGGGCGCACCACGTCCAGGAATTCGGCGAACCCCTCGCGGTAGGGCTCTAGATCGGGGTGCACTCGGCCGATGGCCTCGCCCCTCGCCATGCGCTCGAAAAGGTCATGCGCTTCCGAACCGACGCGGGCCCGGAGCTTGGTGTAGCGCGAGTGTGCGTTCCGCAGGTAGTCCACGGCCCCCGCTTCGTCCCGCTCGGCAATCGAAGCCACGGCGGGCAGGTTCGAGACCGCCGCCTCTGCGGTCATCCGGGCCGCCCACCAGACAAGAAACGGCTTGGGCAGCATCGCAACGATGCTGGTAACGCCCGGGTACTTGATCGCGGTTACCGGGTCCACGTACCACCGTGAACCCCCGCGCTGAATCGTCCGGATAGCTCCGGCCATTGGTTCCCCCTCGTATTGCTGTGCTTGTGCGACCAGCGGGGCGAGGGGTGATGAGGTGACGAAATAGCCTTACTTTTTTGGTGAACAAGAAAAAACCAAGAGAAAGAAAGACAGGGGCCACTTTCACCACCCCGTCACCCGCTGGTCAGCGGCGAACCGCGAGCGCGTCCACCAGGGCGTCAAGGTCGGCGACCGTGCCCGCGTTCGGGATCGTCACGTCCGCCGGGTACGCGTCTAGGTCCCGCTCGGAGACGTGCCGCGCGGCCTCGCCCCCCGCGCTCGCCCCGGGCCGCTCGACGCGGACCAGCAGCGCACCCCGCTCCCGCAGGGCCGCCGCCTCGTTCTCGTACCGGCAGTCCGTGACCACCACGGGCAGCCCCCACCGGTCGGCGACGTCGAGTTTGGCGAGGGCGGCGCGAAGCCAGTACCGCTCGTCCTGGTCCCGGACCCCCTGCCCGAGCCGCTGAAGGGTGCGGCGGACCTCGGGCCGTTGTTTGGCCCGGTCCCACCCTTCCCGCCGCAGCACGTCCGACAAGCGCACCGGGACGGAGCCGACGCCCGCCGGCTCATGCGTGACGATCGGGTCCAGTGACACGGCGAGGTCCCGCAGCGGGTCCGCAAACGCGACCGGAGTGAACGCGAACTTTCTGACGAGCCGATCGGCGGCGGTGTCCTTCCCGGAGCCCGCTCGGCCCATGAGGGCGATGTGCCGATAGGTCACGCGTCGGCCTGGTCGTCGGCCTGGTGCTCCTCGATGTCGTCGGCCTGGTCGTCGCGCTCGCGGGCCATAACGGTCTTCCGGTCCTCGGTGCGCTGGACAGCCTCACCGATACCGAGGACGGCAGCGACGAGACCGAGGACGAGCGCGCTCGGCAGCTCGGGCCGATAGTGCGCGACCAGGGCGAGGGCGGCGACCGCCACGGCGTAGATGCGGGCGGGGTGGGACTGAATGAACTGCACTGGTTCTCCTGTGAGTTGGTGACAGAGCGTCGAGATTTTGAGCAGCTACACGACCGGGCGATACGCGGACATGGCGGGCACCGGTCGGCACGCTGCGTGATGGTGCGGGCTACGGCTGCGGGACCCTCAGGGCGTCCCAGGTGGCACGCCCCGGCCACCCGTCCGCGGCGGCCCCGGAGAACCCGCGCTTGCGCTGCCACGCGGCATAGCTCTTGCGGTCCGCTTCGGTCCACTGCGGACCGGGCCCGGACGTGTAGCGCCCGCACCCCTCGGCGACCAGCCGGCGGCCTATGGCCGTTACGAGCGGGGAGCGCGGGTTGTGCTTGAACCACGCGGCCCCTGGGAAAGGCGCGTAGGCCGGTCTCGGCTTGTTCGGGGTCGAGCCAGCGAGCCGCTTAGCGCGCGTCACGATCTCCGGAAGCTGCGCCACGACCCGCGAGCCGGGACAGCTCGGGTGGTTGCCCCACGCCTTCCCGCCCATCGCGTGCCAGCCGAGCCCGCGACCCCCAGGCCCGGACGCCACCTGTAGCGGCACACCGTGCGTACGGTGCAGCCACGCAAGTACGTCGGCAATCCGGTCCATCTGCGCGGACGTGAGCGTGTCTCCGCCTCGCCCCTCGTTCTCGATAGACAGCCACGAGCTGTTGCCGTCGCCCTGCGCCCATGCCCGGTTAGCGGTGTCTACCCACTGGAAGAGCGCACCGCCCTTGCCGGTGCCGAAGTGCGCGGAGGCTCGGGCCGCAGGGTTGCGGAACCAACTATCCGTTCCCGCGAGGGTGCCCGCCATGATGTGCACGACCAGGCCCCGGACCGAACCCTGTCCCCCCTTGTTGTAGTTGACCGGGATGGGACGCCACTGCGCCCCGCTGTACTTCGCCACTTTCCCCCCTGATTTGGGCATGAAAAAGCCCCGCCCGGTGAGCCCGGTACGGGGCTGGTCGCTGTGCTGGTGGTCTTTACGCGCCGAGCTTGGCCACGGTGAGCCCGGCAGCCACGACGGTTGCCACGGCGGTAATCAGCGCCACGGGAAGCACGTATTTTGCGCGCTCCGATTCGAGACCCCTAATGCGGGTCTCGTGATCCTCTAGCGTCTCCGTCACGGTCTCGCCCTCCTGGCCGAGGCGCTGCACGTCTCCGCGCAGCCCAACAACCTCGTCGTAGATCTCCCGGGCGCCGATACGGACGCCTAGCGGGTCGTCCTGGTCCTCGATGCCGTCCCCCCCCTCTCTAGGTCGGTGGCGGTGCTCCTGGCCGTGTCGGCTGGTCCGGGGCGAGGCCGATGTCAGCCGGCGGCCCCGGGCTCCTGGCGCCGCGTAGCGCGAGTGTCTGCCGTACGGCCGAGCCCGTCCCCTCGGTGCGGGAGCCGACCACCCAGGCGAGGGTGTCCAGCGCGCCCGCCGTGTCCATGACCCGCACCAGGTCCCCGAGGTCGATCCGGGGGTCGGGCAGGATCTCGACACTCTGAAGTTGTGGGGCCGGGGCGGCGCCCGCCCGGATCAGCGCACGAGCGAGATCAGCGGCCGAGGTCCGGTCCTGGACCCAGGGGGCACCCTCATGCGCGTAGGACTGCACCCCGTACGCGGCCTGACTCGCCGTATCCCGCTCGGCAGCGACGGACACCAGTGGCGTGCCGCCCTGCGCGGCTTTCACGGCGAGCAGGCTGGACGCGTGGTAGTAGAACGTGGTGGCCGAGCGGTTGCGGATCGTCAGATGCGCCATACCGCCGTCCCGCCGAACCCCGAATTCCGCAGCCCCCCGCACCACCGGGGCGGTCGGGCTGGCAGTCGTCCGAATGACCAGCCTGCCGAAATTCGTGATGTTGTCGGCGACGACCGGATTTACGGGGTCGTACCGGTCCTCACTGATAGGCATACTGCGGGTGATCGTCCCGCCGGCGGGAACAGCTATCGGGCTAGACGGAGTATCCGTAACCCCGTCCGTCTCATAGTCGTGCCCGGCCCAGTTCTGCCAGCGGACAGAAATGTCATTGCGGCAGGCGTCAATTTCTTCAGTCACCGTGAGGCTTGCTAGCTCCCGCGCGGACGAAACCGTGAGCACGGGAACCGGATTTTCTGCCGCCCATCGGGTGTAATCCCGCCACCTGACAAAACCGTCCCTGTCGATTTCGACAGTGGACAGGGTGGCCCTTGCAATATCCGTCAGCACCGACCACGTATCTCCGGACACTGATGGAATGGCAGCCATGGGGAAAATCGGAGTCCCAAGCGCTGCTCCCTTGGTCCAGGTGTTCGTTAGGGTCCGCTCGTGGTCCGTCTCGGGTTTGCTCGTCAGCTGTGAAATCTGCATAGCCTCACAGCGGACGTTGTTGATCAGGAGATTCACGGACCGGAGATCACCGGCCGGTGATGGGGTAGCGGACAGGCTTTGGTCTGCCCCGATCCACGCATTACCGTCCCGCGTCACAGTGGGGGCGAGCGTGGGCACTCCAGCCGCATTCCACCGGAGCCACCAGCCGAAATGATAGGTGCCCGTACCGGCGATCGCCGGGGATGTCCATGTGAGCCGCTGATTCTGCGTGGGGTCAGCATTCGTCCCGTGGCTGGCAGTCAGTACGCCTGTCAGGAAATTGACATCCACCGTGACGTACCGGGAATCGGTGCCCGTGTCGTACTGGAGCCGGTACCGGATGGACTGCTCTCTAGTCGGATGGCTGAATACGGTATTAACCCACCCCTCTAGCCACAGCCCGTCAAGCGTCCGGTTGACCGTGGCCACAGCAGGCCGATAGGTAGCCTCGGCCGTGGAAAAGGTCCCATCCATCGCCGACTCAAAAGGCGCACCATTTTTGGTCCACAGCGTCCACAGGCCACTTAGTTTTTCGAGACTCCCCACACTGGGGGATGCGCCGCCGTGCATGGCCGCATAGAAAATGGACGAGCTGCGGGGCGGGGGGCACGTGTGAATTCCTGCGGCCCGTAGCAGGTGGTCCACCGCCCATGTACTGGACGCGATCCAGTAGAAAACGAGGCTGTTTTCCGTGACGGTTTTCAGGGGGATATCGGGGTGCGGCAGTCGTGCCGGCTGCCGCAGCCGTTCGGCGCCGTCGAGCGCGGACACCTGGATCGTGTCCTCTCCCGACTCCGCCGAGCGGGACCGGACCCGACCACGGAACGCGTCAAGGACACCCCCGGCGGAGTCCAGCCCCCAGCCGTGCACCACGGACTGACCGGGCCGCACCAGGTCCCCCGTGGCCCGAGGCGCCCAGGGCCCGTACAACTCGGGGCCGGACCGCCCGCCCGTGCCGGTCAGTGTGAGGTCGAGCTGCGCGCTACTGGACCCCGTGAACGCACGCATCGCGTCCGGCAGATCGGTGCTGTACGCCCGATCGAGAGACCAGCTCTCCACCTGCCCCGACACGTCCCGGCCCCCGAGCCGCAGAGTGTGAGCGGCGGTGCGCTGTCCCGCTGCGAGGGCAGCAGTAAGGGCGGTGCTAGCCGGTCGCACTGTTCGCCACCTCCACGAGGTCAATACCGATATCCCGGACCGCGCCGTCTCCGGGTGTGGCCGCATTCCGGTACCCGGTGATGCTGAATGCCCCGGACCCCTCGCCCGGGGGCGCGTATCCAGAGACCAGCCGAGCCGAGGTGTCCCCGAGGCTGAGCGCCGTATATCCGATGTGGAAAATCCCAAGGGATTTAAAGCGGATCGCGGGACGTACGAATACAGCTCGGCTCGGGCTGTCCACCACGAGCGGGGAGAGGTCCGGCTGAACAGAGGAGCTGATGAGTTCTCGTTCTCGGCTGTACCAGTGCAGACAGATACTCTCCACCTGTGCCCCGGGCAGCCGGCTAGCTGCATTCAGCGACCACCAGGTGACGCGCTGCCGGGGCGGGACGGGATAGAGCCCGCCCCATCCCGGATTTCTCCATGACAGCTCGACGTAGCCGGTCGCGGGAATGGCGCGAATGTCGGCCGCCTGACTGAACGGCGCCGCACCCGAATTCAGGAGTTGGATTTCATCCCGGTCGTGGCCCCACTGTGCAGCAGGACCCCGCCCCGCTGCCTGCCGATGCCCCAGCAGGTTGGAGACCAGCGGGTCAATAACCGCCACAGGGTCCGTGCTGTGCGTTTTTCGGGCGAGGGCATCGATATGCCGTACGTCGTCCGGCAGCATCGCCTCCCATTCCAGCGAGTACCGGCGCGGGGAGTCCGATGCTGTCCAGGTGGTGACACCGCCGGACAGTGACCGGAATTCCGTCACGCCGATATCGGGGCTGCGGTCGAACTGACGGGGCCCGTCGCGGATCTCACGGAGCCCGCCCTCACTCTCGGACTGAGTCGGAACACCAATCCACACTGTCTCACCTCCGTGCTATCTGACGGTTGCCGATGGCCACTGCACGCGCGATCTCCTGTGAGCCGACCTTGACCACGATTTCCCGGCGCAATTCGTTCTCGGCGAGGATGCGCCGCAACTCGTCCCGCCACGACACCGGCGGGGCCGCAGCAGCCCGAGCCGGCCGAACCCGTCCGACAGCCTTTATTCCCTTGATCCGGGGGATTGCGACCATGGCCCGCAGGCGTGCGTCAAGCACGTGCTGTGTTTTGTCGATTCCCTCGGCAACGCCGGTCGGAATCCACTGACCGATAGCGTCCCGCATGAGGCGCGAGGGTGAATTGATGCCGAGGGCCGAGGCAATCGGGCCCGGGATCGCAGATTTTGCCCACCCGACCAGTTTGCCCTTTAGCCAGTCGGTCATTTTGGAAATTCCGTCCCACAGACCGTGAATCAGGTCCCGGCCCTGGTCCACCAGCAGGCGCCCGAAATCACCGAGGGACTTTTTGATCCGGTCGGGCACCCCCTTGACCCAATCAATGAACTCGCCGAATTTGTCCTTGGATTTCTTGGCGAAATCCGCAACCCAACGCGCCCCGTCTACGAATGCGCGCCCGAGGTCCGCAATCCACCCGATGATGTCACCGAGCCATCCGATAGCCAGGCCGAGGACTGTACCGAGCCCGGAGAACACGGGGCCGGCGAGCCGGATGATTACCGGAATCACCGCGCCGAGGATCTTTGCGGCGAGCTGCGCTAGCCACGTTACGACCGTCGCCACCACCGAGATAATCGGCTGCGCTTTCTGAATCAGCTCGGCGAACTTTCCGCCGATCATCTGCACCACCGGTACCACGCGCGCCGTAATGAACTCGGCGAAGGCGGTGAAAATCGGCTGCACGTTCTCCAGGATCACCGCGTAAATCCGCATGGCGGCAGGGATGATGACCTCGGTAAAAATCCGTGCAAGCCCTGTCAGCACCGGCATTACCGAGGTGGATATTGCGCCGTACAAGGTCATGAGAGCCGGGAAAACCTGCGTGGAAACCACAGTCCACGCGCCGCGCAGTGCGGGCAGCAGCGTTGTACTGAATATCTGCCCGAGCGCCGAGAGGCCCGGAGCGAGGATATCCCGCGTGCTCGCTCCAAGCCCAGCCATGGTTTGCCCGAGACCCGCGATGGACTGCCCGCCGGCTCCCGATGCGAAAGCTCCGAAAAACCCTCCCACAACATCCCGTGCCGTTGAGAGCGCGGGGCCGAGAACGCTTCCAACCGTGGACGCTAGAGAAATCAGCGGCGGGAGCACGTTGCTCCCGATGAAGTTGGACACGCCGATTTCAAGCGTCCGCTTGAATTGCTCGATCTTGGCCGACGCATTGTTATGCAGCGCGTCACCCATATTGTTGGCGGCACCCGCAGTGTCCCCGAGAGCCTTTACGGCAGTCTTCGGGTCCATCGCGAAAAGGGCACGACCTAGATCCTCGGCCTTTGTGCCGAAAAGGCCGACGCTTGCGGCGCTGCGTTCGGCAGGGTCCTTAATTCCCTTGAGCCCGTCGAGAACCTGTTGCAGCCCCTCACGAGCACCAGGACCACCCGCAGCAATCTTGCGGGTCATCTCCTCGGCATTGAGCCCGATAGCCTGATAGGCATCCGCGCTGGTCTTACTGCCGTCCGTGGCCCGAATCTGAAATTCCTTCAGGGCATCGGCCATCGTGTCCGTGTCACGGGCACCAGCCTGGAGACCCTGGGACATGAGCCCCATGGCGTCCGCAGCAGATAGGCCGAGGTCCCTAAACTTGGTCGAATACTCGTTGAAAGTGTCGGCCATGTCGTCGGCCCTCGGCCCCATCCGCTGCATTCCAGCGGTCAGAATGTCGAGAGCTTCGCTGCCATTTTTGGCCAAGCCATTCTTGAGAATCTGACCAACGGCATTGCTGGTCTGACCTAGGTCCAATTCGAAGACGTCGGAAAGGTTGGCAATCTTGCCGGTGATCTCTTCAATTTGCGCGTTCGTCGCCTCGGGCGGGAGAATGCCCGAGCGCATGACGCCCGAGATTGCCGAAGCGGCTTCCTCCACGGACCCCGTGATGCCGTGCGCGTAAAGCTGTCCGGCGGCCTCGCCGTAACGCTTCGCCTCGGCGGGAGTATTACCTAGGGATGCCTGTATTCGCCCGTCGATACGGGTCTGGTCCAGGGCATCCGTGAATCCCTTGACGAGCAGAGCGGCGGCTGCGATACCGATAGCGGCAAGTCCGCCCTTAAGGACCCCGCCCATTTTGCCGGTGAAACCCTCGCCGGCTGACTGCCCGCCCTCGGCTCCCGCGCTCTCTGCGGGGCCAGTGACTTGACGCTGTAGCTCGGCCGCGAATCCCTGGACTTCGGGAACGACGGACACGTAGCCCATGCCGACTTCCACGGCCACTAGCCCTCACCCCCCGGGGAGGGCTGCAACTCGGCAAGATACGCAGCGACTTCGCGCGGCTCCCGCTCGGTGCCGCCGATGCGATCAGGGCGAACACCAGGGCGGGGAATGGGAGTTGGGCGACGACTCGGGGTCCGCGCCCCCTCGTTCGCCCGCTGCCAGTTCGCCTCAGCGAGCCGATCGTGAAGAGCAGCGAGTAGCTGCGTTTCCAGCGTCCAACCGGAATCCTCGCCGGCGAGGGACCGACCAAGCGCCGAGTCTGCGGGGAGAGCGGCGACCAGAGCCCGCAGCCGCCGCCACGTGAGCCCCGACCCGGGCCGGACCACGTCCCGGATATCTGCGCCGTAGTAGCGCGCTAGGTCCGCCTCTATGGCCTCTCCGTGCTCACTCAGGAGTCGGCAGAGGCCGACGATTCCCCCAGCGGCACGCCCTCGTGTGCCTGCCAGCGCCGGAAAAGCTCGCCAAGGGCGGCAAGCGGAATGGGTATCTCGTTGAAGATGGGCCACGCTTCGCCGAGACCAGCCTTTAGCAGAGTCTCGATGTCCCGGGCGGACGGATTATCGACGTTGACCGTCGTAAGAATGGACTTGTCCAGCTCTCCAGCGGCGGGCATCTCGAAAAGACGGCCGGACACGGTGAACCGGAAAGGTTCCTGGCGGGCTTCCCTGACCCATACGTCAAGGTCAAAAGCGGCGGTGGTCATGAGTCCTACCTAGAAAGTCGTTGAGTTCGGATTAGGCGGGCGGGGCAGCAGACCACGCGGGGTCATTGCTGTATTTGAAAGCGACCGTGCCATCTGGCCCCGGGTAGGCGGTAATGGTCAGTTCGTATGAGATGGCCTCGTCGCCCTTATAGGTAATGTCGCCCGTCTCGGTGACCTCGCCGTCAGGGATCACGATTCGGATATGCGCGTCACCGTCGATCACATCGAAACCGAAAACCCGGCGGTCCGGCCCCGGTGCCTTGACGGCAAGTGCGCTCTTGCCGGTAGCCGTGACCACCTTTGAGCCCTTGTGGTAAAGCTCAAGCACGGTCTTGCTGGTCTCGATGGCCGTAAAAGAAAAGGTCATCTCGGACGAGCTGACCACCTTGCGGACGGTCTGCCCGCCCTGCCAACCCTTGATTTCGGAGGAGTCCGCCGAGTTGGACTCGGTGATGCCGTCATCGGAGATCCAGCCGATATCGGTAAAGGCCGCGTCCCAGTTGGATTCGGAATCGGTCGGCAGCTTGGTCTTAGGCGGTGCCACATATGCGGCACCTGTGATCGCTACGCGTACAGCGCTAGCGGAAAGAGGCATGGGTTTCCCCCTGAGTGAATATCAAAATGGATTGCGGCAAATTAGCCGCTAAGAGAGCGCCCGCGCATGTGAATCTCCACGGCGAACGCGTACCGGGGTACCCCCGAGACGTCGTCGGGCAGCCACTGCGGGCCCCCGACCTCCCGCACGCCGTACACCGTGACCCCGTCCCGGACTCCGGGCATTACGTGCACCAGGGCCCGGACCAGCTCGGCGAGATCAGCGGCAGCCGCTTCGGTATCGGCCCACGCGTGGACGTCGAGCCGGGGGCGGTCGGATACGGGGGTCGCCCTGGTCCCTCCGACCCGCATCACCCGGACGAACCGAGCGGGACGGGGCGAGGGGACCCGGGAGACGACCGGCACCAGCTCGCCGGCTGCCGCGAGGGCCGTCCGGAGATACCCGGTCACCACGGCCACGGCGTCCGGCATGACGATGACGGGGCGGGTCACTCGGCACCGTCCAGCCCCCGGAGGAGCGCGCGGCGGGTGCCCTCGGCATCGTTGTGCGTCTGGTAGTTGCCGATCACAGCGGCACGCCAACGGCGGGCGCCTAGAGCTGAGTCGGTGCGGAAGTCGCCCCCCGCCGAGCCCGCAGCGGACGCGATGCGCTCGGCCACCCGACGTATTTCGGCGCCCGTCTCGGGGGTCCTCATCAGCGACCGGATACCGGCCATGTTCGGGCGGAACCTCATCCCGCCACCTCCCTTAGCCGTGCCTCGGTGTGGTGGTGTCGGCCCGCGACGACGTACCGGGCGGGTTCTGCGTCCATGTCGAGCAGCCGGCCCCCGGCAACCACGCGGTCCCCGGGGATCAGGTCGATATCGACCCCTCGGCGGGTGGTCAGCCGTAGGCCCGTGGTCACCGCAGGGCGGTCCCCGTCGTCCTCGGTGGACGTGTCCGGCTGGACCGACACCCGGCGGACGGTCGTCCTGGTCGCGCTCGACCAATCCCGCTCGCTGGTCACGTTGCCGTACCGGTCCACCACGAACGGGGCCCGCAGGATGACGACGGTCTGTGTGTAGTGGAGCGTCACCAGGGCCGCCCCTTGCCGAGCTGCACCACGGCAGCGCGAGGGCGGTAGCGGGCGAGCTGGTCCCGCTCGATGGGGGCGAGGCTCGCGCCGATGGTCTCGGCCGCGTACGTCACCGACACCGAACCGACAGACTCTTGCCGTAGGTCGGACGGGTTGGTCAGGACCCGCCCCGCGAGCGTGAGCACGATGGCGCGCACGGTCGCGGGAACCTCGGCGTACCCGTGGGAGTAGGTGACCACCACCGAGCCGAACGAGCCCGCGAGCCACAGTTCGTCCCGCCACAAACGGTACTCATCCGGCCGCAGCTCCCGCCCGCCCGCACGTACCAACTGCACTGCGATGACCGGATGTTGGGGAAGCGTGACCACCTGGTCCCGGGTCGCAAGAGCGACAGTCGTTGTACCCCGGGTGAACCTCTGCCGTGCTTCGCTGCGGACGATGGCGGACGCGGAGTCGAGCGCCAGGGCGGCGCCCTCGGGCAGCTCGGCCGGCTCACGCTGCATCCACGCAGCCAGCTCGCCCACGGTCGCCAGTGCAGGGAGTCCCACAGCAGCCCCCTAATTCACTATCTGTGCGCCGCATTCCAGGCACCGCACCACGGTCAGGGCGGCCCCGGAGCGGGAATCGATCACAGGAAAATGCTCGATCCGCTCCGGGGCACCGCACGAATCCGTGTGCGGAACCTGAGAGGAAAAAAGGCGCTTGCGCGGCGGCATTCCGTACCCCTCTCGGCTACTTGGCAAGGACGCCGTTAAGGCGGGCGGCACCACGGCCACCGAAAACGGCGAGACCGGTGTAGAACTCGATCCGGGTGCGGTAACTCGGCTTGGACTCCAGCTCGCCGAGGTCCGTAACCTGAATTCCCCCGTTGGTGAGACCGGTAACCGCGCGGTCGTCCTCGGCCTGGCCGAAACGCACCGCGTAAATGGACGACGCATCGGTTGCCGTGCCCTGCGTCTCCGTCTGAGGAAGAATGTCCACGCCGGCGGCAGTCTGGCCCGGGTCGAGCAGCGGAATGCCGTTGTACGTCGCGACCATCTTTCCGGTAAGCGCCTCGCGGACCATCTCGTAACCGCCGATCCGGCGGGCAGCCGACTTGACTCGGGCGATAACGCCAGCGTTGGCGTACAGCGCACCGTTATTCGCGTTCAGGCCCGGGACCTGCGCAATCAGCCGGTCCAGCAGGTCAAAGAACGCGTGCGAATCCTCGCCCTTGCCGTCACCCACGATCGGAGCGCCGTTCGTGCCCGCCGAAATCACCTGAGCACCGACCAGCCGCTTACGCAGACCGTCAAAGCCCTTCGGCTCGGTGGCAACGTCACCGTTGAAAAACGCATCCTGAAACTTGTACGCGGCAGCCTTGATCTTCATGCGCGTCTGAATAGCGCGCTGATCGTTGAGATTGCCGCGTGTCTTTACGATGAACTTGTCCACGTCCGCGTCACCGCCGAGAATTACAAGGCTCTCGGACTTCTGGTTCACGGTGCCCGTGCTCTCGGAATACGCCTCATTCACCGCACGGAACTGGACGCCCGGCAGCGTGGCTTCCTCGTTGTACGCGTACGCGTTTCCCTCGATGGGCAGCAGCGGCAGCCGGTCCAGAATGCTGGACTCCTGCACGAACGTTTCGATAACGCCCCGCTGAAGATCGGTCGTGCTGAGCTTGGCAGCCTCGGGAAGAGTAAGTGCCATGTGCTGAATTCCCCCTGATGTTGGGCATGAAAAAGGGGACGGCACCTATTTAGGTGCGTCCCCTGGAATGGGTGCAAGAACGTTTCTGCGAAAAGGTTCCTTACGCGGCGTACGCGCGGCGCAGACGGTCAAACGGCGTCGCCGGCTCGGGCTCGGCCGTGTCCCGCTGCCCCGCACCCACATCACCCCACGACGGGGCGGAGCCCTCTGCGACCGCAAGGTACGGCTTGTCCTTGACGAGCTGAGCCACGGCAGCAGCCACCGCCGCCGCGTCGATATCGCCCCCGGAGCCGGCGAGCGAAGCCACGTCCAGCAGCGCAAGAGCGTCCGCCGGATCACGAAGCCGACCGGCGGCAGCCGCGCGCAGCTCGGCGCGCACGAGCGCTTCCGTGAACTCTGCCCGTACCTCCTCGCGCAGCGCGTCAAGGTCGGTGCCCCTGGTCGCAGCGTTCGACCGGCGCAGCCGTGCCGCTTCCGCTTCAGCGGTCTCGGCGCGCTTCTCGGCAGCCGCTCGGGCGGTCTCGGCGGTCTTCACCGCGTCGGCCTGGTCGCCCTCGGCCCCCGTGCCCGCCTCGCCCTGGCGCTCGATGCCGGTAGCCGTACCGGGCGTGCCCTCGGGCTTGTCCTCGGGGCCGTTGCCGGGCGTGTTCTGCGAGTCGTCTGCCATAGGTGATCCCCCCTGGTTCACACGATGTATCCGTGTTTCGTCAACATGGCTATTTGGTGCTCGCGGTTGTCTCCCGCGAGTTTGAAAATGGTCTCTGGCATGAGCCGAGCCTCACGGGCCCTTGCGTACGTCCGGCCCGGAACCTTCTCGAACGTGGCACTCATGGCCTTTGCCCCGAGACCGCGTTTGGTGGTGCCCTCGGTGGTCACCCGCATCGGCCCCCGACCGGTCACGGCGGTTGCCATTCCTCGGCGCGCGTTGACGAGCTGCCCGAGGTCGGCCCCGGCCTCTAGTGCCTTGACTCCCGCTGCACCGAGTCGCTTCCGCTGCTCGGCGGGACTCATCTCACGGAACAAGTCCTCGGGGGACTTGCTCGCTTTCCACTCGGCATCGGTCATCGGCTCCATTCCGCAGTCACAGCGGGGATGCCTCTTGAATCCGGTCGAGTAGGAATACTGACGACCCGCCAGGATGATGCACCGTGCGCACGCGGGCAGCCGCACAACGCGGACGTACGAGATGCAGCGCGGGTGCGCGGCCATGCCGATGGACGTCGCCGTACGGGACGCGTCGGCTATCTGTGTGCTCGCCATCATGGCCATTTGGGTAAGTCCTCGGGCTGCCGCGAGTTCGGCGCTCTCGCCGGCTGCCAGTGCCCGAGCCGTGGTGATCGCGGGCAGTTGCAGCAGGGAGGCGAGCGGGCGACCGTCCGCAGCAACACCGACCAGGGCCGCCGGGTCGAGCACGCCGAGCGGGGCCGCAACGGCACCTTGGGCTGCCATAGCGGCGCCGACAAACGCTTGGGCTCCCTGCGCGGCAGAGAGCTGCCCAGAAATGACCGCAGCGAGGATCGCCCGCCCGGTCTCGCCCTGCATGGCGGACAGAATGCGGTCCGCCGGAACGTCCTTCCAAAGCCCCTGCACGGCCTCCACAACGGCCCGGGAAGTGCTCTGGACTTGGGTGTACCGGTCGGCCGCCAACTCCGCCGTGCGGGACACTAGGCGGCCCCCTCGGCGTCCTCGGGTACGTCGGCCTGGTCGTCGTCGCCCTGGTCGGGCTTCACCCCGAACAGCGAGGACATGTCCCCGCCGAGGATCGCGCCCGCCGCATCCGTACGCATGGTCTTCCACCGTGCGATTTCGTCCGGAGTGACCCCGGGGATTCGCTCCCACAGCGCTTCATCCGGCACACCAATGCTCTTGAGCTTGACCAGCGCATCGGAGTATTGGGCGTCAGACCTGAACTGCGGGTCCCGCCACACCACGGAGCCGAGCGCGAGGGATTCCGCACGCCGAGCCTCGCCCTGCGCGAGGGCTTCAAGGCGCATGATTTCGCGGAGTGCCGAACCGAAGTGGCGTTGCATCTCGGTCACCTTGGCAATCAGACCCGCTTCCGATGCTGCGAATCCATCGGGGCTCACGTTGACGAGCTGCCCCGCCAAGTACGAAGGGGGCGTGCGGGTTTGGGCTGCGATGTGCTGCACGGCCACCTCAATAACCCTGAGGTAGTTCTCAAGATCAGCGGCGGAGAACTCGGCTATCTGTGCGCCCTGTTTCTCCAGCCACAGCAGACGGTCCGACCGGAACCGGTCTAGCGGTAGATCCTCCTCGCCGACCACTTCACCCGACTCGGGGTCCACGATTTCGCGGACGGGCCGATCCATCCCGAGCACCGCCCGAGCGGGCAGCGCCAATCCGTCCGAGGCGGTCATCAGGTGGGCCCACAGCGTGTTCACGGCGTCCTGTAGCGGTAGGACAGTCGCAATCTCGCTGCGGGGCTTTCCGTGCAACCGCGAGCGGTTCGGCAGCTCAACCAGCGGCACCACGCCGAGGGGATTCGGTACGTGGCTCGGCTCACCCCTGGGAAGCCCCGAAGTGCGGCCTGTCCACTGCCCGCCCTCGCGGGTCGGACGCTGCCACCGGTAGACCATGCTCGGCGTGAACAGCGTTGCGAACTCGGTATCCCAGTCTCGCCATGTCATGAGCCCCGCCTTACGGAGCCGGCGACGACCAGGGACGTACTCGACTATCGCGCTCGCGGCGTGCTGAAAGGTGATTTCAACCGGCATCGGCGTTGTTCCAAACCAGGGCGTACGAGCGCCCCGTAATCAGCGCTTCCAGCAGCGCTAGACCGATCTCCACATCGGCTTCCGAGCGCTTCCACGCCTTACCGGCATCCTTGTCAATCGACCCGTCTTCCAGACGGAACCCAATCGGCATGAGCCGTTCAACCGTCGCATCGGGCACCACCGCACACCAGTTATCGGAGAACTCGTCAAAAAGCCCGCCTGTCTGCGTGCTGAACTCGGGCGAGGCGAACAGTAGAGGGCGGTCACCCTCGTACGCGTCGGACCACTTCTTAGTCTGGTGCCTGCGGCGCTGTATCTTGCCGTATAGGCGTTCCGTCATCTGTAGCGGAGTTTCGGTCATGCTTCCCCCTCGGTCTAAGCGCTCGCAGCACGGGCACGCTTAAGCGGACGGCGGACATACCCGTCAAGGGCCATGACCGCAGCGGCGATACCGTCAATACGGGCACTTGATTTTCCCCGGTCAGGTTTCACGGGGCGCAAGTTGTCGTTTCCGTCCCGGTACACCTCGACTACCGACGCGTTCCAACGGAGGATCGGGTTACCTCCGTGGTGTAGACGGCCCTCGCGCAGCAGCCTTTCAAGTTCCTTGCTGCCGGGGCTCATGCCTAGATACGTCTGCGCAATCGGCACCAGGTCCACGCCACGGGTTTTCGATTCAACGCGCTGGACGAGCTGACCGGCAAACATTCGGTCGTACGAAATCCGCTGCACGTCCAGCCGGCGACAGTCCGCAATGATCTGTTTCTCAATCGCGCCGTAGTCGATGGCGTCGCCCTCGGTAAGGGTCAACAGCCCGTCGTCCGCCCATTGGCGCAAGGGGACTTGTAGCTGTTGTTCCAGCTCGTCTATGCGTTCCTCGGGCAGCCAAAAACGGGAGATCAATTCCAGCTCGACCCCGGGTTTGCGGGACTCGACAGCAAGCACCCACGCAGAAAGGTCCGAGACCGCCGAGAGGTCCACCCCGCCCCAGGCCCGCCGATAGCGGAAACGATCCTGCTCTACCGCCCCCGCGTTCGCGTCCCACAGTGTCAGAGGCAGCCAACGCGAGGACGAGCGCATACGGCGATTCAGGGACAGTCGGCAGAACGTCGGGAAATAGCTCGGGGTGCTCTTAGCCTTGTTCGCCTCGCGCCGCATGTAAGCCAGCGAGGGGGAAGCGCCGAGTCCGGGATTAGCCTTTCGCCACGTTGCCTCGGCGTAAGGGTCGTCGCCCTCCTCGGCAGCCCAGATAACCCCGTAGTGCCCGGGGTCAGAAACCACGGCGTCCGCACAGCGGCGGGTGTAGGTATGCTTCTCGTCATAAATGCTGCCTTCAATACCCTCGTCGGCAGTCGTAATGAAAATAACGAGAGGCTGATCCCGGGCACCTGTACCGGTCTCGATAGCGTCGATAAGGTCGCGCCGCTTGTGCACGTGGACCTCATCGACAATCGCGCCGGACACGTTCAAGCCGTGGGCGGTCTCAGCAATTTTGGAGAGGGCCCGGAAGACTCCGCCGGTACGGGGAACGCGGATAAGCCCGCGCAGCACTTCAACACGTCCTCGCACAGCGCGACTTGTCAGCGCCATGCGCTTAGCGTCATCGAAAACGCGTTCCGCCTGCGGAAGTGAGCCGGCCGCCGCGTACACCTCTGCGCCTATCTCGCGGTCGGCAAGCAACAGCACCAGACCGATACCGCTGGACAGAGTGGATTTCCCGTTCTTCCGGGGAACCTCGATCCACGCCGAGCGGATAACCCGCACCGCGCGCCCCAACTCGGGGTCGTAGGCGAGCCATCCAAAAATCGGCGCGATCACCCAGACGACTTGCCACGGGTCGAGCTTGAGCCGAGTAGAACCCCAACGGCCCTTTGTGTGCCGGAAGCTCTGTACGGCGTCGAGAGCGCGCCGCGCGGACGCAACGTCGAAGTATGCGCCCGGAGCCTGCGCGGCCTGCGCAGCGACCACCAGGGGCCGCGAGTCGAGCGCTGCGGATATCTCGTCCTCGGTGAGCCCGAGTTCTAGCAGTGCCTCATAGGGGACCGGCAGCCCGTCAGTCAAAGATCCCGTCGTCATCTGCGCCCCCGCTCTCCGGCGGGGTAATCCGGGTGGCTGCCGCAGGGCTGAGCCCCAGCTCACCGACCAGCGACCGGAAGTGATTCCGGTACTGGCCGGCGATCGTCACCCAAGGATTCTTGACGTTCCCGCGCTCCGTCTCGACCACCAGGCCGGTACGGCTCAACTCGCGCTCGGCCTGCCAGAGTCGGGCGACCGTGACGCAATACTCGATTGCTGTTTCTCGCTGCGGGTCGGTGAGACCAGCGGAGTGCACCAGGGCGGGAATCGTCCTCGCCCACACGTCCGCCGCTTTCTCCCGCACGTCGTCCGACGCATCCCCGGGCAACAGCTCGGACCAATCCGGCTCGACCGGTGACAGCGGGGCGAACCGAGCGCCCTCGGAATTACGGTCGGGGCGGTAAGTCCCCTCGCGGACCGCTTGAATATGGGGCTTGGGTTTCTGTCCCGGAATTGCCACGCTAAGTCACCTCCACCGAAACGGCCCAATGAGCCATGCAAGTTTTTTGCCTCCCTGCCGATCTGGAGCGGGAGGAGAGGGGAGTACCCCCGTGGGTGTCACTTGGCCAAAAGAGCTGGATTTGATGGGTCCAACTCGGTCAGCGCTTGCTCAAGCTCGGCTATACGAGCTATGTAGGCTCGACGCGCCAGCATTTCAGCGCTGTTATCGCGGTGTGTGACACGCTGCAAGTGCTTGGGGTTTACGCACGCAGATACACCGCAGATATGATGTATGGCTTCACCGCGGGGAATCGGCCCTACGAGTTCACGGTAGACAAATCTATGCGCGCTCTCGGTTATTTGCTTCCCGTCCCGGCGGTAGCAGATACGACCGTAACCAGACGTATCTACGTGTGCACATATGAGGCAGTCTTTTTGTGGAGTGGCGCGTTCTAGAATCCCTAGCGCCCGCTGCCTGGGGGTCTTTTTGACCCGGGGGGTCTTGTTCACGCGCACCCCCCGGGGTATCCCTATTGAAGCCGGGGAATTGAACGGCGCTCGGCCGCCCATCCTCCGGGTTGGTATTTAGCGGTCTCTTTGTTGTGACATTGCGTGCACAGCGGACGCAGACGGTTGAACGCGTCCGGCTCGGCAACCCCTTGCGCCACCAGCTCACGCCGAGACAGGGGGAAGTGGTCAGCGACCGTCGCCGTGCGACCGCACAGCAAACACCACGGATGCCGGTACAGGAACGCACGCCGGACACGTTGCCAACGCGTGCTGTAACCCCGTTCAGCAGAGGACCCGCGCAACCGCTCGGCTTCCCGGCGATGCTCGGCACAGCGGCCACCACGGGCCGTTAGTTCGGGACACCCGGGTACCGAACACGGGGGCCGAGGACGACGGGGCATAGAGAACTCCAGACCGGGGCGCCATAACCCGCTATGCTCAGAGCCGATAAAGCCAACCCAGGGGGGTTCTAAATGTGTGCCGTATGTGTAGAGGCAAACGAGCGTGAGTGCGTCGAAATGGGGCACATCCTCGTTAATGAGCACGGGGACCAGCTCGACTACTGCGGGACCTGCGGCGTACTCGCTGCGGAAGTCGGCTAAGACTCCAGCCCCGCCCCGCCCCGCACACGAAAGCCCTCGGTCCGCCGGGGGCTTTCGTGTTACCGCGCAGCCCCGAACTCCGTGCGCGTCTTCAGCGCGTGGCACTGGCGGCACAGCACCTGCACGTTGCCGTCCGTGTCGCTCCCTCCCATCGAGAGGGGCCGCACGTGGTCCACGTCCACCCCGTCTGCGGGAAAGTCGTTCAGGCACCAGTCACACCAGGCCGAGCCCCGTTCCTGCACCCGCCGGCGGAGCCGTGCAGCAGCATCCCGGCGGCTCGCCCGTCGCCGTCCCCGTGCCCGCCGGGAACGGACAGCCGGACGCCCCTCATACGCCCCGTGGTGTGTCTCGCAGCGGCCCCGATGGGTCGCCGGCTCCGTGCAGTCGATACAGCGCATGGCGCCCCCTCGTTGTTGTCGGCCTGGTCGTCGTTCAATGCGTGCCCACCCCCGGACTTGAACCGGGATCTCTGCGGCCGATATCCCCGAGCGGGGCCGGTACCGCGCACCTCTACCGATTGGGTCAGGTGGGTATACGGAAGGGAAGATTCCGCTTTCGAAAATGCGTTACCGATCCGTTATAAAGGGGTGCGGATCGGCAGGACCCCGAGTTCCCGGCACGGGAACAGTCGATAGGGCAGGGCGCCGCTGGGTACACCGCCGAATCGTGAAGTGCACCGGTACAGACAGGGGCCATGCCCATTCCGCAGCGAAAATCAGAGCGCTTGGACGTGCTCGCCGACCCGAATAGAGTGGAGGCATTCCCACCCCCCCTCGATCTAAGGCGGAGTCATGTCTAAGTCCATGTCCTACATGGTGGAAATCAAGGCCGTACGCCAGGACGGCCGTGCGTGCACGCCGAAGGAAGTCTCCGAGGCGCTTGCGGACGCTCTTGACGGGTTCGAGTTCGAAGCGCAGAGCGAGAAGAGCGACGACCCGACGTTCTATAACGCAGAGGTTGTTTTCGTAGACCCCAAGTAGGGCCCCGGGGACCGCACGCGCTTACGACCCCTTTCGGCGACTCGTTGCCGAGCCGGTTACTCATGGGCGGTGCGGTCCCCGCGCTCTGCCACACGACCCCTGCGGCCACCCCCGTAACGGCGGGGTGCGTGGTGCACGGGCAGAGCTGGTGAGAGAGCGGGCACTCTGCCCGCCGGCTTTCCCCCTCGGGATGGGTGCGCGGTAATCCCGCTCTCTCTTGCCCCACCTATAGGGACCGAAGGTGGTGTGAGCCCTGCCCGCTGCGTGCGGTAGGTGGTCGCCCCGTGCTGCGTTCGCTCCCTGGTGCCCCACCTATAGGGACCGAAGGTGGTGTGGGCACCGGAAGGTGTCGGGGTGACGATGGAGACCCCGGTTCTCTTTCTCTTAGGTTTTTTCTAGCTACCTCAAAAAGTGTCGAAGTTCGACACCCTCAACGCCCTTTCGCCTCGCTGTTGGGCCGCTCGGCCCGAGGGGCAGCCGGTGAGGGTACCGCACGCCCGAGGGCGGGCAGCAGAAAGCCCCGGCGGTCCGAGGGGACTACCGGGGCGAGGCGGGGCGGGTGTACTGCATTTTCGGACTGGTCCTAGATGCTCGCCCCTACCCCGCACACTCCATGTCGGCACGGGGCATAGCGAGCCTAGCGGGGTCACAGAGGCCCCGCTGCGGGCAACGGAAAGCCCCGGTAGCCGCAGGGGCCGGCCGGGGCTTACGGGGCTTACGGGGCTTGGTCAAACTCGTCTACGTCGGGCTCGGCCCCCTCGGGGGTCGCCCATACGATGGTGACGCGCTCCTCCCCCTTGAACGGCTTCCCCTTGCCGGGGGACTGGGAGACGATCACGCGGTCTATCGCCAGTCCCAGCAGGTCCCGCCGAAGCTGCGGGCTTGCCGCGTGCCACGTCTTCGCTGCGTGTCCCTCGATGAGGAACGTGATGTCTACGCGATCCTCGCCCGTCAGTGCCTTGAACCTCTCTTCGGCGGCGTCGAGTCGGTTTTCTACAGCGATCTTTGCAGGGATGCGGTACTTAGCCGACCGGCCCGCGTAGAACCCCGCGCGGTCGTCCGCGTGGAATTTTTCGAGCTGCGCCGTAGCTGCCTGCATCTCGGCCCGTGCTTCCGTAACCTCTGCCGTCTCGCTCGGGCGCTGTAGCCGTTGCCACCGTTCGGCAACCGCGATCAACAGCGGGTCATCATCGTCCGCCGCGTGCAGTCGGTCCGACCAGAGATCGACTACGTAGGACTCCAACGATTTGGACATCACGCACGCAGGTGCCGCACAAACCCCGCCGTCCACGATGCGGCTACATCGGTAGCTTCGCCCGCCCTTTGTCATAGCACCGCTACAGCCGGCGCACACGAGCCGTCCGGAAAGCGCGTACACGGGGAGCCCCGCTTTCGGCTCGGGCTTTGTCCACTCGGCACCCGTGAGGACCCGGCGGGCCTTGCCTGCCAGGGCAGGGGGAATCATCGCGGGCAGCGTGCTCGGCTCAACGCAGCGGACAGGGGACCCGTTCGCGTCCACGTAGCGCGTAGCGGTCTCGGCCGCTCCGACTGCGACCGTCAACCAACCCTCGTACACGGGGTGGTGCAAGATCTTGCGAATCTGCGCGGCACGCCATTGGGCCCCCGTGACCGTGGGGAGCCCGATGCGGTTGAAACGGCGAGCAAGCGCACGTGCAGCGACCCCGGCGGCTACTGCGCTGAAAACGCACTCGACCACGTCCCACGGCGTGACCTCCTCGCGGGTGCTGACGAGACATGTATACGGCGTGCGGTCAGGGCTCAAGCGTCGTGTATCAGGGTGCGCCGTGAGGCCGAACGGTGCGCGGCCGAGCCACCGTCCTTCGTTGCGCTGACGTTCTTTGGTGGCGGTGACGTTGTATGAGAGCCGCTGTGAGTACTCGCGGGCGTTCTCAGCACGGTCGATGATCCATCGCCGGTCGCGTTCGTCCATCGAGTCAAGGCGCTCGTAGTCAAAGATCACCCGGGCCTTACCGAGGATCGGCACCACGGCTTCGGCCCCCTTCCTGCTGAACCGGTCGAGCGCGTAGCACCACAGGGCGGGTACTTCGCCGGCGAGGACGGCCGACATGGCCGCGTCGTACTTGGGGCGTCGCACGTCGGACCACGCCGACAGGTTTTCTTTCCAGACCGTACGCACGCAGTACCCGTGCTCGCCGGCCCACGTACGGCCCCGCTCTTCCTGTGCACGGATGGAGAGGGCACGTTCGCCCTCGCGGACAACTTTCGATTTGCGGAGCAGCAGGTCCACCAGCGGGCGGCCGTGGCATGTGCAGACTCCGCCTTGATTGGGTGTTTCCATGCCCTTGGTAGGGACCGAAGGTGTTCCGACGGAGCGTGTCAGGGTGGCGGTTGCCATGCTGTACCCCTTGTGACCTGCGGGTTCGGCCCGCTACCGGTAGGTGTCAGGGTGTTTCGCCTACTGGCATCGCGGTCCAGCTCACGTTCGGTGTCGTGATGGGCATCTTCTTCCTGGTCTGGACGCTCTACATGCAGATCGGCCTCGGCTGGACCCCGCTGCACGCGGGTCTGACCGGTGTGCCGTTCTCGATCGCCGTCTCCACGGCGGCGGGCCTGTCGGTGCAGAAGCTGGTGCCGCGCTTCGGCCGCAAGGTGCTCCAGACGGGCGCCCTGACCATGGCCGCGGGCATCCTGCTCTACCTCTTCGAGGCGGGGCGGTACGGCACCGGGATCCACACCTGGCAGATGATCCCGCCGCTGGTCGTGATGGGCCTCGGCATGGGCCTCATCGTGGCCCCGCTGACGGACGCGGTGCTCTCCGAGGTGCCGCGCGAGCACGCCGGCTCGGCCTCGGGCCTGATCAACACGACCGGGCAGATGGGCAACGCGCTGGGCCTCGGCCTGGTGTCGGTGGTCTTCTTCGGCACGATCGACGACGAGCGGCTGGCCCGCTTCCCGGCGGAGACGGGCGCGGCCTTCACCGACGCCTTCCAGAACGCGCTGGGCTGGGCGGCGGCGGTGCTCGGCGGCATCTTCCTGATCATGTTCGCGCTCCCGGCCAAGCCGAAGCAGCACCTGGAGGGCGGGACGGACGGCGCGGACGGCGGAGACGGCGGGGAGCCGACCGCCGCCCCGGAGAAGGAGCCCGCGCTCACCTCCTGACGCTCGGCGCGCACAGGGCGGAAGGCCCCGGTCCGGTACTCCCGGCCGGGGCCTTCGGCATGTCCGGGGGCGGCCCTTCGGCCCGAATGTCCGTGCGATGCCCGTTCTTGCCCGTATGGATGCCCGTTTCCGTTTACTTCGCGGAAATCTCTGCGTAGTCTGACGCTGAAACCACAGGTTCGGGCATGGAACGGACGTAAACCCACATGTACGCACCGGAACGCCAGCAGGCGATCCTCAGCCTGGCCCGCGAGCGCGGGCGGGTCGACGTGCTCTCCCTCGCCGAGGAGTTCCAGGTCACCGCCGAGACCGTACGGCGCGACCTCAAGGCCCTCGACCGCGCCGGACTCGTCCGCCGCGTCCACGGCGGCGCCATACCGGCCGGGCGGCTCGACTTCGAGCCCGACCTCGCCGAGCGCGAGTCCACCGCCGCCGACGAGAAGGACCGGATCGTCCGCGCCGCCCTCGCCGAACTCCCCGAGGAGGGCAGCGTCGTCCTCGACGCCGGCAGCACCCTGGCCCGCCTCGCCGCCGAGTTCCCCCTGGACCGGGACCTGACCGTGGTCACCCACGCCCTGCCCGTCGCCGCCCGGCTCGCCGACCACCCCGGCATCGACCTGCACCTCGTCGGCGGCCGGGTCCGGCACCGCACCCGCGCCGCCGTCGACGCCTGGGCGCTGCGGGCGTACGGGGAGATCCGCGCCGACGTCGCCTTCCTCGGCGCCAACGGCTTCTCGCCCGCCCGCGGCCTGACCACCCCCGACCTCGCCGAGGCCGCCGTCAAGCGGGCCGTCATCGCCGCCGCCCGCCGGGTCGTGCTGCTCGCCGACTCCGCCAAGCACGGCCAGGAGCACTTCGCTCGCTTCGGCGGCCTCGCCGACGTCGATCTGCTCATCACCGACAGCGGCCTCGGCGACGAGGACGCCGCCGCCATCGAGGCGGCCGGAACGGAGGTCGTCCGCGCATGATCCTGACCGTCACCCCCAACCCCTCCCTCGACCGGACCTACGAGGTCCCGGCCCTGGACCGAGGCGAGGTGCTGCGCGCCTCGGCCGAGCGCGTCGACCCCGGCGGCAAGGGCGTCAACGTCTCCCGCGCGGTCGCCGCCGCCGGACACCGCACCGTCGCCGTCGTCCCGCTCGGCGGCGCGCCCGGCGCCCTCGTCGCCCAATTGCTCGCCGGGCAGGGCATCGAGGTCGCGCCCGTGCCACTGGCCGGGCAGACCCGCTCCAACATCGCGATCGCCGAGCCCGACGGCACCCTGACGAAGGTCAACGCCCCGGGCCCGGAGCTCACGCCCGAGGAGTCCGAGACCGTCCTCGCCACCGTCTTCGCGCACGCCCCGGCCGCCGACTGGATCGCCTGCTGCGGCAGCCTCCCGCGCGGCCTCGCCCCCGAGTGGTACGCCGAACTGGTCACCCGCGCCCACGGCGCCGGGGCCCGGATCGCCCTCGACACCTCCGGCCCCTCGCTGCTCGCCGCGCTCGCGGCCCGCCCCGACGTCGTCAAGCCGAACGCCGAGGAGCTCGCGGAGGCCGTCGGCCGCCCGCTCGCCACCGTCGGCGACGCGGTCAAGGCCGCGGAGGAACTGCGCGACCGGGGCGCGGGCGCCGTCCTCGCCAGCCTCGGCGCGGACGGCCAGCTGCTGGTCGAGGCGGACGGTGTCCACTACGGCCGGGCGTCCGTCGCGGCGGTCCGCTCCAACGTCGGCGCGGGCGACGCGTCCCTCGCCGGCTTCCTGGCGGCGGGCGGCACCGGACCCGAGGCGCTGGCCGCGGCCGTGGCCCACGGGGCGGCGGCCGTCCAGCTCCCCGGCAGCGAGATGCCCACCCCGGCGGACCTGGACCCGGCCGCGGTGACGGTCACCGCGGACGTCCCCCTGGACCAGCCGCTGAGCGAACCGGCGGCGGGCCGATGAAGCCACCGCTCCGCCCGGCCCCCACGGCCCCCACGGCCCCCACGGCCCC
The DNA here is from genome assembly GCF_055582325.1 of Streptomyces sp. NPDC042100. NCBI lineage: Bacteria > Bacillati > Actinomycetota > Actinomycetes > Kitasatosporales > Streptomycetaceae > Streptomyces > Streptomyces sp. NPDC042100. The sequence continues at coordinate 184,250 of NZ_JBVJDK010000008.1, forward strand.
CACGGCCCCCACGGCCCCCACGGCCCCCACAGCCCCCACAGCCCCCACAGCCTCTTCCCTCCCCGTCCCCTCCAGCACCGTCTCCAGCGAGCAAGGGAGCCCGCGATGAGCAGCATGATCACCGCGGACCTGGTCGACCTCGACCTGTCCGCCGAAACCAAGGAGGCGGCGGCCCGTTCGCTCGCCGAGCGGATGGTCGCGCGGGGCCGGGTGACCGATCTCGAAGGCTTCCTGGCGGACGTCGCCGCCCGCGAGGCGCAGATGCCGACGGGCCTCGACGGCGGCATCGGCATCCCGCACTGCCGCAGCGCCCACGTCACCGAGCCGACCCTGGCCTTCGGCCGCTCCGCCGAGGGCATCGACTTCGGCGCCCCGGACGGCCCGGCGGACCTGGTCTTCCTGATCGCCGCCCCGGCCGGCGCCGACGACGCGCACCTGACGATCCTGTCCTCGCTGGCCCGGCACCTGATGGACGCCGAGTTCACGGGGGCGCTGCGGTCGGTGGCGGACCCGGCGGCAGCGGCGGCGCTGATCGCGGGCGAGGAGCCCGCGCCGGAGGCCCCGGCGGCCGAGACCGGGCCCGAGCCGGAGGCCCCGGCCCCGGCTTCCGCCCCGGCCGGCGGGGCACCGTTCCGCATCGTCGCGGTCACCTCCTGCCCCACGGGCATCGCGCACACCTACATGGCGGCCGAGGCCCTGGAGAAGGCGGGCCAGGCGGCGGGGGTGGAGCTGGTGGTCGAGACGCAGGGCTCGGCCGGGTTCACCCGGCTCGACTCGGCGGTGCTGGCCGAGGCCGACGGCGTGATCTTCGCGCACGACGTCCCCGTACGCGAGAAGGAACGGTTCGCCGGAAAGCCCACGGTGGACGTCGGCGTGAAGGCGGGCATCAACCGGCCCGCCGAGCTCATCGCCGAGGTCCGCGAGAAGGCCGCGCGCGGCGAGGTCTCGGCCCCGGCCGCGGCCACCCCGGTGGAGGCGGCGGGCGAGCCGGACGAGGGGTACGGCACGAAGCTCCGCAAGTGGCTGATGTCCGGCGTGAGTTACATGGTGCCGTTCGTCGCCGCGGGCGGCCTCCTCATCGCCCTCGGCTTCGCGCTCGGCGGCTGGGAGATCAACAAGGCCCCGTCCGTCGCGGAGCACTTCGACTGGGGCCAGGTGGACAGCTGGGCCGCCCTGATGTTCCAGATCGGCGGCCTGGCCTTCGGCTTCCTCGTCCCGGTGCTCGCGGGCTACATCGCGTACGGGATGGCGGACCGCCCCGGTCTCGTCCCCGGCTTCGTCGGCGGCGCGATCTCGCTCACCATCAACGCGGGCTTCCTCGGCGGTCTCGTCGCCGGTCTGGTGGCGGGCGGCACGGTCCTCGCCATCCAGCGGGTGCGGATCCCCGCGGCGCTGCGGGGGATCATGCCGGTGGTCGTGATCCCGCTGCTGTCCTCGATCGTCGTCGGCTTCCTGATGTTCCTGGTCATCGGCAAGCCGATCGCGAGCCTCCAGAGCGCGCTGACCGACTGGCTGGCGAGCCTCTCGGGCGCCAATGCGGTGATCCTCGGCGTGATCCTGGGCCTGATGATGTGCTTCGACCTCGGCGGTCCGGTCAACAAGGTCGCGTACGCCTTCGCGGTCGGCGGCCTGGCCACGCCCAACGAGGGCTCGCTCAAGGTGATGGCGGCCGTGATGGCCGCCGGCATGGTGCCGCCGCTGGCGATGGCGCTGGCCACGACGGTGCGCGGCCGGCTCTTCACCAAGACCGAGCGGGAGAACGGCAAGGCGGCGTGGGTGCTGGGCGCCTCGTTCGTCTCGGAGGGCGCGATCCCGTTCGCGGCGGCCGACCCGCTGCGGGTCATCCCCGCGGCGATGGCGGGCGGCGCGGTGACCGGGGCCCTGTCGATGGCCTTCGAGTGCACCCTGCGGGCGCCGCACGGCGGCCTGTTCGTGACCCCGCTGATCGGCAACCCGCTGCTGTACGTGCTGGCGATCGCCGCCGGCACGGTGGTCAGCGCGGGAGTGGTCATCCTCCTCAAGAGCGCGCGGAAGCCGGTGCCGGGGGAGACGGCGGAGGCGGCGGACGCCGAGGAGAAGGTGGCGGTCGCGGCCTGAGGGCCGGGCGGCCTGACGAGAAGGAGGGGCCCTGCGGGGCCCCTCCTGCCGTGTTGTGGTGTCCGTCGTCCCGTCAGCGGTTGACGATGCCGCCGCTGTTCTTCAGATCACCCTTGTACGTGAACCGGAGCGCGCGCACCGCGACCGGGGTGGGGGTGGTCTGCTGCACCCAGGGCTGGTTCCACACGAAGGTGTTGCCCATGATGCCGCCCTTGGTCTGCCAGACCTGGCCGCCCTTGGTGATCACCTTCACGTAGGCGTCGTTGCCCTGCGCCTCGATGGAGATGCCGCAGGCGTCGGCGGGGTAGCCGGGATTGGCGGGGTCCGTCCCGACGGTCGTCGCATTGGTCAGGTCCTGCCACGCGATCGCCCCACCGGGCGCGCTGGCCTTACCGACGAACGCCTTGCCGTTGTAGAGCGCGGCCTGGAAGTCCTCGGTGTTGGAGGGGCTGTAGGTGTCGATGTCGGTACAGGGGCCGGTGGGGCCGGTTGCTCCTGTGGGGCCGGTAGGACCGGTAGGACCGGTAGGTCCGGTGGGACCCGTGGGGCCTGTGGGACCAGTAGGACCGGTGGGCCCCGTGGGGCCTGTGGCACCAGTCGCTCCGGTGGCTCCGGTTGGCCCGGTGGGACCGGTCGGTCCGGTGGCTCCCGTAGAGCCTGTGGCACCAGTGGGTCCCGTAGGCCCAGTGGCGCCGGTTGCTCCCGTGGCTCCGGTGGGACCCGTGGGTCCGGTCGGCCCCGTGTCGCCGGTCGTTCCGGTAGCGCCGGTAGCGCCGGTGGCTCCCGTAGGCCCGGTGGGCCCGGTGTCCCCGGTCGCTCCGGTGGCCCCCGTCGCTCCCGTGGGCCCGGTGGGTCCGGTAGGCCCCGTGTTCCCGGTGGCTCCGGTCGGGCCGGTCGGGCCAGTCGGGCCGGTGTCACCAGTGGCACCCGTGGCCCCTGTCGGTCCCGTGGCCCCAGTGGCACCCGTCGCTCCCATGGGCCCGGTAGGCCCGGTCGCCCCTGTAGCGCCCGTATGCCCCGTGGCCCCGGTAGGCCCCGTGGCCCCGGTCGCCCCCGTGTGCCCCGTCGGCCCCGCCGGTCCCGTCGGCCCCGGTGGGCCCTGGTGGCAGTCGTGGTCGCCGTGGTCGCCGTGGTCGCCGCCGTCCGGTGTGCGGAGGGTGCGGGGCGGGCCGGTCGGGGACTGGCCCGGGAGGTTCTGGTCGAGGTACTGCTGGACGTCCTCCGGCGACGGCGGCGCCCCGTCCTCGCCCCGGGGCGGCCCCCCGTCCTCGCCCGGGGGCGGCCCGTCCTCCTGGGCCCACGGCGGTGGCCCGCCGTCCTCGTGGCCCCCGCTCCCGTCCTCGTGGTGGCCCGGCGGCGGGCCCCCGCCGCAGTCGTCGCCGGTGGCGGGGGCGGCGGCACGCGACGCCGCGCCCGCCGGCAGGGCCGGCCCCGACGGCCCCGCCACGGCGGGCGTCGCGAGGCCCGTGAGGACGAGCGCCACCGAGGCGAGCGCTCCGCCGCCCCGCCAGGCCCGTCGGCGGGGGAGCGGGCCGAGTGACGACGGCCCGGACCGGGTCCGTGGATCAGGACGCATCCATGCTCCTCTGTTCCTCATGATCCGATGAGCGTTCCATCGGATCATCGGATCGCGACTGCGAAGCCTTGACGGCTCCGGCCGCCTCTCAGCGCCATGGCGTAGCCGTGCCAGCCGTTTGGATGCATACGCGATGGCGAACCCCGGCGGCCCCCTCGGCGTGCCGCGACCGGCCCCGCCACGCCCCTGCGTACCGTCGCCCCCCGACCGATCCACCGGAAGTGGTGTTGCCGTGCGGCCGTCCCTCTGCTTGTGCATGATCGTGAAGAACGAGTCCGCCGTCATCGAACGCTGCCTCGCCTCCGTCCGGCACCTCGTCGACACCTGGGTCGTCTCCGACACCGGCTCCACCGACGGCACCCAGGACCTGGTCCGCCGCTCCCTGGCCGGCATCCCCGGCGAGCTCCACGAGGAGCCGTGGCGCGACTTCGGCCACAACCGCAGCGCCAACATCGCGCGGGCCCTCGGCCGCGCCGACTACCTGCTCCTCCTCGACGCCGACCACGTCCTGCGCCAGGACGCCCCGCTCCCCGCCCTGACCGCCGACGCGTATCTGATCCGGCACGGAGGGCACCTCGAATACCGCATCAAACGCCTGGTCAGAGGCGATCTGCCCTGGCGGTACGAGGGCGTCACCCACGAGTACCTGACCGCCGACCGCCCGCACACCCAGCGCCCCCTGGACGCCCTCGTCGTCGAGGACCACGCCGACGGCGGCTCCCGGCACGACAAGTTCGAGCGGGACGCCCGCCTCCTCGGCGCCGAACTCGCCCGCGACCCCGCCAACCCCCGTACCGTCTTCTACCTCGCCCAGACCCTGCGCGACATGGGCCGCCCCGCCGAGGCGATCGCCCTCTACGAGCGCCGCGCCGCCATGGGCGGCTGGGGCGAGGAGGTCTACTTCGCCCTGCTCCAGGCGGGGGTCCTGGCGGCCGAGCACCCCGAGGCCGGCGGCGGCTGGCCGGCCGCCCAGGACGCCCTCGTACGGGCCTGGGAGTCCCGGCCCCAGCGCCTCGAAGCCTGCTACGAGCTGGCCTCCCGGCTCCGCGGGCTGAACCGCCATCACGCCGCCCACGCCGTCCTGACCGCCGTCCTCGACCGCGAGCCGCCCGCCGACGACGTGCTGTTCCTCCAGCCCTGGGTCTACCGCTGGGGCCTGCTCTTCGAGTACTCGATCACCGCCTACTGGACCGGCGACCCCGCCGCCTCGCTCGCCGCCTGCGATCGGCTCCTCGCCCTGCCCGAGCTGCCCGCCGCCTACCGCGAGCAGACCCTGGCCAACCGCGCGTTCTCCGCCGCCCGCCTCCGCCCCGGCAGCGCCGCACCCGCCCCCGTACCCGCCTGACCGGCGTGGCGGTCGCCCTCCCGGTCCGCCGCGCCGGGCGAGCGGGCGGCGGACCAGGGGGTGCGGGGCCGAGGGCGGTCAGCGGACGCGGGAGCGGGACTCCATCGCGTCGCGGGCGGCGCGCTCGTCCTCGTACACCTCGCACATATGGCGCCCGTCGGGGGTCGCCGTGTGCTCGACCTCCCAGAGGCTGACCTCGCTGCCGTCGAGGAGCAGGAACTGGTGCTCGTAGAGGGTGAAGCCGGCGTCCCGGCCGCCCTCCATCGCGCACTGGCGCCCGAACGCCTGGGTGATGTGGTGCCCGAAGGCGAGCCGGAGCCGCCGGGCCACGGCCTCGCCGGGACGGTCGGCGTTCTCCGCGCGCCGGAGCACCCGGCGGGCGTGGTCCGCGGAGTTGTCCGGCACGTACACCCGGGGCTGGGCGGGTATGGGGCGCGCGAGGAGCGCGCTCAGCACCTCCAGGTCGTCGTCCTCGTCGGGACGGCCGCCGTCGGCGCGCTCCACGCTCCAGCCGAGCGAGGGGCCCGCGGGCAGCCGGGAGGCGGCGAGCCGGGCCTCGGACTCGTCCTCGTACAGCTCGTGCTGCTCGGCGCCGTCGCGGCCGGAGTTGTGCACCAGCTCCCACAGGGTGAGGGCCGTGCCGTCGGCGAGCAGATAGGCGTGCCGGTAGGTGGTGCGGTGCAGCGACGCGCTGTGGTGCGAGGAGTGCAGTGTGCTGGAGTGCGCGAGCGCCGACGCCAGGCGCTCGACCGTGGAGTCGGGCAGGTCGAAGGAGTTGAGCGCCCTGCCGAGGAGCCGCTCAACCTGGGTGTCGGTCGTCTCGTACGGATCGTGCGAAGGATCCTGCGGATCGTGCGGATCGTTCAAGGGGGTCTCCAGGCCGTCGCCGCATGTCACTTGGTGCTTGCTAAACGTAGTCCCTGGGTCTGACATCGTGTCCGGCGTTCGGGAAAACGAACGGGGGCGCGCATTGAGTTCCCGCGCCCCCCAGACGAGTTCTTCAACTCCCTTTGGTATACCGGCAGTCGCTTCGGGGGGCTAGTCGTCGTACGTCCCGCCGTACAGTTCGCGGTACGCGGGATGGTCCCCGCCCGGCCCCGTCACCCCCGTCGCCGGGGCGAGAACCGCCTGGACGATGGCGCGGGTGACCGTGTCGGCGCCCGCCGCGAGGATCTCGTTGAGGGCGAGCGGGCCGGCCTCCGGGGACAGTTCCCGCTCCCCGGTCGCGAGGGCGAAGACGGTGTCGCCGTCGTTGAGGAGATGCACCGGACGGACGGCGCGCGCGATGCCGTCGTGCGCCGTCCCCGCGAGCTTCTGCGCCTGGGCGCGGGTCAGCGCCGCGTCCGTGGCGACGACCGCGAGGGTGGTGTTCATCGGCGGCGGGGCGAGCTTCTCCCGCGCCTCGGCGAGCCGGCGCCGCGCCGCCTCGTGCACGGCCGGGTCGGGGAAGGCGGGGCGCCCGCCCGCGAAGTAGGCCCCGTACGGCACGCCCGTGTCCGGGTCGACCACCGAGCCGACCGCGTTGACCACCACGAGCGCCGCCACCGTGATCCCGGACTCCAGGAGCGCGCTCGCGGTGCCCACCCCGCCCTTGAGCCCGCCCGCCACCGCGCCCGTGCCCGCGCCCACCGAGCCCGTCGCCACCGGCGCGTACGGCCCGGTCGCGGCGGCGTCCGCCACCGCCGCCCGCCCGGTCGAGGCGTCGGGCCGGGCCGCGAAGTCGCCGCCCCGGCCCAGGTCGAAGAGGCAGGCGGCGGGGACTACCGGCACCACGTGCGACGGGTCCGGCCCCACCCGCACCCCGCGCCCCCGCTCGGCCAGCCAGGCCATCACCCCGCCCGCCGCGTCGAGCCCGTAGGCGCTGCCGCCGGTGAGGACGACGGCGTCGATCCGCTGGACCAGGTTGCGCGGGTCCAGCGCGTCCGTCTCGCGGGTGCCGGGGCCCCCGCCGCGTACGTCCACGGCGGCCACCGCCCCGCCCTCCGGGGCGAGGACGACGGTGGTCCCGGACAGCGCCCGGTCCCCGGGGACCCGTGCGTGGCCGACCCGCAGGCCGCCCACGTCGGTGAGTGCGTCGTGCCGATGCAGTGTCATGTCCCCTGCGTACCACGCGGCCGTTCGGGCGCCGTTCAGCGCGCGGCCCGGGTGGCCGGGTTGGTCGCGGTCAGGGTCACCCCCAGCGCGACCGTGGCGGCGGCGGCCAGGCCGGCCGCGAACACCGCCCAGTGCCCGGCGAACGTGCACATGAGGATGACGAAGGCGGAGCCGGGCAGCACCGCCTGCTGGGCGATCCCCACCTTGAAGTACCGGGCGTGCAGCAGCCACACGCACAGCAGGAAGACGGCGGTCGGGAGGGTGACGGCGGAGGAGGCGGCCAGGGTGGAGATGTGGGCCTCGCCGACGGCCTGCTCGACGGCGATCTCGAGACCGGCGCCGATCGCGGCGGCCGAGGTGAAGATCAGGAAGTGCCCGTAGCCCCAGAGGAAGCCCTTCCGGTTGTCGGCGAGCCGGTCGTGCGCGGGCACCACGAAGTAGATCCACCAGGCGGCGAAGACGATGAGGAGCCCGCCCGCGGCGATCGGCAGCAGCTCGCGCAGGGCGTCGTTCTCCGCGACGCCCGACTTCACGGCGACCGTCGCGGCGGCGATCGACTCGCCCAGCACGATGATCGTGAACAGGCCGTACCGCTCGGCGATGTGGTGGGGGTGCCACTGCGTGTTGACGTCCTTCTCCGCGTAGACGGGGACGGCCATCTCGGCCAGCGCCATGACCAGGAACACCCACATGCGCGCGTTCTCGGGCACCAGCAGCAGCGCGACCCAGCCGACCTGGCAGGCGACGACCCCGCCGGCGTACCGGAGGCACATCGTCCGCTCGGCCGGATCCGTGGCGTGGTGGGCGGCGCGCAGCCACTGGGAGGAGAGCGCGAGGCGCATCACGACGTAGCCGATGTAGACGACGGTGAAGTCGTGGTCCTCGAACGCGCGCGAGACCCCGGCGGCGAGGACGAGGACGCCGGCGATCTGGACGAGGGTGACGACCCGGTAGAGGACGTCGTCGTTGTCGTAGGCCGAGGCGAACCAGGTGAAGTTCATCCACGCCCACCAGACCGCCCAGAAGACCATCGTGTAGTTGAGGATCCCGGATCCGGCGTGACCCTCGGCGAGGGCGTGCACCAGCTCGGCGCCCGCTTGGGCGACGGCGACGACGAAACACAGGTCGAAGAAGAGCTCCAGCGGCGTCGAGGCGCGGTGCGACTCCTCGCGTGAGCGGGAGGTGAGCGGCAGGAACGGTTGCGTCATGCCCCACAGGACAGCAGACCCGGGGGCGGCCGGGCAGGCAGGACACCCGCCCCGCGCGGCGCGCGCCCCGCGCGGCTCACGCCCGCTTCAGCGGCCCATGCCGCTCAGCGGTACCCGCCCGCTTCAGCGGCTGCCGCTCGCCAAACCCGCCGGGACCGGCGGATGTCCCGCCGCGGCCTCCTTGTAGCGCTTCGCCACCGCGCCCGCGATCCGCGGGTGGTCGGCCAGCGGCGCCGAGACCGCCCAGACGTCGGGGAGCGCCGCCAGCGCCTGGGTGAAGCGGCCGGGGGCCAGCAGGTGCGCGGCGACCGCGATCCGGCGGAAGCCGCGGGCGCGCAGCGAGGCGACGGCGTCCACGACCGGCGGCGCCGCCGGGCCCGTCGCGGAGCAGTACGCGGCGGTCGCCGGGACCGGGATCAGACGCGCGAGCTGGTCCAGCGCGCGCAGGGTGCCGTCGTTGCCGCCCGGCCGGGAGGAGCCGGCCCCGGCGACCACGACCGCGTCGGCGGGACCGCCGGCCGCCCGCTCGGCGGCGCGCAGCCGGTCGTGGAGGGCGAGCCCCACGCCCGGTTCGCCGCGCAGACCGGGGGTGACGGTGCAGTCGAAGTGGCAGGCGACGGAGGGGATGTCCACGGTGCGGTGGTAGCCGTCGCCGAGCAGCAGCGGCACGACGACGGCGCCGGGCCGGTCGGCGAGCACGTACGGCAGGGACGGCTTCTGGTGGTCCAGGTGCGCGACGGAGACGGGCGCGCCGGTGAGCCGGCCGACCGCGTCCGCGAGCCGGGCGACGGTCGCCCCTGCCTCGGGCACGGCGCTGCCGTGCACGGCGAGTACGAGATCCCGCATGACTGCCTCCGCGATGCCGCCGGATTACGAAACCCCACCCGGGTCCACCCGGAGCTCTCCCGCCCCGGGTCCCCGACCCGGAGTCACCGCCCCGAAACCCCGTCCGGGGCCGCGTCGCCGGTGTCGTTCGGCGGCGCGGCCCCCACACCGCCCACGCTATGCCCGCGCCCCCGCCGCCCGCCCCCGCCGCAGGTCCCGTCCCGCAGGGCCGCAAGTCCCGGAGCATCGGGCCCTTTTCGGGGCCCTACGGGCGGGCGGGCCGCCCTACCGTCGAAGACGACGAGCGCGGGAGTCCTCCCGTGCCGCCACACCCACCGCACCACCACCAGCCACCCCCACTGGAGACCGCCATGGCTGCCGCCCCTGCCCAGCAGACCCGGAACCTCGTGCTGATAGGCCACGGCATGGTCGGCCACCGGCTGCTGGAGGCGCTGGCCGAGCGCGGCGCGCTCGCCGGGTCCGACGGCGGGCCGGGCTGGCGCGCGGTGGTGCTGGCGGAGGAGGACGTGCCCGCGTACGACCGGGTGCACCTCTCCTCGGTCTTCACCGGCACCGAGCCCGGCGGCCTCTCCCTGCCCGCCCTCGACGAGGGCCTCATCGACCTGCGCCTCGGCGACCCGGCCGAGCACATCGACACCGCCGCCCGCACCGTCACCACCACCTCCGGCGCGGTCGTGCCGTACGACGCGCTGGTCATGGCCACCGGCTCGTACCCCTTCGTGCCGCCGATCCCCGGCGCCGACGCGACCGGCTGCTTCACCTACCGCACCCTCTACGACGTCGACGCCCTCACCTCGTACGCCGAGAACGCCGACGGCAGCCGGGGCGCGATCCGCGGCGGCGTCGTCATCGGCGGCGGGCTGCTCGGCCTGGAGGCGGCCGGCGCGCTGCGCACCCTGGGGCTCGCCACGCACGTCGTGGAGTTCGCGCCCCGGCTGATGCCGCTCCAGGTGGACGACGGCGGAGCGGCGGCCCTGCGCGCCACGATCGAGTCGATGGGCGTGGCCGTGCACACCGGCGTGGGCGCCGCCGAGGTCGACGTGGACGCCGACGGCCGGGTCCGCTCCCTGAAGCTGTCCGACGGCAAGCGGATCCCCGCCGACCTGGTGGTCTTCTCGGCGGGCGTGCGCCCCCGGGACCGGCTCGCGCGGGAGGCGGGGCTGGCGGTCGGCGACCGGGGCGGCGTGGCGGTGGACGAGCACTGCCGGACCAGCGACCCGTACGTGTACGCGGTCGGCGAGTGCGCGCAGACCTGCGACGGGCGGGTCTACGGCCTGGTCGCCCCCGGGTACCAGATGGCCGAGGTGGTCGCGGACCGGCTCGCGGGGGAGGGCGACACGGTCTTCACCGGCGCCGACACCTCGACGAAGCTGAAGCTGCTCGGGGCGGACGTGGCGTCCTTCGGCGACCCGTTCTCCGATGTGCCGAAGGCCACCGAGATCGTGTTCTCGGACGGGCGCGAGGGCGTCTACAAGAAGCTGCTGCTGGGCCCGGAGGGCCAGCTCCTCGGCGGCATCCTGGTCGGCGACGCGGAGGCGTACGGCTCGCTGAAGCCGCACGCGGGCCGGACGCTCCCGGCGCCGCCGGCGGCGTTCCTGATGCCGGCGGGGGAGGGCGCGGGGCAGCTGCCGGGCGCCGAGTCCCTCGCGGACGACGCGGTCGTCTGCTCGTGCCACAACGTGACCAAGGGCGCCGTCCGCGAGGCGATCGCCGAGCACGGGCTGGTCGACGTCGGCGGCGTCAAGCGCTGCACCAAGGCGGGCACGGGCTGCGGCGGCTGCGTCAACACGCTCCAGGCGGTCCTGGACGCGGCCGGTGTGGAGAAGCCGCGCGGGCTGTGCGAGCACTTCCCGGAGCTGGGCCGCGCCGAGCTCTACGAACTGATCCGGACCGAGCACATCCGCTCCTTCACCGAGCTGATGGAGCGGCACGGCACCGCGGGCTCCGAGGGCGGCCCCGCGGGCGTCTCCGGCTGCACGGTCTGCAAGCCCGTCGTCGCCAACGTCCTCGGCACCCTCGCCCCCGAGCTCGGGCTGCGGCACGTCCTGGAGGGCGAGCAGGCCACCCTTCAGGACTCCAACGACCTGTTCCTCGCCAACCTCCAGAAGGACGGCACCTACTCGGTCGTGCCGCGCGTCCCGGGCGGCGAGATCAGCGCCGAGCAGCTCATCGTGATCGGCGAGGTGGCCCGTGACCACGGCCTCTACAGCAAGATCACCGGCGGTCAGCGCATCGACCTGTTCGGCGCCCGCAAGGAGGACCTCCCGGCGATCTGGCGCCGGCTGATCGGCGCGGGCTTCGAGTCGGGCCAGGCGTACGGGAAGTCGCTGCGGACGGTGAAGTCCTGCGTCGGCTCCAAGTTCTGCCGCTTCGGGCAGGGCGACTCGGTGCAGCTCGCGATCGACCTGGAGCTGCGCTACCGGGGCCTGCGCGCCCCGCACAAGTTCAAGGGCGGCGTCTCGGGCTGTCTGCGCGAGTGCGCGGAGGCCCGGGGCAAGGACATCGGCGTGATCGCCACGGCCGGCGGCTGGAACCTGTACGTCGGCGGCAACGGCGGCACCACCCCGCGCCACGCGGACCTGCTGGCCTCGGACCTGTCGGCGGCGGAGCTGTTCGCCCTGATCGACCGCTTCCTCATGTACTACATCCGCACCGGCGAGCGCCTGGAGCGCACCTCCGCGTGGCTGGAGCGGCTCGGCGGGACCGGCGGCGGCATCGAGCACCTGCGCGAGGTGCTGGTGGCGGACTCGCTGGGGATCTGCGCCGAGCTGGAGGCCCAGATGGAGCGGCACGTGGCCGCGTACCGCGACGAGTGGCAGGCCGTCCTGGAGGACCCGGAGGCGCTGGAGCGCTTCAGCCCGCACGTCTCCGAGGTGCGGTTCCTGGAGCCCGGCCGGGGCCGGGCGGCGGTGCTCGCCGACGGGACGGAGGCCGCGCTGTTCAAGGACGGCACGGGCGAGGTGTACGCGGTGGGCAACCGGGACCCGTTCTCGGGCGCCGACGTCATCGCCAACGGGATCATGGGCACCCGGGACGGTGTCCCCGTCGTGGCCTCGCCGATGCACAAGCAGGAGTTCGACCTGCGGACCGGCGTCTGCCTGGACGATCCCTCGGTCTCCCTGCCCCTGCTGGCCGTGCCGGAGGTCCCTAAGGCCCAGGGCTGACGGGACCTAGGCCGCACGCCCCGGCGACCATCGGCTCTCACGCCGCCCTTATGGCGCGGCGCAGCCTGGAAGGGCAAGTACCACTCGTAGAAGTCAGGGGAAGTCATGAGTTCCGCGGTCCAGGACAGCAGAACGAAGGGCGGGCCGGCACCCGCCTCGTACGACACCGAGCAGTACCGCCCCGGCAGGCCCATCACAGACTGGGAGCCGGAGAACGAGCTGTTCTGGAAGTCGGTCGGCAAGAAGGTCGCCAACCGCAACCTGTGGATCGCGGTCCCGGCGCTGCTGGTGGCCTTCGTCGTCTGGCAGGTGTGGTCGGTCACCGCGACCAACCTGAAGGACGTCGGCTTCTCCTTCTCCACCTCCCAGCTGTTCTGGCTGACGGCCATCCCCGGTCTGACCGGCGGCACGGCCCGGATCTTCTACACCTTCCTCGGCCCGATGGTCGGCCAGCGGCGCTTCACCGCCCTGTCGACGGTGGTGCTGATCGTGCCGTTGATCTGGCTCGGCATCGCGATCCAGGACCCCTCCACCCCGTACGGCGTGATGGTCGCGATCGCCGCGCTCTGCGGCATCGGCGGCGCCAACTTCGCCTCCTCCCTCGCCAACATCGGCTTCTTCTTCCCGAAGGCGAAGAAGGGCAGCGCGACCGGCATCAACGGCGGCCTGGGCAACCTGGGCGTCTCGGTGGTCCAGCTGCTGACCCCGATCGTCATCACCTGGTCGACGATCGCCATCGGCTCCGCCCAGCACAAGGCCGACGGGACCCCCGTCTACCTGCAGAACGCCGCCTTCATCTGGGTGCCCGTGCTGATCGTGCTCGCGGCCGTGGCCTGGTTCGGGCAGAACGACCTGAAGGTGGCCTCCACCCCCTTCAGCAAGCAGAAGGTCATCTTCAAGCGCAAGCACAACTGGCTGATGACCTGGCTGTACGTCGGCACCTTCGGCTCCTTCATCGGCTTCGCCGCGGCGCTCCCGATGCTGATCAAGACGACCTTCCCGGACTACTCCGTCGCCACCTACGCCTGGATGGGCCCGGCGGTCGGCGCCCTCGCCCGGTGGGCGGGCGGCTGGATCGCGGACAAGTGGGGCGGCGCCCGGGTGACGATCCTGTCCTTCGTGGGCATGGCGGTCTCCATCATCGGCGTGATCAACTTCCTGCCCTCGGGCGGTGACGGCGGCTCGTTCTACGGCTTCTTCTTCTGCTTCCTCGCGGCCTTCCTCTTCTCCGGCATCGGCAACGGCTCGACCTTCCGGCAGATCCCGGTGATCTTCCGAGGCACCCACCTGAAGGGCCTCACGGAGGGCACCCCGGAGTACGCCAAGGCCCTCAAGCAGGCGGAAATGGAGTCCGGCGCGGTCACCGGCTTCACCTCGGCCATCGCGGCCTACGGCTTCTTCTTCATCCCGGCCCTGTTCGGCTCGGTGGCCGTGACCAGCGCGATGTGGGGATTCGTCGCCTTCTACGCGAGCTGCACCGTCGTGGCCTGGTGGTTCTACGCCCGCAAGGGCGCGGAGGCCCCCAGCTGACCGACCCCTCCGCGAGCACGCGCGTGTACAGAAGGCCCCGCCGCAGGCGGGGCCTTCTCCCATGCCCGAAACGGGACCTACGGCCATCGACTGGTGACCATTGCCGCCCCCTTTGATCGATCAAAAGGAGTGCAATGGAAGCAAGCAACGAAGCGAAGTCGAACGATCGAGAAGGCGGTGCGGGCAATGACTGCGACCCCTGCTGAAGCGACGGTGAACGAGGGAGCCTGGAAGGGCTTCAAGGGCGGCCTCTGGCGCGACGCCATCGACGTCCGTGACTTCATCCAGCAGAACTACACGCCGTACGAGGGCGACGACTCCTTCCTCGCCGGCCCCACCGAGCGGACCACCGCCGTGTGGAAGGCGATCACGGACAAGTTCCCGGAGGAGCGCGCGAAGGGCGTCTACGACGTCTCGTACGACATCCCCTCGACCATCACGGCCCACGCCCCCGGCTACATCGACCGCGACAAGGACCTGATCGTCGGTCTGCAGACGGACGCGCCGCTCAAGCGCGCGATCATGCCGTACGGCGGCTGGCGCATGGTCGCCGGTGCCCTGGAGACCTACGGCTACCCGGTCTCCGAGGAGCTGGAGAAGGTCTTCACCGAGTACCGCAAGACCCACAACGCCGGTGTCTTCGACGCGTACACCCCCGAGATCCGCGCCGCCCGCAAGGCCGGCATCGTCACCGGTCTCCCGGACGCCTACGGCCGAGGCCGGATCATCGGCGACTACCGCCGCGTGGCCCTCTACGGCGTCGACCGCCTCATCGCGGTGAAGAAGGAGGAGAAGGCGGAGCTCAACGCCCTCCCCGCCGGTCACCGTTCGCTCGAGGAGACCATCCGGCTGCGCGAGGAGCTCTCCGAGCAGATGCGCGCCCTCGGCGAGCTGAAGGCCATGGCCGCCTCCTACGGCTACGACATCTCCGGCCCCGCCGCCACCGGCCGCGAGGCCATCCAGTGGCTGTACTTCGCCTACCTGGCCGCCGTGAAGGAGCAGAACGGCGCCGCGATGTCGCTGGGCCGCACCTCGACCTTCGTCGACGTCTTCCTCCAGCGCGACCTCGAGGCCGGCCTCCTCACCGAGGAGCAGGCCCAGGAGCTGGTCGACGACTTCATCATCAAGCTGCGCATCGTCCGCTTCCTGCGCACCCCCGAGTACGACGAGCTGTTCTCCGGCGACCCGACCTGGGTCACCGAGTCCATCGCCGGCATGGGCGAGGACGGGCGTCCGCTGGTCAGCAAGACCTCCTTCCGCTACCTCCAGACCCTGTACAACCTCGGCCCGGCCCCCGAGCCGAACATGACCGTCTTCTGGTCGCCGCAGCTCCCCCAGGGCTTCAAGGAGTTCTGCGCCAAGGTCTCGATCGACACCTCCTCGGTGCAGTACGAGTCGGACGAGCTGATGCGCCCGCGCTTCGGCGACGACACCGCGATCGCCTGCTGCGTCTCGGCGATGCCGGTCGGCAAGCAGATGCAGTTCTTCGGCGCCCGCGTGAACCTCGCCAAGACCCTCCTCTACGCGATCAACGGCGGTCGCGACGAGAAGTCCGGCGCGCAGGTCGGCCCGGCCACCGGTGCCATCACCGCGGACGTGCTCGACTACGACGAGCTCATGAGCAAGTTCGACGAGCAGATGGAGTGGCTGGCGGACGTCTACGTCCACGCGCTGAACGTCATCCACTACATGCACGACCGGTACGCCTACGAGCGCATCGAGATGGCGCTCCACGACCGCGACGTGCGCCGCACCATGGCCTGCGGCATCGCCGGCCTCTCGGTGGCCGCCGACTCGCTGGCCGCGGTGAAGTACGCCAAGGTCACCCCGGTGCGCGACGAGACCGGCCTGGCCACCGACTACACGGTCGAGGGCGACTTCCCGGCGTACGGCAACAACGACGAGCGCGTCGACGAGATCGCCGTCTGGCTGGTCGAGGAGTTCATGAAGAAGGTGCGCAAGCACCCGACCTACCGCAACGCCGAGCACACCCAGTCCGTCCTGACGATCACCTCCAACGTCGTCTACGGCAAGAAGACCGGCAACACCCCCGACGGGCGCCGCGCCGGCGAGCCCTTCTCCCCGGGCGCCAACCCGATGAACGGCCGCGACACCCACGGCTACGTGGCCTCGGCCCTGTCGGTCGCCAAGCTCCCGTACGAGGACGCCGAGGACGGCATCTCGCTGACCAACACGGTGACCCCGGACGGTCTGGGCCGCACCCCCGAGGAGCGGATCAAGAACCTCGCCGGTGTCCTCGACGGCTACATGGCCAGCGACGGCTTCCACATGAACGTCAACGTCCTCAACCGGGACGTGCTGATGGACGCGATGGAGCACCCGGAGAACTACCCGCAGCTCACCATCCGGGTCTCCGGATACGCGGTGAACTTCGTCCGGCTCACCCGCGAGCAGCAGCTCGACGTACTGAACCGCACCTTCCACGCGTCCCTGTGATCCCCGGGCCGGCCCTCACCGGCCGGCCCGCCCCAGACCGCGCGGCCCCGGGGCCCGAACCCTCGACCCTCACCCGGGCCCCGGAGCCGCGCGCGACTCCCGACCCGGGCCGGCCCTCACCGGCCGGCCCGGCCGCACCACCGCTTCACCCCCGTACCTCCCCCGCACCACCTCTACTTCCATCCGCCCGGACAGGAGGCCCTGCCATGACTGTGCTCCTCGGCTCGGACATTCCGACCCTTCCCGCCACCCTGGCAGCCGCGGCCACGCAGCGGCCCTCGGAGGGCTCCGTGCACTCCTGGGACCTGTCCACCGGCGTCGACGGCCCCGGCACCCGCTTCGTCACCTTCCTCTCGGGCTGCCCCCTCACATGCCTGTACTGCCACAACCCCGACACCTGGCGGATGCGCAACGGCAAGCGCACCTCGGCCGACGACGTGATCGCGGAGGCGAGCAAGTACACCCGCTTCATCTCGGCGTCCGGCGGCGGGGCCACCGTCTCGGGCGGCGAACCCCTGCTCCAGCCCGTCTTCACCGGTGAGCTCCTGCACCGGATGAAGCACGAGCTCGGGCTGCACACGGCCCTGGACACCTCGGGCTTCCTGGGCGTGCGCGCCACCGACGCCCTGCTGCGCGACACCGACCTGGTCCTTCTCGACATCAAGTCCTGGGACCCGGAGACGTACAAGAAGGTGACCGGCCGGCCGCTGCGGCCGACGCTGGACTTCGCCCGGCGTCTCGCCGACCTCGGCCAGGAGGTCCACGTCCGCTTCGTGCTCGTCCCGGGGCTGACCGACGACCCCGCGAACGTCGAGGGAGTCGCCGCCTTCGCCGCAGGTCTCGGCAATGTCTCCCGCGTGGATGTCCTTCCCTTCCACAAGCTCGGCGAAGCGAAGTGGCAGGCACTCGCCAAGCCCTTCACCCTCCACGACACCCCGTCGCCGACCCCCGAGCAGGTCACCGCCGTGCGCGAGGTCTTCCTGTCCCACGGGCTCTACGCCGTGTGAGGGACGTGCGGGCCGCCCTGACCAGGCGCCCGCGGGCAGCCGGGTGGACGCTCACCCGGCTGCATAGCAAAACAGGACAAACGCGAACCACTCGCCCTACGGTGACCGCGTGACCGAGCCACCGCAGGCACCCGCCGAGCCGCCCCAGGCCGCCGCCGGAACGCCGACCGCCCCCGCCGCCCCGCCGCCGCAGACCCCCGCCCAGGTACGCCGCCGCGCGAGCCTGGCGGGGGTCGTCGTCTCCCTCCTGCTGATCCTCGCGATCGTGCTGGGCAGCCGGCTGCTCCGCGATTTCGACTCGGCCCTGCTGCCGTACGCGGTCGCCACGGTCTTCCTCGCCTTCGGCATCGCCTACCGCTACACCGTGTGGATCTCCGCGCCCGGCGCCCGGCGCCTGTTCCGGCAGGGCTGGAGCGCCTTCTTCTCCGTCGAGAACTTCCGCCGGGCGCCCACCGCCCTGCCCCGGATGATCGCCACCTATCTCGGCTTCCAGAAGTTCCTCGGCGCCCGCTCGCACGCCCGCTGGGCCGCCCACCAGCTGATCTTCTGGGGCTGCGTGCTCGCCGCCCTGATCACCTTCCCGCTGACCTGGGGCTGGTTCACCTTCACCTCGGCCACCGGCTCGGGCCCCGGCTACGAGATGCGGATCTGGGGCTTCAAGGTCCTCGGCTTCGACTCGCTGAACATCATCGGCTGGCTGATGTTCCACGGCCTGGACGTCGCCGCCGTCCTCGTCATCCCCGGCGCCTCCTACTTCCTCTGGCGCCGCATGCGGGACCGCGGCGCCATCACCGGCCAGCGCTTCGCCTACGACCTGATCCCGCTGATCGCCCTCATCGTGATCTCGGTGACCGGCCTGCTGCTCACCTTCTCCTCGATCTTCCTGCACGGTGGCGGCTACCAGTTCCTGGCGATCCTCCACATGGTCTCGGTGGTCTTCACCCTGATCTACATCCCGTTCGGGAAGTTCTTCCACATCGTGCAGCGCCCGGCGGCCGTCGGGATGCAGCTGTTCAAGTACACGGCCCGGCAGAAGGCGGCGGCGAGCCCCGACGAGGTGGCCGCCATGGAAGCGGTGGCCGCCGGCACGGGCGCCACGCCGATGGCGGAGACGGCGGCGGGCCCGGCCGGACCCGGGGGCGCGGACCCGACGGCGGCAGGCGCCGCCACGACGAGCCCACCCGTTCCACCCGCCCATCCCGGCGCGGAGGACGGCCTCCTCGCCTGCCGCCGCTGCGGCGAGCCCATCGACGCCGCCCCCTACGTCGAGAACCTCAAGGGCACCATGCGCGACCTCCGCCTCGACTTCGACGAATGGGCCGAGTACTGCCCCCGCTGCAAGCGCGTCCTGCGCGGCAACGCCTACCTCACCCACGTCAAGAAGGGCTACAAGTGACGCACGCGCAGGCCGGGCAGCCGCTCCCCATCGACCCCTCCGTCGCCCCGCCCGGCACCCGGAACTTCCGCGACGCCGGAGGCATCCCCGCCGACCGCTGGCACGCCGACCAGAACGGCGAGACCCTCGTCCCCACCCACTGCTGCTTCTGTGGCGTCCAGTGCGGCATGTACCTGCGGGTCGACCACTCCGGGAAGGTCTTCGGCGTCGAGCCCCGCAACCACGACATCAACCGGATGCGGCTCTGCCCCAAGGGCATCAACGCCTACCAGCAGGTCAACCACCCCGACCGGCTCACCGCCCCGCTCATGCGCCGCAGCCGCGACGAGGCCTTCCGCGAGGTCAGCTGGGAGGAGGCGCTCGACTTCACCGTCTCCGAGATCCGCCGCATCCAGGACACCTACGGCAACGACGCCTTCGGCCTGCTCGGCGGCGCCAGCCTCTTCTCCGAGAAGACCTATCTCGTCGGCAAGTTCGCCCGGGTCGCCCTGAAGAGCCGGCACGTCGACTACAACGGGCGGCTCTGCATGGTCTCCGCCGCCGGCGCCAACAAGCTCGCCTTCGGCATCGACCGGGCCGGCAACCCCTTCTCCGACATCCTCCTCACCGACTGCCTGCTGATCGCCGGCTCCAACGTCGGCGAGTGCTTCCCCGTGATGACCCAGTACCTCTGGGGCGCCCGGGACCGGGGCGCCACCCTGATCGTCGTCGACCCGCGCGAGACCCCCATCGCCCGCACCGCCGACGTCCACGTCGCCCTCAAGCCCGGCACCGACTCCGCCTTCTTCAACGCCGTCCTCCACGTCGTCGTCGCCGAGGGCCTCACCGACGAGGCGTACCTCGCCGCGCACACCACCGGCTGGGACGAGGTCAAGCGGACCGTCGCCGACTACCCGCCCGCCCGCTCGGCCGAGATCTGCGGCGTCCCCGAGGAGCAGATCCGCCAGGTCGCCCGCATGTTCGCCGGCGCCGACCGGGCCATGGCCTGGCACGCCCGAGGCGTCGAACACCACTCCCAGGGCGTCGAGAACTGCCTGTCGATCATCAACCTCTGCGTCGCCGCCGGACACATCGGCCGCCCCGGCGCCGGCTACGGCACCATCACCGGACAGGGCAACGGCCAGGGCGGACGCGAGCACGGCCAGAAGTCCGACATGCTCCCCGGCGGCCGGAACATCTCCAACCCCGAACACCGCCGCCAGATCTGCGAGATCTGGGGCATCGACGAGGCCGAACTGCCCCCGGCCGGCACCTCCATGATGGAGATGGTCTGGCAGATGCAGCGCCGCGAGATCCGCGGCCTCATCGGCATCTGCAACAACCCCTTCGTCTCCCTCCCCAACTACGCCACCGTCAAGGACGGCTACGACACCGCCGAGTTCCACGCCCAGTTCGACTTCTTCCTCTCCGAGACCGCGGCCAACGCCCACGTCGTCTTCCCCGTCACCGTCTGGGCCGAGGACGAAGGCGTCATGGCCAACGCCGAGGCCCGCGTCGTCAAGCACAACAAGGCCCAGGAACCGCCCGCCGGCGTCCGCACCGACACCTGGGTCATCTGCGAACTCGCCAAGCGCCTCGGCGTCGCCGACAAATTCGACTTCCCCGACTCGCGCGCCGTCTTCGAGGAGCTGCGCGTCGCCTCCGCCGGCACGGTCAACGACTACTACGGCATCACCTACGAGCGGCTGGAGGAGACCGGCGGCATCGCCTGGCCCTGCCCCGACACCCGGCACCCCGGCACCCCCCGCCTCTTCGAGGACGGCCGGACCTACCACCCCGACGGCAAGATCCACCTCCAGGTCGTCGAATGGCACCCGCCCATGGACCCCTACAGCGAGGAATACCCCCTCTCCCTGACCACCGGGCGCACCGTCGCCCACTTCCTCTCCGGCAACCAGACCCGCCGCCTGGGCGCCCTCGTCGAACAGACCCCCCGCCCCTGGGTGGAGGTCCACCCCGCCCTCGGCTTCCGCAACGGCGACCCGGTCCGCGTCGTCACCCGCCGCGGCAGCGAGGTCTTCCCCGCCCTGGTCACCGAAGCCATCCGCCCCGACACCCTGTTCATCCCGTACCACTGGCCCGTGCCCACCTCGGCCAACGCACTGACCATCGACGCCCTCGACCCGCGCTCCAAGATCCCCGAGTACAAGGTCTGCGCCGCCCGCGTCGAGCCGGCCGAGCGCGTCGACGAGGTCCCCGCGCCCCCCACCGCCCCCGGCCAGCTCGCCTACCCGGAGACCCAGGTCTCCCGCGACGACCCCCTGCCCCCCTCGGCCCCCCAGGGCCGAGGCACCTCGGAGAGGAGCTGACACGCACATGATGGGCCGCACCATTTTCATCGACCCCGGCCGCTGCATCGGCTGCCAGGCCTGCGTCTCCGCCTGCCGCGAATGCGACTCGCACCGCGGCAAGTCGATGATCCACCTCGACTACCCCGACGAGGGGCGCTCCGTCGCCTCCCTCCCCACCGTCTGCATGCACTGCGAGGACCCGGTCGCCCCCTGCGCCGAGGTCTGCCCCGCCGACGCCATCCTCGTCACCGCCGACGGTGTCGTGCAGCAGGCCGACACCAGCCGCTGCATCGGCTGCGCCAACTGCGTCAACGCCTGCCCGTTCGGTGTCCCGAAGATCGACCTCCAGGCGAAGCTGCAGATGAAGTGCAACCTCTGCTACGACCGCACCGCCTACGGCCTCGCCCCCATGTGCGCCACCGTCTGCCCCACCGGCGCCCTCTTCTACGGGACTCTTGAGGAGCTGCGCGCCGAACGCCCCGGCGTCCAGGTCGCCGACTCCTTCACCTTCGGCGCCACCACCGTCTCCACCGGCGTGGCGATGGTCGTCCCCGCCGACAAGGTCCAATGGCCGGTCCCCGGCGGTCTGCCCATCGTCGAAGTCAACGGAGTGGACGTCCGATGAGCCTCACCGAACAGCCCCCCGACCCCGGCACCGAGGCACCCGACGCCGAAGCGCCCGACGCCGCCCAGGCGGCCCTCCGCGACCGGGTCTCGGCCGACTCCCTCACCACCCGCCGCGACTACCTGCGGATCGTCGCCACCGTCTCAGGCGGCCTCGCTGTCGGCGGCATCGGCGTCGCCTCCGGCATCCTGCACCGCCACGGCGACAGCGACGGGGCCCCCGAACCCAAGAAGATCGCCGACTCGCTCCCGCCCGGCGAGTCGATCGCCTTCCGCTACCCGGAGGACGAGGACCGCGCCGTGGCCATCCGCCTCGCGGACGGCACCCTCGCCGGCTACTCCGCCGTCTGCACCCACCTGGCCTGCGCCGTGCTCTGGCGCAAGGACCGGGGGAGCGAGGGCGAGCTGTACTGCCCCTGCCACGAGGGGATCTTCGACGCCCGCACCGGCGAGGTGACCGCGGGCCCGCCGCCCCGGCCGCTGCCCAAGGTCCTCCTCGTCGAAGGCACCGACGGCAGTGTCTGGGCCGTCGGCACCACACGCTCCGGCGAGAGCGTCCAGGAAGGGCTCTGCCGCCAGCTGGGCGAGGACCGTCCCGGGCTCGCGGGGCGCCTCGGCTGCCCCGGTGCCGGCGGCGGCAGCCCGCTCGACAGCACCCTGGAGAGGAGCCGCCGGACATGACCGACACCCCCTTCCCCAAGGACCCGGCCGCCCCGGGCCACCCGCCGGAGCCCCCGCCCCGGCCCGCCTACACCCCCGGGAGCGCCCAGCCGCGGCTCAACCGCCCGGTCCACGAGCGCTACCCCCAGATCCGCCCCACCAGCGGCTACGGCGACCCCCGGATCCGGAACACCGGCCCCGGCCCGGGCGCCGGGAGCGAGCAGGAGCCCGAACGCTCCTCCAAGCTCACCGCCCGCCTGGTGCTGGCCCTCACCGTCGTCGTGGGCCAGCTGTGGGGTCTGACGATCGTGGTCGACGAGTGGATGGCCGGCGACACCGGCACCGCCTGGTGGGGCGCGGGCTTCCTCGTCCTGTCGTTCCTCGTGGTCCTCGGACTGTGGCGGCTCGACCCGAAGGACCGCTGACCCGCCCCCGCGCCCGCCCCGCGAGACCCCCGGACGGGCCGGTACGGGGCGGGGGCCCCGGCGTACCCTGAAGACATGAGCACCGCCCCCGACCCCGGACCGCGCGCAGCGAAGCAGTCCGACTCGCGACCCGATCCCCGGCCCAGGCCGGCGCTGGTCTTCGACGATCCGCTGGACCAGCAGTCCGCGGACGACACGGACCGGGGCTGGGGCGAGCGGCCTCCCGCCGGCGGCGACAGCGCCGCCGACCTCGCGCGCTTCCTCGACGAGAAGCCGCCGCACCACCTCTGACGCCGGCGCGGGCCGTCGGTCAGGAGGTGGGGTGCGCCCCGGTGCCCGCGCCGGAGGACGGACCCCGCTGCGCGACCAGCGTGTCGCGGATCTCCTTGAGCACCTCCAGCTCGCTGATCTCCATGGTCTCCTGGACGCCTTCCTTCGCCTTCTCGTGCGCGGCGCGCTTGGCCAGCACCTTGGCCATCGGCAGCACCATCAGGAAGTAGACGACGGCCGCGGTGATGATGAAGCTGAGGATGGCGCTGAGGACCAGGCCCCACTCCAGCTGGATGCCCTGCATCTCGCCGTTCACGACCTTGCACGGGGCCTTGAGGCAGGACTTGTAGCTCTCCAGGTCCTTGGTGCCGAAGGCGCCGACGATCGGGTTGATGATGCCCTTCACCACCGAGTTCACGATGTTGGTGAACGCGGCACCGATGACGACCGCCACGGCCAGGTCGATGACATTGCCCCGCATGAGGAAGGCCTTGAAGCCCTCCAGCACGCTTTCCTTCTTCGCGCTCACCGTGGTGCCCTTCGTCTTGTGTGCAGTGTGCGGAGCCATTACGCCGCGATCGGCGCAGGGGCGTCCAATCCGTACACACGGGATGGTGACTTGACAGGGCGTCAGTGCGAATCAGCACACGATCACCGCCAGTTGGGACGTCATGCCCGCACCGGCGAGCTCGGCCGCCGTCGACCGGGGAAGGGACAGGACCACCAACGCGCCGTCGCCCGAAGGAGTCCCGCCCGGGTCCGGCACCTCGGCCACCCGGACGCCCGAGGCCACCACCCGCGCCTCGTCGGCCCGCCCCGCGGCGCCAGGTGCCGCGCCCGGAGCGGCGATCACGTCCACCCGGTCGCCGGGCCGCAGCAGCCGCACGGTCTCCGCGTCGGCGATCCGCACCGGGGCCGACACCAGGGGCGCGACGGGCGGCCGGTGCCGCTCCTGCGCCGGGGGACGGGGCGGCGGCGGGGCGGCCAGGTCGTCGGCCCCGGCCGCGCCGGCCGCCGCCAGCGTCGCGGCCGTCAGCGCCAGCACCGCGGCCGGGGCCAGCCGCCTGCGCCGCAGGGCACGCCGCAGCCGGAGCCGGCCGCCGCGCACCCGCAGCGGATCGAACGCGGGGACGCCGCACGGCGCGGGGACCGAGGCGCGGGTATGGGGGAGACAGGAGTCGGAGTTCATCGCGGATACCGCCCGTCGTGACATGAGCCGTCCGCCGGACCGTCCGGCGAACCGCACTCACCATCCCGCCCTCGCCGCGATCCCGCTCGGGGCTGTGGACGAGCGGGCCGCTGTGGACAACTTCCTCACCCCCGCGAGCGATTGCCGCCGTGCGACGGCGTCCGCGACGCTTGAACGAGTCCGGTCCCGCGGCGTGCTCCTCACCCCGCCGCGAGGTCAGGGCAGTTCGATCCCCAGGTCCCACCCGTCGTGGGCCCGGGTGCACAGGCAGTCCCGGTCGGCCGACGCGGGGAGCGCGCCCACCGCGTCGAAGAGCACCTCACGCAGCCGGCCCACGTTCTCGCCGAACACCCGCAGGACCTCGGAGTGCGAGACGCCGTCCCCCGTCTCCGCGCCGGCGTCCAGATCCGTCACCAGAGCGAAGGAGGTGTAGCAGAGTCCCAGTTCCCGGGCGAGTACGGCCTCGGGGTGGCCGGTCATGCCGACGATCGACCAACCCGCGGCCGCGTGCCACCGCGACTCGGCGCGGGTGGAGAAGCGCGGGCCCTCGACGACGACCATCGTGCCGCCGTCGACGGGTTCCCAGCCCCGTCCCCGGGCGGCCTTGAGGGCGACCCTGCGCCCGTCGGGGCAGTAGGGGTCGGCGAAGGTGACGTGGACCACGTTCGGGACGGCCCCGTCCGGGCGTGGCTCCCCGTCGAAGTAGGTCTGCGCGCGGGCCTTCGTCCGGTCGACCAGCTGGTCGGGCACGATGAGGGTGCCGGGGCCGTACTCCTCGCGCAGACCGCCCACCGCGCAGGGCCCGAGGACCTGCCGGACGCCGACCGAGCGCAGGGCCCAGAGGTTGGCGCGGTAGTTGATCCGGTGCGGAGGCACGCTGTGTCCGCGGCCGTGCCGGGGGAGGAAGGCGACCCGTCGGCCGGCGAGTTCGCCGAGGAAGAGGGAGTCGCTGGGGCTGCCGTACGGGGTGTCGACCGGCACCTCGGTCACATCGTCCAGGAAGGAGTAGAACCCCGAACCGCCGATCACACCGATGTCCGCGAACACGTCGCTCGTCATGGCGGTCACCCTAGCCGCAGGCCGCCCGGGAAAACGCGAGATGCCCTGCCGACGGTGATCGGCAGGGCAGCGCGGGAAAGGTGGATCAGGCCGCCGAAGTGGAGCTCGACGAGGCCGCCGGCTTCGAGTCCGAGGAGGACGAAGCCGAAGGGGTCGACGTCGACGAAGAAGAAGACGACGAGGTGGAGGACGACGACGAAGAGGACTTCGACGCGGCCGGCGAGCTGCTGGACGACGAGCCACGGCTGTCGTTCCGGTAGAAGCCGGAGCCCTTGAACACGATGCCGACGGCCGAGAACACCTTCTTCAGGCGTCCCTTGCAGTTCGGGCACTCGGTCAGAGCGTCATCCGTGAACTTCTGCACCGCCTCGAGGCCCTCGCCGCACTCGGTGCACTGGTACTGGTAGGTCGGCACTTGTCTTCCTCCTGGCACTCACACTCATCGAGTGCTAACGACGATCCATAGTGACGTATTCCGCCGGTTCAGTCCACCGTCACGGGAACTCGGTGACCCATGCCACGCGCGGCGACGAGGCCCGTGGTGCGCGGACGGAGCCGGGAGCGCAGGGTGATCAGGGTGATGAGGGCGAGCACGGTGCCCGCCATCGGCACCAGGAAACCGGTGCTCGCGCCGTGAGCGTCGGCCAGTCGGCCGGCGATGGTGACGGCGGCGGCCTGGCCGAGCGCGACCGCGCCGGTGAGCCAGGTGAAGGCCTCGGTGCGGGACGAGGCCGGGACCAGGGTCTCGACGATCGTGTACGCGGTGATCAGGGCCGGGGCGATGCACAGACCCACGATCAGGCCGAGCGCGCCGAGCAGCAGCACGGAGTGCGTGGTCCACAGGAGGGAGGCGGCGATGGTGAGACCGACGTAGCCGAGGATCAGCCGGCGGCGCGGGCCCATCTTCCAGGCGATGGTGCCGACGGCGATGCCGGCGATCATGTTGCCGGCGGCGAAGATGCCGTACAGCAGACCGTTGGCACCGGGGTTGCCGATCTCCTGGCTGAAGGCCGTGAGGGAGACCTGCATCCCGCCGAAGACCGAGCCGATGCCGAGGAGGGCGACGGCGAGGACCCGGACGCCGGGGATGGAGAGGGCCGAGCGGTGCGGCTCGCCGTCCGTGAGGCCGGCGGCGGCCACGCCGAAGGCGGGCTGGGTGCTGCGCTGGGCGGCGAAGAACAGGCCGCCGATCAGGGTGAGGGTGGCCTCGGCGATCAGGCCGGCGGCCGGGTGCACGCCGGTGCACAGGGCGGTGGCGAGGACCGGTCCGACGACGAAGGTGAACTCGTCGGTGACCGATTCGAAGGCCGCCGCGGTGGACATCAGGGGCGTGCCGTCCAGCTTGGCGGCCCAGCGGGACCGGACCATGGGGCCGACCTGCGGGACGGAGGCACCGGCGGGGACGGCCGCCAGGAACAGGGCCCACATCGGGGCGCCGGCCAGGGCCAGCGCGACGAGGAGGGAGACCGAGGCGGTGTGGACGAGTACACCGGGGATCAGGACGGCCCGCTGGCCGAAGCGGTCGGCCAGCTTGCCGGTCTGGGGGGCGAACAGCGCCATGGAGACGCCGGTCACGGCGGCCACGGCACCCGCGCTGCCGTAGGAGCCGGTGGTGTGCTGGACGAGCAGCACGATGCCGATGGTCAGCATCGCGAAGGGCTGCCTGGCCGCGAAGCCGGGCAGAACGAAGGAGAGAGCCCCCGGAGTGCGAAGCAGCGCGCCGTATCCGGGCCGCTTCTCGGGGACGACCGTGGACTCCACGGTCCATGCCTTTCCGCCGCCTGGTAGCGGGCCCGTGCACGGGTGGTGCGGGTATCGCCGAGAGCTGTCCTCTTGCGCGGAACTGCGGTAGATACCTGGCCCCACGATGGTGGAGGGCGCCTGGCCGCCATACGGTCGCGCCAGCTCTGCGTCAGGCAGAGTTGGTTCGATCAAGTGTGCCTTCATGGTACAGGGGAGGGCGTCTTCCCGCCTGGGAAAGCGCCCTCCGACCCGAATTAATGCCTGGGATTAACCGGATGTTCGCCGGAACGGGTTGGGAAACGAGCCTCGGGAGCGTTCCGGGGCGGCGATGGCGGTGGCGCCGCCGGTGCCCAGCCAGCCGGCCAGCTTGCCGCCCTGGCCGACCGCGCGCAGCCGGCGCTCGGTGGCGTCGCGCACGGGGTCGGTGGCGACCACCAGCAGCTCGTCCCCGCGGCGCAGCACGGTGGCGGGACCGGGGACGAAGCTGGCGTCCTCGCGGACGACCAGGGTGACGGCGGCGCCGGCCGGGAGCCGGAGCTCGGCGACCTCGACGCCGTGCATCTTGGACTTCTCCGGGATGGCGACGGAGAGCAGGTGTCCGCGCAGCCGCTCCAGGGGGGCGGACTCGACGCCGAGGTCGGCGGCCTCGGCCGAGTCGCCCAGTTTGAGGGCCTTGGCCAGCCAGGGCAGGGTCGGGCCCTGGACCAGGGTGTAGACGACCACGAGCACGAAGACGATGTTGAAGATCCGCTCGCTGCCCTCGATCCCCGAGACCATCGGGATGGTGGCGAGGATGATGGGCACCGCTCCGCGCAGGCCGGCCCAGGACATCAGGGCCTGCTCCTGCCAGGGGATGCGGAAGGGGAGGAGGCTGACGAAGACCTCCATGGGGCGGGCGACCATGGTGAGGACGAGGCCGATGATCACGGCCGGCCAGAAGTCGTTGCCGAGCTCGTGCGGGGTGACGAGCAGGCCGAGCAGGACGAACATGCCGATCTGCGCGATCCAGCCGAGGCCCTCGGCGAAGCCCCGGTTGGCGGGGGCGTGCGGCAGTTTGGCGTTGCCGAGCACCATCGAGGCCAGGTAGACGGCGAGGAAGCCCGAGCCGTGGGCCATGGCGCCGGCGGCGTAGGCGACGACGGCGATGGCCATGACGGCGATCGGGTAGAGACCGGAGGCGGGCAGCGCGATGTGACGCAGTCCATAGGCGCCGAGGAAGCCGACGGCGAGGCCGACGGCGACGCCGATGGCGAGCTCCAGGGCGATCTCGCCGACCAGCAGGTACCAGGCGTCGACGGGGCCGGCGGTGGAGAAGGCGACGACGAGGATGACGACGGGGGCGTCGTTGAAGCCGGACTCGGCCTCCAGGACGCCGGTGACCCGGGAGGGCAGCGGCACCTTGCGGAGCACGGAGAAGACGGCGGCGGCGTCGGTGGAGGAGACGACGGCGCCGATGATGAGGGCCTGCTGCCATTCCAGGCCGACGAGGTAGTGCGCGGCCGAGGCCGTGATGCCCACGCTCACCGCGACGCCGACGGTCGACAGTACGACCGCCGCGGGCAACGCGGGTTTGATCTCCTTCCACTTGGTGCCCAGGCCGCCCTCGGCCAGGATCACCACGAGTGCGGCATAGCCGATCACCTGGGTCAGTTCGGCGTTGTCGAAGGCGACGTTGCCGATGCCGTCCTGCCCCATGGCGACCCCGATCCCGAGATACAGCAGCAGGCTGGGGAGCCCGCTCCGGGAGGAGATCCGCACCGCCGCGACAGCGATGAGCAGTACGAGCGAGCAGATGAGCAGGAGTTCGTTGAGCTGGTGGACAGTCAGTGGCCGATCCTTCCCCTCACGCGCAGCTGGATCGTTCCTCCAGCGCCGGTACTTCGTTACCTTACCTAATCTTTAACGCTTTCTTGACGCCTCCTTGGTGTTACATCGCACAGTCGTACGTATAAGTACGGTTCTCCTGACGGTTCTCTTCCTGACACCGCGTCCAGGCCTTCCTGGCGCTGCGCCTAAGGTTGCTCCCGTACTCCAGGACCACCCTGCCCCTCGAAGGACAGCGATGCCCTCCAACACGACCGCGCCCCCCGCCAAGAAGAAGGGGCGGCGTGCCCGCCTGATCGTCCTCGTCCTGGTCCTCGCGCTGGTCGCGGGCGTCGGGTACGGGGCGTACTGGGGCGTCAGCACCGTCCGGGGCTCGTTCCCGCAGACCACGGGCACCCTCCGGATCGACAAGCTCTCCGGACCGGTGGAGGTGAAGCGCGACGCTTACGGCGTCCCGCAGATCTACGCCGACAGCGAGGCCGACCTCTTCCGCGCCCAGGGCTACGTCCAGGCGCAGGACCGCTTCTACGAGATGGACGTCCGCCGTCACATGACGGCCGGCCGCCTCTCCGAGATGTTCGGCAAGAGCCAGGTCGACACCGACGCCTTCCTACGGACGCTCGGCTGGCGGCAGGTCGCGCAGGAGGAGTACGACAAGGTCCTGTCGGCGGACACCAAGAAGAACCTCCAGGCCTACGCCGAGGGCGTCAACGCCTACCTCAAGGACCGGGACCCCTCGGACATCTCCGTCGAGTACGCGGCGCTGGCCTTCACCGGCGACTACACGATCGAGCCGTGGAGCCCGGTGGACTCGGTGGCCTGGCTCAAGGCGATGGCCTGGGACCTGCGCGGCAACATGCAGGACGAGATCGACCGTTCGCTGATGGCCGCCCGGCTCACCCCGCAGCAGATCAAGGACCTCTACCCGGGCTACCCGTACGAGATCCACCAGCCGATCGTCTCCAAGGGCGCCGTCGACAAGATCACCGGGAAGTTCGACCCCAAGGCCGAGGCGCACGGCACGGGCGGCGGCTCCAGCGGCGCCGACGCGCTCGGCGGCACGCGGACCCAGCTCGCCCGGCTCTCCGACGCCCTCGACGAGATCCCCGCGCTGCTCGGCCCCAACGGCAACGGCATCGGCTCGAACTCCTGGGTCGTCTCCGGGAAGTACACGACCTCCGGCAAGCCGCTGCTCGCCAACGACCCGCACCTCGCGCCGATGCTGCCGTCGCTCTGGTACCAGATGGGCCTGCACTGCCGCTCCGTCTCGGCGACCTGCCGCTACGACGTCGCCGGCTACAGCTTCTCCGGCACCCCCGGCGTGATCATCGGCCACAACGACTCCATCGCCTGGGGCTTCACCAACCTCGGCGCCGACGTCACCGACCTCTACCTGGAGAAGATCGGCGAGCAGGGCTACCTGGTCGACGGCAAGGTCAAGCCGTTCCGCACCCGCGAGGAGACCATCAAGGTCGCCGGCGGCGGCGACCGCACCATCACGGTCCGCTCCACCGAACACGGCCCGCTGCTCTCCGACCGCTCCTCCGAGCTGGAGAAGGTCGGCCAGAGCGCCCCCGTCGGCAACGCCGCCCCCGACCGGGGCACCGGTTACGGGGTCGCGCTGCGCTGGACCGCGCTCCAGCCGGGCAAGTCGATGGACGCCGTCTTCGAGCTCAACCGCGCCAAGGACTTCACGAGCTTCCGCGCCGCGGCCAAGAACTTCGAGGTCCCCTCCCAGAACCTGATCTACGCCGACACCGAGGGCCACATCGGCTACCAGTCGCCCGGCAAGATCCCGGTCCGCAGCAAGGGCGACGGCACCCTGCCCGTGCCCGGCTGGGACTCCTCGTACGACTGGAAGGGCTACATCCCCTTCAAGGAGCTGCCCTACGAGTACGACCCGGCGCGCGGCTACATCGTGACCGCGAACCAGGCCGTCATCGACGAGAAGAAGTACCCCTACCTGCTCACCAAGGACTGGGGCTACGGCTCGCGCAGCCAGCGGATCAACGACCTCATCGAGTCGAAGATCAAGGACGGCGGCAAGATCTCGCCGGACGACATGCAGACCATGCAGATGGACAACCGCAGCGAGATCGCGACCCTGCTGAACCCGCTGCTGCTGAAGATCGACGTCGCCGACCCGCAGGTCCGCGAGGCGCAGAAGCTGCTGGAGGGCTGGGACTACACCCAGGAGCCCGACTCGGCCGCCGCCGCGTACTTCAACGCGGTCTGGCGCAACGTCCTCAAGCTGGCCTTCGGCAACAAGCTGCCCAAGGAGCTGCGCGTCGAGGGCGACTGCATCAACGTGCGCCGCACCGACGCGACCGGCCCGGTCGACGAGCAGAACAAGCTGGTCCGCGAGTGCGGCGACCGCGCCGCCGACTCGGCGCAGCCGGACGGCGGCGACCGCTGGTACGAGGTGGTCCGCCCGCTGCTGCAGCAGGAGAAGAGCGAGTGGTGGAAGACGCCGGGCGACCGGCTGAACGCCCCCACCGAGACCCGTGACCAGCTGCTCGCGCAGGCCATGAAGGACGCCCGCTGGGAGCTGACGGCCAAGCTCGGCAAGGACGTCTCGACCTGGAGCTGGGGCCGGCTGCACCAGCTGACGCTGAAGAACCAGACCCTCGGCACCGCGGGCCCCGGCCTCGTGCAGCAGCTGCTCAACCGCGGCCCGTGGAACCTGGGCGGCGGCGAGGCGGCCGTCAACGCCACCGGCTGGAACGCGGCCGGCGGCTACGACGTCATCTGGGTGCCCTCGATGCGGATGGTCGTCAACGTCGGCGACTGGGACAAGTCCCGGTGGATCAACCTCACCGGCGCCTCCGGCCACGCCTTCCACAGCCACTACACGGACCAGACCGACAAGTGGGTCAAGGGCGAGCTGCTGGACTGGGCGTACGGGAAGGCGGCGGTCGACGCCGCCACCAAGGACACCCTGACGCTCCAGCCCTAGGGCCGGAGCGCGGGGGGTGTCAGGGCGCGAAGCGCCGGACGCCCCCCGGGGTGACCACCGCGTGCACGGGGTGGTCGTGCGGTTCCTCCGGGACCCGCGCGACCACCTCGTTCGCGTAGAGGAGCACGACGAGCGGCGGGCGGGCCCCCGCGCGGGCGAGCCGGGCGAGGACGCGGTCGTACGAGCCGCCGCCGCGGCCGAGCCGCATCCCGCGCGCGTCGACGGCGAGCCCCGGCAGGAGCACCGCGTCGGCCGTGCGGACGGCGTCGGGGCCCAGGCGCTCGCCGACGGGTTCGAGCAGCCCGCGGCCGGCCTTGGCGAGCCGGTCGGGGCCCTCGTACGCGGCCCAGTCGAGGTCGTTGTCGGGCAGCAGTACGGGCAGCAGGACGCGTACGCCCCGCTCGCGCAGCGCGTCCAGGAGGGCGCGCGTGCCCGGTTCGCGCCCCACCGAGACGTACGCGGCGACGGTGCCGGCCCCGGCGAGCTCGGCGAGCTCCAGCGCGGAGTCCGCCAGGGCTTCGGCGGCCCGCGCGGTGTCGTCGGGCGTCAAGGCGGCGCGGGCGCCCAGGAGGGCGCGGCGCAAGACGGTCTTCTCGGACGGTTCCTGACCCGGATCCTGGCTCAACGCGGCTCGAATTCCTCTTGTATCGGGTGGTAGCGGTACGAGGTTGAAGAAGCTCACGGGATGCTCATCTTCCTCCCATACCGAACGGCTAGGGTGCAGCGCATGACTCAGACGCCGTCCCTCACCAAGGCTGTCATCCCGGCCGCCGGTCTCGGCACCCGGTTCCTCCCGGCGACCAAGGCGACGCCCAAGGAGATGCTTCCGGTCGTGGACAAACCGGCGATCCAGTACGTCGTCGAGGAGGCCGTCGCGGCCGGGCTCTCGGACGTCCTGATGGTCACCGGGCGCAACAAGCGGCCCCTGGAGGACCACTTCGACCGGAACTACGAGCTGGAGGAGGCGCTGAGCCGCAAGGGCGACGAGCAGCGCCTGGCGAAGGTGCAGGAGTCCAGCGACCTGGCGACCATGCACTACGTGCGCCAGGGCGACCCGCGCGGGCTCGGCCACGCGGTGCTGTGCGCGCAGCCGCACGTGGGCGACGAGCCCTTCGCCGTACTCCTGGGCGACGACCTGATCGACCCGCGCGACCCGCTGCTGGCGCGGATGGTCGAGGTCCGGGAGCGGTTCGGCGGCAGCGTGGTGGCGCTCATGGAGGTGGAGCCCTCGCAGATCCACCTCTACGGCTGCGCGGCGGTCGGCCCGACGGGCGAGTCGGACGTGGTGAAGGTGTCGGGCCTGGTGGAGAAGCCGGACCCGGCGGAGGCGCCCAGCACCTACGCGGTCATCGGCCGCTATGTCCTCGACCCGGCCGTCTTCGGGATACTGCGGGAGACCGAGCCGGGTCGCGGCGGGGAGATCCAGCTCACCGACGCCCTGCAGAAGCTGGTCCAGGACGAGCGGGTCGGCGGTCCGGTGCACGGCGTGGTCTTCAAGGGCCGGCGCTACGACACCGGGGACCGCGGCGACTATCTGCGTGCCATTGTCAGACTGGCGTGCGAACGTGAAGATCTGGGACCGGACTTCCGGACCTGGCTCCGCAGGTACGTCAACGAGGAGATGTAGCACTGTGAGCAGCAGTACGGCACCGTCGGACCACGGCCCCTCGGACTCCGGCACGGCCGAGCGGGGATCGGCCGAGCGGGGATCGGCCGACCCCTGCGCCGGCCCCGCCCGCGGCCTGTGGTCGGTCGACGAGCACCTCGCCGACGTCCTGGCGGCGGTCGCCCCGCTCGAACCCATCGAGCTGCAACTGCCGGAGGCGCAGGGCTGCGTCCTGGTCGAGGACGTCACGGTGCCGGTCGCGCTGCCGCCCTTCGACAACAGCTCCATGGACGGGTACGCGGTCCGGGTCGCGGACGTGGCCGGGGCGAGCGAGGAGTTCCCGGCGGTCCTCACGGTGATCGGCGACGTCGCCGCGGGCGCGGACGGGCTGCCCGAGGTCGGCCCCGGGCAGGCCGCCCGGATCATGACGGGCGCGCCGCTGCCGCCCGGCGCGGAGGCGGTCGTCCCGGTCGAGTGGACCGACGGCGGTACGGGCGGGGGCGCGGCCGGCGCGATGCGCCCCGCGAGCGCCGCGCCGGAGGGCGCGGCGGGCGAGGTCCGGGTGCACCGCGCGGCGGCGGCCCGGGAGCATGTGCGGGAGCGCGGTAGCGACGTCCGGGCGGGCGAGCTGGCGCTGGCGGCGGGCACGGTCCTCGGGCCGCCGCAGATCGGCCTGCTGGCCGCGATCGGCCGGGGCACGGTGCGGGTGCGGCCCCGCCCGCGCGTGGTCGTGATCTCGACGGGGAGCGAACTGGCGCAGCCGGGCGAGCCGTTGGCCGAGGGCCAGATCTACGACTCGAACAGCTTCGCGCTGGCCGCCGCCGCGCGGGACGCCGGGGCGCTGGCCTTCCGGGTGCCGGCGGTCGCGGACGACGCCGAGTCGCTGCGGTCGGCGATCGAGGACCAGCTGATCCGGGCGGATCTGATCGTCACCACCGGCGGGGTCAGCGTGGGGGCGTACGACGTCGTCAAGGAGGCGCTGACGGCGGACGGCGAGGTGGACTTCCGCAAGCTGGCCATGCAGCCGGGCAAGCCGCAGGGCTTCGGGATGATCGGGCAGGAGCAGATCCCCCTGCTGGCGCTGCCGGGCAACCCGGTCTCGTCGTACGTGTCGTTCGAGCTGTTCGTGCGGCCCGCGATCCGGGCGCTGAGGGGGCTCGCCGACCGGGCCGACACCGCGCGGCCGACGGTCCGGGCGGTGCTGAAGGCGGACCGGCCGCTGTCCTCGCCGGAGGGCCGCCGGCAGTACCTGCGGGGGGCGTACGACGCGGAGGCGGGTGCCGTCACCCCCGTGGGCGGCGCGGGCTCGCACCTGATCGGCGCGCTCGCGCACGCGGACGCGCTGCTCGTCGTACCGGAGGAGGTGACCGCCGTCGAGCCCGGCACGGAGCTGGACGTGGTCCTCCTCGGCTGAGGAGGCCCTGGTGGGGGTACCGTGTCCTCCCACACAGCGACCGGGAGTGTCAACCGCCATGAGCACGCAGCAAGGACTCACCCACATCGACGAGGCGGGGGCGGCCCGCATGGTCGACGTCTCCGCGAAGGACGTCACGGCCCGCACCGCCCGCGCGAGCGGCCGGGTCCTCGTCTCGCCGCGCGTGATCGAGCTGCTCCGGGGCGAGGGCGTGCCGAAGGGCGACGCGCTCGCCACCGCGCGGATCGCCGGGATCATGGGCGCGAAGCGGACCCCGGACCTGATCCCGCTCTGTCACCCGCTGGCGGTCTCCGGTGTGACGCTGGACCTGTCGGTCGCGGACGACGCCGTCGAGATCCTGGCGACCGTGAAGACCACGGACCGCACGGGCGTCGAGATGGAGGCCCTGACGGCGGTGTCGGTGGCGGCGCTGACCGTGGTGGACATGGTGAAGGCGGTCGACAAGGGCGCGGTCATCTCCGAGGTGCGGGTCGAGGAGAAGACGGGCGGAAAGTCGGGCCACTGGACGCGGAGCGAGGCGTGACGGGCACGGGCACCGCCCCGTACACGGCGCTGGTCGTCACCGCCTCCAACCGGGCGGCGGCCGGGGTCTACGCGGACAAGGGCGGTCCGCTGATCGCCGAGGCGCTGCGCGGGTCCGGCTTCGCGGTGGAGGGCCCCCAGGTCGTCCCGGACGGCGCGCCGGTCGAGGCCGCGCTGCGCGCCGGGATCGCCGCCGGGTACGACGTGATCGTCACCACCGGCGGTACGGGCATCTCGCCGACCGACGAGACGCCCGAGGTGACCCGCCGGGTCCTGGAGCGGGAGATCCCCGGCATCCCGGAGGCGATCCGGGCGTACGGCCGGGAGAAGGTGCCGACGGCGGCGCTCTCCCGGGGGCTCGCCGGGGTGGCCGGGGGCACGCTGATCGTGAACCTGCCGGGCTCGACCGGCGGGGTACGGGACGGGCTGGCCGTCCTGGAGCCGCTGCTCACGCACGCCGTCGACCAGATCCGCGGCGGCGACCACCCGAGACCCGCGGCGGAAGCGGACCCGGAGTCATGACCCCGTCCTGGCCCGTGGTGCTGGTGGACGGCGACGTGCTGCTCCGGCCGATAAAGATGCGCGACCAGCGGGCCTGGCGCGAGGTGAACCGGCGCAACCGGGACTGGCTGCGGCCCTGGGAGGCGACCGTCCCGCCGGCGGGTCCGGGCGGGCCGGTGGCGCAGCGCCCGACGTACCGCCAGATGGTGCGCCATCTGCGGGGCGAGGCGAACGCGGGGCGGATGCTGCCGTTCGTGATCGAGTACCAGGGTCGTCTGGTGGGGCAGTTGACGGTGGCGGGGATCACCTGGGGCTCGATGTGCTCGGGGCACGTGGGGTACTGGGTGGACGGCGAGGTGGCCGGGCGGGGCGTCATGCCGACGGCGGTCGCGCTCGCGGTCGACCACTGCTTCCGGGCGGTGGGGCTGCACCGGATGGAGGTGTGCATCCGGCCGGAGAACGGCCCGTCGCGGCGGGTGGTGGAGAAGCTGGGCTTCCGGGAGGAGGGGCTGCGGCCCCGGTACCTCCACATCGACGGGGCGTGGCGGGATCACCTGGTGTTCGCGCTGACGGCTGAGGAGGTCCCGGAGGGGCTGCTGCGCCGGTGGCATCAGGCGCGCCGTCAGCACCATTGAAATGCCATAAGTGTTCGAATTTCATCCCCAGTTGGCACCCAAAGCGCTCAATCGGTCTGAACAATCACAAAAAAATTCAGTGATATCAGCCAGATCGTGCGACACACCGGCCCAATTGGCCGATCCCTCCGTGTGAACCCCTCTACGGTGTGAGGCGTGAGCAGCAGCGGCCTCATCTACGCAGTCATCGTCGGGGCCTGGGCCGCCTACCTGGTGCCGATGTGGCTCCGCAGGCAGGACGAGCTGAACGAAGCCCGTCCGACGGAACGCTTCAGCACCGCCATCCGGCTGCTGTCCGGACGGGCGGGAATGGAGCGCCGGTACGCCAAGGAGCTCAGGGACCGGGATCGCGCGGCCGAGGGAGTGGCGCCCGAGGTGGACCCGGACGCGGCGACGGAGCATCTGAGCTCGGTCGACGTCCGGGGCTTCAGCGCGCCCGCGGCCAGGACGGAAGCCCGCCTGGAGTTCCCGGACCCGGCCCCCGCCCAGCCCCAGCCCCCGCACCAGCCTCAGGCGCCCGCCTCGGCGCCCGCGCCCGCTCCGGGGGGCGCCCCGGCGTCCGCCCGGCGTGCGCCGAGTGCGGCGGCCGAACGGGCGCGCCGGGGCAAGGCGCTGGCCCGGCGCCGGCGCACCACCGTGCTCCTGTTCCTGGCCTTCACGCTCGGCGCGGTCGTCGCGGCCGTCGGCGGCCTCGCCTTCCTGTGGGCGCCCGGCGTCCCGGCGGTGCTGCTGAGCGCGTACATCGTGTACCTGCGGGTCCAGGAGCGGCGGCGCTTCATCTACGTGATGGACCGCCGCAACGCGGAGGCCGCCGCCGCGCGCCTGCGCGAGAGCCGGCGGCCCGCCCCGACGCCCGAACCGGCCCCCGCCGAGACCCCGGCGCCCGCGCCGGCGGTCTCCCCGCAGGAGGCCGGGCGGCGCGCCCTGGTCGAGCAGACGGACCACGCCGAGTGGGTGGACCAGCAGCGCGAGCGCGGGCCCGCCCGCGGCGACAGCTGGGAGCCGGTCCCGGTGCCGCTCCCGACGTACGTCACCGCCCCGGTCGCCCCGCGCGCCTCGGGCGGCGTCGACATCACGGACCCGGAGACCTGGAGCGCGGCCCGCTCCTCCACGGCGGCGGACCCGG
Organism: Streptomyces sp. NPDC042100; assembly: GCF_055582325.1. NCBI lineage: Bacteria > Bacillati > Actinomycetota > Actinomycetes > Kitasatosporales > Streptomycetaceae > Streptomyces > Streptomyces sp. NPDC042100. The sequence goes on from NZ_JBVJDK010000008.1 coordinate 221,836, forward strand.
CCCCGGCCCCCGCCCCTGCCCCGGCGCCCCGCCAGCGCACGGCCCAGCCCCGCGCCCGCCGCGACCACGGCCGGACCCCGCTCTTCGACCAGTACGCGGACGACGACCGCCCCCGGGCGGCCAACGAATGACCCCGGCCGGGGGGCCGCGACGCCCCCCGGCTGACCTGCGGGGGAGCGGATTTCCGCGTAGGCCGCTCGGGATGCTAATGTTTCACACGTCGCAAGGGCCTGTGGCGCAGTCTGGTAGCGCACCTCGTTCGCATCGAGGGGGTCTGGGGTTCAAATCCCCACAGGTCCACAGACACAGAGGATCCCGTCCGATCGCAAGATCGGGCGGGATCTTCGTCGTTCCCGGGGTCTGTACGAGTCCGCTCGGGGCGGTGCTCATCCAGAGGGCGCGTGGGGGCGGTCGGGGTCCGTCCCGTCCGGCTGGTGAGCGGCTTGAGCCGGACCGCCCGCCGCGAACACCCTGACGAGCTGATCGCCGGCGACCCCGCCCACTTCCGCGACGCGTTCCTTCCCGCCGCCCACATCGAAGGGATCCGGGACGGCTCGTTCGTCTCCTGGCGACTGGACGAGTACGGCATAGCCCAGCCTGCGGGCCTGCGCGCCGCCACCGCTTCGAAGTCGGCCGTGGAGGACAACGAGGCCACCGTCCCGTAGCTCAGCGGTGCCCCGGCCAGGATGGCCTCTACGGCGTCACGGTCGATGGTCCGCATTCACCTGCCCGCCACTGACATCAGGCCGCCGCCCCTCTCCAGAACCAGCGGCGGGCGGTGTCAGCCCTTGCCGTTACGGTGCGGTGTCGGAGGGCTTCGCGGGCGACGGTGCCGGGGGCACCTACTTCTGCCGCGGAAGCGGCGGCGAGGAACGCCCGGTCCTGTACGCGGACTCCGAAGGCGGCGCTGATCTCGTCGCCATCGGCCTGCCGGAACTCCTTCGGCTCCTGCTGGTCGTGCCCAGGCGCTTCGTGAGGGTGATCACCGCGACCATTGCGGGGCCGGGCTGGTTAGTCCGGCATGAATGGAGACTTCTCGTCCGCGTTGTGGCCCTTTCCCGCCGGGCCGGTTCTTACGTTGAGGCCGCTGCGGCGGATGCAATCGCCCGAGCGGTGGGTGGTGGACGTGTCCGCCGGTGACCTGGCTGCCCTCGCGCAGGGGCCCGACGCCGTGCGACGGCTGCGGGCGAAGCGCGGATTCCTCGGCGAGACGCCGACCAACCGGCGGCTGGCGGAGATCTTGCGCCGTACGCCCGAGGAGTTCGGCGCGGTGGGGGCCATCGTGCTGGTGGCGGACGCCATCGAGGTTGCGGGGGCGGGGAGTGTCCGGGGGTTCGGCGGGGAGTTGTGGGTCGACGGGGTGCGGTGCATCGACGGGTTCCAGCGCCTCCGCGTCATCGCCGACGCCGCTGCGGCGCTGGGCCCGGAGCACGTCGCGCGCTCGACCGTGCGGCTGGAGATCTACTGCGGGGCCGGCGCCGGGCTCGCCGCACGGCTGCATCATGAAGCCGGTGTGCTCGTCAACGCGCCCACCGCGCAGGACGGGCTGATCCACTGCCCCAACATCGCCCGGCTCATGGACGCGGACTGGGAGGACGAGGGCTCCTTCGACCCGCGCCGCGGTGCCGTCGCAGGGCGGCGCGGGCGCCTGTTCACCATGCCGGAGGTCACCAGGGCGTTGACGTGCCTGTCGCCGTCGCCGACTCCGGAGGCGAGCAACCTCGTCGATACGGAACAGGGCCTTGAGGCGTTCTGGGGGTCCGTCGGCACCCGGCTCTACCTGGAGGTCTTCCATGACCGCATGAGGCCGCTGGGGGTGCTGCGGGCTGTGCAGGCGCGCAAGAAGGCGCGGGAGGCGCTGAGCGCGTTGCCGGGGCGGCTGAAGGGCGGGGCCGGGCACCTCATCGCGTACGCGCCGGAGCTGATCTGCTGGGCCGCGTGCCGTGAGGTCCTGCCCCTGGAGCGGCTGCATGAGGAGAGGTCCGCGTATTTCGACTGGGACGGGGACATCCGCGATCGGCTGCCCGCGGCTGTGGAGCGGACGGCCGAGCGGCTCGTGGGGAACTACCGGGGCGTGCGGGCGGCGCGGGGCGCCAAGGGGGATTACAAGGGCGAGGCATCGCTGCTGAGCGTCTGGCTGGATGTGCTCGCCTATCAGGGGTGACCGCGTGCCCGGGGTCGGGTGGTGCTCTGTTCGGCCCCGGGCCGGGGGTCAGGCTCGGCAGTGGAGCATGGTCAGGGCCGGGTTGTCGGTGAAGTCGGTCCAGAAGTCCTTGCCGTATTTCTCCGTGCCCGCCGGGGAGATCTCCAGGGGGACCCAGGTCAGGTCCGTGAAGCCGGCCGCCTGGAGGGTGTTCTCGTAGACCTCGCGGCGGGGCGGGTGGGCGTGGAAGGAGATCGGGGGGTCGAGCAGGGCCGTCAGCTTGATCTGGGGGCCCACCTCGTTCTCCTCGCCCGTCGGCTCGCAGAGGAAGCCGTACTTGGCCAGCGACGGGCCGCCGAAGCGGAATTCGGGGCTCTGCATGAAGAGGAAGAAGTCCGCCCCCGGGGCCAGGTTCCGGTGGATGGCCTTCGTCATCCGCGCGATCGTCGCCACGTCGTCCGCGTAGTTGAACGCCTGCACCGCCACCGCCGTGTCGAACCGGGCCGGGAGGGCGGGGAGTTCGGCTATGTCTCCCACCTCGTACGAGATGCCCAGCGGCTCCGACTCCTCCAGCGAGCGCGCCGCGGCGATCATCTCGCCGGAGATGTCGACGCCGTGCACCCGGGAGGCGCCCCGGCGCCTCAGTTCGCGGCTGTAGAAGCCCGTTCCGCAGGCCAGGTCCAGGACCGACCTGCCCGCCACGTCGCCCACCAGCGCGAGGAAGCCGGGCACCTCCCCGTAGCGGGCCAGCGGAAGGGTCTTGAAGCCCTCGAACGCCTCGCCGATCTCGTCGTACAGCTGACCGCTCATGGTGCTGTTCCCTCCGTATGGGCGTCGGCCCGAGCAGGCCGCGGCCTCTGGCGGAGAGTCTTCCGCCGGGGTGGGGCGGGGCTGAACTGACGGAAGGTCCGAAGATCGGCGAGGGGCGCTGCCCGGGGCGACGGGAGAGGAGTTGGTGGGATCGTCCAGGGGGACGGGTCAGAGGGTCTTGGCGAAGCAGCGGCTGCTCGGGTAGTCGCGGTAGTAGCCGAACTTCGCGCACGGCTCGTAGCCGCTCGACGTGTAGAGGGCGATGGCCTCCGGCTGGGCCGTGCCCGTCTCCAGGACCATGCGGGTGCGGCCCGCCGCCCGCGCGTCCGCCTCCAGGGCGCCCAGGACGCGGCGGGCCAGGCCCAGGCCGCGGGCCTCGGGGATCACGTACATCCGCTTCAGCTCGGCGTCCCCGTCCGCGTACCCCTCCTCGTTCGCCTCCTGCGAGCGCCAGCCGCCGGTCGCCACCGGGTGGCCCTCGGGCGCGTACGCGATCAGGTAGAGGCCCCGCGGCGGGGTGAACATCGTCGCGTCGAGCGGTGTGAGGTCGCCCTCACCGTCGTCGCCGTCGTCGTCCTTGTAGCGCTCGGCGTATTCGAGCTGCACGGCGTCGTTCAGCTTGACGGCGTCGGGGTGATCGTACGGCGTGGGGCGTATATCCATGCGGAGCATGGTACATGTATGCTGTCGGCTGGCGCGTGGTGTCGGTATTCTCCCGGGATGCTCACTGTCACGACCGCGAATGTCAACGGACTCCGGGCCGCCGCCAAGAAGGGCTTCGTCGAGTGGCTGGCCCAGACCTCCGCCGACGCCGTCTGCCTCCAGGAAGTGCGCGCCGAGGAGTCCCAGCTCCCCGCCGAGGTCCGCGCCCCCGAGGGCTGGTTCACCGCCCACGCCCCCGCCGCCGCCAAGGGCCGCGCCGGCGTCTCGCTCTACACCCGCCGCGAGCCCGACGCCGTGCGCGTCGGCTTCGGGTCGAGCGAGTTCGACACCAGCGGGCGCTACATCGAGGCCGACCTCCCCGGCGTCGTCGTCGCCAGCCTCTACCTGCCCTCCGGTGAGGTCGGGACGGAGCGGCAGGACGAGAAGATCCGGTTCATGGGCGAGTTCCTGCCGTACCTGAAGGAGCTCAAGGCCCGCGCCGCCGCCGACGGGCGCGAGGTCGTCGTCTGCGGCGACTGGAACATCGCCCACCGTGAGGCCGACCTCAAGAACTGGAAGGCCAACCGCAAGAACGCCGGCTTCCTCCCCGAGGAGCGCGAGTGGCTCGGGCGGGTCTTCGAGGAGGGGGAGGGCGGTTACGTGGACGTCGTGCGGGCGCTCCACCCCGAGCAGGAGGGGCCCTACTCCTGGTGGTCCTACCGCGGGCGCGCCTTCGACAACGACAGCGGCTGGCGGATCGACTACCAGGTCGCCACCCCCGGACTCGCCGCGCGCGCCGTCAAGGCGTACGTCGAGCGGGCCGCCACCCACGAGGAGCGCTGGAGCGACCACGCGCCCGTCACCGCCGTCTACGGGGTGTAGCCCCGTCGCCCTCCGGGGTCCTCAGGGGTGCAGGCGGCGGTCCAGGGCCAGCGAGAGTTCCGCCTCCACCACGCTCTTGGCCAGGGGGCGCAGGCGCTGGAGGTCCTGCTCGGCGGCGTACGTGCCGAGCAGGGCCGCGAACAGTTCCGCGAGTGCCTCCGCGTGCTCGCGGACCCGGCCGCCCGCCGCCAGCACCGCCGCCAGCGGGACGCCCTCGCGGACCAGCGCGGCGGAGACGTCCAGCAGGCGGCGGCTGACGTGGACGATGTCCTCGCCGTCCGTCGCCAGATAGCCGAGGTCCAGCGCCGCCGCCAGGTTCTCCGGGGTGACCTCCCCGGCGAAGTGGTCGGCCAGCTCCTCGGGTGTCAGCCGGACCGGCTCCTCCTCCGTCGGGGTGCCCAGTTCGAGGACCTCGCCCACGTCCCGGCCGGACTCGAAGGCCGCGGTGAGGTCGGCGATCCCGTTGAGGGTGTGGCCCCGGTCGAGCAGTGCGGCGATCGTCCGCAGGCGGGCCAGGTGGCGCTCGTCGTACCAGGCGATCCGGCCCTCCCGGCGCGGCGGCGGGATCAGGCCGCGCTCGCGGTAGAAGCGCAGGGTGCGCACGGTGATGCCGGCCGCCTCCGCCAGGTCGGTCATGCGGTATTCGCGGGTGCCCGAACCCGAACCCGCACCTGCGTCTGTGCCTGTTTCCGTGCCCGCGTCCCTGTCCGTGCCTGCGTTCGTGCCCGTGCCCGTGCCCGTGCCCTTGTCCGTGCCTGTCTCTGGCGTCGCGGTCGCCACAGCCGTCACCTCCGCCCCCGTCTTCCGTTCAGGACCGTGCGTCCCCACCCCTGCTCCTGATCGTCTCGACACGCCCGCCAGCCTATGTTGTACCGCCGGTAACTTTCCCCGGTCGTACCCCTACCGCTCGGTATGCCGCTGCTCTACAGTCCCGATTGTGCCAGTGATTGCTGGCGGAATCTTGGCCGGGCGCACGGGAGGCGGCATGGCGAAGCACGAGCACGTACGGGTGGCGGTGATCGGATCGGGATTCGGCGGACTCGGGGCCGCCGTCCGGCTGCGGCGCGAGGGGATCACCGACTTCGTCGTCCTGGAGCGGGCCGAATCCGTGGGCGGCACCTGGCGCGACAACAGCTACCCCGGCTGCGCCTGCGACGTCCCCTCCCACCTCTACTCCTTCTCCTTCGCCCCCAACCCCGACTGGCCCCGCGCCTTCTCCGGCCAGCGCCACATCCGCGCCTACCTGGAGCACGTCGCCGACACCTTCGGGATCCGGCCGCACCTGCGCCTCGGGCACGAGGTCATGCGGATGGTCTGGGACGAGGACGGGCTCAAGTGGGACATCGAGACGAGCCGCGGCGCCTTCTCCGCCGACGTCGTCGTCTCCGCCACCGGGCCGCTCTCCGACCCCAAGATCCCCGACATCCCCGGGCTCGACGGCTTCACCGGCAAGGTCTTCCACTCCGCCCAGTGGGACCACGACCACGACCTCACCGGCAAGCGCGTCGCCGTCGTCGGCACCGGCGCCTCCGCCATCCAGATCGTCCCGGCCATCCAGCCGAAGGTCGGCCGGCTCACCCTCTTCCAGCGCACGCCCCCCTGGGTCATGCCCCGCGCGGACCGCGCCATCAGCGGCGCCGAGCGCTGGCTGCACCGCCAGCTCCCCTTCACCACGGCCGCCCGCCGAGGCGTCCTCTGGGGCATCCGCGAGCTCCAGGTCAGCGCCTTCACCAAGCGCCCCACCGCGCTGGGCCTGGTCGAGCGGCTCGCCAAGGCCAACATGGCCAAGTCGATCAAGGACCCGGCGCTGCGGGCCAAGCTGACCCCCTCGTACCGGATCGGCTGCAAGCGGATCCTGCTGTCCAACGCGTACTACCCGGCGCTCGCCCGGCCCAACGTCGACGTCGTCGCCGCCGGGCTCAAGGAGGTCCGGGGCAACGTCCTCGTCGCCTCCGACGGCACCGAGACCGAGGCCGACGTGATCGTCTTCGGCACCGGCTTCCACGTCACCGACATGCCGATCGCCCCCCGCGTGATCGGCCAGGAGGGGCGCTCGCTCGCCGACCACTGGAAGAGCGGCATGGAGTCGCTGCGCGGCGCCACCGCCGCCGGCTTCCCCAACTGGATGACGATCATCGGGCCCAACACCGGCCTCGGGAACTCCTCCATGATCCTCATGATCGAGTCCCAGCTGAACTACCTGGCCGACTACCTGCGCCAGCTCGACGTCCTCGGCGGGCGGGCCGCGCTCGCCGCCCGGCCCTCCGCCGTCGGCGCCTGGAACCGCAAGGTCCAGGCCCGCATGGAGCGGACCGTGTGGAAGTCCGGCGGCTGCGAGAGCTGGTACCTGGACGCCAACGGGCGCAACACCACCCTGTGGCCCGGCACCACCGGCGAGTTCCGGCGCGAGACCCGGACCGTGGACCTCGCCGAGTACGAGGTGCTGCGCGCCGCCGCCAAGCCCGCCGCCGCCCGCCGTGCCCCGCGCCGCAAGGAGAGCGCCAAGTGAGCCCCGCCGCGCGCGAGCTGACCGCGCTCTCCGCCGACGGCTCCACCCTCCACGTCGAGGTGTACGGACCCGAGGGCGCCCCCGCCGTCGTCCTCGCCCACGGCTGGACCTGCTCCACCCGCTTCTGGGACGCCCAGATCCGGGACCTCGCCGCCGACCACCGGGTCATCGCCTACGACCAGCGCGGCCACGGACGCAGCCCCCTGCCCGCCCCCGGCGGCAAGGGATTCGCCACGGACGCGCTCGCCGACGACCTGGAGGCCGTGCTCGCCGCCACCCTCGGGCCCGGCGAGCGGGCCGTCCTGGCCGGGCACTCCATGGGCGGCATGACCGTGATGGCCGCCGCCGGGCGCCCCGCCCTGCGCACCTACGCCGCCGCCGTCCTGCTCTGCTCGACCGGGCCCTCCCGGCTCACCGCCGAGTCGCGGGTGCTGCCGCTGCGGCCGGGCCGGCTGCGCACCCGCCTCACCGCCTCCGTACTCGGCGCCAAGGCACCCCTCGGGCCGGTCAACGCCGTCTCGAAGAAGATCCTCAAGTACGCGACGATGGGACCGGGCTCGGCCCCCGACCGGGTCGACGCCTGCGCCCGGATCGTGCACGCCTGCCCGCGCGCCGCCCGGGTCGGCTGGTCCCACGTGCTGTCCGGGCTCGACCTGGAGGCCGGGGTGCGGGAGCTGCGGCTGCCCGTGGCGGTGCTCGTCGGCACCGCCGACCGGCTCACCCCGCCGGTCCACTCCCGCGCCATGGCCGAGGCCCTGCCGCACTGCGCGGGCCTGGTCGAGCTGGCCGGGATGGGGCACATGACACCGGTGGAGGCCCCGGAGGCCGTCACCGCGCAGATCCGCGAACTGACGCTCACCTACCTGGGCGCGAAGCAGAGCGACTCGAAGCAGAACGAGGAGGCCGGCGCATGAGCAGGGTCAGTCTGGAGGGGCAGGTCGCCGTCGTCACCGGCGGCGCCCGAGGGGTCGGCGAGCTGCTGGCCCGCAAGCTGTCGGCACGCGGCGCGAAGATCGCCCTGGTCGGCCTTGAGCCCGAGCTGCTCAAGGAGGTCGCCGGCCGGCTGCACACCGAGGCCGACTGGTGGCACGCGGACGTCACCGACCACGAGGCCATGGCCACGGTCGCCGCCGAGGTGAAGGAGCGCTTCGGCAAGGTGGACATCGTGGTCGCCAACGCGGGTGTCGCCTCGGGCGGTCCCTTCGTCGACTCCGATCCGGCCGCCTGGCGGCGGGTCATCGAGGTCAACCTCATCGGCGGCGCCGTCACGGCCCGGGCCTTCCTGCCCGTCCTGATGGAGTCGCGCGGCTACTTCCTCCAGATCGCCTCGCTCGCGGCGATGACCCCCGCCCCGATGATGACGGCGTACTGCGCCTCCAAGTCCGGCGTGGAGGCCTTCGCGCACAGCCTGCGCGCCGAGGTCGCCTACAAGGGCGTGAGGGTCGGCGTCGGCTATCTCTCCTGGACCGACACGGACATGGTGCGGGGCGCCGACCAGGACGACGTGATGAAGGAGCTGCGGCAGCGGCTGCCGTGGCCGTCGAACCGCACGTATCCGCTCGGCCCGGCCGTCGACCGGATCGTGGCGGGCATCGAGCGCCGCTCCGCGCACGTCTACGCCCAGTGGTGGCTGCGCGGGATGCAGTCCACCCGCGGCTACCTCCCCGGGATCATCGCCTCCGTCGGGCAGCGCGAGATGCGCCGCTTCGAACCGAGGCTCTCCTCGGTGTCCAAGGGGCTGGTGGGCGCGGGCGGCGCGGCCGACGAGCAGGAGCGCGGCGAACGGGTGTGACGCGTGGGTGTGACGCGCGGTAGCCGGTCGACATGCGCGGGGTGACCCGCCGTGCCACGCTGGTCGAGGCCCAAGGGGCGAGTCCGCCCCGTCCCCTCACACCCTTCTAGGAGTGAACCCTCATGGGCATCAAGGACCAGTTCCAGGACAAGGCGCGCGAGCTCGCGGACAGGGCGCAGGACGCCGTGGGCTCGAAGAAGGACGAGGCGTCCCAGCGGGCCGCGCGGGGCAGAGACCAGTCGCGGGAGTCGCAGGACTCGCAGCGTGCCCAGCAGGAGGCGCAGGACCGCTTCGACCAGGACTACGACGCCTGAGCTCCGGTGTCCGGCCGGCGATCGGCGAGGAAGGCGCACCCGGGACGCCGGGTGCGCCTTCGCGCGTCCCCGCCATAACCCGGGGCGGCGGGGCGCCCCGTTCCGTACGGTGGCGCCCATGCCCGTACTTGAGCGACTGCGACCCGACCACGCGCCCGCCCTGCTCGCGTTCGAGCGGGAGAACAGGGCCTTCTTCGCCGCCTCCGTGCCGGACCGGGGCGACGCGTACTTCGACGCCTTCGAGGACCGCCACCGGGCGCTGCTCGACGAGCAGGAGGAGGGCGGGATCGTCTTCCACGTGCTCGTCGGGGACGACGGCGAGATCCTGGGCCGCTTCAACCTGCTGGACCTGGCCGGCGGGAGCGCCGAACTCGGCTACCGGCTCGCCGAGAAGGCCACCGGCCGCGGGCTCGCGACCGGTGCGGTGCGGGAGCTGTGCCGGCTGGCCCGCGAGGAGTACGGGCTGAGCCGGCTGACCGCCGCGACCACCCTCGGCAACGGGCCGTCCCGGGCCGTGCTGGCCCGGGTCGGCTTCGGCGCGGTGGGGGGCGTGCGGCTGCCGGTCGGGCCGGGGGGCCCTGGTGGCGCGGGGGCCGGGTCCGGGGCCGCCGAGCCCGCCGACGAGCCGGGGATCGCCTACGAGCTGGACCTCGGCGGCAGTTTCGGGCGGGAGCGGTCCGGCAGGTCCTCGTAGCCCGGCGGGTTCGCCGCGGGCTTCTCGTCGAGCAGGGCGAGCGCGATGTGCACGGCGTCGTCGAGCTGCGCGTACCGTCCCTCCGCCCAGTCGAGCGGGGTGCGCAGCACCGCCAGGTCCGGCTCCACCCCGTGGTTCTCGATCGACCAGCCGTACTCCGGGAACCAGGCCGCGTTCATCGGCACGGTGATCTGCGTGCCGTCGCCGAGCCGGTGCCGCCCGGTCATGCCGACGACGCCGCCCCAGGTGCGCTGGCCGACCACGGGGCCGAGCCCGAGCAGCTTGAACGCGGCGGTGATCATGTCGCCGTCGGAGGAGGTGGCCTCGTCGGCGAGCGCGACGACGGGGCCGCGCGGCGCGTTCGAGGCGTACGAGACGGGCTGGGCGTTGCGGGTCAGGTCCCAGCCGAGGATCCGGCGGGTCAGCTTCTCTATCACCAGCTCGCTGATGTTCCCGCCGGCGTTGCCCCGGACGTCCACGATCAGGGCCGGCCGGGAGACCTCCATGCGCAGGTCGCGGTTGAACTGCGCCCAGCCGGAGCCGCCCATGTCGGGGATGTGCAGATAGCCGCAGCGCCCGCCGCTGAGCTCCCGCACCACCGCGCGCCGCTTGGCCACCCAGTCCTGGTAGCGCAGCGGGCGTTCGTCGACGAGCGGGACGACGGCGACGCGGCGGGAGCGGCCCGGCGACCCGGTAGGCCGGAACGTCAGCTCGACGGTGGTGCCGCCGGTGCCGGAGAGCAGCGGGTAGGGGCCGGTGACCGGGTCGACCGGGCGGCCGTCGACGTGGGTGAGGACCGCGCCCTCGCGGATGCCGGTGCCGGCCAGCGGGGAGCGGGCCTTGGAGTCGGAGGAGTCGCCCGGCAGGATCCGCTTGACCAGCCAGCCGTCCTCCCGGCACACCAGGTTGGCGCCCAGCAGGCCCTGGGCGCGCTGGTAGTGCGGCGGGCCCTCGTTGCGCCGGGCGGGGGTGACGTACGCGTGGGAGGTGCCGAGTTCGCCGAAGACCTCGCGGAGCAGGTCGGCGAACTCGTCGGGTGAGGCGCAGCGTTCGACGAGCGGCCGGTACTGGTCGAGTACCGCCGTCCAGTCGACCCCGCCCAGGCCCGGCTCCCAGAAGTAGGCGCGCACGATCCGGCCCGCCTCGTCGAAGGCCTGCCGCCACTCGGCCGCCGGGTCCACCTCGTGCACGATCCGGCGCAGGTCCAGGTAGACGGTGGAGTCGAGGTCGCCGGGTTCGTTGGCGGGTACGGCGCGCAGCTCGCCCTCGTCGACGACGACCAGCCGCGAGGCGTCGCCGCTGACCGCGAACCAGTCGAGGTGGTCGACGAGTTCGGCCTTGCGCGCCTTGGTGATGTTGTAGTGCTCCAGGGTGGGGCGGGGCGAGGGGTCCGAGGGGTTGGCGAAGGTCTCGCCGAGCGCGCCGGAGATCGGCCAGCGCAGCCAGACCAGGCCGCCGCCGGTGACCGGGGACAGCGCCGAGTACTTGGAGGCGCTGACCGGGAAGGGCGTCACCCGCTCGGCGAGCCCTTCGAGTTCGACGGTCACCGTGCCGTCGCCGGTGCCCGCTCCCTCGTCGGCGGGGTCCATGCCGCCCGCCGCGGGCCGCCCGTCGGGCAGCAGCGCGAAGGGCGACGGGGTCGCCGAGTTGAGCGGTACGAGGTAGGGGCGGCAGCCCAGCGGGAAGGACAGGTCGCCGGTGTGCACGTCGTACACCGGGTCGAAGCCCCGCCAGGAGAGGAAGGCGAGGTAGCGCCCGTCGCTGGTGAAGACCGGGTTCTCGTCCTCGAAGCGCCCGTTGGTGACGTCCACGATGACGGGCGCGCCTGGCCCGGAGATCCGGGCCATCTTGATCGAGCGCAGCGAGCGCCCGATCCCCGGATGGGACCAGGTGAGCCAGCTCCCGTCGGGGGAGAACGCGAGGTCGCGGACGGGGCCGTTGACGGAACGGATGAGCTCGGTGACGTCGCCGGGGGCGGGGTCTTCGCGCCCGCCCGCAACGCCGTCCGCCGCGCTGTCCGCCTCCTCGGCCTTCTCCTTGGCCGCCTCCTTGTCCTCTTTCCTGTCCGCCTCCGCCGCCTCCTCGGCCTCCGCCGCCTCCTCGGCCTCCTCCGTCGCCGGTTCCCCCGCCGTCGGTTCCTCCGGGTCCGTCGTCGTGAGGAGGAGCAGGCGGCCGTCGTCGGAGGCGATCGCCAGGCGGTCGCCGTCGGGGGCGGCGGTCATCTCCTCGACCCGGCCCAGCCGCCCCGCCGCGAGCCGGCGCGGTGCGCGATCGCCGCTGGCGCGCGGGAGGGAGGCGATCTCGACGGCGTCCTCGCCCTCCGCGTCCGTGACGTAGGCGACCTGGCCACCACTGCCCAGCATCTCGGGCAGCCTGACCCGTACGCCCGGGGTGTCCGCGATGGTCCGGGCCGGGCCGTCGCGGTGGGTCAGCCAGTAGAGGCTGCCGCGCACGGAGACGGCGCTGGCCCGTCCGGTCTCGTCGACCGAGAGCGCGTCCACGTGGTGGGCGGTGGGCACCTGGTAGGGGCGGCGGCCGGTGCGGGGCCCGCCGAGCCGGACGTCGAGGCGGCGCGGCCGGCCCCCGGCGCCCAGGTCCTCGACGATCCACAGCTCGCCCGCGCACTGGTAGACGATCCGGCGCCCGTCGCTGGAGGCGTGCCGGGCGTAGAAGGCGTCGTGGTCGGTGTGACGGCGCAGTCCGCCGCCGTCGGGGCGGCAGGAGTAGAGGTTGCCGATGCCCTCGTGGTCGGAGAGGAAGGCGATCCGGTGCCCGCCCTCCGCCTCGGGCGCGGCGACGATCAGCGGCGACTCGAACTGCCCGCCGAGCTCTTCCAGGAGGCGTTCGCCGTGCAGCCAGAGGCGTCCCATGGCGCCGCCCCGGTAGCGCTTCCAGGCGGCGGGCTCGTGCGGCGGGCGGCCGGTGAGGAGGAGGGTGCGGCGCTGTCCGGCGTCGTCGGCGAGGGCGAGGTCGGCGACGGCGATGTCGGAGACCGGGCCCCAGGGCATCCGGCCGCCGGGGGTGCCGTCGGTGGGGACGGTGTAGGCCCAGGAGTAGTACGAGAAGGGCTGCCCGTGGGAGGAGACGGCGAGGATGTCGGAGCGCCCGTCGCCGTCGGGCGGAGACCAGCCGCAGACCCGGGTGTCGGTCGAGCCCCAGTAGGTGAGCCGCCGGGCCGGGCCGCCGTCGACGGGGGCGAGGTGGATCTCGGGGTCGAGGCTGCGCCAGCTCGTGTAGGCGAGGTGGCGGCCGTCGGGGGAGAAGCGCGGGGGGCCGACCCTGGTCCGGTCGGCGGTGATCCGCCAGGCCCGCCCGGGGCGGTGGCCCCCGGGCACGAGCGGGGCGACCCAGAGGTCGTCCTCGGTCACGAAGCACAGCAGCTCGCCGTGGAGGTGCGGGAAGCGGAGATACGCGAGGTCGTCACTCACCTCCTCATGCTTTCCGCGCACGGGGGGTGCGGCAACTCGTACGTGTGCCCGAGACGACAGCCGGACGGGGGGCGGACGGGGGCGGACGGGGGCCCGGGGGCGGTCCGGGGTGCGCCCCGAGCGTGGCCCGAGTGTGGCCCAGGACACGTACGAAACCGTTTCGTTTCGCAGTCGGCCCGGGTATATCGTCGTGGTGTACGAAACCGTTTCGTTCGCTCGACAGGAGGCCGGTCATGGCCAGCAGGCTCACCCCCGAAAGGGAGTCCGAGCTCTACACGGCCGTGCTCGATCTGCTGCGCGAGGTCGGCTACGACGCCCTCACCATGGACGCCGTCGCCGCCCGCACCCGGTCCAGCAAGGCCACCCTCTACCGCCAGTGGGGGAGCAAGCCTCAGCTCGTCGTCATGGCGCTCCGGCACGACAAGCCGGTCCAGCTCGGCGAGATCGACACCGGCAGCCTGCGCGGTGACTTCGAGGTGCTGCTGGAGCGGACCGACGACTGCCGGCTGGAGAAGGACGCCGCGCTCATGCGGGGTCTTGCCCACGCCGTCCACGACAACCCCGATCTGCTCCAGGCCATGCGCGAGCTGCTCGTCGAACCCGAGATGAACGGGCTCGACGATCTGCTCCAGCGGGCCGTGCGGAGGGGGGAGATCGCCGCCGACAACCCGGCGCTGAAGCTCATCCCCCACATGCTGATCGGCGCGTTCGTCGCCCGGCCGCTCATCGAGGACCGGCCGGTCGACGCCGCCTTCCTCACCGCCTACGTCAACGCCGTCGTGCTCCCCTCACTCGGCGCCTGACCGACACCCGTACCGACAGCGACCCCGCCCACCGGCCTCCCCACGGCCGGTACCCCGCACCACCCACCGCAGTACCACCTCGCAGTACCCACACCGCAGTACCCACCTCCTGACGTTGCGCACCGCTCACGCCGTCGGGCCGGCTCCCCATGCCCTGTCCCACTCACACCGGGAGTACGCCCCCGTGGCCACGTTCCTCTACAAGCTCGGCCGTTCCGCCTTCCGGCGCCGACGGCTCGTCGCCCTGCTCTGGGTGGCCCTCCTCGCCGTCGCCGGCATCGGAGCCGCCACCGCCCCCACCGCGACCTCCAGCTCCTTCTCGATCCCCGGCACCGAGGCGCAGCGCGCCTTCGACCTGCTCGAAGAGCGCTTCCCCGGCGGCAACGCCGACGGCGCCACCGCCCGGGTGGTCTTCGAGGCCCCGGCCGGCCAGACCATGAAGACCCCGGCCAACAAGGCGAAGGTCGAGGAGACCGTCGCCGCGCTGAAGACGAGCTCCGACCAGGTCGCCCGGGTCACCGACCCGTACACCGCGCAGGCCGTCTCGCAGGACGGCCGGATCGCCTACGTCTCCGTCTCGTACAAGGTCAGCGGCATGGAGCTGACCGACGCGACCCGTGACGCGCTCAAGGAGGCCGGCCACTCCGCGCAGGGCCAGGGCCTGACCGTCGAGATCGGCGGCGACGCGCTCCAGAGCATCCCGGAGACCGGCGCGGGCGAGGTCGTCGGCGTGGTCATCGCCGGCATCGTCCTCGTCATCACCTTCGGCTCGCTGGTCGCCGCCGGACTGCCGCTGCTCACCGCGATCATCGGCGTCGGCATCGGCGTCTCGACGATCACCGCGCTCGCCAACGTCCTGGACCTCGGCTCCACCACCTCCACCCTCGCGATGATGATCGGCCTCGCGGTCGGCATCGACTACGCCCTCTTCATCGTCTCCCGCTACCGCGCGGAGCTCGCCGAGGGCCGGGGCAAGGAGGAGGCCGCCGGGCGCGCCGTCGGCACCGCCGGCTCCGCCATGGTCTTCGCCGGCCTCACCGTGGTCATCGCGCTGGTCGGCCTGGCCGTCGTCAACATCCCGATGCTGACGAAGATGGGCTTCGCCGCCGCCGGTACGGTCGTGATCGCCGTCCTGATCGCGCTCACCCTCATCCCGGCCCTGCTGGGCTTCGCCGGCGACAAGGTCCTCGGCCGCAAGCAGCGCAAGGGCGCGGCGGCGTCCGACGGGGCCGCCGTCTCCGCCGACCCCTCGGGCGGGAAGGCCAACGGCGGCACCCGCTGGGCCCGCTTCGTCATCCGCCGCCCCGTGTTCGTCCTGCTGGTCGGTGTCCTCGGCCTCGGCGCGATCGCCGTCCCGGCCGCCTCCCTGGAGATGGGCCTGCCGGACGACGGCGTCAAGGCCGTCTCCACGACCGAGCGGCGCGCCTACGACCTGCTCTCCGAGGGCTTCGGGCCCGGCTTCAACGGCCCGCTGCTCGTCGTCGTCGACGGCGACAAGGCGACCGCCGACAAGACCGTGGACACCATCAAGGGCCTGGACGGCGTCGTGGCGGTCACCCCGCCGACCCCGAACAAGGCCGGCGACGCCGCGATGATCACGGTGATCCCGAAGGACCGCCCGTCCTCGCACGACACCGAGGAGCTGGTGCACGACATCCGCGGCGCCACCGGCGACGACGTGCTCGTCACCGGCGCCACCGCGATGAACATCGACTTCTCGCAGAAGATGAACGACGCGCTGCTGCCCTACCTGGCGCTGGTCGTCGGCCTCGCCTTCCTGCTTCTGATGGTGGTCTTCCGCTCGGTCCTGGTCCCGCTGAAGGCGGCCCTCGGCTTCCTGCTCTCCGTGGTCGCCGCCCTCGGCGCGGTCGTCGCGGTCTTCCAGTGGGGCTGGCTGGGCAGCCTGTTCGGGGTCGAGCAGACCGGCCCGATCATGTCGATGATGCCGATCTTCATGGTGGGCGTGGTCTTCGGCCTGGCCATGGACTACGAGGTCTTCCTCGTCACCCGGATGCGCGAGGCGTACGTCCACGGGGCGCGCCCCGGCGAGGCGATCGTGGCCGGCTTCAAGCACAGCGCCCGGGTGGTCACCGCCGCCGCGGTGATCATGATCGCGGTCTTCTCCGGCTTCATCGGCATGGACGAGCAGATGATCAAGATGATCGGCTTCGGTCTCGCCGTCGCCGTCCTCTTCGACGCCTTCGTGGTCCGCATGGCGATCGTCCCGGCGGTGCTGGCGCTGCTCGGCCACAAGGCCTGGTGGCTGCCGAAGTGGCTCGGCCGGGTGCTGCCCAACGTGGACGTCGAGGGCGAGGCCCTGGCCGCGAAGGACGCGCACGGCGAGGGCGACGCCGGGGAGCCCGGCGACGGGAAGAAGGAGCTGGTCTCCGTCTGACCCCCTGCCCCTGACCTCCGGGGCCGCCGCTTGAGCGGGCGGCGGGCCCCGGACCGCGCCGGAACCTGTGGGGACGGGGAGCCGACGCGACCCTACGCCGTCATCGCGTCGAGTCCGACGCGGTGGCGGCGTAGGTGTGCCGGAGGAAGCGCATCAGGGCCGTCGTGTCGAACTGGACCACGGCCACCCCGTCGACGCCGTGGAACTCGACGACCGTCTGGACCCGGCCGCAGGGCCAGACCCCGATGTCCCCGCGCCGGGCGGGCCCGCGCAGCCCGGTCTCCAGGAGCGAGCGGGGGAAGGACCACTCGATGCCTCCGGGGAAGACGAAGCGGACGGTGGCGGGGGAGAAGCCGGCGTCGTAGCGGAGGTCGACCGGGACGGGCCGGGAGAGCGGGGCGTCGGTGACGATCCGGCCCCGCGCCCGGTCCTCGACGGAGCGGTCCTCGACGGAGCGGTCCTCGGAGGCCCGGCCCTCGACGGCTGGGCTCCCGGAGGCGGCGCGCTCGACGGCAGGGCTCTCGACGGCAGGGCTCTCGACGGCGTGGGCGTTCGGGCTGCGCGTCATCGGACGACTCCTCACGGTCTCACACTCGTCGTGTTTGTCATCCAATGTCGCATATGTACCGGCGCATGTGCCGAGCGAGAGCCCCGTTTTTGTGTTCTCTACGCTCTTGCAAGCCCTTCGCAGGAGCGCCCTATGATGCCCGTTGTGCATGTACCTGACGGATTCATCAACGCCCCCGTATCGGCCGTCGCCGGAGTCGTCGCCGCCGGCGCCGTCGCCATCAGCCTGCGCGGGGCCCGCAAGGAGCTCGGGGGAGGCCACGGGGGAGAGCGGACGGCCCCGCTCGCGGGCCTCGTCGCCGCCTTCATCTTCGCCGTGCAGATGCTCAACTTCCCCGTCGCGGCCGGGACCAGCGGGCACCTCCTCGGAGGCGCCCTCGCCGCGATCCTCGTCGGCCCCTACACCGGCGTCCTCTGCATAGCCATCGTCCTGCTCATGCAGGGCGTCCTCTTCGCCGACGGCGGGCTCACCGCGCTCGGCGTGAACATCACCGTCATGGGCGTCGTCACCGTCGTCGTGTCCTACGCGCTCTTCCGCGGCCTGGTCCTCGCGCTGCCGCGCACCCGCCGCTCGGTGACCGTCGCCTCCTTCGTCGCCGCCCTGGTCTCCGTGCCCGCCGCCGCCACCGCCTTCACGGCGATCTACGCGATCGGCGGCACCACCGACGTACCGATCGGCAAGGTCCTGACCGCGATGGTCGGCGTCCACGTCCTCATCGGCGTCGGCGAGGCCGTGATCACCATGCTCACCGTCGGCGCGGTCATCGCCGTCCGCCCCGACCTCGTGCACGGCGCGCGCGGCCTGACCGCCCCGCTCAAGCTGCGCGTGGGCGGCGAGCTCATCGACGCCACGCCCGTCGAGGCCACGCCCGCCCCCGCCCCGGCGGCGCCCCGCTCCTCGCGCCCCCTCTGGATCGGCGGCGTGGTCACCGCCCTCGTCCTGGCCGGCTTCGTCTCCTTCTACGCCTCCGCGAGCCCCGACGGCCTGGAGAAGGTCGCCGCCGACAAGGGCATCGACAGCAAGGTGGAGCCGCACGCCGCGGCCGACTCGCCGCTCGCCGACTACGGAGTCAAGGACGTCTCCGACGCGCGCCTGTCCGGCGGTCTCGCCGGGGTCATCGGCGTGGGCGCGACCCTCGCCGTCGGCAGCGGCGCCTTCTGGGCCGTCCGCCGCCGCAGGGCCGTGCCCGCGGACGGGCACGCGGACGCGGACGCCTGATGGGCGCGGGGCACGCCCACAAGCTCTACCGGCGGGCGGACTCGCCGGTCCACGCGCTGCCCCCGCACGCCAAGCTGGCGGCCGTCTTCGCCTTCGTCGTCGTGGTCGTCTCCACGCCGCGCGAGGCGGTCTGGGCCTTCGCCGGGTACGCGGCGCTGCTCGGCGTGGTCGCCTGGCGGGCCCGGGTGCCGGGCGGCTTCGTGCTGAAGCGGCTGCTCATCGAGGTCCCGTTCGTGGCCTTCGCCGTGCTGATGCCCTTCGTGGTGCCCGGCGAGCGGACCACCGTCCTCGGCGTCTCCCTCTCCGTCCCCGGCCTGTGGGGCGCCTGGAACGTGCTGGCCAAGGGCACCCTGGGCGTCGCCGCCTCCGTGCTCCTCGCCGCCACCACCGAGCTGCGCGCCCTGCTCCTCGGCCTCCAGCGGCTCCGGCTGCCCCCGCTGCTCGTCCAGATCGCCTCGTTCATGATCCGCTACGGGGACGTCATCACCGACGAGATGCGCCGGATGTCGATCGCCCGCCGCTCGCGCGGTTTCGAGGCCCGGGGCGTCCGCCACTGGGGCGTCCTCGCCAAGTCGGCCGGCGCCCTCTTCATCCGCTCCTACGAGCGCGGCGAGCGCGTCCACCTCGCGATGGTGAGCCGCGGCTACACCGGGTCCATGCCGGTCATCGACGAGGTCACCGCGACCCCCGCCCAGTGGCGGTACGCCGCCGCGCTGCCGCTCGCCGCCCTCCTGATCTGCCTCCTCGGATGGACGCTATGACCACACCCTCCCCGTCGGCCGCCCCGTCCCTGGACGTCCGGGGCCTCGCCTACGCCTACCCCGACGGCCACCAGGCCCTGTTCGGCGTCGACCTGACCGTCGGGCGCGGCGAGCGGGTCGCCCTGCTCGGCCCCAACGGCGCCGGCAAGACCACCCTGGTCCTGCACCTCAACGGCATCCTCACGGGCGGCGCGGGCGGCGTGACCGTCGCCGGGCTGCCGGTCGCCAAGAAGAACCTCGCGGAGATCCGGCGCCGGGTCGGCATCGTCTTCCAGGACCCCGACGACCAGCTCTTCATGCCGACCGTCCGCGAGGACGTGGCCTTCGGGCCGGCCGCGGCGGGCGTGCGGGGCGCGGAGCTGGAGGCGGTGGTCCACCGGGCCCTGGAGCGGGTCGGCATGGCGGAGTTCGCCGACCGGCCGCCGCACCACCTGTCCTTCGGGCAGCGCCGCCGGGTCGCCGTCGCGACCGTCCTCGCGATGGAGCCGGAGATCCTGGTCCTCGACGAGCCCTCGTCCAACCTGGACCCGGCCTCGCGCCGCGAGCTCGCCGACATCCTGCGTGCCCTGGACGTCACCGTCCTCATGGTCACCCACGACCTGCCGTACGCCCTGGAGCTCTGCCCGCGCGCGGTGATCCTCAGCGAGGGCGTCATCGCGGCCGACGGGCGGACCGCCGGCATCCTCGCCGACGAGGAGCTCATGGCCCGGCACCGGCTGGAACTCCCGTACGGCTTCGTGCCGAGCTCGGTGGCCTGAGCGCATCCCGACGGCCCCGACCCCCGGAATCGGCCGGTCGCCGCCCACGTTGCACCATGGAGGGCCGTGGGGGAGCGAACGACGAGCGGGGACGAGGGAGCGTGGGCCAGGTGGACGTCAGGGGCACGGTGGAGGCCGGTTTCGAGCCGGTCGGGGACGCGTTCCTGCGCAACGTCGAGCAGCGCGGCGAGCGGGGCGCGGCCGTGGCCGTCTACCGGGACGGCGTGAAGGTCGTCGACCTGTGGGCGGGCACCAAGGACGTCGACGGCGGCGCCCCTTGGGCGGAGGACACCGCCCAGGTCGTCCGCTCCGCGACCAAGGGCGTCGCCGCCGCCGTGCCGCTGCTGCTGCACCAGCGCGGGCTGCTCGACCTGGACGCCCCGGTCGGCACGTACTGGCCCGAGTTCAAGGCCGCGGGCAAGGACCGGGTGACCGTGCGCGGGCTCCTCGCGCACCGCGCGGGGGTGCCGGTCCTGGACCGCCCGCTGACCCTGGCCGAGGCGGTCGACCTGCCGACGGCCACCGCCGCCATCGCGGCCCAGGCGCCCGTCTGGGAGCCGGGGACGGCTCACGGCTACCACGCGCACACCTTCAGCTGGCTGCTCTCCGGCCTGGTCCACCGGGTCACCGGGCGCACGATCGGCCGCTGGGTGGCCGAGGAGATAGCCGCCCCGCTCGGCCTGGACCTGTGGATCGGGCTGCCGGACGCCGAGGCCCACCGGGTCGGGCGCCTCGGCCCGGTGGAGGAGCGGGAGCCCGCCGACGGCGGCGCCCTTCGGCTGCGCCCCAAGCGCGCGGTCTCCGAGGCGTACCAGGACCCGGAGTCGCTGACCCGGCGGGCCTTCGGGGTGATCGAGCCGGCGCCCGACGAGAACGACCCGGTGTACCGGGCGGCCGAGCTGCCCGGCTCGGCCGGCGTCGCCACCGCCCGCTCGCTCGCCCGCTTCTACGCGGCGACGCTGGGCCCGGTCGACGGCGCCGCGCGGCTCTTCGCCCCGGCGACGCTGGCCCTGGCCCGCACGGAGGAGTCGGCGGGCACCGACCGCGTGCTGCTGGTCGGCACCCGCTTCGGCCTCGGATACATGCTGCACGGCCCCGCCTCGCCGCTGCTCGCCCCGGGCTCCTTCGGCCACCCGGGCCGGGGCGGCTCGCTCGGCTTCGCCGACCCCGAGTCAGGGATCGCCTTCGGCTATGTCACCAACGGGATGCGCAAGACGGTCACGGCCGACCCGCGCGCCCAGGCCCTGGTGAGAGCGCTGCGCACGGTCCGCTAGGACCCACCGGCCCTAACGGATGTACCACCTCTGGTCCGCGTAGTCCTCGCAGTCGTACTGGAACGGGTTCTTGTCGTTCTCGAAGCCCTGCAGGGTCAGGCACTTGCCGCTGTTGAAGTTCTTCAGCTTGAAGACGTCGGGGTCGTCGGTCATGACCTTCTGCCAGAACTGGTCGGCGAAGTTCAGGCACTCGTACTGCTCGGGGACGGTCCCGTTGTCGGAGCCGCGCACGATCAGGCACTTGCCGCTGTTGGCGCTCTTCAGCTGGAAGACGCCGGGGGTGGGGGCGTTCGAGTCGTCGAATATCCAGAACTGGTCGGGGTAGTCGAGGCAGTCCCACGCGAACGGAATGGTGTTGTTCGCGGAGCCCTGCAGGGCGACGCACTTCCCGCCGTAGGCGTTCTTGAGGTGGTAGGCCGGCTGCACCGTGGCGGACGCGGCGGAGCCGGACCCGACGAGCGCGCCGGCCGTCAGCACGGCGGTGGCCAGGACGGTGCCCAGGGTGCGGGACCTGTTCATGCGATCTCCCTCGTAGGCGCACGCGCTCGGCGGCGTACGCGATCTTGAGGAGGAACATAGGCGGCCGATATGGGTCTTGTCGTTGAGTTTGGGATGTGGAAGGAAGATTCCGGTCAACTCGCGTACAGCATCAGCCCGATGCCCACCACCATCAGCCCCGCCGCCGCCAGTCTCGGCCCGCCGAAGCGCTCCTTGAACAGGACCGCGCCGATCGCCGCGCCCACGATGATGGACGACTCGCGCAGCGCCGCGATCGGGGCGAGCGGGGCCTTCGTCTGGGCCCACAGGACGAGGGCGTAGGCGCCGACCGACAGGGCCGCCGCGAGGAGGCCGCGGGCCGCGTACGGGCGGAGTTCGGTGATCAGGGCGGCGCGGCGCCGGGAGAGGGCGTAGGCCGGGATCACCAGGCCCTCCAGCAGCATCAGCCAGGCGATGTAGCCGAGCGGGGTGCCGGAGGCGCGGACGCCGATGCCGTCGACGACTGTGTACGCCGCGATGGACAGGCCCGTCGCGCCCGCCGCCAGCAGGGCCGGCCAGTGCGGGCGGGCCCCCGTGCCCCGGATGCCCCACAGGGCGAGGCCCGTCAGGCCCGCGCAGGCGACGGCGACACCCGCGAGCTGCTCGGCGGACGGGATCTCGGCGACGAAGACGGCGGCGAGCACGGTCACCACGAGCGGGGCGGTGCCCCGGGCGATCGGGTACATCTGGCCGAAGTCGCCGAGCGCGAAGGACTTCATCAGCAGCGCGTAATACGCCACGTGCAGCGCGGCCGAACCGATCAGATACGGCCACGCCCCGGCCGCCGGGACCGGGACGAACAGGGCGGCGGCGCCGCCGAGCAGCGCGCCGCCGCCGGATATCAGGGTGAAGGACAGGAGCTGGTCCGTGACGCGGGCCGCGATCGCGTTCCAGGCCGCGTGGGTCACGGCCGCCACCAGCACGGCCGCGACGACGAGCGGGGTCACGCCGTGCGCTCCCGGACGTCCACCAGCGTGCCGCCCGCGTGCGCGACCAGCTTCCCGGGCTCCAGCGCGAAGACCGTGTGCGGGGTCCCGGCCGCCGCCCACACCACCGGGTGGTCGAGCAGCCCCCGGTCGGCGAGCACGCGGGTGCGGGTGCGGTGCCCGAAGGGCGGGACGCCGCCGATCGCGTACCCCGTCGTCTCGCGCACGAGCCGCGCGTCGGCGCGGCCCACCTCGGCCGCGCCCAGCTCCTCGCGGACCCGCTCCAGGTCCACCCGCGAGGACCCGTCCATGAGGACCAGGACCGGCACCCCGTCCGCCGTGAAGACCAGCGACTTCACGATCTCGGAGACCGCGCAGCCGATGGCGTCGGCGGCCTGTTGCGCGGTGCGGGTCTCGTCCGGGAAGCGCCGGACCTCGACATCGAGGCCCAACTCTTCGAGAGCGGCGGCGAACTGGGGGTGGGCTTCGGCATGTGACGTCGTCATGGGCGGTCACGCTAGCGGTCGGTGTAGCGGCCAAGCGACCGGGTTGCCGGCCGCCGGGGGAACAGCGGGAGAAGCCCCGGTGAAGCCGCCGGACCGGACCCCGCACCCTCCCGGACCGCCCGCGCGCCGCGCCCCCGGTCCGGCTGGCCCGGCTGCGGGCGCGCGGCCTGGCTGGCCCGGCTGGTCCGCCTGGTCCCGCTGGCCCGGCTGGCCCGGCTGGGGGCGCGCGGCCTGGCTGGTCCCGCTGGCCCGGCTGGTCCGCCTGGTCCCGCCGGTCCGCCCGGTCCGCCCGGTCGGTCTAGTCCGCGTTCAGCACCCTCGCCACGATCGGCCCCGCCGCGTCCACCCCGTGGCCGCCGCCCTCGACCAGGGCCGCCGCCGCGAGGTCGTCGGCGAAGCCCGTGAACCAGGAGTCCGAGGACGCCTGCCCGTCGACCTCCGCCGAGCCCGTCTTGCCGCCCTTGTCGCCGCTGACCGAGGCCATCACGCCGGTCGCCGTGCCGTACCCCGCCGTCGCCGTCAGCCGCATGACGTCACGCAGCTGCCGGGCCACCGGGGCGGACAGCTTCCGCTCCGCCGTGGCGAAGGGGCGGTCGTCCAGGTCCTGGGGGACCAGGAACGGCTGCCGGAAGGTGCCTTCCTTCGCGGTGGCGGTGATCGAGGCGATGTTCAGCGGGTTCATCCGCACCGCGCCCTGCCCGATGTACTGCGCCGCCGCCTCGCCGCCCTCCGCGGGAGGGAGCGAGCCGTCGAAGGAGGTGATGCCGGTCTTCCATTCGAGGCCGATGCCGAAGACCTCCGAGGCCTCCCGGCTCAGCCCGTGGTCGTCGCCCTCCTTCGTCTTCACGTCGTCGATCTTCTTGATGAGCGCCGTGTTGCAGGAGCGGGCGAAGCTCTTGCCGAAGGTGCCGCCGTCGATGGAGAAGCCGTCGAGGTTGCGGAAGGAGCGGCCCTGGTACATCGCCGTCGGCGGGCACTCCGTCTTCTCGTCCGCCTTCACCAGGCCCTGCTCCAGCAGCAGCGCCGCCGTGACGATCTTCAGGGTGGAGCCGGGCGCCTTGGTGCCGAGGAAGGCCGTGTTGAAGCCGGTCGCCGGGTTGTTGGCGACCGCCCGTATCGCGCCCGTCGAGGGCTTGACCGCGACGACCGACGCCTTGCCGTACCGTTTCACCGCCTGCTCGGCCGCCGCCTGCACATCCGCGTCGATCGTGGTCCGCAGCTTCCCCGGCCGGCCCTTCGACAGGGTCAGCAGCGTCGAGTCCGCCACGCCCTCCACGCCCGAGTCGACGAAGGTCTCGACCCCCGGCTTGCCGCCGATCTTGTCGCCGTACCGCTCCCGGAGCTGGTCCAGGACCGGGCCGAGCGAGGGGTACTTCTCCGCGGTGAGGGGCCGGCCCGAGCGGTCGACGGCCTCGATCGCGGCCGTCTTCGCCGCGCCGGTGCGGATCGACGCCGACGGCGTGGTCAGCTTCGGGTGCAGGACGGCCGGCTTCCAGGCGACCAGCGGGCGGCCGGTGGTGGCGCCGCGCACCACGGTGAGGGACGAGGAGTACGTCCAGGGCTTGGACACGCCCTCGTACGTGATGGTCGCCTTCACCGTGAACGGCACCGAGGCGCCGGTCGCCGCCCCCGGGGTGATCGTCGCGGCGGACACCTTGGCCTGCTCGCGGAAGCCCAGCAGGGCGGGGCCCGAGCCGACCGGGTCGTTGGTCAGCTGCGCCGCCCGGTCCGACTCGCCGGCCGCCCAGGCGGCGAGGAAGTCCTTCGCCGTCGTGGTGACCTCCTCGGCGGTGACCGGCCCGCTCTTCGTGCCCCGCGCCCCGTCACCCCCGCCGGCCGAGCCCCCGGTGACCCCGCTCCAGAGGTTGTAGCCCCCGTAGCCGATGCCGCCGGCGACGACGACGAACACCCCGCCGACGACCGCGACCTTCATTCCGCTGCGCATGTCCGCGCTCCCTCCCCCTGTGACCGGCCCCAGCAGCCTAGGGCGATCGCAGTGGCAAAGGCACGGCCGTTACCAGAAAGCGACCGGAGCGCCCGTTTCCCGCCGTGCGGCCGGAGCCGTGTCCGGGCCGCGCGGAGCCGGCCCGCCGTGCCGCAGGCGGCGCCGAGCGTGTGACCGAGCCCGCCGCCGGAGGAGGAGAGGTGGCGCTTTCGAGGGGCGGGGTGTGGCGAACAGTGGCGAACAGCGGATCTTGTCCTGGAGCGGGTTGAGGCGGCGGTAGGTTGCGAGAGTTCACCGCTTTCTCTCCACGAGCGCCTGTCCTGCGACAGGCCCCAACACCGTTGGGAGTCCGAGAGAGAGGAGGTCGAACCGGATGGAGAGGTCGAACAGGAGGCCGCGCCGGAAGACCCGGTTACGTGACTGGGTCGAACTGACGGCGCTGGTCCTCACGGCGATCACTGCCATTGCGGGATGCGTCGAACGCTTCATGTGACGCAGCGGCGGGGACTGGACGATTGGCCGGGCGAAGGTGGGCCCGGCCGGCTGATACTCGGCCGGACCCACGCTGCCCCGCACGCGGGCCTGGTCATGGGTTGCACCCCATGACCAGGCCCGACGCGTGTACGGGGGCAGGACCCCGAGCGCCAGGACGCGAAGCCGCTGCGGGACGAGGTAACCGCAGTTCACCGGCTTCATCAAGCGCCGGTCGTCGCCCGACGAAGAAATATGACTTCTGGGATGGTTTGGCCGTGGCGCGAAAACCATGGCGCTCCGTGGCTTCGCCAGGGCGGAAAAACGTGAAACCGCAGGCAGGGGCTTTGGAGGGGGTGGCGAATCCTGGCGTATCGAGAGCACTCCGCCACCTGTGGGGCGGCGGCGACCGCCGAGCCCGCCGCCGGACGCCGGCGACATGCGGAGAGGGCGCGACCGCCGGTCGCGCCCTCTCGTGGAATTCCCCGGCCCTAGACCCAGGTGTCGAGCCACATCCGATTGCGCCAGCCCTGTATCGGAATGGCCTGTCCGGTGTACAGCGGCCAGAAATAGATGAAATTCCAGACGATGAGGAGAACGAGCACTCCCGCGGCGACCGCCCCGAAAGTGCGCCGTCTTTCCGAGGAACCCGCGGGCCCCACCATCGCCCCGATCATCATCGCCACCGCGAGACACAGGAAGGGGACGAACACCACCGCGTAGAAAAGGAAGATGGTGCGTTCCTGGTAGAGGAACCAGGGCGCCCAGCCCGCCGCGATGCCGCAGGCGATCGCGCCCGCCCGCCAGTCCCGGCGGAAGGCCCAGCGCCACAGCACGTACAGGATCGCGAAGCAGGCCGCCCACCACAGCAGCGGGGTGCCGAGGGCCAGCACCTCCTGGGCGCACTTGTCGCTCGCGTCGGCCGGGCAGCCCGCCTGGCCGGGGGCGGGGGACTCGTAGAAGTAGGAGACCGGGCGGCCGAGGACGATCCAGCTCCACGGGTTGGACTCGTAGGTGTGCGGCGAGTTCAGGCCGACGTGGAACTTGTAGACCTCGGTCTCGTAGTGCCACAGGCTCCGCAGCCAGTCGGGCAGCCAGCCCCAGGTGCCGCCGCCGTTCAGCTTGTCCTGCTCGGCGGCCCAGTTGCGGAAGTAGCCCTTGTCGGTGACGATCCAGCCGGTCCAGGAGAGCAGGTACGTGCCGATCGCCACCGGGACGACCGAGACGAAGGCCGGCAGCAGGTCCCGCTTGAGGACGGCCGCGTACGGGCGGATCGCGCCGGCCGTGCGGCGGGCGCCGACGTCCCACAGGACGGTCATCAGGCCGAAGGCGGCCATGATGTAGAGCCCGTTCCACTTGGTGCCGGCCGCCAGGCCCAGCATCACGCCGGCCGCCAGCCGCCAGGGCCGCCAGCCCAGCCGCAGGGTCTCCGCGACCGAGGCGTCCGGCCGCAGGACGCCCTGGTCGTCCTCGGGCAGCCCCGCCGCGAGCCGGGCCCGCGCCCGGTCCCGGTC
This sequence comes from Streptomyces sp. NPDC042100, assembly GCF_055582325.1. Taxonomy (NCBI): domain Bacteria; kingdom Bacillati; phylum Actinomycetota; class Actinomycetes; order Kitasatosporales; family Streptomycetaceae; genus Streptomyces; species Streptomyces sp. NPDC042100. Next base: position 248,726 of record NZ_JBVJDK010000008.1, read on the forward strand.
GACGACCAGGCAGCCGAAGGCGGCCAGCACGAAGAACATCAGCACCTGGTCGAGCAGGGCCGTGCGGCTCATCACGAAGTGCAGGCCGTCCACGGCCAGCAGCAGCCCCGCCAGACAGCCCAGGAACGTCGAGCGGAACAGCCGCCGGCCGATCCGGCAGAGCATCAGCACCGACAGGGTGCCGAGCAGCGCCACCATGAAGCGCCAGCCGAACGGCTCGAAGCCGAAGATCTTCTCGCCGATGCCGATGACCCACTTGCCGACCGGCGGATGCACCACGTACCCGGGGTCGGCCGGCACGAGGACCGCGCCGGGGTCGTTCAGGATCGTCTTGTCGATGTCCTTCGGCCAGGCCCCCTCGTACCCCTGGTTGATCAGGGCCCAGGAGTCCTTGGCGTAGTACGTCTCGTCGAATATCACCGCGTGCGGCTTGCCCAGGTTCCAGAACCGCAGCACCCCCGCGACCAGCGCGACCAGCAGCGGCCCGCCCCAGGCGGCGGCGCGCCGGATCCGGTCGGCGGCGGCCGGGCCGATCGGGAACAGCTCCCACAGCCGCTCCGAGGGGCGGGTGTACGGCGGCACCAGCCGCTCCCGCAGGCCGGTGGACAGGGCGCCCGTGCTGTCCGGCCGGTAGCCGAACTGCCGCAGCCGCCGCTGCCACGAAGAGGGCTCTGCCACGGTGGGTGCCACGGGGTGCTGACCCTCCAGGGCCTCGGGTGCGGTACTGGTCACCGCGCCATCGTAGGGAACGCGCCTGTGCGCGTCGCCTGTCCGGGCTGGGAGGATGGTCCGTGTGACAGGAACGCTGGTACTCGCAGGGACCCCCATCGGCGACATCGGGGACGCACCGCCACGGCTCGCCACCGAACTGGAGAACGCGGACATCGTGGCCGCGGAGGACACCCGCAGGCTGCGCGGGCTCACCCGCGCGCTGGGCATCCACACCTCGGGCCGGGTGGTCTCGTACTTCGAGGGCAACGAGTCCGCCCGCACGCCCGAGCTGGTCGAGGCACTGGCCGGCGGGGCGCGGGTGCTGCTCGTCACCGACGCCGGGATGCCCTCCGTCTCCGACCCGGGCTACCGGCTCGTCGCCGCCGCCGTCGAGCGGGACATCAAGGTCACGGCCGTGCCGGGCCCGTCCGCGGTGCTCACCGCGCTCGCGCTGTCCGGGCTGCCGGTGGACCGCTTCTGCTTCGAGGGCTTCCTGCCCCGCAAGGCCGGCGAGCGCCTCGGGCGGCTGCGCGAGGTCGCCGAGGAGCGCCGGACCCTCGTCTACTTCGAGGCGCCGCACCGGCTGGACGACACGCTGGCCGCGATGGCCGAGGTCTTCGGCGACGGGCGACGGGCTGCCGTCTGCCGCGAGCTGACCAAGACGTACGAGGAGGTCAAGCGCGGCCCGCTGGGCGAGCTGGCGGTCTGGGCGGCCGAGGGCGTACGGGGCGAGATCACCGTCGTCGTCGAGGGCGCCCCGGAGCCCGTGCCGGGCGAGCTGGACTCCGAGGAGCTGGTGCGCAGGGTGCTGGTGCGCGAGGAGGCGGGGGAGCGGCGCAAGGAGGCGATCGCGGCGGTCGCGGCCGAGGCGGGGGTTCCCAAGCGCGAGGTGTTCGATGCCGTGGTGGCGGCAAAGAATGCGGCGGCGCAGGGCCCCGGTAAAGGTAAAGGACTAATCTGAAAGGCAAAGCGGAACCCGCTCGCGGGCCCGCCCGAAGGCCCTCAGGGCAAGGAAACGCCAAAGAGCTTCCATGGTTTTTCCGCCACTGATGCGCTCCGGCCGGAAAAGGCGTCCACTGGAGCAGTGGAGAGGAGCTGGAATGACTGAGATCACCGGCACCGGAACGCCCGTCGTGCACGAGGCGTACGCCTTCGCCTGCATGAGCTGCGGCTACGGCTGGGAGCAGGCCTACGAGATAGAGCACCACGTCGACGCCAAGGGCCACACGTTCGTGGTCTACAAGGCCGACGGAGAGCGGGTGCCGTCCCCGCTGTCCAGTCCGACCTGCATGAACTGCGGTGGTCACGTCGTGCGGATCATGCGCGCGGGCCAGGTGTCCTCGGTGCTCGCCCTGATCGCCGCGGCCGAGCGGGAGAAGCCGGAGCACCACTGGCACCTCTCCGACCTGCTGCACCCCTTCCGGTCCCGGCGGTAGCGCGGCGGCGGGCCTTGGCGGGGACTCGCCGGACTCATGGCCCTCGTACGATCGGGCCATGAGTTCCAAGGACGCCCCGCCGCCGCTGCCCGAGCCCCTGACCGTGGAGGTCGCGGACTCGCACACCCACCTCGACATGCAGTCCGGCACGGTCGAGGAGGCCCTGGTCAAGGCCGCCGCCGTCGGTGTGACGACGGTCGTGCAGGTCGGCTGTGACGTGAAGGGCTCCCAGTGGGCCGCCGAGACGGCCGCCGCCCACGAGAACGTGCACGCGGCGGTGGCGCTGCACCCCAACGAAGCGCCCCGGATCGTGCTGGGGGATCCGGACGGATGGTCCCGGCAGGGGGCGCGGACGCCCGGCGGGGACGCGGCGCTCGACGACGCGCTGGCCGAGATCGACCGGCTCGCCGCCCTCCCGTACGTGCGGGCCGTCGGCGAGACCGGGCTCGACTTCTTCCGCACCGGCCCCGAGGGCATGGCCGCGCAGGAGCGTTCCTTCCGCGCCCACATCGAGATCGCCAAGCGCCACGGCAAGGCCCTCGTCATCCACGACCGGGAGGCCCACGCCGACGTGCTGCGGGTCCTCGACGAGGAGGGCGCCCCCGAGCGGACCGTCTTCCACTGCTACTCCGGCGACGCCGAGATGGCCGCGATCTGCGCCGCCAAGGGCTACTACATGTCCTTCGCGGGCAACGTGACCTTCAAGAACGCCCAGCCGCTGCGCGACGCCCTCGCCGTCGCCCCGCTGGAGCTCGTCCTGGTCGAGACCGACGCCCCCTTCCTGACCCCCGCGCCCTACCGGGGCCGCCCCAACGCCCCGTACCTGATCCCCGTCACCGTCCGCGCGATGGCGGCGGTGCGCGGCATCGGCGAGGAGGAGCTGGCCGGGGCGATCGCCGTCAACACGGCCCGCGCCTTCGATTACTGATCCATAACGGTTACGTCATGTAGTCGGGTCGTCTTGGAGAGTGAGCGCGCACGGGGCTAGGGTCCCGGCCTCGTGAGCACTTCGCATCGATCCGGGGCTCGCCGGGCCGCCCGGCGCCGCAAGGCGAGCCCGCCCGCCGTCGACGGACTGCGGCGGATCGTCCCGCAGGCCCTCGTCGTCGCCTTCCTGGCCGGCGGCACCAGCGCCTTCGTCGCCCAGGACAAGGCCGTCCGGCTCTCCGTCGACGGCGTCCCGCGCACCCTGCACACCTTCGCCGACGACGTCGAGGAGCTGCTGGCCGACGAGGGCCTGGCGGTCGGGGGCCACGACATCGTGGCCCCCGCCCCGGCCGCCGCCCTGGCCAGCGGCGACGAGATCGTCGTCCGCTACGGGCGGCCCGTCGCCCTCACCCTCGACGGCCAGCGCCGCCAGGTGTGGACCACCGCCCGGACCGTCGACGGGGCCCTGCGGCAGCTCGGCGTCCGCGCCGAGGGCGCCCACCTCTCCGTCTCCCGCTCGGCCGCCATCTCCCGGCAGGGCCTCGCGCTCGACGTGCGCACCGAGCGCACCGTCACCTTCCTCGCCGACGGGCGGGAGCGGACCGTGCGCACCAACGCGGCCACCGTCCGGGAGGCCGTCGAGGAGGCCGGGATCACCCTCTCCGGCCAGGACACCACCTCGGTGCCGCCCGCGTCCTTCCCGCGCGACGGGCAGACGGTGACCGTGCTGCGGATCACCGGCACCCAGGAGATCCGCGAGGAGGCCCTGCCGTTCGCGGTCGAGAAGGTCCGCGACGACGAGCTCTTCGCCGGCACCGAGCTCGTCGAACGCCAGGGCGTTCCAGGTGTCCGCCGCGTCACGTACAGCCTGCGCACGGTCAACGGGGTCCGGCAGAAGCCCCGGCGCACCGGCGAGGAGACCGTGCGCGAGCCGGTCGCCCAGCGGGTCCGGATCGGCACCCGCCCGCTGCCCACCTCGGTGTCCGGCGCCGACCACCTGAACTGGTCGGCGCTCGCCGCCTGCGAGTCCGGCGGGCGCCCCGGGGCCGTCGACCCGTCCGGCACCTACGGCGGGCTCTACCAGTTCGACCCCGGCACCTGGCGCTCCCTCGGCGGCAGCGGCACCGCGCAGAACGCGCCCGCCGCCGAGCAGACCTTCCGGGCGAAGAAGCTCTACGTGACCCGGGGGGCGACTCCGTGGCCGCACTGCGGCCGTAGGCTGTACCGGTGAGCACCACCACCGGACCCGACAGTCCCGACGCCCTCCTCGGCCCCGCAGACATCCGCGAGCTGGCCGCCGCCCTCGGCGTGCGCCCGACCAAGCAGAAGGGCCAGAACTTCGTCATCGACGCGAACACGGTCCGGCGGATCGTCCGCACGGCCGAGGTGCGCCCCGACGACGTGGTCGTGGAGGTGGGACCGGGGCTCGGCTCCCTCACCCTCGCGCTGCTGGAGGCCGCGGACCGGGTGACCGCCGTCGAGATCGACGACATCCTCGCCGCCGCGCTGCCGGCCACCATCGCCGCCCGGATGCCGGAGCGGAAGGACCGTTTCGCGCTGGTCCACTCCGACGCCATGCTGGTCCAGGAGCTGCCGGGCCCGCCGCCCACCGCGCTCGTCGCCAACCTGCCGTACAACGTGGCCGTGCCGGTGCTGCTGCACATGCTGGACCGCTTCCCGACCATCGAGCGGACCCTCGTCATGGTCCAGGCCGAGGTCGCCGACCGGCTGGCCGCCGGGCCGGGCAACAAGGTGTACGGCGTGCCGTCGGTGAAGGCCAACTGGTACGCGGACGTCAAGCGGGCCGGTTCCATCGGCCGCAACGTCTTCTGGCCCGCGCCCAACGTCGACTCCGGCCTGGTCTCGCTGGTCCGGCGCGCCGAGCCGGTGAAGACCACCGCCGCCAAGAAGGACGTCTTCGCCGTCGTCGACGCCGCCTTCGCGCAGCGCCGCAAGACCCTGCGCGCCGCCCTCGCGACCTGGGCGGGCTCGCCCGCCGCCGCCGAGGCGGCGCTGGTCGCGGCCGGCATCTCGCCGCAGGCGCGCGGCGAGGCCCTGACGGTCGAGGAGTTCGCCCGGATCGCGGAGCACAAGGGGGCCGGGGCGTGAGCGCCGCCGGATCCGTCACCGTACGGGTCCCCGCCAAGGTCAACGTGCAGCTCGCGGTCGGCGGCGCCCGCCCCGACGGCTTCCACGACCTGGCCAACGTCTTCCTCGCGGTCTCCCTGTACGACGAGGTGACCGCCACCCCCGCCGAGGCCCTGACGGTCACCTGCGAGGGTCCCGACGCCGACAAGGTGCCGCTCGACCGCACCAACCTGGCCGCCCGCGCGGCCGGACTCCTCGCCGCCCGGCACGGCATCGCGCCCGACGTGCACCTGCACATCGCCAAGGACATCCCGGTCGCGGGCGGCATGGCCGGCGGCAGCGCCGACGGCGCGGGCGCCCTGCTGGCCTGCGACGCCCTGTGGGGCCTGGAGACCCCGCGTGCCGAGCTCCTGGAGATCTGCGCCGAGCTGGGCAGCGACGTGCCGTTCAGCCTGGTCGGCGGTGCCGCGCTCGGCGTCGGCCGGGGCGAGCGGCTCACCGGGCTGCCGGTCGGCGGCGCCTTCCACTGGGTCTTCGCCGTCGCCGACGGCGGGCTGTCCACGCCCGCCGTGTACGCCGAGTTCGACCGCCTCACCGAGGGCGTGACGGTGCCCGAGCCGGTCGCCTCCCCGGCGCTGCTCGACGCCCTGCGCACCGGGGACACCACCGCCCTCGCCGGGGCCCTCGCCAACGGCCTCCAGCCCGCCGCCCTGTCGCTGCGGCCCTCGCTGGCCGCGACGCTGGAGGCGGGCACGGCCGCCGGGGCGCTGGCCGCGCTGGTCTCCGGCTCGGGCCCGACGACGGCCTTCCTGGTGAAGGACGCCGAGTCCGCCGAGGCGGTCGCGAGCGCCCTGACCGCCTCCGGCACCTGCCGCGCGGCCCGGGTGGCGAGCTCCCCGGCGGCGGGCGCGACCCTGATCTAGAGCTTGTTCTTGGAGATCCGCGCCAGCAGCAGGTTCGGGTCCTGGCCCCGCTGTACGTAGAAGGCGGCGCTGTTCACGTAGACGCTCTTGGCGTGCACGGCCACCGAGGTCGGGTTCTGGAGCCCGTCCGCGCCGGTCAGGACCGTCTTGTGAGTGCCGTCCGGGCGGACCAGCGCCAGCTCGTGCACGGTGTTGAGCGCGGCCAGGACGGTGTCGCCGTGCCCGGTGAAGGCGAAGTCGTCGACGGTGGTGAGCCCGCTCGCCCGGGTCTCCACCGGGCCCGCGGCCCGCTCGGGACCGGGCCGGACGGGGATGCGCAGCAGGGTTCCCCTGGCGGTGTTGGAGACCCAGACGGCGCCGTCCTTGAGCTTGACGCCGTTGGCGCCGAAGGGGAGGGCCGAGGTGGGTGCCAGGGCGGGCCCGGCCGCCCACGCGGTGGGCCGCCCGCCGTCCACGGGGACGCTCCACACGGTGCCGAGGGCCGAGTCGGCGGCGTAGAGGGTGCCGCAGTCCTCGTCGAGCGCCAGCCCGTTGGGGAAGCCGTCGGCGGGCAGCGCGGCGATCCGCTCGGGGGCGCCGCCGTCGGGGGCGATCCGCCAGATCCCGGTCTCGGGCGTGCCGGTGGCGTAGTTGACGTACAGGGTGCCGTCCCCGGCGCGGGCGATGCCCGTGACGAGGGCCGCGCCGACCGTCGGGGTCGCCGGGTGCGCCACGGCGGGCAGGGTCGCCAGGACCCGGGTGCGCCCCTGCCGGTCCACCCGGACGACCTGCCGGGCGAAGGCGAAGGTGAGGTCGGCGGAGCCGTCGGGTTCCAGGGCGATGTTCTCCGGGGTCTGTCCGGCGGCGAAGTCGAAGTGCGCGAGGACCTGCGGATCGGTCACCTTCGGGTCGCCGTGGGCGGCGGCGGGTCCGGCGGCGAGCAGGGCGAGGGCGGTGAGGGCGGCCGTGAGCGCGCCGACGGCGGCGGCGCGGGGCCCGGGGCGGGGCCCGGGGCGGGGACTGCGGGTCATGGTTCTCTCCTGGGGGTGCGGCTGTCCCCCGAACATGGCGGCCCGCCGCCACCCGGCCCCGGCAGCCGGGGCCGCACAGTCGCCCGCGCGGCCGACCCCGGCACTCCGTTCGCACGTATGCACGGGCGGGTGACGCCCGGCGCACGCCCGGCGCACGCCCGCCGGGCGTCAGCCGGCGGCCGGCCGCTCCGTACGCGGCGCGGCGCAGCCGTGCTCCTTCGCCGACGCGGCGGCGAAGCGGGCCAGCGCGGCCCGCAGCCCCGGGTGGTCCAGGGCCAGCCCGCCGGCGCGGTCCGCCGTCCCGACCGCGTACGCCGCCGTCCCGGCCGGACAGGAGGCCCACAGCGCGTAGCTCCCGTCGGACGAGTCGCCCGGCGTGTCCCCGAGCCGGTCCAGCCGGTCCCGCTCGGCCCACTCCAGGGCCGCCCCGTAGGAGGCGGTGAACTCGTACAGCGGCGCGCCCCGCACCCCGCCGAGCAGGCAGCCCTCGACGGGCTTCGGGTCCCGCGCGGTCTCGACGGCCGTGCGCACGCCCCAGCGGGCGGCCGTCGCCGCGTCCAGGATCCCGGCGCAGCTCCCCGACACCGTCGCGAACGGCTCGTGGTCCCACGCCGTCGCCGAGACCCCGACCCCGGTCACCGGTCCGCCCTCGGCGACCTCGCAGCCCGTCCGCCGGGCGTACGCCGTCGCCGTGCCCGTCAGCACGGCCGTCAGCCGCTCCCGGGCCTCGGGACGGCCGAAGTCGAGCCGGTCGGTGCGCGCCCGGACCTCGGCGGACACCGACCCGCGCCCCTCGCCCCGGCAGTCGAGCAGCAGCGTGGCGACCGCGTCGCCCGGGTCCCCGCCGGCCCGGTCGGGGTCGAAGGCGAAGCCGCCGGTCCAGCCGTGCCCCAGCGGCGCGTCCGTGCGCGCGGCCTCGATCCCGGCGTACCGCTCCTCGCCCGGCCACACCGTCACCCGCAGGTCGATCCGGCCGTCCTCCTCGCCCCGGACGCCGGTCACCCGGCACTGCCACCAGGAGCCCCGCCGGTCACGCCGGATGTCCGCCGTCACCTCGGCCCCGCCGGTCAGCGCGCGCACCGGGCCCGCCGCCAGCGCCCCGTCGCAGGCCGTGTCCAGGGCCCGGTCGTGCCGCCAGGCGTCCCAGCCGCCCGACGCCCAGAAGAGGCCGCCGGACACCAGGACCGCGCCGCCGGCGAGCCAGGCCGCCCGCCGCGCCAGGCGGCGGCGCCCCGGCCGCTCGGATGCCGTCGCCCCGCTCACTTCCACACCGTCCCCAGCCTCGTGACGCCGCGGCAGTGCGCCGCCTCCAGATAGCGGCCGAGCAGCGCCTCCGCCCGGTCCGCGAGCCCGCCCGGCTCCCCGGCCGTCACGCTCACCCGGTGCAGCGCGGGCCCGTCGCCGCAGCGCGCCTCGGCCCAGGCGGCGACCGTGTGCGCCGGGCGGCCCCCGCCGGGCGCGGTGCCTCGGCCCACCAGCGCGAGCTCGCGCCCGTACTCGGTGCGCGCCTCCGGCAGCAGCTCGCCCCACCAGCTCGCGGAGGTCACCGCGGCGGTCCGGCGCCCGTTCAGCCCGCCGGTGACGCAGCCGCGCGCCCCGGCGTGCTCGGCGCCCCGGTCGGCCTCCCCGGTCGGCCCCCAGCCGGGACCGAGCCGCGAGGCCCGGAACCAGTCGCAGGCTGCCCGGACGGCCTTCCCGTCCGACCCGGCGGCCCCGTCCGTGCCGTCCGGCGCGGCCCTCGGGGCGGGCCGGACCTCGGCGGGGCGCACGGCGGAGCCGCCGCAGCCGTGGGCGGTGCGCAGGTCCTCCGCGACGGCGGCGACCGCCTCGGCGAGCCGCCGCTCCCAGCCGGGCGGCACCGCGTCGCCCACGGTGGACAGGTCCCCGTACACGTGGAAGGAGGTCACCGGGCGCGCGTACCCCGGCAGCCCGCCCGGACAGCCGACGGTGGCCGTGGCGTCGGCCCAGCGGTGGTCGGCGGCCCAGCGGGGCGCGCGCCCGAAGGGATCGCCCGCGACGCCCTCGGCCCGCACGCTCGCCAGCGGCGCCGCCAGCACCGGGACCGCCGTCAGCTGGAGCCAGCCGCCCTCGCCGCCGCTCACCCCGACCCCGCAGGCGACCAGACCGCGCGGCCCCGGGCCGCTCCGCTCGCTCCAGGAGCCGTCCTCGGGCAGCAGGGCCCGCACCGCGTCCCGGGGCAGCACCCCGCCGCAGGCGCGGGCCAGCGCCTCCGTGTTCCCGCTCTCCCGGAGCCCGGCGCGCACCAGGACGAAGCCGGCGGCCAGGGCCACGGCCAGCAGGACCAGCGCGGCCCTCGGCAGCCACCGGCGGCGCCGGAAGCGCGCCCAAGCCGTCCCGTCCATGCCAGGCCCCCGCCCCGTACGTCACCGCGAACGAATCACCGCACGCTATCCCACCGGCTCCGCCCGACTACTCTGGAGTCGATCGATCCCCCGGTACAGGAGTGAAATGGCCGTCAACCTGGTCAATGTCGAGTCCGTCAGCAAGGTGTACGGCACCCGTGCGCTGCTCGACGGGGTCTCGCTCGGCGTCTCCGAAGGGGACCGGATCGGCGTCGTCGGCCGCAACGGCGACGGCAAGACCACCCTGATCCGGATGCTCGCCAAGCTGGAGGAGGCCGACACCGGCCGCGTCACGCACAGCGGCGGGCTGCGCCTCGGGGTGCTCACCCAGCACGACTCGCTCGACCCCGAGGCGACCATCCGCCACGAGGTCATCGGCGTCATGGCCGACCACGAGTGGGCCGGCAGCGCCAAGATCCGCGACGTGCTCACCGGGCTCTTCGGCGGCCTGGACCTGCCCGGCTTCGAGAAGGGCCTCGACACCGTCATCGGCCCGCTGTCCGGCGGCGAGCGGCGGCGCATCGCGCTCGCCAAGCTGCTCATCGAGGACCAGGACCTGCTCGTCCTCGACGAGCCCACCAACCACCTCGACGTCGAGGGCATCGCCTGGCTCGCCGGGCATCTGCGCGAGCGGCGTTCCGCGCTCGTCTGCGTCACCCACGACCGCTGGTTCCTCGACCAGGTCTGCACCCGCATGTGGGACGTGCAGCGCGGCGCGGTCTACGAGTACGAGGGCGGCTACTCCGACTACGTCTTCGCCCGCGCCGAGCGGGAGCGGATCGCGGCCACGGAGGAGGTCAAGCGGCAGAACCTGGTCCGCAAGGAGCTCGCCTGGCTGCGCCGCGGCGCCCCCGCCCGCACCTCCAAGCCGCGCTTCCGGATCGAGGCGGCGAACGCGCTGATCGCCGACGTGCCGGAGCCGCGCGACAGCTCCGAGCTGATGAAGTTCGCCAACGCCCGGCTCGGCAAGACCGTCTTCGACCTGGAGGACGTGACCGTCACCGCCGGGCCCAAGACGCTGCTCCAGCACCTGACCTGGCAGCTCGGCCCCGGCGACCGGATCGGCCTGGTCGGCGTGAACGGCGCGGGCAAGACCTCGCTGCTGCGGGCCCTCACCGAGGCCGCCCGCTCCGGCGGCGAGGTGCAGCCGCCGGCCGGCCGGATCACGGTCGGCAAGACCGTGCGGCTCGCCTACCTCTCGCAGGACGTCACCGAACTCCCCGCCACCCTGCGGGTCCTGGAGGCGGTGCAGCAGATCCGCGACCGGGTGGACCTCGGCAAGGGCCGGGAGATGTCCGCCGGGCAGCTCTGCGAGCAGTTCGGCTTCGGCAAGGACAAGCAGTGGACGCCCGTCGGCGACCTGTCCGGCGGCGAGCGGCGCCGGCTCCAGCTGCTGCGGCTGCTGATGGACGAGCCCAACGTGCTCTTCCTCGACGAGCCGACCAACGACCTCGACATCGAGACCCTCACGCAGCTGGAGGACCTGCTCGACGGCTGGCCCGGCTCGATGGTGGTCATCTCCCACGACCGCTTCTTCCTGGAGCGCACCACCGACCGGACCTTCGCGCTGCTCGGCGACCGGGCGCTGCGGATGCTGCCGCGCGGCATCGACGAGTACCTGGAGCGGCGCCGGCGGATGGTCGAGGACGCCGCCCCGGCCGCGCCCGCCCCGGCCGCCGCGCCGAAGGCGGGCCCGTCGGCGGCCGACGCGCGCGCCGCGAAGAAGGAGCTGCAGAAGGTCGAGCGGCAGCTCGACAAGGTCTCCGACAAGGAGGCGAAGCTGCACGCCCAGATCGCGGACAACGCCACGGACTTCGAGAAGGTGGCGAAGCTCGACGCCGAGCTGCGCGAACTCGCCGGTGAGCGCGAGGAGCTGGAGATGCGCTGGCTGGAACTGGCCGAGGACGCGTAGAGAAGTCGTAGAGAAGGCGTAACGAGGGCATCACGGGCCGGTCCTCCCTTGGGAACAAGGGGCGGACCGGTCACTTTTGCGCCATCGGGTGAGTGGTAGAAAGAAAACCCGCTCACAAAAGGGGGAACCGAAGATGACCCAGCCGCCCAGCAACCAGCCGCCGGGGGGCTTCGGCGCTCCGGACCCGAACGTGCCGCCGGTGCCCCCGGTCCCGCCGCAGGCCCCGCCGGTCCCGCCGCAGGCTCCGCAGGCGCAGCCGGGACCGTACGGGTATCCGCAGCAGGCGCCGCAGACGCCGCCGCCCGGGCAGCCGGGCCCGTACGGCTACCCGCAGCAGCCGCAGCAGCCCGGTCCGTATGCCCAGCAGCCGGGTCCGTACGGCCAGCAGCCCGGCCCCTACGGCCAGCAGCCGGGTCCGTACGCCCAGCAGCCGAACCCGTACGGCGGTTACCCCGGCGGCCCGGTGCCGCCGCCCCCGTCCTCCGGCGGCGGCAATCCCTTCAAGGGCAGGCCCGGCGTCATCGTGGCCGCAGCGGCCGCCGCGCTGCTCGTCATCGGCACCGCCGGCTGGTTCGCCTTCGGCGGCGGCGACGACAAGGAACCGGTCGCCCAGCCGAGCAACTCCACGAGCCCCACGCCGAAGCCCTCCGACTCCGTCGACCAGGGCGACGGCAGCGGCGACGGGCAGAACGGCGACGAGAGCCTGAACGCCGGCCGCAAGGACGGCGAGGCGAAGCTCGCCTGGCTGCTGAAGAACGACGTGGACCTGCCGCGCAACGGCGCCGACGTCTTCGGCCCGTGGATCGTCGGCGACACCGTCGTCAAGGCCATGTACAAGGGCATCGACGGCTACAGCCTGGCCGACGGCTCCCCGAAGTGGCACGTCGACGTGCCCTTCGAGCTGTGCGCCGCCCCGCCGGAGCCCTCCGCGAACGGCACCATGGTCTTCGCGTACAACGACAGCGCGGGCGACCGCGCCAAGTGCACGCAGATGCAGCAGGTCGACCTCAAGACCGGCAAGGCGGGCTGGAAGAAGGCCGTCCCCAAGGCCACCGGCCTCTTCGCCTTCTCCGACAACACCCTCGCCATCAGCGGCGACACGGTGACCGCGGCGGGCTCCAGCTCCGCGTACGGCTTCTCGCTGACCGACGGCAGGCAGCTCTTCACCGGCCCCGCCGACGGCTGCAAGCCGTTCGCGTACGCGGGCGGCAGCAAGCTGATCGCCGCCTCCAAGTGCCCCTCAGGCGACGTCAACAAGCAGTCGCAGGCGGTCAGCGAGGTCGACCCGGCCACCGGCAAGGCCAAGTGGACCTTCAAGCTGCAGACCGACTGGGAGGTGGACCGCGTCTACTCGGTGGACCCGCTCGTCGTCTCCGCCACCCAGCGCGAGCAGAAGAAGTGGGCGATCTTCTCGCTCACGGCCAACGGCACCGAGCGCTCCCAGATCCAGGGCGGCAAGGACAAGTTCGCCCCGCGCTGCGGCGGCGCCTTCGTCGTCTTCGGCAAGAACCTCCAGGGCTGCACCGGGGTCGCCGCCGACGCGAACACCTTCTACATGGCGACCGAGAGCGCGTACGGCACCCCCAACGAGGTCGTCGCCTTCGACCTGAACACGGGCAAGCCCAAGTGGCGCTCCAAGGCGCCCGGCGAGCAGCAGATGACCCCGCTGCGGATGCAGGGCTCCGACGTGCTGCTCTACGTCGAGCCCCGCTACGACACGGGCGGCGCGGTCGCCACCCTCGCCCCGACCGGTGGCGCGCCGAAGGTGCTGCTCCAGCACCAGGCGGCGGTGTCGACGGTCGAGAGCTCCTTCTACAACGCCCGCTTCGCCTACGCCGACGGCACCTTCGTGATCGCCTCGGGCCGGGTCTCCGCCTCCAACGACAAGGCGGAGAAGGAGGTCAAGACGATGATGGCGTACGGCAAGTGACGCCCCGCCGCCCGTCCCGTCCCCGCTCCCCGCTCCGTCCCCACTCCGAGGTGCCCACGCCATGACCCAGCCCCCGCCACCCCCGCCGAACCAGCCCCCCGGCCCGCCCCCGGGCGGCTTCGGCGCCCCCCAGGACCCGCCGCCCGGCGGCTTCGGCGCCCCGCAGGACCCCCCGCCGGGCGGGTTCGGCGCGCCGACGCCCCCGCCGCAGCAGCCGCCCTACGGCTACCCGCAGCCCCAGCAGCCCCAGCAGCCCCAGCAGCCGTACGGCTATCCCCAGCAGCAGCCGTACGGGTACCCGACGCAGCCGCCGGGCCAGCCGCAGCAGCCGTACGGCCAGCCGCCCCAGCAGCCGTACGGCCATCCGACGCAGCCGATGTACCAGCAGGCCCCGCCGCCGGGCTCCGGCGGCGGGAAGAAGCCGTCGGCGCAGGCGCGGATCGTCATCGCGGCCGTCGTCGCCGTGGTGCTGCTCGTCGGCGCCGGCCTCTGGTACGCGAACTCCGGCGGTGACGAGGGACCGGGCAAGGACGCCAAGGGCACCGCGTCCGGCGGCACCGCCTCGGGCGGCGGCTCCGGCGGCACGGGCGGCGGCGGCGTGGACGGGCCGGGCAAGGAGAAGGCTCCCGCGAACACCGCGGCCAAGCTCACCGTCCAGCTCCCGCAGCCGAAGGTCGAGGACGTCACCGACGTCGCCGGCTCCTGGATCACCGCCAAGGCGTACGTGAAGACCGGGGTGAACTCGGTCGTCGGCTACGACCTGGACAAGGGCACCGCGCTGTGGACGCTGCCGCTGACCGGCCAGGTCTGCGGCACCTCCCGGCACGTCACCGCGGACGGGAAGACGCCGATCCTGTTCGAGGCGGGCAAGCGGATGCCCCCGAAGAACTACCAGCCGTGCACCGAGGTCGGCCTGGTCGACCTGAACACGGGCAAGCTGGTCTGGTCGACCTCCGTCACCGGCGGCTCGGCGGGCGACAGCAAGGCCAAGTTCAACGAGGTCACGCTGTCCGGCGCGACGGTCGCGGCGGGCGGCACCGACGGCGGCGCGGCCTTCGACGTCGCCAACGGCAACCCGCGCTGGAAGCCGCAGGCCAACGCGGACAACTGCTACGACATGGGGTACGGCGGCGGCGCCGGTCTGGTCGCGGCCCGCAAGTGCGGCCCGTACGGCAGCCAGCACGTGCTGATCCAGAACCTCAACCCGACGACGGGCGCCCCGATCTCGCAGTACAAGATGCCCACGGGCGTCGACTACGCCGCGGTCGTCTCGACCAAGCCGCTGGTGGTGGCCGCCAACGTCGCCGACACCGCGACCGACGGTTCCGGCATCTCGGACTTCTTCTCGATCGACGAGAAGACCGGCAAGCTGAAGGCGAAGATCTCGGCGGACTCCGAGCGCTACGCGGCCCGTTGCCGCTCCACCGAGGTGGAGAACTGCAGCAAGGTCGTGGTCGGCAACGGGCGGCTCTACCTGCCGACCGAGAAGCACGAGGGCAGCACCGGCGAGTACGGCGACGACACCAACGAGATCGTCGCCTTCGACCTGGCCAGCGGGCAGCCGGTGCCGGAGAAGGCGGACGCGGGCGACCGCTACACGATGGTCCCGCTGCGCATGGACGGCGGTAACCTCGTCGCGTACAAGCTGCCGCCCTACGACAAGGGCGGGCAGATCGTCTCCGTCGACGGCGCCACCATGAAGCAGACCACGCTGCTGGAGACCCCGGCGGTCAAGGGCCTCGACAACCCGGAGCGGACCTTCTCCTCGGACTACTCGGAGGCGCTGTACGCCGACGGGCGGTTCTTCCTGTCGGAGGTCATGATCTCCAAGCAGCGCACGTCGTCCTCCGCCAAGGAGTACCTGGCGGTGGGGTACAGCACGCACTGACGTCGGTCGCGGGGCGAGGACCCGGCAGCCCGGCGCACCGATGCACATCGGCGCGCCGGGCTGTTTGCGCGGGTGCCGCCCGGCGAAGAATTCGACAGTCCGGGGGGATGGGGGAGAGATGGGGGCCAGATCGATGGGCGTTCGGCTCGTGGTGGTCGACGACCACCGCCTGCACGCGGAGGCGCTGGCCTCGGCGCTGAAGCTGCGCGGGCACCGGGTGCTGGCGTCGGCGGCGCCGGTGGCGGGCGCGGCGGAGCTGGTGGTGAGCCGGGCGCCGGAGGTCTGTCTGCTGGGCACCTCGGCGCCCGCCGAACCGGGCGCCTTCGACCCGGTCGTGCGGATCAAGCGGGAGCGCCCGCAGGTGGCGGTGGTGGTGCTCGGGCCGGTGCCCTCGCCGCGCGGGATCGCGGCGGCGTTCGCGGCGGGCGCCTCCGGGTACGTGCGGCACGACGAGCGGATCGAGGGGGTCGAGCGGGCGCTGGTGAAGGCCCGGGCGGGGGAGGCGGCGGTGGCGCCGCAGCTCCTCCAGGCGGCCTTCGCGGAGCTGCTGAACCCGGCGGCGCAGCCGGACGACGAGGGGCAGCGGCTGCTGCGGATGCTCACCCCGCGCGAGGTGGAGGTGCTGGTCCGGGTGGCCGAGGGCGAGGACACGCGGGTGATCGCGGCGGAGATGGCGATCGCGCCGAGCACCGCGCGGACCCATGTGCAGCGGGTGCTGATGAAGCTGGGAGTGGGTTCGCGCCTGGAGGCGGCGGCGCTGGCGGCGCGGACGGGGCTGCTGGACCGGGTGCCGGGGCAGCGGCGCGGCTGAACCCGGGTCCCGCGCCGCCCCGTTGACCCTTCCGAGTGGTCGGGCGTGGTGGAGTGTTGACCATCGATGTTCGATTGTGGTTTTTTATGGGTGGTTCTGTTGGATGGAGGCTGTGGAGGCCGCCCGCCGTGAAGAAGACCGTCACCCAGCTCGCCGACGGGCGTCAGCTCATCTACTTCGACCTCGACGAGGACGCCGTCCGCGACGCGGCCGACCCGCGCCCGCTCGACCCCGTCGCCTCCGCCTCCGAGCTCCGCCACGACCCGCTGCTCGACGAGGACGTCGCCATCGCCTCGCACCGGCAGGGCCGGATCTACCACCCGCCCGCCGACAGCTGCCCGCTCTGCCCCTCCACCGGGGAGCGGCACGGCGAGGTCCCGGCGCCGGCGTACGAGGTGGCCGTCTTCGAGAACCGCTTCCCCTCCCTGTCGGGCGCCCACGGCCGCTGCGAGGTCGTCTGCTTCACCTCCGAGCACACCGCCTCCTTCGCGGACCTGACCGAGGAGCGGGCCGCCCTCGTGCTGGCCGCCTGGACCGACCGCACCGCCGAGCTCTCCGCCCGCCCCGGCGTCCGGCAGGTCTACTGCTTCGAGAACCGGGGCGCCGAGATCGGCGTCACCCTCGCCCACCCGCACGGCCAGATCTACGCCTTCCCGTACACCGCGCCGCGCACCGCCACCATGCTCCGCAGCGCCGCCGCCCACCGCGCCGCCACCGGGCGCAACCTCTTCGACGACGTCCTGGCGCGCGAGCGGGCCGGGGAGCGGGTGGTGCTGGCCGGGGAGCACTGGACCGCCTTCGTGCCGTACGCGGCCCGCTGGCCGTACGAGGTGCACCTCTACCCGCACCGCCGGACCGGCGACCTGACCGGGCTCGACGCGGCGGCCCGCGCCGAGTTCCCCGGGATCTACCTGGAGCTGCTGCGCCGCTTCGACCGGATCTTCGGCGAGGGCCTGCCGCCGACCCCGTACATCGCCGCCTGGCACCAGGCCCCGGTGGCGGGCGCCGGGCGCGAGGAGTTCGCGCTGCACCTGGAGCTTTTCACCGTCCGCCGGGCCTCTGGCAAGCTGAAGTACCTCGCGGGCACCGAGTCCGGCATGGGCGCGTTCATGAACGACGTGTCGCCGGAGTCCGCGGCCGACAGACTCCGAGAGGTGGCAAGCAGTTGAGCAAGGCAGCGTCGTCGAAGTACCTGGTGACCGGTGGAGCGGGCTACGTGGGCGGCACGGTCGCCGCCCACCTCCTGGAGGCGGGGCACGAGGTCACCGTCCTCGACGACCTCTCCACCGGCTTCCGGGAGGGTGTCCCGGCCGGTGCCGAGTTCATCGAGGGGCGCATCCAGGACGCCGCGAAGTGGCTCGACTCCAGCTATGACGGCGTGCTGCACTTCGCCGCGTACTCCCAGGTCGGCGAGTCCGTCGCCAAGCCCGAGAAGTACTGGGACAACAACGTCGGCGGCACCATGGCGCTGATCGCCGCCATGCGCGAGGCCGGCGTGCGCCGCCTGGTGTTCTCCTCGACCGCCGCCACCTACGGCGAGCCCCGGACCGTGCCGATCACCGAGGACGCGCCGACCGCGCCGACCAACCCGTACGGCGCGACCAAGCTGGCCGTCGACCACATGATCTCCGGCGAGTGCGCCGCGCACGGCCTGGCCGCCGTCTCGCTGCGCTACTTCAACGTGGCCGGCGCCTACAAGGAGTGCGGTGAGCGGCACGACCCCGAGTCGCACCTGATCCCGCTGGTCCTCCAGGTCGCCCTCGGGCAGCGCGAGGCCATCAACGTCTACGGCGACGACTACCCGACACCGGACGGCACCTGCGTCCGCGACTACATCCACGTCGCCGACCTCGCCGAGGCGCACCTGCTGGCCCTGGACGCGATGACCTCGGGCGAGCACCTGATCTGCAACCTCGGCAACGGCAACGGCTTCTCCGTGCGGGAGGTCGTCGAGACCGTCCGCGAGGTCACCGGCCACCCGGTGCCCGAGGTCATGGCCGAGCGCCGCGCCGGAGACCCGGCCGTGCTCGTCGCCTCGGCCGGCGCGGCGCGCGAGCGCCTCGGCTGGAACCCGTCCCGCCCGGACCTGGCGGCCATCGTCGAGGACGCGTGGGCGTTCGCGCGGAAGAAGGAGCAGGGACAGGCATGAGCACGGTGGCGGCGGAGTTCGCGGCGTTGTACGGGACGGCCCCCGAGGGTGTCTGGGAGGCCCCCGGGCGGGTCAACCTGATCGGTGAGTACACCGACTTCAACGAGGGCTTCGTCCTGCCGCTGGCCCTGCCGCACACCGCCGCGGCCGCCGTCTCCCGCCGGGACGACGGCGTGCTGCGGCTGCACTCCGCCGACGTCGGCGGCGGGGTCGTCCGGCTCGACGCCGACACCCTGGAGCCCCTGTCCGGGACCTCGGGGTACGGCTGGGCCGCGTACCCCGCCGGGGTGGTGTGGGCGCTGCGGGCGGCCGGGCACCCGGTCACCGGCGCGGACATCCACCTGGCGTCGACGGTGCCGACCGGCGCGGGCCTGTCCTCCTCCGCCGCCCTGGAGGTCGTCACCGCCCTCGCCCTGAACGACCTGTTCGGCCTCGGGCTCTCCCGCCCCGAGCTGGCCGTGCTCGCCCAGCGGGCCGAGAACGACTTCGTGGGCGTGCCGTGCGGGGTGATGGACCAGATGGCCTCCGCCTGCGCCGCCGAGGGCCACGCGCTGTACCTGGACACCCGCGACCTCTCGTACCGGCAGGTGCCCTTCGACCTCGCGGCCCGGGGGCTGTGCCTGCTGGTGGTGGACACCCGGGTGAAGCACGCGCTCGGGGACGGCGCGTACGCCGAGCGGCGCGCCGGGTGCGAAGCGGGTGCGCGGGCGCTCGGCGTGCGCGCGCTGCGCGACGTCCCCGCCGCGCATCTGTCCGACTCCCTCGCACGGTTGGACGACGAAACGGTCCGCCGCTATGTGCGGCACGTCGTCACCGACGACGACCGCGTGGAGCGGGTGATCGCCCTCCTCGACGCCGGCGACCCGGCCGCCGTCGGCCCCCTGCTCACCGAGGGCCACGCCTCGCTCCGCGACGACCTGCGCGTCTCCTGCCCCGAACTGGACCTCGCGGTCGGGGCGGCGAACGCGGCGGGCGCGCTCGGCGCCCGGATGACCGGCGGCGGCTTCGGCGGCTCGGCCGTCGTCCTGGTCGCGGCGGACCGGGCGGACGCCGTCGCCGTCGCCGTCGGGAAGGCCTTCGCCGAGGCGGGCCACGGCGCCCCCGGGATCTTCCCGGCGGTGCCGTCGGCGGGCGCCCGTCGGGTCCGCTGAATCCACCAAGACCCCACAGACGGCGTACAGTTCCGCGATTCGGCCCCCACCGGAGCCGCGCACCCCTACCCTGGTGCGCAGCGCCGGTGGGGGCCGGTGCTGTTTCAGGGGTATCGAGACCCGCCGGGTACGGCGCCCGGGGCGGGGTAACTGTCATGGCACGGCGGCGGCCGTGCGACCGGCGGACCCGCCCCCGGCGCCGTGCCCGCGCCGGGCCGTTCCTCGACACTTGGGAGTGTCCGTGGCCCGTATCCGGGTTCTCGTGGTGGACGATCACCGCATCTTCGCCGAGTCGCTCGCCGCCGCCCTCGCGGCGGAGCCCGACGTCGACGTCACCGCCGCGGGCAGCGGCCCGGCGGCGCTGCGCTGCCTGGACCGCGCGGCGGGGGAGGGGCGCCGCTTCGACGTGATGCTGGTCGACGCCGACCTCGGCGGCGGCGACGGGGTCGCGCTGGTCGCGGGGGTGCGCGAGGGGCGGCCGGGGCTGCGCTGCGTGGTCCTCGCGGAGAAGGACGACGCCCGGCGGGCGGCCCTGGCGCTCCAGGCGGGTGCCTGGGGCTGGGTGGCCAAGGACTGCTCGCTGCAACGGCTGCTCGCCGTGGTGCGCGGGGTGCTGCGGGACGAGACCCATCTGCCGCCCGCGCTGCTCACGGGGGTGCTGCGGGAGCTGACGGAGGCCCGCAAGCACCGGACGGAGAGCGAGCGGCTGGTGGAGTCGCTGACCCCGCGCGAGCGGGAGGTGCTGCGCTGCATGGTGGCCGGGCTGGGGCGCAAGGCGGTGGCGGAGCGCCTGTTCCTGTCGCCGCACACGGTCCGTACGCATATGCAGAACGTGCTGGGCAAGCTGGGCGTGCACTCGACGCTGGCCGCCGTGGCGCTGGCCCGGCGGGCCGGGGTGGGCCCGGCGGAGGAGCCGCCGGGGGCCGCCCTAGCCGGGGATGTTGTCGAACGGAGCGGTCAGCTGGCGTAGCAGCGCGGCCAGTTCGGCGCGCTCGGTGCGCGAGAGGCGGGCCAGGATCGCCCGCTCCTGGGCGAGCAGCCCGGCGAGCGCCTGGTCGGCGCGGTCGCGGCCCTCGGGGGTGAGGCGGACCAGCACGCCGCGCCGGTCGCTGGGGTCGGGCAGCCGCTCGACGAGGCCCTTCTTGGTGAGCCGGTCGATGCGGTTGGTCATGGTGCCCGAGGTGACCAGGGTCTGGGTGAGGAGCTGGCCGGGGGAGAGCTGGTAGGGCGCGCCGGCCCGGCGGAGCGAGGTGAGGACGTCGAACTCCCAGGGCTCCAGCTGGTGCTCGGAGAAGGCGAGCCGACGGGCGCGGTCGAGGTGCCGGGCCAGGCGTGAGACACGGCTGAGCACCTCGAGCGGTTCCACGTCGAGGTCCGGGCGCTCTCGGCGCCATGCAGCGACCAGCCGGTCGACCTCGTCCTCCATGACGATCAGTGTAGAGGGTCTGTTGACATAAAGTCTCTTGGTATTAAGTCTCTCGTTTTCAAGTATCTCGATGACGAGAATCTTGACATAGAGATATAGTCTCCTGGACTATGGGGAAGGGACCGGGCCGGAACTCCGTTCCGCTTCGGCAACTCGTTCCAGCAAGGGGGCTTCGAACATGCATTCCGTGGAATCCGCCGCACCGACATGGGACCCACAGCAGTACCTCCGCCACGCGGGCCACCGCACCCGCCCCTTCGTCGACCTGCTCGCCCGAATACCCCGGCTCCCCGCCGCCGACGGCCGGCCCGCCCGGATCGCCGACCTCGGCTGCGGCCCCGGCAACGTCACCGCCCTCCTCGCCGACCGCTGGCCCGACGCCCACATCACCGGCCTCGACCTCTCGCCCGAGATGCTGGAACGCGCCGAGAAGGACTGGGCGGGCACCACGGCGGGCGGCGGCTGGCTCGACTTCCGCGCCGCCGACGCGGCCCACTGGACCCCCGAGGAGCCGTACGACCTGATCGTCTCCAACGCGGCCCTCCAATGGGTGCCGAACCATCCCGAGTCCTTCGCCCCCTGGATCGCCGGACTGCGCCCCGGCGGCACCTTCGCCTTCCAGGTCCCCGGCAACTTCACCTCGCCCAGCCACGCCCTGCTCGGCGAACTCTGCGAGACCCCCGAGTGGCGCGGGCGCCTCGGCGACCAGGGCCGGCGCTACGTCCACATCCTGGAACCCGCCGACTACCTCCGCCGGCTCGCCGACCTCGGCTGCGAGACGGACGTCTGGGAGACCACCTACATCCAGCTCCTGCCCGGCGAGGACCCCGTCCTCGACTGGGTCAAGGGCACCGCCCTGCGGCCCGTGCTCACCGCCCTGCGCGACGACCGGGCCGCCACCGAGGCCTTCCTGGCCCAGTACCGCGAGCGGCTCCGCGAGGCCTACCCCCCGGGCCCGCACGGCACCGCCTTCCCGTTCCGCAGGATCTTCGCCGTCGCCACCAGAACCCGCGCGTGACACGGGGACGGGGGCGCCGCACGCCCGCGCGTGCGACGCCCCCGTCCCCGGGCCCCGTGGAAGCCGTCAGTTCTTGCGGTGCCCTATCAGCCGGGGCTTCTGCTCCAGCCCGTCCAGGCCGTGCCAGGCCAGGTTCACCAGGTGCGCCGCGACCTCCGCCTTCTTCGGCCGGCGCACGTCCAGCCACCACTGCCCGGTCAGCGCCACACTGCCCACCAGGGCCTGCGCGTACAGCGGGGCCAGCTTCGGGTCGAAGCCGCGGGCCTTGAACTCCAGCCCCAGGATGTCCTCCACCTGCGTGGCGATGTCGCTGATCAGCGAGGCGAAGGTGCCCGTCGACTGCGCCACCGGCGAGTCCCGGACCAGGATCCGGAAGCCGTCCGTATACCGCTCGATGTAATCCAGCAGCGCGAAGGCCGCCTGCTCCAGCAGCTCGCGCGGATGCCCGGCGGTCAGGGCCCCCGTCACCATGTCCAGCAGCTGGCGCATCTCCCGGTCCACCACGACCGCGTACAGGCCCTCCTTGCCGCCGAAGTGCTCGTACACCACCGGCTTCGACACCCCGGCCTTCGCCGCGATCTCCTCCACCGACGTGCCCTCGAAACCCTTCTCCGCGAAGAGGGTGCGGCCGATGTCAAGGAGCTGCTCCCGGCGCTCCGCACCCGTCATCCGCACCCGACGGCCCCGCCGGGGCTTGGGTTCGCTCGTACTGCCGGTGCTGCCGGTACCGCCTGCGCTGCCTGTGATCGCCACGTCTTCCATCATGCCGCGTCGGCGGGGGTGTCCTGGCGCCGGGCGTCGATGCGGGCGGCGGCCGGCCAGCGCACGTCGGAGGCCCAGCCGAGCTGTTCGAACCAGCGGATCAGCCGCGCGCTGGAGTCCACCTGGCCCTTCAGCACGCCGTGCCGGGCCGAGGTCGGGTCCGCGTGGTGCAGGTTGTGCCAGGACTCCCCGCAGGACAGCACCGCCAGCCACCACACGTTGCCCGAGCGGTCCCGCGACTTGAAGGGGCGCTTGCCCACCGCGTGGCAGATCGAGTTGATCGACCAGGTCACGTGGTGCAGCAGCGCCACCCGCACCAGCGAGCCCCAGAAGAACGCCGTGAACGCGCCCCACCACGACATCGTCACCAGACCGCCCACCAGCGGCGGGATCGCCAGCGACACCACGGTCCACAGCACGAACTGGCGGGAGATCCGGCGGATCGCCGGGTCCTTGATCAGATCGGGCGCGTACTTGTGCTGCGGCGTCTGCTCCTCGTCGAACATCCAGCCGATGTGCGCCCACCACAGCCCCTTCATCAGGGCCGGCACCGTCTCCCCGAACCGCCACGGCGAATGCGGGTCGCCCTCCGCGTCGGAGAACTTGTGGTGCTTGCGGTGATCCGCCACCCAGCGCACCAGCGGCCCCTCCACCGCCAGCGATCCCATGATCGCCAGCGCGATCCGCAGCGGGCGCTTCGCCTTGAACGAGCCGTGCGTGAAGTAGCGGTGGAAGCCGATCGTGATGCCGTGGCAGCCGATGAAGTACATCGCCGTCAGCAGGCCCAGATCGAGCCAGCTCACACCCCAGCCCCAGGCCAGCGGCACCGCCGCGACCAGGGCCAGGAACGGCACCGCGATGAACAGCAGCAGGGTGACCTGCTCGACCGACCGCTTGCTGTCACCGCCCAGCGTGGCGGAGGGCGGGACCGGCGCGGTCCCCCGTTCCCCTGAGCCGGCGGCGGATTCCGAGATCACCTCGGGGCTGATGGTCATACGTGTCCCTGGGGGCTGAGGGTGGGGGAGGGGTACGGAAAAGGGGCCGTGGCTACGCTCCCGTAACCTACGGCGACGTAAGTATGGCAGCGCGTCGGCGCCCGGCAAGAGGTCCTCAGCCGGGGCGTTGCCCGTGCCGCCTGATCGGACACCTATCCTTGGTGCGTCGGACAGCGCGGTCCGCAAGCCTCCAGTACCCCTCCAGACGTGCTCAAACACTGCAAGGAGCCGCACCTGTGAGCAGTGCCGACCAGACCTCCACCGCCAGCGCCGAGCTGCGTTCCGACATCCGCCGACTGGGCGACCTGCTGGGCGAGACGCTCGTCCGCCAGGAGGGCCCGGAGCTCCTGGACCTCGTCGAGAAGGTCCGCCGCCTCACGCGCGAGGACGGCGAGGCCGCAGCCGAGCTGCTGCGCGGCGTCGAGCTGGAGACCGCCGCCCGCCTCGTACGGGCCTTCTCCACCTACTTCCACCTCGCCAACGTGACCGAGCAGGTGCACCGCGGACGTGAGATGCGCGACAGGCGCGCCGCGGAGGGCGGGCTGCTCGCCCGCACCGCCGACATGCTCAAGGACGGCGACCCCGAGCACGTACGCGAGACGATCAAGAACCTCAACGTGCGGCCGGTGTTCACCGCGCACCCCACCGAGGCCGCCCGCCGCTCGGTCCTCAACAAGCTGCGGCGCATCGCCGTGCTCCTGGAGACCCCGGTCATCGAGGCCGACCGGCGCCGCCACGACCTGCGGCTCGCCGAGAACATCGACCTCATCTGGCAGACCGACGAGCTCCGCGTGGTCCGCCCCGAGCCCGCCGACGAGGCCCGCAACGCGATCTACTACCTCGACGAGCTGCACGGCAACGCCGTCGGCGACGTCCTGGAGGACCTCGCCGCCGAGCTGGAGCGGGTCGGCTTCGAACTGCCCGCCGGCACCCGCCCGCTCACCTTCGGCACCTGGATCGGCGGCGACCGCGACGGCAACCCCAACGTGACCCCGCAGGTCACCTGGGACGTGCTGATCCTCCAGCACGAGCACGGCATCACCGACGCCCTCGAACTCGTCGACTACCTGCGCGGCCTGCTCTCCAACTCCATCCGCTACACGGGCGCCACCCAGGAGCTGCTCGACTCGCTCCAGGCCGACCTGGAGCGCCTCCCGGAGATCAGCCCCCGCTACAAGCGCCTCAACTCCGAGGAGCCCTACCGGCTCAAGGCGACCTGCGTGCGCCAGAAGCTGGTCAACACCCGCGAGCGGCTCGCCACCGGCACCCCGCACGTCGAGGGCCGCGACTACCTCGGTACCGCCGAGCTGCTCCGCGACCTCACCCTGATCCAGAGCTCGCTGCGCGAACACCGCGGCGGCCTGTTCGCCGACGGCCGGATGGACCGCACCATCCGCACCCTGTCCGCGTTCGGCCTCCAGCTCGCCACCATGGACGTCCGCGAGCACGCCGACGCCCACCACCACGCCCTCGGGCAGCTCTTCGACCGGCTCGGCGAGGAGTCCTGGCGCTACGCCGACATGCCGCGCGACTACCGGCAGAAGCTGCTCGCCAAGGAGCTCAGGTCGCGCCGCCCGCTGGCGCCCACCCCCGCCCCGCTCGACCCGGCCGGACAGAAGACCCTCGGCGTCTTCCACACCGTCAAGGAGGCTTTCGAGCGCTTCGGCCCCGAGGTCATCGAGTCCTACATCATCTCGATGTGCCAGGGCGCCGACGACGTCTTCGCCGCCACCGTCCTCGCCCGCGAGGCCGGCCTGATCGACCTGCACGCCGGCTGGGCCGAGATCGGCATCGTGCCGCTCCTGGAGACCACCGACGAGCTCCGCGCCGCCGACGTCATCCTCAACGACATGCTGGCCGACCCCTCCTACCGGCGCCTCGTCTCGCTGCGCGGCGACGTCCAGGAGGTCATGCTCGGCTACTCGGACTCCTCCAAGTTCGGCGGCATCACCACCTCCCAGTGGGAGATCCACCGCGCCCAGCGCCGGCTCCGCGACGTCGCCCACCGCTACGGCGTGCGGCTGCGCCTCTTCCACGGCCGGGGCGGCACCGTCGGCCGGGGCGGCGGCCCCTCGCACGACGCGATCCTCGCCCAGCCCTGGGGCACCCTGGAGGGCGAGATCAAGGTGACCGAGCAGGGCGAGGTCATCTCCGACAAGTACCTGATCCCGTCGCTGGCCCGGGAGAACCTGGAGCTCACGGTCGCCGCCACGCTCCAGGCCTCCGCCCTGCACACGGCGCCCCGTCAGTCCGGCGAGTCGCTGGCCCGCTGGGACGCGGCCATGGACACCGTCTCGGACGCCGCCCACTCCGCGTACCGCCGGCTGGTCGAGGACCCGGACCTGCCGACGTACTTCCTCGCCTCGACCCCCGTCGACCAGCTCGCCGACCTCCACCTGGGCTCGCGGCCGTCCCGCCGCCCCGGCTCGGGCGTCTCCCTCGACGGGCTGCGGGCCATCCCGTGGGTGTTCGGCTGGACCCAGTCCCGCCAGATCGTCCCCGGCTGGTTCGGCGTCGGCTCCGGCCTCAAGGCGCTGCGCGAGGCCGGTCTCGAAGAGGTCCTCGGCGAGATGCACGAGCACTGGCACTTCTTCCGCAACTTCCTCTCCAACGTGGAGATGACGCTCGCGAAGACGGACCTGCGGATCGCCCGGCACTACGTCGACACCCTCGTCCCCGAGGAGCTCCAGCACGTCTTCGACGCCATCCAGGCCGAGCACGACCTGACCGTCGCCGAGGTCCTGAGGGTGACGGGCGGGGAGAAGCTGCTCGACTCCAACCCGGCGCTCCAGCAGACCTTCGCCATCCGCGACGCCTACCTGGACCCGATCTCCTACCTCCAGGTCGCCCTGCTGGCCCGTCAGCGGGCCGCCGCCGAGCGCGGCGAGGACCCGGACCCGCTGCTGTCCCGGGCGCTGCTGCTCACGGTGAACGGCGTGGCGGCGGGCCTGCGCAACACCGGCTGACGGCCGCCCACCCCTGGACGTGACGGTGCCCCCGCGGGAGATCCCGCGGGGGCACCGTCACGTCCAGGGGTCCGGCTCAGTGCCGCTGGGCCTTGCGGCGGCGGCTCACCAGGAAGGCGCCGGCGCCCGCGAGGACGGCGGCGACGGCGGCGAGGACGCCGACGGGGGCGCCGGAGCCGGTCTGGGCCAGGTCGCCGCCGGTGGAACCGCCGGAGCCCGAGGTGCCGTCACTCGCGGTGGCGCCGGGGGTGGTGACGGAGGCGGAGGCGGACGGCGACTCGGAGCCGCCGGGCGTCTCGGTGCCGGTGCCCGGGGTGCCGGAGGGCGTCCCGGACGGTGTGCCGCTCGGGGTGCCGCTCGGGGTGCCGCTCGGGGTGTCCGAGGGGCTGGGCGTGCCGCCGGTCGGCGTGTCGGAGGGGCTCGGGGTGCCGCCGGTCGGGGTGTCCGAGGGGCTGGGGGTGCCGGGCTGCTCGGGTTCGCCGGGCTCGCAGTCGGTCTTGAAGACCTTCTGCTTGGCGCGGCCGTTCTCGCCCTCGAAGTTCCAGAACAGCTTGTACTGGCCGTTCGGAAGGGTCATGTCCGCGGTGCGCTCGTGCCCGTCGGCGTCGAGGACGAGGGTGCCGTCCTTGACCGTGGTGCCCTTGTCCTTCGGGTTGTCGGCCCAGGCCTCGATGTGCCACTGGACCTTCTGGCCGGCGTCGAAGCCGAAGGCGTCCAGGTAGAACGAGCAGACCTTGGGCTCGTTCTGCTTGAACTCCTCGCCGGTCCTGGAGTCGTGGATCTTGACGGTGCCGTTGTCGCCGTGGGGCTTGCCGCCGGCGAGCGCGCTCGGCGCCAGGACCAGGGAGCCGGCCGTGGCCGCGACCAGCGCGGCGGGTATGAGGGATCGTCGCATGTGCTGTCGTCCAAGTGGGATGGGTAGCCGTGGGGGGCGGCGCGGAGGCAGCCTATCCGTCGCTTTAAGTCACCCTTAACCCAGAGGTGATAACGATTTGCCTGGCATCAGGCCAGGATGGCCGAAAATCGCCAGAGCGTGAGGAGGGGCCGGGCACGAGCCCGGCGGCGCGCGAGCCCGTCAGAGCGCGAAGAACGTGGCCACCAGCACCGCCGCCCCCGCGCCCGCCGCCGACCACGCCGTCCTCGGCAGCCGCATCCCGCCGCCGATCAGCGGCGCCGCCAGCAGCAGCGCCCCGCCCAGCGGCAGCCACGCGTGCAGCCCGCCACCCCAGCCCGTGCGGACCGCCTCCCGCGTCCCCGGCTTCACCACCACCGGCAGCGTCTCGCCCTTCCGCGCCGCCACCGAGTGCGCGATCGTCACCGCCCGCAGCCCCGAAGCCGGGTCGTCGGACACGTACCGCCCGCTGCACGTCTCGTCGTCGCAGCCCGTCACCAGCAGCGTCCCGTGCTCGCGCCCCTTCGGGAGCAGCACGTGCTGGGCCGTGTTCCAGGACGACCAGGCGCCCGCGACGAGCAGGAGCAGCACGACGAGGGCCATGGCGGCGTTACGGGCGAGCGTCATGACCCGCGATCGTACCGTCGTACCGCGCGGGCGTTAGGAGTTGTACGCGGACTGGGCCCGTTCCAGGCCCTCCGTCACCAGGCACTCCACCGCGTCCGCCGCCCGGTCCACGAAGTAGTCCAGCTCCTTGCGCTCGGTCGACGAGAAGTCCTTCAGGACGAAGTCCGCGACCTGCATCCGGCCCGGCGGCCGGCCGATACCGAAGCGCAGCCGGTGGTACTCGGCGCCCATCGACTTCGTCATCGACTTCAGGCCGTTGTGCCCGTTGTCGCCGCCGCCGATCTTCAGCCGCAGCACCCCGTAGTCGATGTCCAGCTCGTCGTGGACCGCCACGATGCGCGCCGTCGGCACCTTGTAGAAGTCGCGCAGCGCCGTCACCGGGCCGCCCGACAGGTTCATGTACGACATCGGCTTGGCCAGCACCACCCGCCGGTTCGCCGGTCCGGGCGGGCCCATCCGGCCCTCCACCACCTGCGCCTGCGCCTTCTGCGCCCGCTTGAACCGGCCGCCGATCCGCTCGGCCAGCAGGTCCGCCACCATGAAGCCCACGTTGTGCCGGTTGCCCGCGTACTCGGGGCCCGGGTTGCCGAGGCCGACGATCAGCCAGGGGGCGTTCGCGTCGTCCGTCATCTGGTGCACGTCTCCTCGAATGCGTACAGGTGTGAACGTGAAGAAAGAAACGGGGTGGCGGACCGTTCCCGGTCCGTCACCCCGTCAGGTCAGGCAGAGCCTACGGCTCAGGCCTCGTCGCCCTCGGCGGCGGCGTCGCCCTCGGCGGCCGGCTCCTCGGCCTGCGCGGCCAGGACCTGCAGGACGACGGCGTCGGCGTCGGTCACCAGGGAGGCGCCGGCGGGCAGGACGATGTCCTTGGCGAGGATGGAGGCACCGGCCTCCAGGCCCTCGACGGAGACCGTGACGGCCTCGGGGAGGTGGGTGGCCTCGGCCTCGACGGAGAGGGTGCCGAGCACGTGCTCCAGCAGGTTGCCACCGGCGGCGAGGTCGCCCTCGGCCTGGACGGGGATCTCGACGGTGACCTTCTCGCCGCGCTTCACGAGGAGCAGGTCGACGTGGATGAGGAAGCCCTTGATGGCGTCGCGCTGGACGGCCTTCGGGAGCGCCAGCTCGTTCTTGCCGTCGATGTCCAGGGAGAGCAGGACGTTCGGCGTACGCAGCGCCATGCCCAGCTCGTGAGCCGGAAGGGTGATGTGGGCCGGCTCCGAGCCGTGGCCGTAGACGA
The DNA here is from genome assembly GCF_055582325.1 of Streptomyces sp. NPDC042100. Classification (NCBI taxonomy): domain Bacteria; kingdom Bacillati; phylum Actinomycetota; class Actinomycetes; order Kitasatosporales; family Streptomycetaceae; genus Streptomyces; species Streptomyces sp. NPDC042100. Next base: position 277,948 of record NZ_JBVJDK010000008.1, read on the forward strand.
CGGCGGGGACCTGGCTGGCGCGGCGGATGGCGCGGGCGGCGCCCTTGCCGAACTCGGTGCGGACGGCGGCGGCGAGCTTGACCTCGGACATGTGCACTCCTCGTATGGGTGGTGACGTCTGTGACTGTCACCCGGCCACGACTGGCGATGGCCTGCTACGAAGAGCGCGTCGATAACGGACCGCCGGATCCACAGGATCCGGCCTCCCTCGCCGAGCAACCACGACAGTCTAGCCGCAGCTCACCAGGGGCCCAAATGGATCACGTGGATCACGTGGGGCACGCGTAAGGGCCGCTCCCCCGAGGGGAGCGGCCCTTACGCGTGCCCAGGGGCTACGAGGCTCAGTGCTCCTCGAAGAGGCTCGTGACCGAACCGTCCTCGAAGACCTCGCGCACCGCGGCGGCGATCGACGGGGCGATCGACAGCACCGTGATCTTGTCGAGCTCCAGGGAGCCCGGGTCCGGCAGCGTGTCCGTGAACACGAACTCGCTGACCTTCGAGTTCTTCAGGCGGTCGGCGGCCGGGCCCGACAGGATGCCGTGCGTCGCCGTCACGATGACGTCCTCGGCGCCGTGCGCGAACAGGGCGTCCGCGGCCGCGCAGATCGTGCCGCCGGTGTCGACCATGTCGTCCACCAGGACGCACACGCGGCCCTTCACGTCGCCGACGACCTCGTGGACGGTCACCTGGTTGGCGACGTCCTTGTCACGGCGCTTGTGGACGATCGCCAGCGGCGCGTCCAGGCGGTCGCACCAGCGGTCCGCCACACGCACGCGGCCGGCGTCCGGGGACACGATCGTCAGCTTCGAGCGGTCCACCTTCGCGCCCACGTAGTCCGCGAGGACCGGCAGCGCCGAGAGGTGGTCCACCGGGCCGTCGAAGAAGCCCTGGATCTGGTCCGTGTGCAGGTCGACCGTCAGGATGCGGTCCGCACCCGCGGTCTTCAGCAGATCGGCGACCAGACGGGCCGAGATCGGCTCGCGACCGCGGTGCTTCTTGTCCTGACGGGCGTAGCCGTAGGACGGGATGATCACGGTGATGCTCCGGGCCGAGGCCCGCTTCAGAGCATCGATCATGATCAGCTGCTCCATGATCCACTTGTTGATCGGAGCCGTGTGGCTCTGGATCAGGAAGCAGTCCGCGCCGCGCGCCGACTCCTGGAAGCGGACGTAGATCTCACCGTTGGCGAAGTCGAAAGCCTTGGTCGGCACGATGCCGACGCCCAGCTGGTGCGCGACCTCCTCGGCCAGCTCGGGGTGGGCGCGGCCGGAGAAGAGCATCAGCTTCTTCTCGCCGGTCGTCTTGATCCCGGTCACAGCACTGTCTCCTCGACGGTTTCTCTGGCCACGGATACCCGCGCTCCCGAGCGCGTGTGCGAGCCAGCCGAATTTGTGTGCACGTATCACGGTACGCCGAGTTCGACGTACTCGTTTCCGGTCAGCTTGCGCCGACGGAGTCCTCGGACGCGGCCTGAGCGGCCTGCGCGGCGGCACTGCCCGGCCGCTTGCGGGCCACCCAGCCCTCGATATTCCGCTGCTGGCCACGGGCGACGGCCAGCGAACCCGGCGGCACATCCTTCGTGATCACGGACCCGGCGGCGGTGTACGCCCCGTCCCCGATCGTGATGGGTGCCACAAACATGTTGTCCGAACCCGTACGGCAGTGGGAACCGATCGTCGTGTGGTGCTTGGCCTCGCCGTCGTAGTTCACGAAGACGCTCGCCGCGCCGATGTTCGTGTAGTCGCCGATCGTCGCGTCACCCACGTACGACAGATGGGGGACCTTCGTCCCCTCGCCCACCACGGCGTTCTTCATCTCGACATACGTGCCGGCCTTCGCCTTCGCGCCCAGCTTCGTCCCCGGGCGCAGATACGCGAAGGGGCCCACCGAGGCGCCCTCGCCCACCACGGCCGAGTCGGCCACCGTGTTGTCCACTCGCGCCCCGCGCGCCACCGTGGTGTCCGTCAGCCGCGTGTTCGGACCCACCACGGCGTCCTCGCCCACGTGCGTCGCACCCAGCAGCAGCGTGTTCGGCAGCACCACCGCGTCCGGCTCGAAGGTCACCGTGACGTCCACGAACGTCGAACCCGGGTCCACCACGGTCACGCCGGCGAGCATCGCCCGCTCCAGCAGCCGCCGGTTCAGCAGCGCGCGGGCCTCGGACAGCTGCACCCGGTTGTTGATCCCGAGGATCTCCCGGTGGTCCCCGGCCACGGAGGCGCCCACCCGGTGTCCGGCCTCGCGCAGGATCGACAGCACGTCGGTGAGGTACTCCTCGCCCTGGCTGTTGTCCGTCCGCACCTTGCCCAGCGCGTCCGCCAGCAGCGTGCCGTCGAACGCGAACACCCCGGAGTTGATCTCCCGGATCGCGCGCTGCGCGTCGGAGGCGTCCTTGTGCTCGACGATCGCGGTGACGGCGCCGGTGGCCTCGTCCCGCACGATCCGCCCGTAACCGGTGGCGTCCGGCACCTCGGCCGTCAGCACCGTCACGGCGTTCCCGTCGGCCGCGTGCGTCTCGGCGAGCGCCCGCAGCGTCTCGCCCGACAGCAGCGGGGTGTCGCCGCAGACCACGACCACGGTCCCCTCGGGCGCCCGCCCGAGCTCCCCGAGCGCGGTGCGCACCGCGTGCCCGGTCCCGTTCTGCTGCTCCTGCACGGCGGTCCGGGTCCCCGCGTACCGCTCGTCCAGATGCCCCGTGACCTGCTCCCGCGCGTGCCCGACGACCACGACGAGGTCCTCGGGCTCCAGCTCGCGAGCGGCGGAGACGACGTGCCCGACGAGCGAACGCCCGGCGATCTCGTGCAGAACCTTGGGGGTCTTCGACTTCATGCGGGTGCCCTCACCCGCTGCGAGGACGACGACGGCGGCCGGGCGATTGGCGCTCACGGATGTGCCCTTCGGCTTCGGGGGGTGGACGTCCGAAGGATACCGGGGGGTACTGGGCGGGCTATGAGTAAGGGTCCCGACCGGGACGGTCGGGACCCTTGTGCGAACGGCTCCCCTGCCAGGACTCGAACCCGGACATAGGACTCCAAAGGTCCCAGTGCTGCCGATTACACCACAGGGGATAGCTAAGTCGACTAAATCGGACATTCCGTCATGTTGTCCGGGCCGACGGCACCTACTATGCCGCACCACCCGCCTCCGATGCGACGGTACGGCTCGGCGCCTCGCGCGACGCGGACCGCGAGGCGGCCCCGGCGATCCGACGTTCGCGCGGCGGCTCGATGCGGAAGTCATGACACCCAGGGTCGTTCGGAATGCGGGCGTCCGGGTCGAAAGTCCTGTCGATTCATTAGTTCGAGCGACTGGTGTGCGCACACGTTGACGCGCGCCGCTCCGGGCGGCGCCAGCGGCGGGAAAACCGCTGGCTCTCGCCCGTAGGGTGGAAGGCATGACCACAACGGGGGCAGACCAGGACGCTCAGGGCGCGCGCGCCCCGCGTACATGGTGGTGGTGGGGAAGACGGCGCAGCGTGGTGCTCGACGTGCTGCTGGCCGTCGTGTCCGCGCTGGAGTGCGGGCTCGAAGGCATCGGCTTCGCCGGCAAGGCGTCGCTGCCGGTGCCGGTCGGTGTGCTGTTCGGCCTCGTCGTGGGCTCCGTGCTGCTGGTGCGCCGCCGCTGGCCCATCACCGTCGTGCTGGTCTCCATCGCCGTCACGCCCGCCGAGATGGGCTATCTGATGGGCGTCGTCGGCCTCTACACGCTGGCCGCCTCCGAGGTGCCCCGCCGGCTCACCGCCGCGCTCGCCGGCATGTCCACCGTCGCGGCCTACCTGGTCACGATGGTCGAGCTCCGCAAGGACGTCGTCCACGCCGAGGTGAACCAGCAGGACTTCGACCCCAGCGGCTGGTACGTCCCCGTCGTCTCGCTCCTGATGACCCTGGGCCTCAACGCCCCGCCGGTCCTCTTCGGCCTGTACATAGGCGCCCGGCGCCGTCTCATGGAGTCGCTGCGCGAGCGCGCCGACAGCCTGGAGCAGGAGCTCTCGCTGCTCGCCGACCGCGCGGAGCAGCGGGCCCAGTGGGCGCGGCAGGAGGAGCGGACGCGCATCGCGCGCGAGATGCACGACGTCGTCGCGCACCGGGTCTCGCTGATGGTGGTGCACGCGGCGGCGCTCCAGGCGGTCGCGTTGAAGGACCCGCAGAAGGCGGTGAAGAACGCGGCACTGGTCGGTGACATGGGGCGCCAGGCGCTCACGGAGCTCCGCGAGATGCTGGGGGTGCTCCGCGAGGAGGTGCCCGCCTCCTCCCCGGCCCCGCCGCTGGCCGCCGTGGCGCGCGCCGCCGCGGCGGCGGCCGAGGCGGCCGCCGGTGACGGCGGGCCTTGTCTGGAGGCGCTGGAGGCGCTGGTGGAGCAGTCGCGGCAGGCGGGTGCCGTGGTGGAGCTGGTGGTGCTGGGCGAGCCTCGCGCGTACGGCGCCGAGGTGGAGCAGACGGCGTACCGGGTCGTCCAGGAGGCGCTGACCAACGTGCACAAGCACGCGGCGGGCGCCGAGGTCGTGGTCCGGCTCGCGCACCGGGCGGCCGAGGTCGCGATGCAGGTCGAGAACGGCCCTTCGGACGCGACCGCGGCCGACGCCCATCTGCCGAGCGGCGGCAACGGGCTGGTGGGGATGCGGGAGCGGGTGTCCGGGCTGGGCGGCGTGTTCGTGTCGGGCCCGACGGACGCGGGCGGTTTCCGGGTGAGCGCGGTGCTGCCGGTGGCCGAGGCGGAGGCCGGGGCTGCCGGGGCTGCCGAGGCCGGAGAGGCCGAGGCCGGAGCTGCCGGGGCCGTGACGGAGGTCACCGGGGTGGTCGGGTCCGCCGAGGCGGCCGGGGCCGCCTGAGCCGGGCCCCCGCGCGGCCCGTGCCGGGCCCGTGCCGGATCCGGGGCGGGGTGCCGGTGGCGGCTCCGCCGGACGCTGTTACGGGCCCGCGACCAGCCGGGTCGGCTGGGTACCCGTGATGAGGGTGGACAGGGCTGTGTCGATGTCGCGGCCCAGGTACCAGTCACCGGTGTGGTCGATGCTGTAGACGCGCCCTTCGACGTCCATCGCGAGGACCGCGTGGCTGTCGCCCTCCTCGCCCAGCGGCGCGAGCTCGGTGTCGAGCGCGCGGCCGAGGTCGCCCAGCGTGCGGGCGAGGTGGATGCCCGCGAGGGGGTCGAAGCGGAGGGCGGCGGGCGCTATCTGGCGCCCGTGCCCGGGGGCCGTGACGCGCAGCCCGCCGAACTCGGCCCACGCCTCGACGGCGGCGGGGAAGACGCTGTGCCGGTGTCCGGCGGGTGTGACGTGGGCGCGCAGGGTGTCCGCCCACTCCTCGGCGAGCTTGATGTCCCAGCGGCCCGGCTGCCAGCCGGCCTCGCGGAGGGCGGCGTCGACGTTGACCGGGAATCGGGTGCTGTTCAGGTCGGGCATGGGTGCGGTTCTGCCGTTCTGGGCGGGGCGTCCCCGACGGGGGACGCCCTGGTGCGGGGCGCGGCTCAGGCGTCGGCGGGGTCGACGGCGCGGACGCCGAAGTGCGCGAGCATCGCCGTACAGGAGCGGCAGGGGGTGGCGTAGCTGCCGTGCAGCGGGTCGCCGTCCTCGCGGATGCGCCGGGCGGTGAGCTTCGCGTGCTTGAGGGACCGGCGTGCCTCGCTCTGGGTGAGCGGTCTGCGCTGGGCCCGTTTCGAGCGGGTGCCCTCGGCGGCGGTGAGGTGCCGGGAGAGCAGGATCGCCTCGGGGCAGCGTCCGGTGAAGCGCTCGCGCTGCCCGCTGGTGAGCGTGTCGAGGAAGTCCTGGACGAGCGGGTGCAGCGCGGGTGCCTGCTCGCCTCGGGCGGCGGTGCAGGTGAGGGTCTCGCCTCGGACGGACAGGGCCGCGCCGACGGCGGGCAGGATTCCGTCGCGGCGGTGACGCAGTAACGGAGCGCGCTGGTGGTCGGCGTCGCTGCCCCAACTGAGGCGTGGGTCACCCTGAGTGGGCGATGGTGCCGGTGTGGTGCTTGCGTGCATGGTGCTGTTCTTCCCCTCCTGCAATCCCCCGAGTTGCTGGAACAGCCTGCCAAACGCGGTGCCGGATGTGGAAGCTGGGGCGCGGAAACGTGCTTTCGGTGTGTCGGAATCATGGCGGTCCTGTCATGCCGTCGTGACACCCGGTCACCAAGGACGGGGCGGGGCGGGGACGTCGGGCCGGGCCGGGTCGGGTGCGGGCGGCACCGCTTAGGCTGTGCGGACCAACCAGCAGCAGGCGGCGGCAGCCGCCGCCGGCAGTCACAGGGGGCATCCGCCATGACGACAGGTCGGCTCGGCCAGGACACCGTGCCGCCGAACGCGGCGTACGCCGGGCAGGTCGTGCACTTCCCGGACCCGGTCCGGGCCTCCCGGCACCCCCGTGGGGTGCGGGTGGACGAGCGCGGCTACCCGGACTTCTCGCCGTACGCGCGGGCGGCGGCGGAGATCGCCGATCCGCCGGAGGGCTTCGGCGTCGACGAACTGCGCCTGACGGACTACGTGTCGGCGAACGCGGCGCTGGCCGCGACCGGTCACGAGCTGTGGGAGGCGATCCCGGCGGTGGCGACGCCGCACGGCTGGACCTGGCACCACGTGGCGCACACCCGGCGCCTCGAACTGGTCCCGGTCGAGGTGAAGGCGCTGCTGCGGCACCACGGCGGGGTGACGACGGCGGCGGTGGACCACGCGAAGCGGGGCACCCGCCCGCTGCGGGAGACCCGGCCGGCGCACTTCGGGCTGCCGAAGCGGGCGATGCCGGTGTCGGAGCAGCAGGTGCAGGGGGTCGAGGAGGACCTCGGGTACCGGCTGCCGGGCGCGTACCGCTCGTTCCTGAAGGCGGCGGGCGGCTGTGCCCCGGTGGGCGCGGCGCTCGACGCGGAGCGGGGCGTGCTGGTGGACCAGCCCTTCTTCACGGTGCGGGAGGAGGCGGGGGTCAACGACCTGGTGTACGTGAACAAGTGCCTCCGCGACCATCTGACGAAGGACTACCTGGGCGTGGCCTTCGTGCAGGGCGGGCTGCTCGCCGTGAAGGTGCGGGGCGAGGCGGTCGGCTCGGTGTGGTTCTGCGCCTATGACGACGCCCGGGACGCGGGCGAGCTCGCGGCGGGCTGGTCGGTCGCGGAGCGCGTGGAGCGGCTGCTGCTGCCCTGCGGCGCGGACTTCGACGAGTTCCTCGGGCGGCTGGCGGGCAATCCGCCGGAGCTGGAGACGGTGGCGAACCTGATGGTGGACGGCGGCTTCGCGCGGGCCGTTCCCGTGGTTCCGGTGGGGGAGTGAGCTGGCTGTGGTGACGTTCGCGCAGGCGCAGGAGCGCGCCGAGGAGTGGATCAACGGCGATGTGCCGGCGTATCTGCACCGTGAGGTGCGGGTGCGGGAGTTCGGGCTGGGCTTCGTCGTGTGGGCCGAGGACCGCGAGGAGGCGCCGACCCCGGACGCGGGCCGGCAGCGGCTGGTCATCGCGCGCGACAGCGGCGAGGCGACGCTGTGGCCGGGGCTGCCGGTGGGCGAGGTGATCCGGCGGTACGAGGAGGAGTACGGCGCCGTCGAGGAGCCGGCCGCCGCGGTGCCGGCGCAGGCGTCCGCCCGGATCGACCTGAACCAGACGTCCTTCCTGCTGAGTCCGCCGGAGTGGCTCCAGGAGGCGGCCGACAAGATCGGGCTGCCGCCGGTGGCGTCCAACGCCTCGCAGGCGAGCGCCGGCGCGTCGGCGGAGGACGGCTCGGCGGAGCCGGGCCCTGCCGCCTCGCCCGCGCCCGCCTCCGACGCCGCCGCGCCCGCCTCCGACGCCGCCGCGCCGGCGCCCGTGGCGCCGCCGGTGCCCGCGCCCGTCGCGCCGGAAGCGCCCGTGGTCGTGCCGGACGCGCACGTCGCGCCGCCCGCGCCCGCGCCCGTGGAGCCGACGCCCGCCCCGCCCGCGCCGTCCAGCCCGTGGGCGGACGCGAACGCGAGCGCGGGGGGTGCCGACGGGGCCGTACCGCTGCCCGCGACGGTGTTCGCGCCGCCGCTCTCCGGCGCGGACGACGACGACACCCCGCCGCCGGTGGTGGGTGCCGACGCTCCCACCGCGCTGATGAAGGGCGGCAGCGCGCTGCCGCCCACCGCCATCGCGCCGCGTCTGGAGACGGGCGGCCCGGCCGCCCCGCAGCTGCCCGCCGCCCCGGCGACCCCGCCCGGCCCGCCCGCCCCGGCGACCCCGCCGGGTCCGCCCGGCGCGCCCGGTGCCGCCGACCTCGCGGACGCGGCGACGAGCAAGGCGCCGACGCCGCCGCCCGGCGGCTACGTGCGGACGCAGCTGGTCTCGCAGCTCGGGCCCGAGGGGCCGCAGCCGCCCGCGCCGCCCGGTCAGCCCGGTCAGCCGGGTGTCCCTGCGACCCCGCCGGGTCCGCCCGCGCCGCCCGTCCCGCCCGGTGCGACCCCGCCGCCCGCCGTGCACCACGCGGCCACGATGCTGGCGCACCCGAATCAGGGCGGTCCCGGGGCGCCGCCGCCCCCGCCGCCGGGGGTGCCGGGTGTGCCCGGGACGCCGCCGGGCGGGGTCGCGCACGCCGCGACGATGCTGGCGCACCCGAACCAGGGCGGGCCCGGGGCGCCTCCGCCGCCGCCCCCGCCGCCGGGGGTGCCGGGTGTGCCCGGGACGCCGCCGGGTGGGATCGCGCAGGCCGCCACGATGCTGGCGCAGCCCGGCCCGTCCGGTCCGGCGGGCCCGCCCCCGCCGCCGGGTCCCGTGCCCGCGCCGATGAACGCCCCGGCGCCGGCCCCGGCGCCCGGTGGCGCGCCCGCGTACGGGTACCCGCAGCAGCCGCCCGCCGGGCCGCCGACCGTGGGCCCCGGCTACCAGGCCGTGCTGCGCTACCGCGCGCCCGACGGTTCGGAGCAGCAGCTCATCCGCCGCTCCGCGCCCGGCACGCCGCACCCGGAGTGGCAGATCCTGCACGAGCTGCGCGCGATGAACGTGCCGCCGCAGCAGGTCCTGGAGCTGCACACGGAGCTGGAGTCCTGCGAGCTGCCGGGCGGCTACTGCGCGCGCATGATCCGGGAGACCTGGCCGCAGGCCCGGATCACCAACATCGCGCCGTACGGGCGTGATCACGCGGGCCGTCAGCAGGGGATGCGGCAACTGATCACCCACCAGGGCGAGTTGCACCAGGTCGCGGACGGTCCGGCGCGCCCCGCGCCGGTGCGGGCCCCGCTGCCGCAGGTGCCGCCGGCGCCGCCGGTCCCGCCGGACGCGGTGGCGCAGGAGCTGGCCGGGGCGTTCGGTCCCGGCATCCTGCGCTTCGACCAGCGCGCGGTGTCCCGGCAGGGTGTGCCGGAGCTGGTGGCGGTGACGCTCGTGTGGGCGGGGCTGCCGGCCGACTTCGGGCCGTTCTTCTGGGCGCAGCCCGCGATGCCGGTGGTGCCGACGCTCGGCGAGCTGGCGGCGCAGCGGCAGGTGCAGGCGGCGCCGGACGCCGGTTCGTACCTGGTGCTGGGTTCGGACTTCGGGCGGGCGATCTGCGTCCAGTACGGGACGGCGCACATCGTGGCCGTACCGGTGGAGGCGGGTCCGGGCGGGCAGTCGGTGCCGCCGCAGTTCGTCAACACGGGGCTGCCGGAGTTCGTGCGCTCCCTGGCGCTGCTGGGGCGGATGTGGCGGCTGCGGTACGGGCTGAACCCGGAGCAGGCGGGTCGCTGGACGACGGACTTCCAGGCCCAGCTGGCGATGCTGGACCCGGCGGCGCTGTCCTCGCCGGAGAACTGGTGGTCGGTGCTGCTGGAGCAGATGTGGGACGGCCTGCTGTAGACCGTCCCTGCCCCGCCGTGCGGATCCGCTCGTGAGCGGGATGTGACGAAAGGCGCTCGATGTGTGTTCACATCGGGCGCCTTTGGTCCGTTCCCATGACGCATCCTTGTTTTTTGTCGGACATAAGGGAGACGAAGGGGCGTCAGGGATGAGTTTCGCCGTCGGACGCGGACGCGGTTACCGCCCGGAGCAGGTCGAGCGCTACCTCGCCGCGCTGTCCGAGGAACGCGACGGCGCGTGGGAGCGCGCGGCGCGGCTGACCGTCCTCGCCAAGGAGATGGAGGCGGAGGCGGCCCGGCTGCGCGAGGCCGTCGCCACCCTCGCCCCGCAGCGCTACGACTCCCTGAGCGAGCGGGCCCGGCGGATCCTGGCGCTCGCCGAGGCCGAGGACGAGACGCTGCTGCGGGACGCCGAGTCCGAGGCGCAGGAGCTGTCCGCGGCGGCGGAGGCGGCGGCCCGCGAGGCGGCCGAGGCGGCGAGGGTGTACGCGGCGGGGGTCCGCGCGGCGGCCGAGTCGGCGGGCCGCGCGACGGACAAGGAGGCCGCCCTCCAGTCCGACGCGCTACGCGCCGCCGCGCAGCGCGACGCCGAGCAGACGCGCAACGAGGCCCGGACCGCCTTCGACGGGGTCCGGCGGGAGGCCGAGGCCGTGCGGGCCGCGCAGCGCGAGGAGCACCAGACGCTCCGCGAGGACGCCGACCGGGCGGCGGCCCGGCGGGTGACCGAGCTGGAGGCCCGGCACGAGGAGCTCGTCGCGTACGCGGAGGCGAAGCTGGACGAGGCCCGGCGCTCCCTCGCCGAGTCGAAGGAGGCCGCCCGGCACGGTCAGGAGGACGCGGAGGCGAGGGCGGCGGAGATCCTGGCGGAGGCGCGGCTGGTCCAGGAGCGGACCGAGCGCGAGACGGACCGGGTGCGCCGCGACCACGACGAGGCCCGGGAGGAGATCCACTCCCACATGGAGCACATCCGAGCGTCCCTGGCGGCCCTGACGGGCCGGGCGGGGCCGGCGGGGACGGCGGGGCCGGACAACGACAGGCCCTAGGCGGGGCGCTCCCTCGCGAGGGGGCCCGCGAGGGGTTCCCCCGGCGCGACCGCGCGCAGCACCGTCAGGTCGTCCTCCCGGCGGGCCCGCATCGCGAAGGGGAAGCGGTCCACCTCCAGGCACAGGGCGACGTCGTCCGGGTGGGCGCCCGCGCGCAGCCCGGCGGTGAGTTCGGCGGCGGCACGGGAGGCGCGGGCGCGCTCGGCGTACGGGGCGGGGCCGGGCTCCGCGCCCCCGCCGTCGAGGGCGCGGGCGATGTACTCGGCGCAGGCCCGGTCCTCCTCCGCCCGCCCGTCCTCGCCGGTGACGACGAACGTGACGGGGCCGCCGCCCGCCGCCCGCAGGAACCGGGCGGTCGGCCCCGCCACCGCGAAGCTCGCGCACAGCACCAGCGGGGCGTCCGCGACGGCCAGCGCGCCGACCGTGCCCGCCGTCGTCTTCTGCACCACCGTGCGGCCGGTGAGGTCCAGGGAGCGGAGCAGGGCGGGGGAGTTGACCGCGTCGAAGCCGGGCGCCGGGGCGCCGTCCTTCAGGGCCAGCCAGTCCGGCTCGCGCTCCTTGAGGGCGAGCGCCTCGCGCTCCGACCCGGCCAGGACGATCCGCTCGGCGCCGCGCGCGAAGACCCAGGCGGCGACGGTGAAGGCGCGCATGACGTCGATGACGACGGCGACGCGGGGGACTCCGGTCAACTCCGGTATGCCGACGAGGTGATGGCTCATCGGGGCATTCTTCCCCGCCGGGTGCCCGGCGGGCCGGGAATTACCGGGCGGTGCCGTCCGTCCCGGTGGCCTCGCCCCCGTGTTCCTTCAGTACGGGGAAGCGGCGCGGCGCCAGGGTGAGCAGGACCAGCAGGGCGAGCGCGGCGGCGCCCGCCGCGCCCAGGTAGACGTAGTCGACGGCCGCGTCGACCGCCCGCCGCAGGTGGTCGGCGGTCTGCCCGGTGAGCGCGCCCGGATTCTCCAGGGCGCGCACCAGCCCGTCCAGGTCCCCGCTCGCGCCGCCGAGCCGCGCGGCCAGCACGCCGTTGGCGACGGCGCCGAACAGGGCGGCGCCGACGCTCTGCCCGACCTGGCGTACGAAGAGGACGGACGCGGTGGTCGTCCCGCGCTCCTCGTACGGGACGGTCGACTGGACGCCGACGATCAGCGGGAGCTGGAAGAAGCCGAGGGCACCGCCGAGCAGCAGCATCAGCAGCGCGGGCTGCCAGGGCTCGCCGGGGAACGGCAGCAGCGGGAAGGCGAGCAGGACCAGCAGGGCGCCGGTCATGCCGAGGACGGCGGTCAGCCGGAAGCCGATCCGGCCGTAGACCCGGTTGGAGAGCGCGGCGGTGACGGGCCAGCTGAGGGTCATCGCGGACAGCACGAAGCCGGCGGCGATCGGGCCGAGGCCGAGGACCGCCTGCGCGTAGGTGGGCAGGAAGACGGTCGGGGCGACCATCAGCAGGCCGAGGGCGCCGAGCGCCAGGTTGACGGCGGCGATGGTGCGGCGGCGCCACACCCAGCCGGGGATGATCGGCGAGGCGGCCCGGCGTTCGATGAGCACGGTGAGCGCGCCCAGCGCCGCCGCCCCGCCGAACAGGCCCAGCGACGGGGCCGAGAGCCACGGCCAGGCGACGCCGCCCTGGACGAGCGCGGTCAGCAGCAGGGTGCCGGCGGCGAAGACGGCGAGGGCGCCGGCCCAGTCGACGGAGGGGCGGGAGCCGGAGCGGGCGCGGCCGTCCGGCGCGTCGGGGGTGCCGCCGGTGCCGTCCCCTAGGGGACGGCCCGGCTCCACCAGGTAGCGGGCGACGAGCCAGAGGGCGGCCGCGCCGACCGGCAGGTTGATGAGGAAGATCCAGCGCCAGTCCGCGTATCCGGCGAGCAGTCCGCCCGCCGTCGGGCCGGCCACCGCGGCGGTCGCCCACACGGAGGAGAGCCGGGCCTGGATGCGGGGGCGCTCCTTCAGCGGGTAGAGGTCGGCGGCGATCGTCTGCACGGTGCCCTGGAGGGCCCCGCCGCCCAGCCCCTGGACGACGCGGAACGCGATCAGCGCGTACATGTTCCAGGCGGCGGCGCACAGCAGGGAGCCGATGAGGAAGAGGACGATGCCCGAGATCAGGACGGGTTTGCGGCCGAAGGTGTCGCTGAGCTTCCCGTACACGGGCAGGGTGACGGTGACGGCGAGCAGATAGCCGGAGAACAGCCAGGAGAAGACGGAGAGTCCGCCGAGGTCGCCGACGATCTGCGGGACGGCGGTGGCGACGATGGTGCCGTCGAGCGCGGCGAGCGCCATGCCCAGCATCAGCGCGGCGACGACCGGCCCGCGCCGGGTGGCGTCCGCCGGGGGCGGTGCCGTCTGCCTCGTGGTCGCCTCGGACACGCCGTCCCCTCTCCCCCGCCGACGGATGCTTCGTACATCTAAGTGCGCCGGGTCAGCCTCTCACTCGATCGTTCGATGGAGAACCCCTAGGGGCTCCTCCCCCGTCCAGCCCAGGGGCCGTTCGTCCCGGCGGAGGAGGAGCGAAGGCCCCGCCCGTCCTTAGCTTGTTCTTACGTCCTCCCGTGCGGGGTCTCGTACGGAATCCCGTACGGGACCCCGCACGGGTACGAACACCTCACGCATCTAGGAGACTTACCGTGACTTCGGCTGTGACCACCCTCAGGCACGGGGGTACTGGAGGGCGGACGGCCGTAGCCGCGCGGGCGCGACAGGTCCTCAAGGCGTACGGGTCCGGGGAGACCCGGGTCGTCGCGCTCGACCACGTCGACGTGGACATCGCCCGGGGCGAGTTCACCGCGATCATGGGGCCCTCGGGCTCCGGCAAGTCCACGCTCATGCACTGCCTGGCCGGCCTCGACACCGTCACGAGCGGCGAGATCTTCCTCGACGAGACCGAGATCACCGGTCTCAAGGACAAGAAGCTCACGCGGCTGCGGCGCGACCGCGTCGGCTTCATCTTCCAGGCGTTCAACCTGCTCCCCACGCTGAACGCGCTGGAGAACATCACGCTGCCCATGGACATCGCCGGCCGCAAGCCCGACCAGGAGTGGCTGCGCCGGGTCGTCGGGACCGTCGGCCTCGGCGAGCGGCTCACGCACCGGCCCGCCCAGCTCTCCGGCGGGCAGCAGCAGCGCGTCGCCGTGGCCCGCGCGCTCGCCGCCCGGCCCGAGATCATCTTCGGCGACGAGCCGACCGGAAACCTCGACTCGCGGGCCGGCGCCGAAGTCCTCGGCTTCCTGCGCCAGTCGGTGGACGAGCTCGGCCAGACCATCGTCATGGTCACCCACGACCCCGTCGCCGCCTCCTACGCGGACCGGGTGCTCTACCTCGCCGACGGGCGGATCGTCGACGAGATGCGCCGGCCCACCGCCGAGGCCGTCCTCGACCGGATGAAGGACTTCGACGCGCGCGGGCGGACGTCATGACCGTCCTCAGGACCTCCCTGCGCGGCTTCCTCGCGCACAAGGGCCGCATGGCGCTCTCCGCCGTCGCCGTCCTCCTCTCCGTCGCCTTCGTCTGCGGCACCCTGGTGTTCAGCGACACGACCACCGCCACCTTCGACAAGCTCTTCGCCTCCACCGCCTCCGACGTGAGCGTCAGTCCCGGCCGCGCGGCCGGAGGCGACGAGGCTCCGGGGAGCGGGCGCCCCGCGACGCTGCCCGCCGCGCTCGTCGCCACCGTCGAGGGCGTCGAGGGCGTCAAGACGGCGCGGGGGCAGGTCGTCTCCACCAGCGTCACCGTCGTCGACTCCCGCAACGAGAACATCGGCCCCACCAGCGGCGCCCCGACCATCGCCGGCGCCTGGTCCTCCGACGCGCTGCGTTCGATGGAGATCGCCTCCGGCCACGAGCCGCGCGGCCCCACCGAGGTCGTGGTCGACGGCGGCACCGCCGAGAAGCACCACCTGAAGATCGGCGACGAGCTGCGCACCATCGCCGTCACCGGCGACTTCACCACGCGGATCACCGGGATCGTCGACTTCAAGGTCACCAACCCGGGCGCCACCCTCGTCTACTTCGACACCGCCACCGCCCAGCGCGAACTCCTCGGCAAGGAGGGCCTGTTCACGCAGGTCACGGTCGAAGCGGCGGATGGCGTCGAGGACGCGGCCCTCAAGGCGGACATCGCGGCGGCCGTCGGCCCCGGCTACACGCTGCGGACCGCCGCCGAGGCGGCCGACGCCGGGCGCGAGGACGTCGCCGGGTTCCTCGACGTCATGAAGTACGCGATGCTCGGCTTCGCCGGGATCGCCTTCCTCGTCGGCGTCTTCCTCATCGTCAACACCTTCTCCATGCTGGTCGCCCAGCGCACCCGGGAGATCGGCCTGCTGCGGGCCATCGGCTCCTCCCGGCGCCAGATCAACCACTCCGTCCTCGTCGAGGCCCTGCTCCTCGGCTTCGTCGGCTCGGTCGCGGGCGTCGCGGCGGGCGTGGGGCTCGCCGTCGGCCTGATGTCGCTGATGTCCTCGATGGGCATGGAGCTGTCCACCGAGGACCTCACCGTCCGCTGGACCACGCCCGTCGTCGGGATCGCCCTCGGCGTCGTCGTCACCGTCCTCGCCGCCTTCGTGCCCGCCCGCCGGGCCTCGAAGGTCTCCCCGATGGCCGCCCTGCGCGAGGCGGGCACCCCCGCCGACGGCACGGCGGGGGCGGTACGGGCCGGGCTCGGCCTGCTCCTCACGGCGGCGGGCGGCGCCGCGCTGTGGGCCGCGGCCCAGGCCGAGAAGGCCCGCGCGGGCTCGCTCTGGCTCGGCCTCGGCGTCGTGCTGTCCCTGCTCGGCTTCGTGGTGATCGGCCCGCTGCTGTCCGGCGGTGTCGTCCGCGCCCTCGGCGTCGTCGTGCTGCGGGTCTTCGGGCCGGTCGGCCGGATGGCCGAGCGCAACGCGCTGCGCAACCCGCGCCGCACCGGCGCCACCGGCGCGGCCCTGATGATCGGCCTCGCGCTCGTCGCCTGCCTCGCGGTCGTCGGCTCCTCGATGGTCGCCTCCGCCACGGCGGAGCTCGACCGGTCCGTCGGCGCCGACTTCATCGTGGAGCCCGGCAACGGGCAGCCGGTGGTGCCGCAGGCCCGGGACGCCGTCGCGCGGACGCCGGGGATCGCCCACGTCACCGAGTACAAGCGCATCGAGGCCGTCGTCACCGACCCGCGCGGGAAGGCGACCGAGCTGGGCGTGGCCGCCGCCGACCCGACGTACGCGCGGGACGTGCGGCGCGAGACGACGGCGGGCGAGCTGTCCGCCGCGTACGGTCCCGGCGCGATGGCCGTCGGCGCGGAGTACGCCGCCCAGCACGGGGTGAAGCCCGGCGACACGCTCACGGTCGCGTTCAAGGACGGCGGGAAGGCGCGGCTGCGGGTCGCGGCGATCACCTCCGACGACGCCAACATCGACAAGGGCCTGATGTCCACGAGCATCGCGACCGCCGCGAGGTACCTGCCGGCCGACCGGATGCCGCAGACCATGATGCTCTTCGCCTCGGCGGAGGACGGGCGGGCGGCCGCAGCGTACGAGGGCCTGAAGAAGGCCCTCGCCCCCTACCCGCAGTACCGGGTCGCCGACCAGGCCGACTACAAGAAGCAGCTCCAGGACCAGGTCGGGCAGCTCCTCAACATGGTCTACGGGCTGCTCGCCCTCGCGATCGTCGTCGCCGTCCTCGGCGTGGTGAACACCCTCGCCCTCTCGGTCGTCGAGCGGACCCGGGAGATCGGCCTCATGCGCGCCATCGGCCTCTCCCGCCGCCAGCTGCGCCGCATGATCCGCCTGGAGTCGGTGGTCATCGCCCTCTTCGGCGCCCTCCTCGGCCTGGGCCTCGGCCTCGGCTGGGGCACCGCCGCCCAGCGCCTCCTGGCCCTGGAGGGCCTGGGTGTCCTGGAGATCCCCTGGCCGACGATCCTCACCGTCTTCGTGGGCTCGGCCTTCGTCGGCCTCTTCGCCGCCCTGGTCCCGGCCTTCCGCGCGGGCCGCATGAACGTCCTGAACGCCATCGCGACGGACTGAGGGCGGGACGGGCGACGGAACACGGCCAAGGGGCCCGGTCCCGGCGGAGTCCTCCGCCGGGACCGGGCCCCGGTCGTGGCTAGGGCGCGCGTCCGATGTGCGGGACGGCGAGGGTGATCGTGCCCTCGTCGGGCCAGAAGACGGCCGCGGCCCGCCCGTGGTCCGTGAGGGTGATGCGCTCCCGGGCGTGGGCCGTCCGGCGGATGAGGGTGCCGAACTGGGCGCGTGCCTCGGTGAGGGGGAACGTGGCACTCATGTAATCGAATGTACGGATGCGTACAGCGCCCCGCGATCCCGCGAACGGGTGGCTGTCGCCGCGTCGTCGTAGGCTGGAGGCCCCGGCCCGTGAGACGTGTCGGGCCGTTCGCGTTGCCCCTCTCCGCCGGGATGGACCCTCCATGAGCCTGCACGGTCTGCTGGACGCCGTCGTCAAGGACGCCGCACTCACCGAAGCGGTGACGGCCGCCCGAGACGGCAACCGCCACCACGTCGACCTGGTCGGCCCGCCCGCCGCCCGCCCCTTCGCCATCGCCGCGCTCGCCCGCGAGGCCCGGCGCACCGTGCTCGCCGTCACCGCCACCGGCCGCGAGGCCGAGGACCTGGCCGCCGCGCTGCGCTCGCTCCTCGACCCCGACACGGTCGTCGACTACCCGTCCTGGGAGACGCTCCCGCACGAGCGGCTGAGCCCCCGCTCCGACACCGTCGGCCGCCGCCTCGCCGTGCTGCGCCGGCTCGCCCACCCGCGCGACGACGACCCGGCCGCCGGCCCCGTCAGCGTCGTCGTCGCCCCCATCCGCTCCGTACTCCAGCCGCAGGTCAAGGGCCTGGGAGACCTGGAGCCCGTCTCGCTCAGGAGCGGCCAGAGCGCCGACCTGAACGAGATCGTCGAGGGCCTGGCCGCCGCCGCGTACTCCCGCGTGGAGCTCGTCGAGAAGCGCGGCGAGTTCGCCGTCCGAGGCGGCATCCTGGACGTCTTCCCGCCCACCGAGGAGCACCCGCTCCGCATCGAGTTCTGGGGCGACGACGTCGAGGAGATCCGCTACTTCAAGGTCGCCGACCAGCGGTCCCTCGAAGTCGCCGAGCACGGCCTGTGGGCCCCGCCCTGCCGCGAGCTGCTCCTCACCGACGAGGTCCGCACCCGGGCCGCCGCCCTCGCCGAGGCCCACCCCGAGCTCGGCGAGCTCCTCAACAAGATCGCCGAGGGCATCGCGGTCGAGGGCATGGAGTCCCTCGCCCCCGTCCTCGTCGACGACATGGAGCTGCTGATCGACGTCCTCCCGAAGGGCTCGATGGCCGTGGTCTGCGACCCGGAGCGGGTCCGCACCCGGGCCGCCGACCTGGTGGCGACCAGCCAGGAGTTCCTCCAGGCGTCCTGGGCGGCCACCGCCGGCGGCGGCGAGGCCCCGATCGACGTCGGCGCCGCCTCGCTGTGGGGGATCGCGGACGTCCGCGACCGGGCCCGCGAGCTCGACGTGATGTGGTGGTCGGTGTCCCCGTTCGCCGCCGACGAGACCGTCGGCGCCGACACCCTCAAGCTGGGGATGCGCGCCCCCGAGACCTACCGGGGCGACACCGCCCGGGCGCTCGCCGACACCAAGGGCTGGCTGGCCGAGGGCTGGCGCGCGGTGTACGTGACGGAGGCCCACGGCCCCGCCTCCCGCACCGTCGAGGTCCTCGGCGGCGAGGGCATCGCCGCCCGCCTCGACGCCGACCTCGCGGACATCTCCCCGTCCGTCGTGCACGTGTCCTGCGGCTCCATCGACTACGGCTTCGTCGACGAGGCCCTGCGGCTGGCCGTCCTCACCGAGACCGACCTGTCCGGGCAGAAGGCCGCCGGCAAGGACGGGCAGCGGATGCCCGCCAAGCGCCGCAAGACGATCGACCCGCTGACCCTGGAGGTCGGCGACTACATCGTCCACGAACAGCACGGCGTCGGCCGCTACGTCGAGATGGTCCAGCGGACCGTGCAGGGCGCCACCCGCGAGTACCTCCTCGTCGAGTACGCGCCCGCCAAGCGCGGCCAGCCCGGCGACCGCCTCTACATCCCCACCGACCAGCTCGAACAGGTCACCAAGTACGTGGGCGGCGAGGCCCCGACCCTGCACCGCCTCGGCGGCGCCGACTGGACCAAGACCAAGGCGCGCGCCAAGAAGGCGGTCAAGGAGATCGCCGCCGACCTCATCAGGCTGTACTCGGCCCGCATGGCCGCCCCCGGCCACGCCTTCGCCCCCGACACCCCCTGGCAGCGCGAGCTGGAGGACGCCTTCCCGTACGCGGAGACGCCCGACCAGCTCTCCACCATCGCCGAGGTGAAGGAGGACATGGAGAAGACGGTCCCCATGGACCGCCTGATCTGCGGCGACGTCGGCTACGGCAAGACGGAGATCGCCGTCCGCGCCGCCTTCAAGGCCGTCCAGGACGGCAAGCAGGTCGCCGTCCTCGTCCCCACCACGCTGCTCGTGCAGCAGCACTTCGGCACGTTCTCCGAGCGCTACTCGCAGTTCCCCGTCAACGTCCGCGCGCTGTCCCGCTTCCAGACGGACACCGAGTCGAAGGCGACGATGGAGGGCCTGCGGGACGGCTCCGTCGACGTCGTCATCGGCACCCACCGCCTGTTCTCCTCCGAGACGAAGTTCAAGGACCTGGGCCTCGTCATCGTCGACGAGGAGCAGCGCTTCGGCGTCGAGCACAAGGAGCAGCTGAAGAAGCTCCGTGCCAACGTCGACGTCCTCACCATGTCCGCCACCCCCATCCCCCGCACCCTGGAGATGGCGGTGACCGGCATCCGCGAGATGTCGACGATCACCACCCCGCCCGAGGAGCGGCACCCGGTCCTCACCTTCGTCGGCCCGTACGAGGAGAAGCAGATCGGCGCCGCCGTCCGCCGCGAACTGCTGCGCGAGGGCCAGGTCTTCTACATCCACAACCGCGTCGAGTCCATCGACCGCGCGGCGGCCCGGCTCCGCGAGATCGTCCCCGAGGCGCGGATCGCGACGGCCCACGGCCAGATGTCCGAACAGGCCCTGGAGCAGGTCGTGGTGGACTTCTGGGAGAAGAAGTTCGACGTCCTCGTCTCGACCACGATCGTCGAGTCCGGCATCGACATCTCCAACGCCAACACCCTGATCGTCGAGCGCGGCGACAACTTCGGCCTGAGCCAGCTCCACCAGCTCCGCGGCCGCGTCGGCCGTGGCCGCGAGCGCGGCTACGCCTACTTCCTGTACCCGCCGGAGAAGCCGCTCACGGAGACCGCCCACGAGCGCCTCGCGACGATCGCCCAGCACACCGAGATGGGCGCGGGCATGTACGTGGCCATGAAGGACCTGGAGATCCGTGGCGCGGGCAACCTGCTCGGCGGCGAGCAGTCCGGCCACATCGCGGGGGTCGGCTTCGACCTGTACGTCCGCATGGTCGGGGAGGCCGTCGCCGACTACCGGGCGCAGATGGAGGGCGGCGCGGAGGAGGAGCCGCCGCTGGAGGTCAAGATCGAGCTCCCGGTCGACGCCCACGTCCCGCACGACTACGCCCCCGGCGAGCGGCTGCGCCTCCAGGCGTACCGGGCGATCGCCTCGGCGAACTCGGAGGCGGACATCAAGGCCGTGCGCGAGGAGCTCACCGACCGCTACGGCAAGCTGCCCGAGCCGGTCGAGAACCTCCTCCTGGTGGCCGGCCTGCGGATGCTGGCCCGCGCCTGCGGCGTCGGCGAGATCGTCCTCCAGGGCCCCAACATCCGCTTCGCCCCGGTGGAGCTCCGCGAGTCCCAGGAGCTGCGCCTCAAGCGGCTCTACCCCCGCACGGTCATCAAGCCGGCCGTCCACCAGATCCTGGTGCCCCGCCCGACCACCGGCAAGATCGGCGGCAAGCCGGTCGTGGGCCGCGAACTGCTCGCGTGGACCGGGGAGTTCCTGGCGGAGATCCTGGGCTCCTGACCCCGGACCCCGTCCCGTTCCGGCAGGATGAGCCGGAACGGGACGGGGGACGCGGGTGGTACGCAGAGGGGTGATCGGCCTGGCCGGCTGCGCCCTGGTGATCGGCGGGCTGCTGTGGGCCCTGGCGGGGCGGTCCGGCGCGCTCGACCTGTCCCAGCGGACCGATCTCATGGCCTTCGCGTGCGGCGCGGTCGGCGTGGTCGGGCTCGCCGCCACGTTCTGGCGGCGCGCCGACGAGGACGAGACGGCCGCCACGGCCCGCCTCGCGCGCGAGGTGAGGGCGATCGGCGAGCCCCAGTGGATGAGCTCGCTGGGCGGCGACCTGAAGGCCATCGACGTCACCTTCGCCTTCCGCCCGTACGCCGGGGCCCGCGCCGCCGAACTCCCGGCGTCGCCCGAGGGGCGGCTGGAGAAGGTCGTCGAGGACTACCGGGGGCTGCGGCCCCGGCGGCTGGTCATCACGGGCGAGCCGGGGGCCGGGAAGACGCTGCTGGCCCGGGCGTTCGTCATGGAGCTCAACCGGGTCCGGGCCGAGGACGAACCCGTCCCGGTGCTCGTCGCCCTCGCCGACTGGGACGCGGGGGAGCCCTTCCGCGACTGGCTGACCCGCCACCTGGAGCGGGACTACGGCCTCCCGGCGGCCTCCGCCCGCCGGGTCGTCGCCGCCCGCAGGGTGCTGCCCGTCCTCGACGGCCTCGACGAGATGGACCCGGCGGGCACCCCCGCCGCGGCCTCCCGCGCGGGCCGCGCCCTGGAGGCGCTCTCCCGCTACCAGGACGGCACCGAACCGGCACCGCTCGTCCTGACCTGCCGCTCCCGCGCGTACGACGAGCTGGAGGCGGGCGGCGTCCACATCCTCGACGCGGCCCGCATCGGCATCGACCCGGTGACGGCGGACCGGGCCCGCGCCTTCCTGGCCCTGCGCGGCGCCCGCCGCCCGCACCGCTGGGAACCCGTCCTCGACGCGCTCCGCGCCCACCCGCACGGCGTCCTGGCCCGCGCCCTGTCCACGCCGTGGCGGCTGACCCTGGCGGCGGTGGCGTACGAACGGGACGGCGACCCGGCGGAGCTGGTGGCGGCACCGACGGAGGGGGCGGTGGCGGACCTGCTGCTGGCGCGGTTCATCGGTGCGTCGGCGGCGAACACGACGGTGGACAGCGGGCGTTACGGGGCGGGCCGGGTGCACCGGCGGCTGCGGACACTGGCCCTGCTCCTGGGGCCGGAGACCGATCTGGCGCTGCTGGGGCTGGGCCGGTTCGCGCCGCGCTGGGCGGTCACGGTGCTGACGCTGGGCCAGCTCGGGGTGGTGCTGTGGGTCGTGGCGGCGGGCGTGCTGCTGGACCAGGGGGAGAGGCTCCAGCCGGCGTTCCCGGCCCTGCTGGCGCTGGTCGTGATGACGGGGATCCTGGTCCGGAGCCTGAGGGCGCGGCTGCCGTCGCGGTGGCGGCCGGCCGGGCCGTCGGCGCCGGTGGCCTCGATGCCCCCGGCCGGCAGCGCGCTGTGGCGGGTGGGGCTGCGCCGGGCGTTGCGGAGGACGCCCCGGAGCTGGTCCGGGCTGATGGTCGCGGGCACGCTGCTGTTCGGCGTCTGGCAGGCCCTGCCGCAGGAGTGGGGCGGCCAGGGGCGGACCTCCCTGGCGCCGGTGGTGGGCCTGGTTTGCGTCCTCTACCTGCTGTTCGCCGCCGCGTCGGAGGTCGACGCGGCGGCGACGGGGCCCGCGGGTCAGGTCCGGGGCCAGCTGGTCCTCGCCGGGGTGCTCGCGGCGGCGGTGCCGGCGGCGTTCTACGGCGGCGAGGCCGTGAGGGTGCCCGCGCCGGTCGTGGCGATGGTCGGTTCGGTGGTCCTGATCGAACTGCTCACCGGCCTTCTGGAGTACGGCCTGTTCCGGCTGTTCTCCCTGCGCCGCCTCCCGCTCCGCCTGGCCCGCTTCCTCGACTGGTCCGTCGCGGCCGGACTGCTCCGCACCTCCGGCGCCGCCTACCAGTTCCGGCACCGCGAGTTCCAGGAGTGGCTGGTGCGGCACCCCGCGCCGTGACGCGGGGTGCCGGGGCCCGGGGCCGACGGGGGCCGGGGCGCGGGGTGCCGGGGGTCGCCGCAGGGGCGGCTACAGCGCGTCGAGGTCCAGCGCCCCGGCCATCGCGCGGTACCCCGCGTCGCCCGGGTGGAGGTGGTCGCCGGAGTCGTACGCCGGGAGGATGCGGTCCGGGTCGGCCGGGTCGGCGACCGCGCGGTCGAAGTCGGCGATCCCGTCGTACGCGCCGGAGGTGCGCACCCACGCGTTGAACGCCTCGCGCTTGGCCTCGTTCTCGGGCGTGAAGTAGGAGGAGCCCTTGACCGGGGTCAGCGTCGCGCCGATCACCTTGATGCCCCGGGCGTGCGCCTGCCGGATGAGGCTCCGGTGGCCCTCGACGAGGCGGTTCACGGAGACCTCGGGGGTCGGGCCGCCCGGGTAGGAGGGGCCGCTGCCGCCGATGTCGTTGATGCCTTCGAGGAGGATGACCGTGCCGACGCCCTTCTCGGACAGCACGTCCTTCTTGAAGCGGGCGATGCCCTTCTCGCCCGCCCAGGACACGTCGTTGGTGACCTGGTTGCCGCTGATGCCGTGGTTGAGGACGGCGCGCGGGGTGCCGGCCGCCGTGAGGCGCTCGGCGAGCTCGTCGGGGTAGCGGTCGTCCGCGTCCCGGGTGGCGCCGGCGCCGTCGGTGATGGAGTCGCCGAAGGTGACGATGCCGTCGCGGCGGGCCGCGCCGGGGCCGCCGGAGACCTCGACGCCGGAGAGGTAGTACCAGGACGAGGAGGTCTCCGTGAACGCCGTGCCGGCCGTGTCCGCGCGGTGGTCGCCCGCCGCCCGGTAGCTGGTGGCGCCCGCGATGTGGTGGAAGGTGGCGGGGCCGGTCGGGTCCGCCAGGTACAGCGTCACGGTGAGCGTGTCGAGCGCGGCCGTCCGGAACGGCACGCCGTCGCTGACGAGGGTGCCGCCCGCCGGGACGGTGACGGAGCCGCGCCCGCCGAAGGTGAGCGCCCGCACCGAACCGGGCTCCACCGCGCCGCCGCCGGCCGCGCGGGCGACGGTCGCGCCGGTGATCCGCAGCGGGCCGGTGCCGTAGCGGTTGGACAGTTCGATACGGGCCCGGGTGCCGCCGGTCGTGACGCGGACCGTCTGCCGGACGGTCTGGTCGGCGAAGCCCCGCTGCGACCAGTTGGGCTCGAAGGGCGCGGTCGCGGCCTGCGGGGAGGCGGCCCAGGCGCCGTGCCAGCCGGCGCCGCCCGCGCCGTTCGCGCCGTTCGCGGCGCTCGCGGGGAGCGCGGGCAGTGCGGAGAGGGTGAGGGTGGCGAGCAGGGCCGTGCCCGCGCGCCGGAGGGTGCTGCCGGTCTTCATGTGGTCTCCCCGTTGTCGTGTGCGGTGGTCTTTCCTGTGCGCACGACGAGGGACAAGCCGTGATCGACTGCGGCTATTCCCCGTCCCCGACGCCCAGTTGAGCGGAACCGAGGAGTCCGGTGAGCGCGCGGAACGCCTCTCCCGGGTCCCGCCCGCCCAGCGGGCCGTCGAGGTTGCCGGTGAGCAGCAGGGTCGCGAAGCCGTGCGCCAGCGACCAGGCGGCCATCCCCGTGTCGCGGGGGGCGTCGACGGTGGCGGGGAGCCCGGTGACGCCGGCCCGCAGTCCGGCGGCGGCCCGCTCCTTGGCGGCGAGCAGCTCCGGGTCGTCGGCGCGGTGCAGGGCGGGCTGGAACATCACCTGGAAGTGCGCCGGGTGGGCGACGGCGAAGCGGACGTAGCGCACCCCTCGTTCGCGCAGGTCGGGCGCGCCGGCGAGGGCGTCGGCGAGGAGGCCGTAGCCCTGCGCGGCGATCGCGGTGAGCAGGCCGGTGCGGTCCTTGAAGTGGTGGGCCGGGGCGGCGTGCGAGACGCCCGCGCGGCGCGCGAGGTCGCGCAGGCTGAGCGCGCCGGGGCCCTCGGCGGCGATGGCGTCGAGGGCGGCGGCGAGCACGGCCTGCCGCAGGTCGCCGTGGTGGTAGGTGCGCCGACTGGTCATGGCAGCAGCGTACGCGGAACCGGGGCGGTATCTAGTCATTGACAAGTTCGGCGGACGGGGGGAATCTAGTCAGTGACAAGATGATGTGTGCGGACGGGAGAGACGCCGTGAACGTGCAGCCCCAGACCCAGACCGGGATCGACACCGCCGCCGACACCAAGGTGGCGGCGGAGGCCGGGACCGAGAGCCGCCCCTCCGTGGAACCCGCCCGCGTGCGTCAGCTCTGGCATCTGCTGGAGCCCCTGCACGCCGTGCTCTACTACGCCCCCGAGGCCTTCGACGAGGCCGCCGCCCTCGGCTACGGCGTCGACGAGCGCTGGCCCTCCTACTTCGCCTGGCGCGCCGCGCCCCTCGGCCCCGCCGGGAGCGTCCGGGTCGCCGCCGCCTTCTACAGCTTCGCGCCCGCCATGGTCGCCCGGTACGTGCCCGCCGCCTGGGAGGTCGCCGACCCGGCCGAGGTGCTGGCCGCCCGGCTCCGGGCCGTCGACCGGACCTGGCGGGCGCTGCTCGGCCCCGAGGAGGCCGAGGGCCCCGCGATCGCCGAGGCCGCCGCGCTCGCCCGGCGCGCCGCGGAGGCCGCCTCGGCCGCCGGGCGTCCGCTCGCCGCCGCCAACGCCGCGCTGCCCTGGCCCGACGCCCCGCACCTGGTCCTGTGGCAGGCCGCCACGATCCTGCGCGAGCACCGCGGCGACGGGCACCTCGCGGCCCTGCTGGCCGCCGGCCTCGACCCGGTCGAGGCCCTGGTCTCCTTCGCCGCCGTCGGCGCCGCCCCCGAGGCCGTCTTCGCGAGCCGGGGCTGGAGCGGCGCGGAGTGGGCCGCCGCCCGCGCGCGCCTCGCCGCGCGCGGCCTCGTCGGCCCGGACGGCACCGCCACCGAGGCGGGCCGCGCCCTGCGCGCCGAGGTCGAGCTGTGCACGGACGAGCTGGCCGCCGCCCCCTGGGCCGCCCTCGGCCCCGAAGGCACGGCCCGCCTCGCGGACCTCCTGGGCGGGCCCTGGCTCACCGTCATCGGATCGGGGCTGCTGCCCGCCGAGAACACGCTCGGGATCGGCAAGGTCTGAGGGGGCCTGAGGAGGCCCGAGGAGACCTGAGGAGCCCGAGGAGACCCGAGGGGGTCTGCGGAGGTCTGAGGAGCGGGCGGGGCCCGGCGGCGTGCTCCCGCACCACCTGATCACGTATCAAATAGGATCTTTCGGTGCTGACGTATCAAAAGACCCTCATCGCCTCGGCCTTCGCGCTCCTCGCCCTGTTCGCCAACGCCGCCTGCGCGCCCCTCACCGGAGGCGACGCGTCCGGCGGCGGGAGCGGGAGCGCGAGCGGAAACGGCGCCCCGCGCGAACGTCCGGCCGCCGGCACCGCCCTCGCCGCCGTGGACGCGCTCACGGTGAAGGGGCGCGCGCCCAGGACCGGCTACGAGCGGGAGAAGTTCGGGCACGGCTGGGCCTCCGTCGACCGCAACGGCTGCAGTACCCGCGACGACATACTCCGCCGCGACCTGACCGGCGTCCGCTTCACCGACGGCCGGTGCAAGGTCGCCTCCGGGACGCTGGCGAAGGACCCGTACACCGGCGGCTCCATCGACTACGTCCGGGGCCGCAGCAAGGTGGACATCGACCACGTCGTGGCCCTGTCGGACGCCTGGCAGAAGGGCGCGCAGAAGTGGGACTCCGGCACCCGGCTGCGCTTCGCGAACGACCCGCTCAACCTGCTCGCGGTCGACTCCGCGACCAACCGCCGCAAGTCGGACGGCGACGCGGCGACCTGGCTGCCGCCGTACAAGGCGTACCGCTGTCCGTACGTGGCCCGGCAGGTCGCCGTGAAGAGGAAGTACGGGGTGTGGATCACCTCCGGGGAGCGGGACGCGATGCGGCGGGTCCTGGAAACCTGCCCTGAGCAGCGGCTTCCCTAGATAAATCGTTTCCGCGTGGGTGGCTGCGCCGACTAACGTCCCCGGCATGGACCCGCACATCACGACCCTCGCCGAACGCCCCGAACTGGAGGGCGCGCTCTGGCGGATGAAGGACCTCTGGCCGGAGTTCATGATGTACGACCCGGTCGGCTGGGCGAACATGGGGCAGATCGTCACCGCGTTCCCCGAGTACGTCCTCGTCGCCACCGACTCCGACGGCGAGGTCGTGGCCCGCGCCTTCAGCGTGCCGTTCCGGCTCGACGGGCCGGGCCGCGGCGAACTGCCCGGCACCGGCTGGGACCAGGTCCTGCTCTGGGCGTTCTCCGACCGCCGGCACGGGCACGCGCCGGACACGGTCAGCGCGATCGAGGTCACCGTGGCCACCAGCGCGCTCGGCAACGGCCTCTCGCACCGGATGCTGGCCGCCATGCGCGACAACGCCCGCCGGCTGGGCTTCGCCGAACTGGTCGCCCCCGTCCGCCCCAACGGCAAGCACCTGGAGGCGGAGTCGTCGATGCACGAGTACGCCTTCCGCACCCGCGAGGACGGGCTGCCGGTCGACCCCTGGCTGCGCGTCCACGTCCGCGCGGGCGGCACGGTGGCGAAGGTCGCCCCCGCGTCGATGACGATCGGTGCCGCCGTGGAGGAGTGGCGGCGGTGGACGGGCCTGCCCTTCGACACCGACGGCCCGGTCGAGGTGGAGGGCGCCCTGGTGCCGGTCCACTGCGAGGCGTCCCGGGGCTACGCGGTGTACGTCGAGCCCAACGTATGGGTCCGGCACACGCTCTGAGCCCCCGGGAAGCCCGGAAGCACAGCAACAGCAACAGGAACAAGGAACAAGGAACAAGGAAAAGGCGTGAAGGCCGCTCCCCTCGCGGCGGCCTTCACGCCTTCTCTGTGTCCCCCCCCCCGGGGACCCGGGCCGGACGGACCGGACCGGGCCGGTCCGTCGAACTGGCCCGGTCAGCCCGGTCAGCCGAACTGGTTCATGTCCACGATGTCCTTGGTCGGCGGGGTCTTCGCGTCGACCGGCTTGTCGTAGTCCTTGAAGGTCATGGTGCCCGGCTCCTTGCCGCCCGTCCCGACCACCTTCAGGAGGTACGTCTTGCCCTCCGTGGCCACGTAGACCGTGGTCCGCTCGGTCGTGTCGGCCTGGGTGAGCATCAGGGCCTTCTTACCGTCGACGACGGTCTCCTGGCCCCGGACCGCCGTGTTGGCGCCCTGCTCGAACTCCGACAGCAGCGACTTCAGGTCGCACAGCGCCAGGCTGTCCTTGGTGTCGGGGTCCTTGGTGTCGGACTTCACCCAGCGGCCCTTGAGCTGCCGGACGACCTCCTTCTGTACGGCGGCGGACTCGCCCTTCACCTGCTCCTTGATGAGCGCGTCGTCGAAGCGCATGTAGACCGTGTCGGCACCCGGCTTGCGCAGCTCGGCGGTGCCCGTGGTGCCCATCGACAGCGTGCCGGCGCAGCGGCCCCGGACGTCGGTCGACAGGACGGCCTTGACCGGGCCTTCGGTCGTCTTGAGGGCGAGGTCGAGGGTGAGGGAGTCCGCCGTCTTGGTCGCGGCTATCGCCTTGTTCACGATCTGGGGTCCGCTCAGGCCCTCGAAGGGGCCGGCGGGCTTCGGGGGCGTCGTCGGCTGGGCCGGCTTCGCGGCCGGAGCGGCGTCGTTCGGGCCGCAGGCGGAGGCGCCGAGTGCGACGGCGGCGCAGAGGCTCGCGGCGAGGGCGGCGCGGCGGAGGCGGACGGTGGCGGGCATGGTGGTTCTCCGAGGGGGATCGGGCGTGCGTCGTGCGGCATGTGTCGTACGAGGTGGGGGCGGGGTGAGTGTGTCACCCGGGGTGCCGGGGCCCGGGCCCCGGGGTGGGGCCCGGCGGGCGCGGCCGGCGGGCGGTGCGGAGGTCAGCCGATCTTCAGGTCCCACTGCGAGGCGTTGTAGTCCAGGCCGGGGTTGACCTCGACGGTGAGGTCCTTGGCGGCGGCGGGGGCGTCGAAGGCGAAGGTGGCGGTGACCTTCTTGCCGGGCAGGACCGAGCCGCTGAAGCCGCTGCCGACCTTCTCGTCGAAGATCTGCTCGGCCGTGGCGCCGTCCTTGCCCGCGCGGGCCTGGAGGGTCGTCAGGGTGGTGTCGATCTTCTGCTTGGCGCCGTTCTCGATGGTGACGGTCACCTGGTACGCCTTGTTGCCCTTGGTGTGGCCGACCGCGAACTCGGAGGGCGCGTACGTCTTCGCCTCCGACACGGTGACCTTCAGGTTGTCGTCGTAGACCACGGTGTCGCCGGCGGCGAGGGCCTTGTCCTTGTCGGCCTTGCCGGGCTTGGCGCCCGCGTCGCCCTGGCCCGCCGGGCTCTTCGCCGCCGGGTCCTTCGGGGCGGAGTCCTTGATCGCCTTGTCGATCTCGTCCACCGCGTCGCTGACGGCGGTGAAGGTGATGACCGCGCCGACCACCGAGAGGACCAGGGCCGCGAGGCCCAGGATCGCGCCGGTCAGGGT
Source organism: Streptomyces sp. NPDC042100 (assembly GCF_055582325.1). Lineage (NCBI taxonomy): Bacteria > Bacillati > Actinomycetota > Actinomycetes > Kitasatosporales > Streptomycetaceae > Streptomyces > Streptomyces sp. NPDC042100. The sequence goes on from NZ_JBVJDK010000008.1 coordinate 307,088, forward strand.
CACACCCTTGTTGTTCGCCTCGCCGCGCTTCACCCGGCCCCGGCCGACCAGGCCGAGGATCAGCGCGATCAGGCCGAGGATGCCGGCCAGCCAGAAGAACAGGGGGATGAGGCCGGACAGGGTGCCGATGATGCCGAGGATCAGGGCCGCGGTGCCCAGCCCGTTGCGCATGGCCACCGGGGACGGGGCGTGCGGGAGCTGCGTGTCGTACGACATGGGTGTGTCCTCCCGGACAGTGATTTCGTCTGGCGCGATGGATCAATAACAACATGAGCTGTGAACCGAGTCAACACGGTTCGCAAAAAACAGATCTGCTCACGCTGTGAAGTGCTGTCGAGGGGGTTCGTCAGTAAGATCGGGGGTCTCACGCACGCCGATCAGGGGAGTTGGGGCAGGTGCCGGACAGCGCAGCAGAGGTGACCGCCGCGGGCATCGCCCGCCTCGCGGGAGTCGGCCGGGCGGCCGTCAGCAACTGGCGGCGCCGTCACACCGACTTCCCCAAGCCCGTCGGCGGCACGGAGACCAGCCCCTCCTTCGCCCTCGCCGACGTGGAGGAGTGGCTGCGCGCCCAGGGCAAGCTGGCCGAGGTCCCGCTGCGCGAGCGCGTCTGGCAGCTCGTCGCGGGCCACCCCGCCGGCGCCGTCACCGCCCTCGTCCACGCGGGCTGCGCGCTGCTCCTCGTCCGCGACCGCCGGGCCGCCTGGCCCGCGCTGGCGGCCGTGCCCGACGAGCGCCTCGCGGAGGTGCTGCCCGGGCCGCTGGAGGAGGTGCTGACCGAGCGCCTCGGCCCGGAGCGCGCCGTTCACACCCCCTCCGCCCGCGCACTCGCCCCGTCCGTCCCCCTCCTGCGCGGCGTCGTGGAACTGGCCGCCCAGGCCCAGGCCCAGGCCCAGGCCACCCCCGGCACCCCGGCCCAGAGAGCCCACGGCGCCCACGGCGCCCACGGCGCCCACGGCGCCCAAGGGGCCCACGGCGTCCAAGGGGCCCACGGCGCCCGAGGACTTGACGCCGCCCAAGGCGCTCACGGCGCCCAGGGCGCTTCCGCCGACCAAGATGCCCGCGACACCTACGAGTTCCTCCTCGGCCGGCACCTGGACGCCAACCCCCGCCAGTTCACGCTCACCCCGCCCGGCCCCGCCGCCCTCATGGCGGCCCTCGCCGGGCCCGCCGCCGAGGTCCTCGACCCCGCCTGCGGCACCGGCGCCCTGCTCGCCGCCGCCCTCGCCGGGCCCGCCGCCGGAGCCTCCGCCGCCGCGGGCCCCGCCCCCGCGCCCCGCGCGCTGTACGGCCAGGACGCCGACCCCGACCTCGCCGCCCTGACCGCCCTGCGGCTCGCGCTCTCCGGCGACGCCGACGTGCGCGTCCTCGCGGGCGACACCCTGCGCGCCGACGCCCACCCGGCGCTCACCGCCGACGCCGTCCTCTGCCACCCGCCGTTCAACGAGCGCAACTGGGGCCACGACGAGCTGGCCTACGACCCCCGCTGGGAGTACGGCTTCCCGGCCCGCACGGAGTCCGAGCTGGCGTGGGTCCAGCACGCCCTCGCGCGCCTGCGCCCCGGCGGCACCGCCGTCCTCCTCATGCCGCCCGCCGCCGCCTCCCGCCGCTCCGGCCGCCGCGTCCGCGCCGACCTGCTGCGCCGCGGCGCCCTGCGGGCCGTCATCGCCCTCCCGGCCGGCGCGGCGCCCCCGTACGGCATCCCGCTCCACCTGTGGGTGCTGCGCAAGCCCGCGCCCGGCGAGCGGCCCCCCGCCGAACTGCTCCTCGTCGACACCGCCCCCGACCACACCCCGGGCGCCGCCCCGGCGGGCCGCGACCGGCTCGACTGGCCCGCCGTGGAGGCCCGCGTCCTCGACGCCTGGCGCCCCTTCGACCGCGACGGCGCCCTGGCCGAGACCCCCGGCGAGAGCCGGGGCGTCCCCGTGGTCGCCCTCCTCGACGACGACGTCGACCTCACCCCCGCCCGCCACCTCCCGCCGCCCGCCGCCGCCGAGGGCGCCGCGCAGCTCGCCGGGGTGCGCGAGCGGCTGGCCGAGACGCTGGTCCGCACCCGCGAACTGACCCCGCCGCCCGCCACGAGCCCCGCTCCCGGCGGACCCGGCCGCCCCGCGACGACGATCGGCGAACTCGCCCGCGCGGGCGCGCTGACGCTCCGCGCGGGCGGCGCCGGGACGGCCGCCCCCGGCAGCCCCGTCGCCGTCCTCACCGACACCGACGTCCTCGCGGGCCAGGCACCCTCCGGGACGCTGCCCGAGGCACCGGCCGAGGGCCCGGGGGAGGAGCCCGTCCTCCTCGCCGTGGGCGACGTCGTCGTGCCCGTCCTCGGCGGCGGCTCCGTCACCCGGGTCGTCGACGAGGCCACCGAGGGCGCCGCCCTCGGGCGCAACGTGCACCTGCTGCGCCCCGACCCCGCCGCCCTCGACCCCTGGTTCCTGGCCGGCTTCCTGCGCGCCACCGCCAACAACCGCCAGGCCAGCTCGTACGCCTCGACGGCCACCCGGCTCGACGTCCGCCGCCTCCAGCTGCCCCGGCTGCCGCTGACGGAGCAGCGGCGGTACGGGGACCGGTTCCGGGCCCTCGCGGAGTTCGAGGAGGCGCTGCGGCTCGCGGGCCGCCTCGGCGAGCAACTGGTGCAGGGGATGTACGACGGCCTCGCGGACGGCACCGTGGCGCCCTGAGAGCTCCTGAGAGCTCCTGAAAGCCCCTGGCGGCTCCAGGAAGTGCGCTGACGTGCGGGGTCGCGCTTGTATACGCTCGACCCCGTCAGCAACAGAGCCATTCAGGTGACCAGGAGCAGGAATGTACGGCCACGGCTATCCGCAGCCCGCGCCGCCGCAGCGCGGTGTTCCGGCGTCGGTCATCGTGCTGAGGGTGCTCTTCACGGCGCTCCCGCTGCTCAGCATGGGCTTCCTGACCTGGGTGACGGCCTTGCGGATCGCGCTGATGACCCGTCGGATCGTGGACTGGATCCTGCTGGCGGTCTCGCTGGCCGTCCTCGTCGTCCTCGTCGTGCTCGTGCCGGAGGACGAGAAGGCGAACAGCCCCGCCGCCGACGTGGCCATCGGGGTGTTCCTGCTCACGGCGGCGGCGTTCGCGGCGTACTTCCTCGTGGTGGACATCCTCCGCGACGGCGCGCGTTCGGCCGGGCGGCCCCAGCCGGATCCGTACAGCCCGTACGCGGCGACGGTCCCGCGGCACCAGGGCTACGGCTACCCGCAGCAGCCCCAGGCGTACGGCTACCCGCACCAGCCCCAGCCGCAACAGCTGCCGACCCCGCCCCAACAGCCCCAGCAGCCTCATCAGTCCCAGCAACCCCACCAGCCCCACCAGCCCCACCAGCCTCACCCCACCCCCCGCATCGACCAGGTCCGCGCCGAGCTCGACGAGCTCAGCGACCTGCTCCGCAAGGACAAGGACCCCCGGGAAGGCGGGCGGTGAACGGGCGGGTCATCGGCGGGCGCTACGAGCTGTCCACCCTGATCGGCCAGGGCGGCATGGGCCAGGTCTGGACGGCGTACGACGGCCGCCTGGACCGCCGCGTCGCGGTGAAGCTGCTGAACCCGGTCGCCATCAGCGGCCCCGCCACCGCCGCCGAGGAGCTGCGCCGCCGCTTCGTGCGCGAGTGCCGGGTCACCGCCCAGGTCGGCCACCCCGGGCTGGTCACGGTCCACGACGCGGGCAGCGACGGCGACGACCTGTACCTGGTCATGCAGTACGTGGAGGGCGCCGACCTCGCCGACCACCTGGCCGAGCAGGACCCGTACCCCTGGCCGTGGGCGGTGTCCGTCGCCGCGCAGCTCTGCGCGGTGCTGGCCGCCGTGCACGCGGTGCCGATCGTGCACCGCGACCTCAAGCCCCGGAACGTGATGGTCCGCCCCGACGGCACCGTCATCGTGCTCGACCTGGGCGTCGCCTCCGTCCTCGACTCCGACACCACCCGCCTCACCCACACCGGCTCGCCGATCGGCAGCCCCGCCTACATGGCGCCCGAGCAGGCGATGGGCGGCGCCGTCGGCCCGTACACCGACCTGTACGCGCTCGGCGTGCTGCTCCACGAACTCCTCAGCGGGAACGTCCCCTTCGCCGGCTCCACCGCCCTCGGCGTGCTGCACCGGCACCTGTACGAGGCGCCCGTCCCTGTCCGCCGCCTCCGCCCCGAGGTGCCCGAGGCCCTGGAGGCCCTGGTGCTGCGGCTCCTGGCGAAGGACCCGCTGGCCCGGCCCTCGGGCGCGCAGGAGGTCTACGAGCACCTGCTGCCGCTGCTGCCCCCGCGCGGGGCGCCGGGTCCTGGCGGCCCGCTCGATCCGACCCGCCCGTTCCGCCGCCCGCACGCCCCCTGGCCCGACCAGGCCGTACAGGCGGCCGCGCCGCCCCCGCCGCCCGCCGTGCCGCCCGCCCCGGCCAAGCCCGACGTGGCCGCCGCCGTGGACGAGGTGAAGCGCCTCCTCGGCGAGGGCTCGCTGACCCGGGCCGTGGACCTGCTCGGCGGCATCCTCCCGGCCGCCGCCGCCGAGCACGGCGAGCACTCGCCGGTCGTCCGCATCCTGCGCAAGCAGTACGCGTCGACCCTGATGGACGACGGTCAGTACCGGCGCGCCCTGCCCGAGCTGCGCCGCCTCGCGGAGGACCGCGCGGCGGAGGCGGGCCCGGCGGACGGACAGACCCTTCAATTCCGTTATGACGCGGCCCAGTGCCTGGAGCAGCTCGGCGACCCGGCGGGCGCGCTGGCCGAGTACCGCGCCCTCCTCCCGTACTTCGAGCACGCCACCGCCCCCGAGCCGCAGGCCCGCGCCTTCGACATCCGGCACCGGACCGGCCTGCTGCTGCTCGCCCTCGGCGACCGCGCGGGAGGCCGTTCCCAGCTCCAGAGCCTCCTCTTCGACGCGGAGCGGGCATACGGGTCCTACCACCCGCTCACGGCCGAGCTGCGGCGCGCGCTGGAGCGGCAGCAGGCGGTGGACCCCCGGCTGTGACCTGACGGGGCGGCAGGATCACGACTCCGTATCCGATTGGACAATGGAGGGAGCAGATCCCTTTTGTCGCTTTCGTGATGTGTAACGTGCGCGTTCGATCATGTCCACGTCCATGCTCACGTCGCCCAAGGATTCACGATGACCACGCCTCCGCCGTCCGACCCGTTCGCCGCCACCCCCGCGCCGGCGGAGTCCGCCCCCGAGAAGAAGGGCGGCGCGCTGAAGAAGATCGGCGGCATCGTGGTCGCCGTCGTGGTTCTCCTCGCGGTGAAGCTGGGCTTCCCGTACCTGACCGGCGACGCGCCGGTGCACGCGAAGGCGGGGGACTGCATCACCGTGTCCGGCCCGGAGAACAAGCCCGAGGTCGACTCGCAGCCCTGCGACTCGGGCAAGGCCGACCTGTTCAAGGTCGTGAAGGTCTACGACGACACGTTCGACCTGAGCAAGTGCGGCGACGAGCTCGGCGGGCTCGCGCAGCAGCTCGACAGCGACAAGTTCGTGCTCTGCTTCGAGCCGGTCGCCAAGAAGTAACCGCGGGCGTACGACGCGAGAGGGGCCGGTCCTGGTGGACCGGCCCCTCTCGCGTTCCGCGCGCCCGGTCAGGCGCCGAGCAGCGTCCCCAGCGGCGAGAGCTGGTTGCCCGACAGCGGGATCTCGCCCACGGCGGGCGTGCTCTGCGCCACCGAGCCGGGTGCGGTGGCGTCAGGCGCGGCCGTTTCGGGCGCGGCGGTGTCGGGCGCCGTGGTCTGGGCGTCGGGGTCGACGGGGCCGTCGGCCGCCGCGACTCCGGCACAGCCGAGGGCCATGGCCCCCGCCAACAGCACGCCGCCGATGATCCTGGACTTCATGGGTCCGCCTTCCGGGAGGAGGGTGAGGAGACTGGTTCGGCGTGCCCAACGACACCGCGCCGTGGACGGACACGAGGCGGTGCCCCGCCGGGCGGCGGCGCGCGAGACAAAAGAAAAAGAACCCAGGGAAAGAACCAACCCCACCCCTCCCACCTCCCCGTTTCGGGGCGCGTCAGCGCGAATCCGGGCTCGTCACCCACACGAGGGAACTGCGCCAACTGGACTGGATTCCATGCCGGTTGCCTGGCATATGCTCACGCCGACCGCACTGAAAACAGTTCGGCCCCCGGCCGGGACTAGCGATCCCGATCGAGGGCCTGACCACCGAGGAAGTCAGACCCTTCCTGATGGATGTGAAGAACCCTAGCGTTCCCGCGCGCTCGTTGCCCGCGAACGCCCCGACTGCCACCCGATCCGGTGTCGGCCACGTCACCACGCGCCTGTCGAGCGGCTTCACCGTCATCGACAACGGCCTCCTCCAGCACAGCGGGATGAGCCTCACGGCGATCGCGCTCTCCTGCCACATCCAGTCGCTGCCCGAGGGCACCGGCGTCTCCATCCGCTCCCTCGCCGCGCACTTCCCGGAGGGCGAGGTCCGCATCGCCGCCGCCCTGCGCGAACTGGAGCGCCACGGCTACCTGGAGCGCCTGCGGGTACGGCTGCCGAACGGGCGGGTGATCACGAGGACGATGGCGTACACGGTCCCGAAGCGCCTACCGCTGACGGACCCGCCGGTGGACCCGACCCCGGACCCGCCGGTGGACCCGACTCCGGACCCGCCCCCGCCGTCGGGCGGAGGCACGCCCCCGCCCCCGCCGCCCCCGGCGCCGTCTCCGCCCCCGGCTCCCTCTCCCGTACGGGAAGCGGCGCCGCCGAGGCTGCCGAAGCCTCCCAGGGCCCCCGCTCCGCCCCCGGAGGGACCGGCCGCCGAACTGCTCCTCGGCCTGCGCGCCGACGACCCCCGCCTCACCCTCTCGTCGCGTGACGTCGCGCGCCTGGCGCCCGGTGTGGACGCCTGGTTCGCGCGGGGCGCCACCCCCGACGCCGTACGCCGCACCCTCACGGCGTCCCTGCCCGACCCCCTGAAACACCCGGCGGGCATCCTCGACTACCGCCTGACCAGCTTGATCCCGCCGCCCCTGCCGACCGCGCCGGCGGGGCCTCCGCCGCCGGACCCGTTCCAGACCTGCGACGACTGCGACCGGGCGTTCAGAGCCCCGGAGCCGGGCCGGTGCCGCGAGTGCCGCGACGCCCGTACGGCGGCGTGACCGCTCAGGCCGGGTGGTCGGGGCCGAAGGCCCACGGGTGGTCGCAGTGGCCGGGCGGGCAGTCGGCGTCGGCCCGCAGCGGGGCGCCGCCCTGGTCGTGGCACCCGTAGAACGTCGCGAAGTCGGCCTCGTGCGGGAGGCGGCGGCCCTCCTCGGTGCGGCTGCCGGCCGCCCTCGCGATGGAGGCGGCCACCGTGACCTGCCCGATGGCGAGGATGACGAAGCTGGCCAGCAGCAGCGCGACGCACATCGCGAAACGGACGAACGGGGGGCTCACGGGACCTCCGAAGGACCGGGGCGGAAAAGACCACCGTGCCAACGAGGCGCCCCGGCGCAGGACACGCGCGACGTACGCCGCCTGCGGCCTAGCCGATCAGCTTGCCGTAGTCGGCGGCCGAGAGCAGGTCGCCGGTCGTGGCGCCCTTGCGCAGCTTGATCCTGAACAGCCAGGTCTCGTAGGGGTCCATGTTGACGTCCTCGGGGGTGTCGGCGGCGTCCATGTTGAACGCGACGACCTCGCCGGTCAGCGGTGAGTAGAGGTCGGACGCGGCCTTCACCGACTCCACGACACCGACGGCCTCACCGGCCTCGACCTGCCTGCCGACCGCCGGCAGTTCGAGGAAGACGAGGTCGCCGAGCGTCTTCTGCGCGTGGTCCGTGATGCCCACGGTGCAGGTGCCGTCGGCTTCCTTGCGGATCCACTCGTGCTCGTCGGTGTAGAGCAGGTCGGTGGGGACGTTCGCCATGTGGGGCTCCGGCTCTGGCGGGGGTGGGGGACGGTCGACGGGGCCATCCTCCCGGCCCGGGCCCGCTTCGCGGGTCCGGGCCGCCGGAGAGTCACCTCAACGGGTGGCGGAATCCTTCACACCGGCCACGAAAGCGGACCAGGCGGCGGCCTCGAAGACGAGGGCGGGGCCGGCGGGCCGCTTGCTGTCGCGGACGGGGACGAGGGGGAGGCGGAGTCCTTCGGAGACTTCCACGCACTGGCCCCCGTCCTGGTTGCTGTACGAGCTCTTCCGCCAGGTGACGTTGCTCAGATTGACGGACCGCACGACGCTTCCTCCAACATCTGCAGGATGAACTTCCGCGAATCGGCGGGGGAATGGGCGCGATCGCGAACTTGATCGTAACGGAGCTGGAGCCTCGCGACGGCGGCCGAATCCGCGACCAGCTCGCCCGCGTAGCCTGTCTCCACCCAGGCCGCCGTGCTCCCCTCCCAGGGCTGGAGGAACATGGTGTCGGTGTTCCCCAACGCGTGCAGTCCGGCCGAGAACGGAAGCACCTGGATGGTCACGTTGCGCCGCTCGCCCATCGTCAGCAGGTGGTTCAGCTGCTCCTGCCACTGCTCCCGGACGGGTAGCGGAGTGCGCAGCACCGCCTCCGACAGGATCGAGCGGAACGAGGGGGCGTCGTCCCCCATCAGGAGATCTCGGCGCCCTATGCGGGCCTCCACCTGCTTGGCCAGCTCCTCGCTCTCCAGGCCGCCCTCGCTGAGCAGGTCGTGGGCGTAGGCACTGGACTGCAGCAAGCCCGGCAGCGCGCTGACCGCGTAGTGCCACAGGCTCCGCGCTTCGGCCTCCAGCGCCATGTACTGCTGATACCGCGCCCTGAAGTGCGACTTGTCGCCGGCCGCCAGCTCCCACAGCGTCAGGAACAGGTTCGGCGTGCCGTAATACGTGTCCAGGTCCTGGACGACTTCCGGCCCGCCGATCGTCTCGCCCTTCTCCATCTTGGAGAACAGCGTCGCGTCCCAGCCCAGGGCCGCGCCCAGCATCCGGTAGCTCAGCTTGCGTTCCAGCCGGAGCCTTCGCAGCTCCTCCGCGAAGCGTTTCCTCGGCTCCTGGCTGCGGCCTGTGATCACCTTTCGCGGTGGCATCGCACCACGCACCTCTCCTGGAAGGTGTGGAATTACCGGAACGGAGACGGGATCAACAGCCGCCTATCCGGCCTCGCCGTCCCGCCCCGGGTCCATCCTCGACATGCCCCATCACGGAGGGTAGTCCACGGACGGGAGTGGTTGTCATGGATTGCGGTGCTTTTTTGTACGACGAAGTGGCGTGTGTGGTAGGGGAGTTGCGGGGTCACGCGGGCCCCTACGTGATGCTGCGGCCCCTCGGGGGCGGGCGCGAGTGGCAGGCCGATCCGGCGCGGGTGCGGCCCGCCACACAGGACGAACAGCACAGCGCGGGCGTGCGCTTCGTCAACGAGCGGGCGCGCGCGGCGGCCGTCGCGCTCCTGGACGCGGAGGTCCCGCCGCCGCCCCGGCCCGTGCCGGGGTGTGCGGAGTGTGACCGGCTCGCCGACCGCCGCCGGGACGCGCGGCTGCGCTACGACGGGAGCGCGGAGGCGGACGCGAACGTGCTGCTGCGCGGGCACCTGGCGGAGGCGCACTAGGCCAACGCCACCCGCCACCCGTCTACGGCTCGTGGACGCGGACGGTAGCGGTTCGCCGTGGCGGCGCGCGTGGTCAAGGCGGGGGTGTCACCCGATCCGGGGGCCGGGCGCCGACGCCGCCAGCTCCGCGTTCGCCCGGTCCGTCAGGAGGGTCAGGACGCGGCCCGTGACCGCCAGGTCCTCCGTGGGGATGCCGGCGTAGAGGCGGGCGGAGACGGTGGCCGTCTCCTCGGTCGTCGTGTCGTACAGGGCCTGGCCGGCGGGGGAGAGGCGTACGCGGGCCGGGGTGGTGGGGTCCTGTTCCAGGAGGCCCGCCGTCGTCAGGGTGTGCACGGCCTCCCGGATCGGCGCCTCCTCCGTCTTCAACGAGTTGATGACGTCGGCGACGAGTGCGTCCGGGGTCGTCGCGCCGCCCGCGAGGACGACGGACCGCAGCGTGACGCTCTGCTGAAACGTGATGCCGTGCCTGGTCAGGACCGTTTCGAGGGCCGCGCGGGCGGCGTGGTGGGCGAGGGCTATGACGCGGCCGCTGGTGGTGGCGGCAGGGGTGGTGGTCATGGCTGCTCCTTCTCGTTCTCGTCGATGCGGGCCGGATCGAGCGGTACGTCGAGCAAAGTGGTGAGCGTGCGCGTGAACTCCGCCGCGCGCGGGTCGCGCTGTCCGCCCAGCGGCTCCAGGAACTGCTCCAGGAGGCCCTGGATGATCCGGATCGCGCGCCGGGTCACGTCCCGCCCCTGGTCCGTGAGCTCCAGGCGGATCGCGCGCGGGTCGGCCGGGTCGCGGGTGCGGGCGACCGAGCCGGCCGACTCCAGCGCGCGGACCAGCTTCGACACGTACAGGGCCTCCAGGCCCGTGTGGTCGGCCAGCTCGCGCTGGCTGGGGCGCCGTCCGGAGCGGCCCATGCCGTGCAGTGAGGCCATCACCGCGTACTGCGCGTGGGTCATCCCCAGCGGCGCGAGCGCGCGGTCGACGGCGACCCGCCACTTCATGGACAGGCGCCAGACCAGGAAGCCGGCGGTCGCGTTCTCGGAGGGTGCTGCGTCGCTCATGACAGATAGCGTACATAGCTATTATGTACATGGCTACTGTATGGGTGGAGCGGGCGCGGAGTTCTCCGCGCCCACCCGCCGGGCTGGTCAGCGGCGCCAGAACAGGTGGTGCACCACGCCGCTCACGCTCGGCACGACCTCCAGGTGGAAGCGGTCCGTCAGCTCCTCCGGGGACTCCCACAGGCGGATGCCGGAGCCGAGTTCCAGCGGCGCCACCGCGATGTGCAGGGTGTCGACCAGGTCCGCGTCGAGGAACTGCCGGACCGTCGACACCCCGCCGCCGAGCCGTACGTCCTTGCCGTCGGCGGCCTTCCGGGCCTGGTCGAGGACGTCGGCCGGGTCCCCGCCGACGAAGTGGAACGTGGTCTCGCCGAGCGTGATCGCGGGGCGCTCGTGGTGGGTCAGCACGAACACCGGCGTGTGGAACGGCGGCTCCTCGCCCCACCAGCCCTGCCACTCGTGGTCCTGCCACGGCCCGCGCTGGGGGCCGAACTTGTTGCGGCCCATGATCTCGGCGCCGATGTTCCGGGCGAAGTCGCGGGTGAAGTAGTCGTCGAGCCCCCGCGTCCCGCCCGCGTCCGCCCGCATCGGCCAGCTCGCCGTGGCGCCGGCCCAGGAGAACAGGCGCTCGGGGTGGGGGAGGCCGAAGGGGGCCTCCAGGGACTGGAGCTCGTCCGGGCCCGCCCCGATCCCGTCCCTCGACACGTTGAAGTTCATCACGCGCAGCAGCTGTCCCATGTGCCTCTACCTCCGTCGATCCCGTCGATCCCGTCGGGTCCGGAGGCTTCCCGGATCCCGTCGCATCCTGGTGCGGGGCGGTGCCCCACACCAGGACGTCGAACGGGACGCGCCGGAATCGACAGACGGAATCGACAGACGGAACCGACAGACGGAACCGACAGCTGGAATCGACGGGCGGAGTCGGCCGCCGGAGTCCGCAGCCGGAATCGGCCGCCGGAGTCGGCGGTGTCAGCCGAGCAGGCTCAGCAGCCGGCCCAGCGCCTCCGTGACCGGCAGCGCCACCGCCCCGACGGAGGCCGCGAGCTGTACGAGCTGCCCGAGCGGGCCGAAGCCGGTGCGGGCCATCTCCGCGCGGTCCAGCGACAGCACCGGCAGGGTCGCCGCGACGGTGCTCGCCTGCGCCGGGCTCAGGTGCGCGGTGAGCTCCCGCAGCCGGGCGGTCAGCTCCTCCACGGCGGCCCGGAAGTCGTCGTCCCCGGCGTTCTCGCGCCCGATGTTGACCGTGTTCCCCGAGCCGCCGATCTGGTTGACGACCGGTCCGTCGCCGTAGTAGTTCGCGTGGTAGGTGCCTTCGCTCACAGCCTGTTCACCGTGTTCCCCCGCCCGCCGATCTGGTTGATGACCGGGCCGTTGCCGTTGTAGTTGTTGGTGGTCACCTGGTGGACGTACGCCGTGAACTCCGCCTCCGGATGGTCGATCGCGTACACGATCTGTCCGGCGATCGTCCGCAGCTCGTCCACGTTCGGCAGGGTCACGATCGCCAGGGAGCCACCGGCCGTCTCCACGGCCAGGATCGGCTTCGCGGGTTCGAACAGGTCCTTCAGGATGGCGACGGCCAGGCCGATCACGATCGCCACGAACAGCGGGCTCCCGCTCAGTCCGCGGCCGTCCCGCATCGCGTTGATCACCCCGTAGACGACGGCGGCGATCAGCAGCCACTTCAGGAAGCGGAGGAGGGCCGCGGTCCGGTCCGGCTGGAGCGTGAACGCCTCCACCCGGCTCAGGTTGTGCAGCGGGAAGGCGGCCGAGCCCACCCACAGCATCCGGCGCCTGACCGCTATCTCCAGGAGGCCGCCCGGCCTCGGCGGCGGCGGGAAGGGGTGCGCCGCCTCGTCCCCGCCCGACGGCGGTCCCGACGGCCCGGACGGCGGCGGTCCCGGCGGCGGTGGCGGCAGGCCCCTGTTTCCCGTGGTGTCCATGTGCTCCCCCGTGCACTCGTCACTCACCCCGCCTCGCGCGGGAGCCCCATTAAGCGCCCGTCAGGCTCCGGGGGGCAGTCTCGAACCGGCCATTCCCGTACGGGTCCGGCGGCGCCGTCCGCCCCGCCCGCCGCCTCGCCCGCGCCGCCTCCCACGCCGTCCACAGCGCCAGCAGCAGCGCCGCCGCCCCGCCCGCCGCCAGGCCCGCGCGGAGGCCCGGGGGGCGGAAGGCACAGGTCACGGAGGTGCGGCCGGTGGCGGGGGTGGCGACCAGGCCGCCGTACGCGTCGGCCGGGCGGCCCGCGCAGTGCCAGCCGGGGATGCGCGGCGCGGCCAGGACGACGGTGCCCCGGGTGCCGGGGGCCAGGGTGACGCGGAAGCCGTCGGGGGTGACCGTGGTCGTCGCCGGGGCGGCGGACCGGAGGGCGGCCACGGCCGCGTCCAGGCGGGCGTGGTCCAGGCAGGCGGCCTCGCCCCGGTGCCCCCGGCCCGTCAGGACCGGCGCGGCGGGGCGCTCGGGGGTGCCCAGGGAGGCCAGCGCGGCCCGCCACTTGGGGAGCTGTCCGCGCAGCTTCACCGTCCGGGCGCCGAGCCGGGCCGTGCCGGTGAAGTCCGGGGCCCACACGAAGGTCTCGGTGCCCGCGCGGCAGGCCCCGCCGGGGCCCGGCGGCTCGTAGACGCGGGCGCCGAGGAGGAGTTCCTGGTTGCGGAAGGGGGAGGCGCCGTAGCGGGGCGGCGGGCCCGGGGGCCGCACCGTCACGAGCGGCGCCGCCGGGCCCGTACGGACCACGACGCCGTCCCGCCAGCGCGCGCCGACCGCGAACAGGGCGTCCGTCACCGGGTTGTCCAGGCTCTGGAGGTTGCGGCCCCGGGAGGTCCAGCCGCCGCCGAGGGCCCGCAGGGTCTCCGTGAGGGTGTACGAGGTGAGACTGCTGTAGTAGGCGGCGCCTTGGCCGCCGAGCAGCATCGGCTCGTTCCCGGTGACCTGCGGGCGGCCCGAGTCGGTGCGGTACGCGGGCCAGCCGTCGGCCTCCGCGAGCGCAGCCGCCCGGCGGGTGTCGGCCGCGCTCCACGCCGGGTAGTCGTCGAGCCGGGCCAGCCGCTCCTTGTCGCCCCACGCCGTGGTCGCGGCGCCCTGCGCGACGAGGACGGCCGCCAGCGCGGCGGCCAGGACGGGGACGGCGTACCGCCCCCGGCGCGGCACGAAGGGCGCCGCCAGCCCCGCCGCGAACAGCGCCCAGCCCCAGCCGGTCGCCTGCGCGCTGCCCAGCGCGGGCAGGGCGAGGGCCCCGACGAGCGCCGTCCCGCCCAGCAGGGCGCGGCGCCCCGGGAAGCCGTCGGCGACGGCGTGCCAGGCGGCGATCACCAGGATCCCGGTCAGCACGAAGGTCTGCCGGTACGGGCTGCCGTTCGGGGTGGCGAAGGCGTGCCACACCAGATGGGTCGGGGCCCACTGGAAGGAGAGCAGGACGCCCGCCGCGAGCAGCGGCCAGCGCCGGTCGCGGCGCCCCGCGCGGAACAGCGGGACGGCGGCCAGGACCGGGACGGCGGTGAAGACGAACAGGGCCGGGGTCGAGAAGGAGTACGTGGCCGGCAGCAGCCGCGCGGCCAGGTCGGCGCCGTCCGCCGCCGCGAAGTCCCGGACGACGCCCGGGTAGGCGTACCGGGTGCCGAGGAAGACCGGCAGCACCAGCGGGGCGGTCAGGCCGGCGCCCAGCAGGACGGTCGCCGCGCCGCGCAGCAGGACGCGCCAGGGCGGGGCGGTGACCAGCAGGACGAGGGCGGCGCCGAGCGTCGCCATGTACGCGGTGTAGAAGTTCGCCGTCCAGCAGACGGCGACGACCAGGACGCCGAGCAGCGGCCGGCGCCCCTCCCGTACCCACACGCCCACCAGACACAGCAGCGGGAAGGCGATCAGACCGTCCATCCACATGGGGTTGTAGACGGCTTCGAGCAGGGCCCAGCCGCACAGCGCGTACGCGGCGCCCAGCAGGCCCGCCGCCCACCAGGGGCCGGGGCGCAGCCGCCGCAGCGTCCAGGCCATCGCCGCCGCCGCGCACGCCGTCTTCAGGACGGTGATCCCGTAGAGCGCGTAGGCCAGGTCCGCGCGCGGGAAGAGGGCGACGAGCGGGGCGAAGGGGCTGCTGACGTAGGTGGCGAGGTCGGGCAGCAGGCTGCTGCCCCAGCCGGACCGCCAGTTCAGCAGCGGCCCGCCGTCCGCGCGGCCGTGCAGCAGGTCCCACAGCTGCGCGTGGAACGGCAGGAACTGGTTGGCCAGGTCGTTGACGGCGCGCCGGTGCCAGCCGAACGGGAAGGTGCTCGCGACCGCGTCCCCCGCGCAGACGGCGGCCACGGTGAGCAGGGCGGCGAGTCCGGCGGCCCGCGGGATCCTGATCTTCATCGTGTTTCGAATATGGCAGCGAGAACGGGCGCGAAGGTGTGAAATCGGCTTACGGGGAGGTCAGTTCATTCAATGGTCGCCTCCCGGTCACCGCTCGAATCCGGCGGCGACATCCGCACCCGTTGTCGTGGCCTGCGTGCTGCTCTCGATCGTGGTCCCGTGCTTCAACGAAGAAGAGATCATCGGTCGCTTCCACGACCATGTGACGAAGGAACTCTCCGGTTTCGCCGGTGAATTCGAGATCGTCTACGTGGACGACGGAAGCCATGACCGTACGCTGCCACTCCTGGAGGAGGTCGCCGCCCGCGACCCCCGGGCGCGCTACGTCTCCTTCAGCCGCAACTTCGGCAAGGAGGCGGCGATGCTGGCCGGGCTCCAGCACGCGGGCGGCGACGCCGTCGTGATCATGGACGCGGACCTCCAGCACCCGCCGGAGCTCGTGCACCGCATGGTGGCACTGCATGCGGAGGGGTACGACCAGGTCATCGCCCGGCGCACCCGCACCGGCGACCGGGTCACCCGCACGCTGACCGCCCGCGCCTACTACTGGGCGATCAACCGGCTGGTGGACGTCGAGCTGGTGGACGGCGTCGGGGACTTCCGGCTGCTTTCCCGCCGCACGGTCGACTCGATTCTCGAACTGACCGAATACAACCGTTTCTCGAAGGGGATCTTCGCCTGGGTCGGATTCCGGACGACGACCTTCGCGTACGAGAATGCGGTGCGGGAGGAGGGGCGTTCGAAATGGACCTTCGGAAAGCTCCTCAACTACGGCCTCGACGGTCTGATCTCCTTCAACAACAAGCCGCTGCGGGCCGCCGTCTATCTCGGAATGGCGCTGGTCGCGGTGGCCTTCGCGTACGCCGCCTGGATCGTCGGTGTCGCCTTGGTGAACGGGGTGGAGACCCCCGGCTATGTCACGCTGCTGGTGACCGTGACGGCGCTGGCGGGGGTGCAGATGGTGATGCTGGGGCTGGTCGGCGAGTACGTGGGGCGCATCTACTACGAGGTGAAGCGGCGCCCGCACTTCCTGGTCAAGGCCACCAACGCCGCCGTCCCGGCCCAGCGGCGGCGGGACGGGCGGCGGGACGGGCGGCGCGACGAGGAGCTCCTGCCGCGATGACGACGACCTGGCAGGTCGTGCGCTTCGCGCTGGTCGGCGCCGTCAACACCGGCACCTACTACGGCCTCTACCTGCTCCTCGGGCTGCGGCTGCCGTACCTGGCCGCGCACGTCCTGGCCTTCGCGCTGTCCATGGTCGGCTCCTTCTTCCTCACCTCGTACGTCACCTACCGCACCCGCCCCACCTGGCGGAAGTTCCTGCTCTTCCCGCTCACCAACGCCGCCAACTTCGTCATCACGACCGCCGGCGTCTACGTCCTCGTGGACCTGCTCTCGGTGAACAGCGTCTACGCCCCGCTCCTCGCGGCGGCGGCGGCCATCCCCGTCACCTTCCTGCTCTCCCGGACGATCATGCTGGGGGCCGACACCACCCGAACGCGTGAGTCGTTGACCGAAACAGTCGCCTCCAAGTAGTGGCCCGGGCCACGGCGACTGCCTAACATCGATCACCGCACGGTCGTCCCACTGACGCACGACCCACGCCGGGAGGCTCCTTTGCACCGCCGCACCGCGCTCTCCGTCTCCGCCGTCGCCCTGCTCGCCGCGGCCCCCCTGCTGACCGCCTGCGGCAGCGACGCCCATCCCGGGGCGGCGGCCGTCGTCGGCGGCCAGCGGATCGAGGTCTCCAGTCTCCAGGCGCAGGTCGAGGACGTGCGGGCCGCCCAGCAGGCCGCGCCGGAGACCGCGCAGCTGATCAGGGAGAGCGGCGACCTCAGCCGGCGCAAGCTCCAGGGCATGATCTTCGACCGGGTCGTGGACCGGGTCGCCGCCGACAGCGGGGTGAGCGCCAGCCGAGGCGAGGTCCAGCGCGCCCGGAACGACTTCGCCCGGCAGAGCGGCGGCGAGCAGCAGATGGCGGCCGTGCTGCTCCAGCAGCAGGGCGTGGCGCCCGGCCAGATCGACGACGTGGCCCGCCGCTCGGTCCTCATGAACAAGATCGCCGAGAAGCTGGGGATCACCAACAGCCCCGAGGGCCAGAAGAAGCTCGGCGACGCCTTCGTGCGGGCGTCCAAGGCGCTGAAGATCGACGTCAACCCGCGCTTCGGGAGCTGGGACGACGAGAAGATCCAGCTCGGCACCTACGCCGCGCCCTGGGTGCGGCAGATCAGCAAGGCGCCCGAGCCGGCCCAGTGAGCCGCGGGCCGGGGTAGGTTCGAGGGGTGAACGCCCCGAAGCCTGACCCCGGCCGCATCGTCCTGCTCACCGCCAGCCACCGCGTCGCGCCCGGACTGCTGTCCTGGCCCGCCTGGCAGGCGCTGCGGGCGGCCGACCGGGTGCTGTGCCCCGACGCCGGCCACCCCCAGCTGCCGTATCTGCGCGAGGCGGGGGTCGAGGCCGAGACGGTGCGCCCGAGCGCCGAGGAGCTGGTGGCGGCGTGCGCCGGCGGCCGGACGGTGCTGGTGCTGCCGTCGGGCGAGGGGGACGCGGCGCTGACCGACGGTCTCGCGCGGCTGGCGGGCTCCGGCCGGGTCGAGATGCCGGACCTGGAGCTGCTGCCCGGCTCGTACGACCTGCCGGGCGCCCGGCTGCTGGACCTCGTGCAGGTCATGGACCGGGTGCGGCGGGAGTGCCCGTGGACCTCGCGGCAGACGCACGAGGGGCTGGTGAAGTACGCGATCGAGGAGGCGTACGAGCTCGTCGAGGCGATCGAGGACGGCGACCGGGAGGCGCTGCGCGAGGAGCTCGGCGACGTGCTGCTCCAGGTGGTCTTCCACGCCCGGATCGCGGAGGAGGACCCGGAGGAGCCGTTCTCCGTGGACGACGTGGCCGGGGCGCTCGTGGCCAAGCTGATCCACCGGCATCCGCATGTCTTCGGCGACGAGACCGCCGCGACGCCGGAGGAGGTCGAGGCGCACTGGCTGCGGACCAAGGCCGCCGAGAAGCGGCGGGCGTCCGTGACCGACGGGGTGCCGCTCGGGCAGCCGGGGCTCGCGCTGGCCGCGAAGCTCGCGGGCCGGGTGCGCTCGGCCGGGCTCGACGTGGCCCCGCCCTCGGGGGACGGCATCGGCTACGAACTGCTGGCGCTGGCCGTACGGGCGGAGGCCGCCGGGGTGGACCCGGAGGCGGCGCTGCGGGCGGCGGGGCGGCTCTACCGGGACGCGATCCGCGCCGCGGAGGGCGTGCCGGGGGCGTAGGGCGGTGCGGGTGGCTCAGGGCTCGCGCGGGGCGCGGGACTCCGGGTTGTGCCAGCGCAGCGGGGGCGGTTCGATGAGCCACTCCGCGTGGCTGTTGGGGCGGGTGGTGAAGCGGCCGACGGCCGGGAGCGTGTCGTGGAAGACGCGGTCCGGGTCGGCGCCCAGCTCCGTCAGCTCCTCGGCGGCCTCGGCGACGAAGCCGGGCGGGCCCGCGAGGTAGACGTCGTGGGCGGGCCAGTGGACGGCCGCCCGCAGGGCCTGGACGCAGCGCTCGGTGGCCTGGTCGCGGGGGCGGCGGGGGGCGGCGGTGATGTAGGTGACGGACAGGCCCGGTATGAGCTCGCGGAAGCGTTCCGCCTCGGGCTTGGCGTACAGGTACTCCTTGGCGCGGGCGACGACGAACAGGCGCCCCGCCAGCTCGGGTTCGTCCTCGGCGGCCTCCTCCAGGAGGGCCCGGACGGGGGCCCAGCCGGTGCCGGCGGCTATGTAGGTGCGGGGCTTGCCGGGCGGGGTGCGGGCGGTGAGCGCGCCGCCGGGGACGCTGAGCCGGACGGTCTCGCCGACCCGCAGGCGCTCGGTGAGCGCGGTGCTCATCAGCCCGCCGGCCACCCGGCTGACGTGCAGGTCGAGGGTGCCGTCGGGGCGGGGCGCGTTGGCGAGGGAGTAGGTGCGCCAGACCCGGGGCAGATGGAGCGTGCTGAGGCTGGCGTACTGCCCGGCCTGGTACGCGTAGGGGCGGCGGGGCCGCAGCGTCAGCAGGGCCAGGTCCTCGCCCCGGCGCTCGTGGCCGACGACGTCGGCGTCCCACCAGGCGGGCTGGCCCGCGCGCTCGGCGGCGGTGGCGCCGTCCAGCATGAGCTCGGCGACCCGCCCGTACGCCTCGGTCCACGCCTTCTCGGCCTCGACGGTCCAGGCGGCGCCGGAGGCGAAGGCGAAGGCGGCGAGCAGGCTGGTGCCGACGGCGGTGTAGAGGGCGGGCGAGGCGAGGAACTTGCGGTGGTCGCGCCCGAGTTCCCCCAGGTAGCGGGCGAGCTTCGGCTCCTCCAGGTGGGTCACCACATGGGTGAGGGCGGCGAAGAGACGGTCGCGCTGGGGGCCCAGGTCCTCGGGAAAGAGCTCGCGCATGGCCGGGTTGTGCCAGAAGAGGTGCGAGTAGAAGAAGGTGACGGCGTGCTCGGCCCGTCTCTCGACGACGGCGAACGTGCTTCTGAGCAACTGGGCATCCACGGGGTGAATCTAGGCCACGGGGCGTCACGTGACGATCACAACCTCGGAGACGGCGGCGGAATCCACGCTTCCCACGGCAGGCGGCACCTAGGTTCTGGATCATGAACCTATTCCGCAATGAGCATGGCAATCGCGGCTCCGGCCGACATAGCGGCGGGCGCCGCCCCTCGCCGGGCCCCGGGCGCCGCCCCGGGGCCTGGCGGGTCTCCCTCGCCGCCCTCGCCGTCCTCCTCCCCACCGCCCCCGCGCTCGGCCTCGCCGCCGCCGCGCCCGCCGCCGCGAGCGGCACCCGGCTCTCCGCCGACGGGCGGCTCGGCACCCAGCAGGTCCTCTTCCGCTCCGGCACCGCCGGCTACGGCTGCTTCCGCATCCCGACCCTGGTCAGGACCGCCAAGGGCACCCTGCTCGCCTTCGCCGAGGGCCGCACCTCGCCCTCCTGCGCGGACCGCGGGCCCATCGACATCGTGATGCGCCGCTCCACCAACGACGGCCGCACCTGGTCCCCGATCAGGACCGTGCTGACCGGCACCGCGAGCGACCCCGACGCACCGTACCTGCGCGGCAACGCCTCACCGGTGGCCGAGATGGACGGGGCCGTCCTCCTCCTCTCCAACTCCGAGACCGCCACCCCGGTCAGCACCCGCCTTTCCTGGGTGCAGCGCAGCGATGACGACGGGCTCAGCTTCGGCGCCCCCAAGGCCATCCCGAGGCTGACCGCGAACGGCCGGAAATGGTTCGGCACCGGCCCCTCGCACGGCATCCAGCTCCAGGAGGGCCCGCACGCCGGACGGCTGGTCGTCGGCGCCTACGAGACCGCCGACGACGCGGCCGGAGCCGAGGACCAGCGGGCCGGCTTCCTCTACAGCGACGACAAGGGCGAGACCTGGGCCGCGGGCGGCACCGAGAACTCCTTCCTGCGCGCCGGGGACCTGCCCGCCCTGCCGCCCGGCACCACGGCGGCCACCCCGGTCGCCAAGCCCGGCGAGCCGGTCGTGGCCGAACTCCCCGGCGGCCAGGTGTACGTGAGCGCCCGCAGCCCCTACGACGTGCGGGTCAGCGCCACCGACGCCACCCAGGTCGAGGGCCACCGCACCCACGCCGTCGCCGTGGACGACCCCGCCACCGGCGCCCCGAAGGTGCCGAGGCTCGGATTCACCCGGGGCTTCAAGGGGCCGGACGTGCAGGTGGGCCTGCTCGCGCCGCGCCAGACCTACCGGAGCCGCCCCGGCGACCTGCTCCTCATGTCCACGCCCTCGCACATGACCCAGCGCCAGGGGATGCGGATCCGCTGGTCCGACGACCGGGGCGAGACCTGGCAGGACGCCCCCGGCGGGCAGGTCGCCGCGGCGGTCGGCGACCGGGCCGGCTACTCCGACCTGGCCGAGCTGTCGGCGGGCGAGATAGGCATGGTCCACGAGGGCGGCCAGTCCTTCTCCGCCGAGCACGTCTACTTCACCCGCTTCGCCGTCGCCGGGCTCGGCCTGCCCGGCACCTTCGCCGCCAAGGGCTCCGCGCTCCCGGCGGCCTCCCCGGACGCCGGGCGCACCAGCCCCGACACCACCCCCGACGCCCACGACGCCCTCCTCGGCTCCGGCGCCGCGCTCGGCACCGGCGCCCGCTTCGGCGGCCGGGGCTTCGGGCAGGGCCTCGCCCTGGACGGCTCCGTCGCCGGCTCCGCCGACCTGCCGTACGCGCCGGGGCTCGACCCGGGCGCCGGGGACGTCACGTACTCCCTCTTCTTCCGCTACGACGCCACCGCCGCCACCCCGCAGCAGACCCTGCTGTGGGCCTACGGGGTCGGCGACCCCCGGCCGCAGGTGTGGGTCCGGGTCCAGCCCAAGGACGACCAGGTCATGGCCCGGGTCGAGGGCGACAGCGGACGGCACGTCACGCTCACCCTCAAAGCGCCCGCGCACCCGACCGCGCGGGCCTTCGGGGACGGCCAGTGGCACCACCTCACGCTCACCCGGCAGGGCGGCGCCGTCACCCTCGCGGTCGACGGACTCGCCGCCCAGGCGACCGGCACCGACCTCGGACGCCTCGCCCCGGCCCGTACCGACGGCCCCGACGCCGTCCGGCTCGGCGACAAGCCCGGCACCGATCCCAACGACGGCTTCACCGGCACCCTCGACGAGTTCCGGCTGTACGGGACGGCGCTGACCGCCGGGGAGCGGGACGCGCTGCGCGGGGCGCGGCCCGAGGACGTGGCCCCGGCCGCGCTCCGGGCCCACCTGCCCTTCGAGGTGATCGACACCGCCGACCCGGTGCCCCTGGTGAACACCCGGATCCAGGACGACGTCTCCGGCCACTGCGCCGACGGCACCGTCCTCGGCACCACCAGCACCGAGGCGGCGGTCGTCAAGGGCCGCGTCGGCGCGGGCGCCCTCAAGGTCGGCCCGGACCTCCCCGGTGTCGAGGTGCCCTACGTCCCCGCCGTCGACAACGGCGCCGGAGAGTTCACCTTCGCCCTCTGGTTCCGCTACGACGCCACGGCCGGCCCCCAGGACGCGGCGCTGATCTGGGCCTACGGCTCCACCTCCGGCAAGCCCTCGCTGTGGGTGCGGGCCAAGCCGTCCGCCGACCGGCTGACCGCGCGCCTGGAGACGCCCGGGGCCTCGGTCCCGCTGGACGTGGTCGACACCCAGGCCGGCCGGTCCGCCTTCGGCGACAACGCCTGGCACCTGCTCACGCTGACCCGGCGGAAGAAGCAGCCGACGGACACCGAGGCGACCGTCGTCAGCCTCCGCGTCGACAACGGCACCCCCACCACCGCCGAGGGCCTGACCGGCTCCTTCACCGACGGCGTCGCCGCCCCCGAGGGGCTGCGGATCGGCTCGAAGTCCACCGGCACCGACGTCCTCACCGGCGAGCTCGACGACTTCCGCTTCTACAAGCGGGCCCTGAGCGCCACCGAGGAGACCGGGCTCTACAACACGGCCGTCGGCGGATCGAGCGCCCCGCGCGACCCGCACGTCTGGTGGACCATGGAGGGCGGCCACACCGAGCAGCACCTGGTGGCCCGCCCCGCCGACGACCCGGCCGCCCGCGCCACCCCCGACGCCTCCCGCCACTGCGGCCACGGCGTCGTCCGGGCGGGAGGCACCGTCACCGACACCGGCGCCAAGTTCGGCCGCTCCCTCGTCCTCGACGGGACGACCGGCGCCGTCGACCTCCCGTACGGCGAGGACCGCGCGCTCGGCGCCGGCGACTTCACCCTGGCCACCTGGGTGCGCTTCCGGCAGTCCGCCAACACCAGCCCGGTGCTCGCCTGGGCGTACGGGGTGGGCACCGCCGAACGCCAGCTGTGGATCCGCGCCCTGTCCCAGGAGAACAAGGTCGTCGCCCACGTCCAGACCGACCGGGGGATCACCACCCTGGAGGCCGTCGCCCCGGCCGGGACGGTGTTCGGCGACGACACCTGGCGGCACGTCGTGCTGCGCCGCCAGGGCGGGACGCTGACCCTGTCGGTCGGCGACGGCGGCGCCCCGACCGCCGTGGCGAGCGGCACCGTCGCGGGCTCGCTGACCGTCGAGGACGGCTTCGACGTGCGCGGCTTCCGGCTCGGCGCGCGCCCCGACAGCACCGGGGCGGACAAGGACCGGCTGACCGGCGCACTGGACGAGTTCACGCTGGTCCGGCGGGCCCTGTCGGACGCGGAGATCACCACCGTGACCGGGCCGCTGCCGGACGACGGCGCCACGGCGGTCCGGCTCGCCTTCGACCGGCTGACCGCGAAGGGGGTGTACGCCCGGCTGTGACCGGAGCCCCGGGGGCGGCGGGTTAATGTCGGGACCATGTCCGACCGACCCGCCGCCCCCGAGCTCTTCACCTGGGAGTTCGCCACCGATCCGTACCCCGCGTACGCCTGGCTGCGCGCGCACGCGCCGGTGCACCGGGCGACGCTGCCCAGCGGGGTGGAGGCCTGGCTGGTGACCCGGTACGCCGACGCCCGGCAGGCGCTGGCCGACCAGCGGCTCTCGAAGAACCCGGCGCACCACGACGAGCCGGCCCACGCCAAGGGCAAGACGGGCATCCCCGGCGAGCGCAAGGCCGAGCTGATGACCCACCTGCTCAACATCGACCCGCCGGACCACACCCGGCTGCGGCGGCTGGTGTCGAAGGCGTTCACCCCGCGCCGGGTCGCGGAGTTCGCGCCCCGGGTGCAGGAGCTCACCGACCGGCTCATCGACGGCTTCGCGGAGAAGGGGAGCGCGGACCTCATCCACGAGTTCGCCTTCCCGCTCCCCATCTACGCGATCTGCGACCTGCTCGGCGTGCCCGAGGAGGACCAGGACGACTTCCGCGACTGGGCCGGGATGATGATCCGGCACGGCGGCGGGCCGCGCGGCGGGGTGGCCCGCTCGGTGAAGAAGATGCGCGGCTATCTGCTGGAGCTCATCCACAAGAAGCGCGCCGACCCGGGCGACGACCTGATCTCGGGGCTCATCAAGGCGTCCGACCACGGCGAGCACCTCACCGAGAACGAGGCCGCCGCGATGGCCTTCATCCTTCTCTTCGCGGGCTTCGAGACCACCGTCAACCTGATCGGCAACGGCGTGTACGCGCTGCTGCGCGAGCCGGAGCAGCGGGCGCGGCTCCAGGAGTCGCTCGCGGCGGGCGAGACCGGGCTCCTGGAGACGGGCGTCGAGGAGCTGCTGCGGTACGACGGTCCGGTCGAGATGGCGACCTGGCGGTTCGCCACCGAGGCGCTCACGCTGGGCGGCCAGGAGATCCCGGCGGGCGACCCGGTCCTGGTGGTGCTGGCCGCCGCCGACCGCGACCCGGCGCGCTTCGAGGAGCCGGACACGCTGGATCTGGCGCGCCGCGACAACCAGCACCTCGGCTACGGGCACGGCATCCACTACTGCCTGGGGGCGCCGCTGGCCCGCCTCGAAGGGCAGACGGCGCTGGCGACCCTGCTGACTCGCCTGCCGGACCTGCGACTTGGGGCCGATCCGGCGGAACTGCGGTGGCGCGGGGGCCTGATCATGCGTGGCCTGCGCACGCTTCCGGTGGAGTTCAGCGCTTCCCACAAGGCCGCGCGCGGCTGAGCTCCGGGGCAGCGTCTTCCGACGGGCTTTCCGAGGGGCTTCCCGGCAAGCTTTCTGACGGGTCGTCAGGAATGTGATCTTCGCGTGATCTCCGCTGCATCGACTTGTGACTCACGTTCGAATGCCGCTACGTTCACCGGCAGTCTCAGCAGTCACGCGAAAGGCAGTCCGTATGCGCTCCGGGAACGGACGACACCGCAGACCCCGTCAGGCCCCCGCCATCGTCGTCGCGGCGGGTGTCACAGGCTCGGCCATCGCCCTGCCGCTGCTCGCGGCAGGCTCCGCCGCCGCGGCGGACGCACCGACCTGGGACCGGGTCGCGGAGTGCGAGTCGGGCGGCGCGTGGAGCGCCAACTTCGGCAACGGGCTCTACGGCGGTCTCCAGTTCACCCAGGAGGGCTGGGAGCGCCACGGCGGCCTGGCGTACGCGCCGAGCGCCGACCTCGCCAGCCGCGCGCAGCAGATCGCGATCGCGGACCACGCCTTCGCCGCGGGGGACACCCAGTGGGCCACCTGCGCGCCGATCGCGGGCCTGACGAAGGACGGCCGCGCGCCCGCCGTGAACCCCGGGCCCGCCGTGCGGCCGAAGACCTCCACCGGCCCGGTCGCCGAGTCCAACCGGACCGACGGCACCCCGGCCGGCTCCGGGGGGACCACCACCACCCCGGCCACCCCGGTGACCCCGGCCACCCCGGCCACGCCCTCGGGCGGCACCACGACCCCGCCCGCGACCCCGGGCACCCCTGACGGCTCGACGGCCCCGGACCCGACCGGCACGCCCGGGGCCCCGGACCCGACCGGCACGCCCGGGACCCCGGGCGCGCCGGGCACGGCCGACCCGACGGATCCGGCCACCCCCGGTTCCGGCAAGCACCGGGGTGACGCCGCATCGGAAGAAGCGGGCAATCCGGACACCACGCCCGAATCCGGGCGCCACGCGGCCCCGGGTGACGGGTCGGCGGACGGTGCGGCGGACGGCGGCCAGGGCGCCGAGAGCGCCGTCGCGGGGAGCAAGACGGACAACTCCGGCAATGCGGTCAAGGCTGACGAATACACCGTCAGGCCGGGTGACAGTCTGTCGGACATCGCACAGGAGAACGCGCTGCCTGGCGGCTGGACCGCGCTCTACGACGCCAACAAGAAGACGGTCGGCGCCGACCCCGACCTCATCCTCCCTGGTCAGAGCCTTGAGTTGACGTCAGGAAAGACGGCGGCGGCGGAGTAGTCCGTACCTGAATGTCCGTTATGAGTAAGTGAGGCATGGGTCTCTCTTGCCGAACTGGCGTGTCACGTCCGCAAACTTTGCTGAGGTCGCCCCTCACCTGCGGAAACGCCCCGCATCGGGGAGCAAGTAGGGGCGATTTCACCGGGTTGATGGTCTTTGAACTTCCGCCGGGTCTATGTCTACGGTCATCACCGCTCGCCACCGCGGGCCCCGTCGACCGGTACGCCGAATCCTGCCGCCGACCGACGGGAAGTCGTCGCTGTCAAGCGCCGAAGGCAGGAGCGGGGGACCCAAGGTAAGTGCCGGCCCCGGCCGTTGAGACAGACGGCCGACGATCGGCTTGGGGTGAAGCCGCGTGCAAGGACACGCGGCCGGGCAACTCACTCGCCCGAACCCGACAGCTCACCTCGTAGGCGTCGGTGAGGAGAATTCCCATGCTGTTTTCCGGCAACAAGGGCAAGCACCGTCGTCCCTCCAAGGCCACCCGCGTCGCCACGCTCGTCGGCGTCACCGGTGTCGCCGTCGCCGCCCCGCTGATGACCGCGGGCACCGCCTCGGCCGCCACCGCCTCCGAGTGGGACCGCGTCGCCCAGTGCGAGTCCGGCGGTAACTGGTCCATCAACACCGGCAACGGTTACTACGGCGGCCTGCAGTTCTCGGCCTCCACCTGGGCCGCGTACGGCGGCACCGCCTACGCCCCGACCGCCAACCAGGCGTCGAAGTCCCAGCAGATCGCCATCGCCGAGAAGGTCCTCGCGGGCCAGGGCAAGGGCGCGTGGCCGAGCTGCGGCGTGGGCCTCTCCGGCGCCTCGTACAACGGCGGCTCCGCGTCGACGGGCTCCAGCTCGTCCTCCTCCTCTTCTTCCTCTTCTTCGTCGTCTTCCTCTTCTTCGTCGAAGCGCTCCGCCGAGCGGCCGACGACCCGAAGCGAGCAGCGCCAGGCGCCGAAGACCACGCCGAAGAAGACCGTCTCCAAGAAGACCGTCACCACCCCCACCGGCAAGACGGTCAAGAAGGGCGACGGCGAGTACAAGGTCGCCGCCGGCGACACCCTGAGCAAGATCGCCCAGGCGCACGGCGTCAAGGGCGGCTGGGCCAAGCTCTTCGAGCTCAACAAGGACGTCGTCGAGAACGCCGACCTGATCTACCCGGGCCAGCAGCTCCACCTGAAGTGAGCCTGACGACCCACCCGCGGTGACCACCCCGGTCCGGAGTGCCCTTCCCCCGTGCGCTCCGGACCGGGGTTTCCCCGTTCCAGGCCCTTACCGGTGAGTAGTAAGGGGCCTTTCGTCCCTAGATGGGTGCCGTTGGGTCCTTTTTCGTCCCAGGGGGCGGGCGTCCGGCTGGCCGGAGCGCCAGAGCCGGTTAGGCTCTTGTCGCAAGGCGAAACGAGACCTTGCACCACCGCGTCACACCCAGCGTCACATCCCAGAAGGAGATGCTCGTGCCGTCCATCGACGTCGTCGTAGCCCGGGAAATCCTGGACTCCCGAGGCAACCCCACGGTCGAGGTCGAGGTCGGCCTCGACGACGGCAGCACCGGCCGTGCTGCCGTTCCGTCCGGTGCCTCCACCGGTGCCTTCGAGGCCCTTGAGCTCCGTGACGGTGACCCCAACCGTTACCAGGGCAAGGGCGTCGAGAAGGCCGTCCTCGCGGTCATCGAGCAGATCGGCCCGGAGCTCGTCGGCTACGACGCCACCGAGCAGCGCCTGATCGACCAGGCGATGTTCGACCTGGACGCCACCCCGGACAAGTCCTCGCTCGGCGCCAACGCCATCCTCGGCGTCTCCCTCGCCGTCGCGCACGCCGCCTCCGAGGCCTCCGACCTGCCGCTCTTCCGCTACCTGGGCGGCCCGAACGCGCACCTGCTGCCCGTTCCGATGATGAACATCCTCAACGGTGGGTCGCACGCCGACTCCAACGTGGACATCCAGGAGTTCATGATCGCCCCCATCGGCGCGGAGTCCTTCTCCGAGGCGCTGCGCTGGGGCACCGAGGTCTACCACACCCTCAAGTCCGTCCTGAAGACCAAGGGCCTCTCCACCGGTCTCGGCGACGAGGGCGGCTTCGCCCCGAACCTGGACTCCAACCGCGCCGCCCTCGACCTCATCGTCGAGGCCATCAAGCAGGCCGGCTACGTCCCGGGCAAGGACATCGCGCTCGCGCTCGACTGCGCCGCCTCCGAGTTCTACAAGGACGGCAAGTACGAGTTCGAGGGCAAGTCCCGCTCGGCCGCCGAGATGACCGAGTACTACGAGGAGCTCGTCTCCGCGTACCCGCTGGTCTCCATCGAGGACCCGCTGTTCGAGGACGACTGGGCCGGCTGGAAGGTCATCACCGACAAGCTCGGCGCCAAGGTGCAGCTCGTCGGCGACGACCTCTTCGTCACCAACCCCGAGCGCCTCGCCCGCGGCATCGAGGAGGGCTCCGCGAACGCCCTCCTGGTCAAGGTCAACCAGATCGGCTCGCTGACCGAGACCCTCGACGCCGTCGAGCTCGCCCAGCGCAGCGGCTTCAAGTGCATGATGTCCCACCGCTCCGGCGAGACCGAGGACGTCACCATCGCCGACCTGGCCGTCGCCACCAACTGCGGCCAGATCAAGACCGGCGCCCCGGCCCGCTCCGAGCGCGTCGCCAAGTACAACCAGCTGCTGCGCATCGAGGAGATCCTCGACGACGCCGCGGTCTACGCCGGCCGCAGCGCCTTCCCGCGCTTCAAGGGCTGACACCCGCTCCGCTCCGCACGTCCCCGCACCCGGTCCCGTACCGTGTGCGGGGACGTGCGTGTGAAGAGGGTCGGAAGCTACAGGGGAGGCGTGCGGGATGGCTGTGAAGGACCGGGACCGGTTCTCGACCGCGACCCGGATCAGGCTGCTCGGCGAGCAGACCGCCGCCCGTGTCTACCGCTCCCAGACCCGCCGCCAGGCCCGCCGCTCCCGGCTCACCGGCCGCGCGGCCTTCCTCGCGCTGGTCGTCTGCTCGCTGGTGGTGGCCCTCGCCTACCCGATGCGGCAGTACGTCTCCCAGCAGGGCGAGATCGCCGACCAGCAGCGCAAGGCCGCCGAGGCCGCCCGGCGGGTGGAGGAGCTGCGGGACGAGAAGGCCCGCCTCCAGGACCCCGCCTATGTGCGCCGGCTGGCCCGTGAGCACCTGCACTACGTGATGCCCGGGGAGACCGGCTTCACCGTGACCGACCCGGACGCGGAGCACCGGCCCCGCACCGACCAGGGCGCGACGGACCGCCCCTGGTACGACAACCTGTGGGACGGCGTGGACAGCGCCGACCGCCACTGAACCCAGGACCCACCATGGAAACGCCCCCTCCGCAGACCGCCCCCACCGAGCCGACCGACGCGGACGTCGCCGCGTTCGAGCAGCAGCTCGGCCGGCCGCCTCGTGGTCTGCGCGCCATCGCGCACCGCTGCCCGTGCGGCAACCCCGACGTCGTCGAGACCGCGCCCCGGCTGCCCGACGGCACGCCGTTCCCGACCACGTACTACCTGACCTGCCCCCGGGCGGCCTCGGCGATCGGGACCCTGGAGGCCAACGGGGTCATGAAGGAGATGCAGGCCCGGCTCGCCACCGACCCGGAGCTCGCCGCCGCCTACCGCGCCGCCCACGAGGACTACCTGCGCCGCCGCGACGCCATCGAGGTCCTGGAGGGCTTCCCGAGCGCCGGCGGGATGCCGGACCGGGTCAAGTGCCTGCACGTGCTCGTCGGCCACTCGCTGGTCGCCGGCCCCGGCGTGAACCCCTTCGGCGACGAGGCCCTGGCCATGCTGCCCGAGTGGTGGGCGAAGGGCCCCTGTGTGTCGCCGTGCGGCGACGAGAAGGAGGGCGGCGAGTGACCCGGGTCGCCGGAATCGACTGCGGCACCAACTCCATCCGCCTGCTCGTCGCCGACGTGCACCCGGAGACCGGCGAGCTGATCGAGCTCGACCGCCGGATGACGATCGTCCGGCTCGGCCAGGACGTCGACCGGACCGGCCGCCTCGCCCCCGAGGCACTGGAGCGCACCTTCGCGGCCTGCCGGGAGTACGCGGCCGTCATCGCGGAGTACGGGGTCGGCGCCGACCGGCTGCGCTTCGTCGCGACCTCCGCCTCCCGCGACGCCGAGAACCGGGCCGACTTCGTGGCCGGGGTCGTCGGCATCCTGGGCGTCGAGCCCGAGGTGATCACCGGTGACCAGGAGGCCGCGTTCTCCTTCACCGGCGCCACCGGCGAGCTGACCGGCGACGACCGCCGGCTGGTCGTGGACATCGGCGGCGGCTCCACCGAGTTCGTCGTCGGCAACCGGCACGTCGAGGCCGCCCGCTCGGTCGACATCGGCTGCGTACGCCTCACCGAGCGGCACGTCCGGCACGACCCGCCGACCGCCGACGAGGTCGCCGCGATCCGCGCCGACGTGCGCGCCGCGCTCGACCTGGCCGCCGAGACCGTGCCGCTCGGCGCGGCCGAGACCCTGGTCGGCCTGGCCGGCTCGGTCACCACGGTCGCCGCCGTCGCGCTGGGTCTCCCGGAGTACGACTCCACGAAGATCCACCACGCCCGGATCTCCCGCGCGCGGGTCGACGAGGTGCTGGCCCGGCTGCTCGCCTCCACCCACGACGAGCGCGCCGCGATCCCGGTGATCCACCCGGGGCGGGTGGACGTGATCATCGCCGGGACCCTGGTCCTCGTCGAGATCATGGAGCGCACCGGCGCCGCCGAGGTGGTCGTCAGCGAGCACGACATCCTCGATGGGATCGCGCTATCCGTCGCATAGTGGGCGCCTATGAGCCCTGACAGGGGCCTCTCCGCGACACGCCGTCGGAAAAGTTCGTGAAGTTCTTCACAAGAGAAAGGGCCCTGTTGGAGCCCCTGGAGGCCCTTTGGTCCCTCCAGGGGGGTTCCCAGGGCCCTTTCGCAGGTCTGGAGGCCACTTCGCTCGATGTTTCCATCGTGTGAACGCACCCCATGGTTCTGCGTTGCGTAAGGCTCTCCGGGCCAGTTCACAGGGGGTGAACAACGTCCACCGGCACCCCGTGGTTCCTTTGCTGGACCATGACCTGGGTCACGTGGGCGGCGGAGTGTAGCAGAGGACCCCGGCACGCTTGTGAAGGGGCGCACGAGCAACCCCCCAGGCAGGGGTGGATACTCGGATGCATGAGCACCACGGAGCGTCCCAGGATCCTCGTAGTAGGCGGCGGGTACGTAGGCCTGTACGCAGCTCGGCGCATCCTCAAGAAGATGCGCTACGCGGAGGCGACCGTCACGGTCGTCGACCCGCGGTCGTACATGACCTACCAGCCCTTCCTCCCCGAAGCCGCCGCCGGCAGCATCTCGCCGCGCCACGTCGTCGTCCCGCTGCGACGCGTCGTGCGCGGAGCGGAGGTGCTCACCGGCCGGGTCACCACCATCGACCAGGACCGCAAGGTCGCCACGGTCTCGCCGCTCGTCGGCGAGGCCTACGAGCTGCCCTTCGACTACCTGGTCATCGCGATGGGTGCCGTCTCCCGCACCTTCCCGATCCCCGGCCTCGCCG
This sequence comes from Streptomyces sp. NPDC042100, assembly GCF_055582325.1. Classification (NCBI taxonomy): domain Bacteria; kingdom Bacillati; phylum Actinomycetota; class Actinomycetes; order Kitasatosporales; family Streptomycetaceae; genus Streptomyces; species Streptomyces sp. NPDC042100. Next base: position 338,244 of record NZ_JBVJDK010000008.1, read on the forward strand.
AGCAGGGCATCGGCATGAAGGGCATCGAGGAGGCCATCGGCCTGCGCAACCACGTGCTTGAGCAGCTCGACAAGGCCGACTCGACGACCGATGAGGAGGTCCGCCGCAAGGCGCTGACCTTCGTCTTCGTGGGCGGCGGCTTCGCCGGCGCGGAGACCATCGGCGAGGTCGAGGACATGGCCCGCGACGCGTCGAAGTACTACCAGAACGTGAAGCGCGAGGACATGCGCTTCATCCTGGTCGACGCCGCCGACAAGATCCTTCCCGAGGTCGGCCCGAAGCTCGGCCAGTACGGCAAGGAGCACCTTGAGGGCCGTGGCATCGAGATCTACCTCCAGACCTCGATGGACTCCTGCGTCGACGGCCACGTCGTGCTGAAGAACGGCCTTGAGGTCGACTCCAACACGATCGTCTGGACCGCCGGCGTGAAGCCGAACCCGGCGCTCTCCCGCTTCGGTCTGCCGCTCGGCCCCCGCGGCCACGTGGACTGCAACGAGAAGCTCCAGGTCAACGGCCTGGACTACGTGTGGGCCGCGGGCGACAACGCCCAGGTCCCGGACCTGGCCGCGATCAAGGCCGGCGTCCCGGCCGAGCGCGCCTGGTGCCCGCCGAACGCCCAGCACGCGCTGCGCCAGGCCAAGGTCCTCGGCGACAACGTGGTGTCCGGGATGCGCGGCTTCCCGCAGAAGGAGTACTCCCACTCCAACAAGGGCGCCGTCGCGGGTCTCGGCCTGCACAAGGGCGTCGCGATGATCGTCCTGGGCAAGACGAAGATCAAGCTCAAGGGCCGTCTCGCCTGGTACATGCACCGTGGCTACCACGGCATGGCCATGCCGACCTGGAACCGCAAGATCCGTGTCTTCGCCGACTGGACCCTCGCCATGTTCCTGAAGCGCGAGGTCGTCTCCCTGGGCGCCATGGAGACCCCGCGCGAGGAGTTCTACGAGGCGGCCAAGCCCGCTCCGGCGCCGGCCGCCCCGGTGCAGGAGAAGGCCAAGGCTTCCTAGGCTCCACCCCGTTCCCCCCGAAAGGGCCGTCCGCCATCCGTGGTGCGGACGGCCCTTTCGCGTGTTTTTCCGGACCGGTCGTGCTCGAACGGGACTGGAACGCCTACCGGCGGTGTTCCCATGGTGACAGGCATTTCTGGGGCACGAGATCACGGAGGTGTTTCATCATGGCCGACGCCGCGACGCGGCTGACCGCCCTCGCCGAGGACGTGCTGGGAGTCCCGTTCCCCGTGCGGCTGCGCACCTGGGACGGTGGCGAAGCAGGACCCGCGGACGGCCCCGTACTGATCATCCGCGACCGCCGCGCCCTGCGCCGGCTGCTGTGGAAGCCGGGGGAGCTCGGGCTCGCGCGGGCCTGGGTGGCGGGGGAGATCGACGTCGAGGGGGACCTGTACACGGTCCTCGACCGGCTCGCCGGCGTGCTCTGGGAGCGCGGCGGGGAGTCGCGCGGGCTGCTGGAGAGCGCCCGGGACCCGAAGGCGCGGGCCGCCGTGGCGGCGCTGCTGAAGCTGGCCGGGCCCTTCCCGCCGCCGAAGCCGCCGGTGGAGGAGATGCGCGGGCGCAGCGGGGCCCGGCATACCCGGCGCCGCGACAAGCAGGCGATCAGCCACCACTACGACGTGGGCAACGACTTCTACGCGCTGGTGCTGGGCCCGTCGATGGTCTACTCGTGCGCGTACTGGACCGAGGGCGGCTCGCTGGAGGAGGCCCAGCGGGACAAGCTCGACCTGATCGCCCGCAAGCTGGCCCTGAAGGAGGGCGACCGGCTGCTCGACGTCGGCTGCGGCTGGGGCTCGATGGCGATCCACGCGGCCCGTGAGTACGGCGCCCGGGTCGTCGGGGTCACCCTCTCCCGGGAGCAGGCGGCGTTCGCCCGCAAGCGGATCGCGGAGGAGGGGCTGACCGACCGGATCGAGATCCGGGTGCAGGACTACCGGGACGTGGCGGACGGCCCGTTCGACGCGATCTCCTCGATCGGCATGGCCGAGCACGTGGGCACGGTGAAGTACCGGGAGTACGCGGACGCGCTGTACGGCCTCCTGAAGCCCGGCGGGCGGCTGCTGAACCACCAGATCTCGCGCCGCCCGGAGCCGGACGAGGAGGCGTACGAGGTGGACGAGTTCATCGACGCGTACGTCTTCCCGGACGGCGAACTGGCGCCGATGGGCCGCACCCTGACGACCCTTGAGGACGCGGGCTTCGAGGTGCGGGACGTGGAGGCGATCCGCGAGCACTACGCGCTGACGCTGCGCCGCTGGGTGGCGAACCTGGAGGCGGAGTGGGACCGGGCGGTGCGGCTGACCTCGCCGGGCCGGGCGCGGATCTGGCGCCTGTACATGGCGGCCTCGGCGGTCTCCTTCGAGCGCAACCGGATCGGGGTGAACCAGTTCCTGGCGGTGCGGACGCCGGGCTCGGGCGCCTCGCGCGTGGCGCTGCGGCCGAGGGTGTGGAGCGAGTCCGCCGGGACGGTGGGGGCGGCCGACTCCGCCGGGGCGGCCGAGGGGCGCTGATACGTTCGGACCTTCGGGATCCGGAAGGCGGGGTGCCGGTACGGACCGGCACCCCGTACTTTCCTGTCCGGATTGTCATGCATATGCCGTTACTGCACCCCAGGGGGCCCCTTTGCGCCGTCTCGCCCGACTCACCCTCGCCGTGGCCTGTGCCGCGGGCCTGCTCGCGGCCTCCCCGGCCCCGGCCGGCGCCGCGACCGCCGCCCCGGCCGCCGTCACCACGACCGCCACCTTCAACGACCCCTCCGGCGACGCCGCCGCCCAGGACCGGGTCCGCGACCACATCGTCGGCCTCATCGGCCAGACCCCGGCGGGCGCCACCATCACCGCCGGGCTCTACACCTTCACCGACGACACCGTCACCGACGCGCTCGGCGCCGCCAAGGACCGCGGCGTGAACGTCAAGGTCGTCGTCGACCACACCTCCGTCACCATGACCGGCGGCGAGTACACCCGCCTCGTCGCCCGCCTCGGCACCGACCGCGCCCAGGGCTCCTGGGTCTTCGCCTGCCCCGCCGGCCGAGGCTGCATCGGCTCCCGGCAGCTCCCCGGCGACCCCGACGGCGCCATCAACCACAACAAGTTCTGGCTGTTCTCGAACACCGGCGGCGCGAACGACGTCGTCGTGCAGACCTCCGCCAACATGACCGGCGTCCAGCGCACCGACCTCTTCAACAACGCCGTCACCATCGTCGACAGCGGCCTCTACGGCATCTACCAGGACTACTTCGCCGACCTGCTGACCCACGGCAGCTCCACCAGCGGCCTGTCCCACTACTACAAGACCCCGGCCAGCGGCCCGTACAAGGCGTACTTCTTCCCGCGCAAGGAGGCCGCCGGGACCACGTACGACAACGACGCCTCGACCGACACCGTGAAGCTGATCCTGGACAACGTCTCCTGCGCGGGCGGCACCCAGGTCCGGATGGCCGCCAACCTCTTCACCCGCAAGGAGGTCGCCACCAAGCTGGTCGCCCTCAAGAACGCCGGCTGCTCGGTGGTCCTCGCCCACGACGGCGCCGCCGGCTCCATGGGCGCCACCGTCGAGTCGATCGTCTCCGGCAAGCTCACCCAGCGCGTCGAGTGCGCCGAGAACCGGGGCGCTGGTGTGGCCAAGGCGGGCCTGCACTCCAAGTACCTGCTGATCGAGGGCACGTACGACGGGGTGGCCGGGCGCAAGCTGGTGTGGACCGGCAGCCACAACTACACCTACCCGGCGCTGCGGGCCAACGACGAGACCCTGCTCAAGATCGACGACCCGGCGCTCTACGCCCAGTTCAAGGCCAACCACCAGTACCTGATGACGTACTGCGCGGGCAGCTGACCGTACGCCGGAGGGCCGGGCTCCCCAGGGGAACCCGGCCCTCCGGCGCGTACGGGGTGTTACTCGGCCTTGATCGCGGCCAGCATGTTCAGCTTCGCCGCGCTGCGGGCGGGCCAGAGCGAGGCCAGCACGCCGACCAGTCCGGCGAGGAGCAGGAAGATCCCGATCCGGCCCCACGGCAGCACCAGCGCGTAGTCCGGCAGGCTGCTCTTCAGCGTCTCGCCGATCGCCCAGCCGAGGAAGGAGCCGAGGCCGATGCCGACGACCGCGCCGAACAGCGAGATGACCACGGCCTCCAGGCGGACCATCCGCTTCACCCGGCGCCGGTCGAGACCGATCGCCCGCAGCATCCCGATCTCCTGCTGACGCTCGAAGACCGACATGGCCAGCGTGTTGACGACACCGAGGACCGCGATGATCAGGGCCATCGCCAGCAGGCCGTACATGATGTTCAGCATCATGTTGATGGCGCCGCCGAAGTTGTCCTTGATGTCCTTCTGGTCCATCACCGTGATGGCCGGGTTGTCGCCCAGGGCCTTCATCAGGGACTTCTCGGCCGAGGCGGAGGCCCCGGCGTCCATCTTGACGAGGATCTGCGGGATGTACGGCTTGGGGTCGTGCGCGTTGAGGATCTTCGCGTCCAGGACCAGCGGCGAGACGAACTCGCTGGCCTCGTAGACCGCGCCGACCGTCAGCGAGCCCTTCTTCTTGTCCGAGAACTCGACCGGCAGCGTCTGGCCGACCTTCCAGCCCTGCTTCTCGGCCGTCTTGTCGTCGACGGCGATCTGGCCCTGGGCGAGCGAGCCCAGCGAGCCGTCGACCACCTTCAGGTTGAGGACCTTCTCGACGGCGCCCGGGGTGACACCGGAGGCGGACTTGAAGTCGCCCTTCACCTGGAGGTAGCCGGCCTGCTGGGGCGAGACGGCGGTCAGGCCGGGGGTCTTGCTCACGGCGTCCAGGGCGGCCTGGTTGAGGCCGTCCCCGCTCGCCATGGAGATCATGTAGTCGGCCTTGACCTGGTCGGTCGTCATCCGGTCCAGGGCCGAGCCGACCGTGGCGCCGAGCACCGAGAGGCCGGTGACCAGGGTGAGGCCGATGGCCAGCGCGGAGGCCGTGGCACCGGTGCGGCGCGGGTTGCGGACCGCGTTCTGACCGGCCAGCGCACCGGCCACGCCGAAGGTCTTCAGGAGCGGGCGGGCCAGCGCGATCACCGGGCGGGACAGCAGCGGGATCAGCACGATGACGCCGATGAGCGCGAGGAACGCGCCGCCGGCGATCAGCATCCGGCCGGACTCGCCGCCGGAGCCGGCGCCGCCGACGATGCAGACCGCGCCGATGGCGGTGATGATCGCGCCGAGGGTGTTGCGCAGCACCAGGGACTTGGTGGAGGCCACCGCGTGGACGCTGCTCATGGCGGCGACCGGCGGGATCTTGGCGGCGCGGCGGCCCGGCAGCCAGGCGGCCAGCATGGTGACCAGGATGCCGACGCCGAGCGCGGAGAGCAGCGGGGTCGAGCCGATGACGAGGTCACCGGCCGGGACCTTCATGCCGAAGGAGCTCATCGCGGAGCGCAGACCGGCCGCGAGACCGATGCCGAGGACGAAGCCGACCACGGAGGCGACCACGCCGACCAGACCGGCCTCGGCGAGGACGGAGCGGGTGATCTGCTTGCGGGAGGCGCCGACGGCGCGCATCAGCGCGAGTTCCTTGGTGCGCTGGGCGACCAGCATGGTGAAGGTGTTGGAGATCAGGAAGATGCCGACGAAGAGCGCGATGCCGGCGAAGCCGAGCAGCATCTGGTTGAGCGCGCCGAGGCCGTCCTCGATCTGCTTGGCCTGCTGGTCGGCGAGCGCCTTGCCGGTCTGGGCCTGGGCGGTGTCGCCGACGACCTTCTCCACGTCGGCGAGGATCTTCGCGTCGTCGGCGCCGAGCTTGGCCGTCACGGTGATGTCGAAGAAGTGGCCGGGCTTGAGGTAGAGCTTCTGCGCGGTGACGGTGTCGAACAGCACCAGGCTGCCGCCGGCGTTCACGGCGCCGTCCTCGGTGGTGAAGACACCGGAGAGGGTGTACGTCTCGACCGGGCCGTTGGTGGCCACCCGGACCGGGTCGCCGACCTTGTAGCCGCCCTTGTCGGCCGACTCCTTGTCGAGCGCGATCTGGTCGTCCGCGACGGGGCCGGTGCCGCTGGTGAAGGCGTACGCCGCGTCCTTGCCGTCCTGGCCGGGGGCGAAGTTGGTGCCCTTGTTGGACCAGCCGACGCCGATCAGCTTGCCGTTCTTGTCCGGGACGCCCGCGAAGCCGTTGACCCGGCCGGTCGCCCCGGCGACGCCGTCGAGCCCGGCGATCTTCTGCCGGGTCTGCTCGGTGAGGCCCGGCGTCTGGTTCGGGTCGTGCTGGTTCGGCGCGGCGCTGACGGCGACGGCGACGTCGTCGTAGCTCTTGGCCGACTGGTTGCGGAAGGCGTTGGAGAGGGTGTCGGTGAAGACCAGGGTGCCGGAGACGAAGGCCACGCCGAGCATGACGGCGAGGACGGTCATCAGCAGCCTGGCCTTGTGCGCGAGCACGTTGCGCAGGGCGGTACGGAACATGGGTGGGGTCCTGAACGGAAGCAGGGGCGGGAGGACGGGGTGCGGCGCGGGGCCGCGTCAGCTCGTGCGGCCCTTGGCGTCGAAGGCCTTCATGCGGTCGAGCACGCCGTCCGCCGTGGGGTGGAGCATCTCGTCGACGATCCGGCCGTCCGCCAGGAAGATCACGCGGTCCGCGTAGGAGGCGGCGACCGGGTCGTGGGTCACCATCACCACGGTCTGGCCGAGCTCGCGGACCGAGTTGCGCAGGAAGCCCAGCACCTCGGCGCCGGAGCGCGAGTCCAGGTTTCCGGTCGGCTCGTCACCGAAGATGATCTCGGGCTTGGAGGCCAGCGCGCGGGCCACGGCCACGCGCTGCTGCTGGCCGCCGGAGAGCTGGGCGGGGCGGTGGCTGAGCCGGCCGGAGAGGCCGATCATGTCGATGACGTTCTGCACCCACTGCTTGTCGGGCTTGCGGCCCGCGATGTCCATCGGCAGCGTGATGTTCTCCAGCGCCGTCAGGGTCGGCAGCAGGTTGAACGCCTGGAAGATGAAGCCGATCTTGTCCCGGCGGAGCTGCGTGAGCTGCTTGTCCTTGAGGCTGCCGAGCTCGGTGTCACCGATCCGCACCGAGCCGGAGCTGAAGGAGTCGAGCCCGGCGACGCAGTGCATGAGCGTGGACTTGCCGGAGCCGGAGGGCCCCATGATCGCGGTGAACTCGCCCTGCCGGAAGTCCACGGTGACATGGTCGAGGGCGACCACCTGGGTCTCGCCCTGTCCGTAGACCTTGGAGAGGTCGGTGGCGCGGGCGGCCACCGCGGTCGAGCGGGGCACGGTGGGAGTGGTGGTCACGACGGACTCCTGTCACTGCGACTGTTCGGGAACCACTCCATCGTTTCGAACGTTCTGGGCCGCAGCGTCCCTCCACGTGCCCGTTCCAGGGGCAGCCTGGAGTCGGACCGGGGGTCCCGGCTCTCCTCCTGAGGTATGACAGCGACCCTGATCTTGACGGACTCTGTGCGGACTGTCGGCGAGTTTTCGTCAATCCGGCGCCCCGCGCTTCGCCCCCGCGATCCCCAGGACCCTTTCCCGAAGGGGCCTCACCTGCACTGACAGTCCCTCAGGTGTCAATAAAATAAGACAACATCGGGAAGAGCGTTCCGCTGAACGAGCGACCCGCCCGGATAGGCTCATGTGCCAACGCGGAGCTTCGCGAACGCCCGGATGGTGGAATGCAGACACGGCGAGCTTAAACCTCGCTGGCCTCCAGGCCGTACCGGTTCGAATCCGGTTCCGGGCACTGCCTCCTCCCGCCCCTCGCCTGTGAAGATGAGGGGTTTTTGGCGCATTAGTCGCTTTCGTCGCTTTCGGCGGGATTCGGGGTCGCCCTGGGGTGCCCCTCGCGATCCCCTGGGGCGACGAAGCCGCCAGGACCGGCCTCCGGCGCGCTCGTCTTCCTTCCCGTCTCCTTCTCCTCCCCTTACGTTCCAAAGATCCTCCCCGAGCACTAGGGAGTTTCTTTTGCTTCCCTATTACTCTTGAGGGGACGCCGCGCAGTGCGGCCATGGAGGAGTGAGATGAGGAGCAGCAACCCGGTCTTCTCGCGACGGGGGTTCAGCCGCGACAACGGCTACGCCGGCTTCAACGCGCAGCAGCCGCAGGCCGGGGGCCCCGCCGTCGGAACAAACCCGTACGCCACCGGCACCCCGTACACCGAGGGCACGGCCAACCCGTACGCGACCAACCCGTACGCGCCGCAGGACACCGCGCTCGGTGCGCCGCAGCAGGCGCGCGGCAACGTGATGACGATCGACGACGTGGTGAGCCGCACGGCCATGACGCTCGGTACGGTCGTGCTCACCGCCGTGCTGGCCTGGCTGCTGCTGCCGGTCGACCCGGCGAACCTGGGCAAGTCCTACGGCATCGCGATCGGCGCCGCCCTGGTGGCGCTGGTGCTGTCGCTGGTCCAGTCGTTCAAGCGGAAGCCGTCGCCGGCGCTGATCCTGGGCTACGCGGCCTTCGAGGGCGTCTTCCTCGGTGTGATCTCCGCCGCCGTCTCGACGTACATCGCCGACGGCGTGGTCATCCAGGCCGTGCTCGGCACCATGGCGGTCTTCGCCGGTGTGCTGATCGCGTACAAGATGCGCTGGATCCGCGTCACCCGCCGCTTCTACGGCTTCGTGATGGCCGCCGCGATGGGCTTCATGCTGCTCATGGTGGTCAACCTGCTGTTCGCGGTCTTCGCGGGCGGTGACGGCCTCGGCTTCCGCAGCGGCGGCCTCGGCATCCTCTTCGGTGTCATCGGCATCGTCCTCGGCGCCTGCTTCCTCGCCCTCGACTTCAAGCAGGTCGAGGACGGCATCACGTACGGCGCTCCGCGCGAGGAGTCCTGGCTGGCGGCCTTCGGCCTCACCATGACCCTGGTGTGGATCTACCTGGAGGCGCTGCGTCTCCTGTCGATCCTGCAGGGCGACGACTGACCCGTCAGCGGGTGAGCGAAGGGCCCGTCCGGCGTCAGCCGGGCGGGCCCTTCCGCGTGTCCGGGGGGGGGCGGGCTCAGGAGACCGCGGCGTCGAGCAGGACCCTCGCCGCGTCCTTGGCCTGCGCGGCGGGCTCCGAGGTGCCGTTGATGCCCGCCACGGCCATGGCCCCGTTCGCCAGCAGGGCGAGCTGGTCGGCGAGGGCGGGCGGGGCGTTCAGCGCGGTGGTCTGCTCGGCGAAGTAGTCCCGCAGGGCCTGCTTGTGCCCTCGGGCGATCTCGGCGATGTCCGGGGAGATGCCGCCCATCTCACCGAAGGTGTTGATGAAGGCGCAGCCCCGGAAGCCGGGGTCGGCGAACCAGCCGCCGAGGTAGTCGAAGACCGCCAGGCAGCGCCCGTACGGGGTGGTGGCGTGGGTGGCGCCATGGGCGGCGATGGCCTCCCGGACGGCCCCGTCGCGCCGCTTGAGGACCGCCCAGACGAGGTGGTCCTTGGAGGGGTAGAGCTGGTAGACGCGCTTCAGGGAGACGCCCGAGGCGCCTCGGATGGCGTCCATTCCCACGGCCTGCACCCCCCGCTCGTCGAACAGCGCCTCGGCCGTCTCCAGGAGCTTCAGTTCGGCGGTCTCCGCGTCCATCCCGCTCACTCCTCCGCGCTCGCGCTTACGTTGAGAACCATCGTTCTCCTCACTCTACAAGGCATTGAGAGAACGATCGTTCTCTCTCGGAGGAGGGGGCATCCCGTGTCCGTTTTCGCGCTGCGCGGCCGCACCGAGACCATCGACGGCCTGGAGGTCCTCTACCGGGAGGCCGGCGACCCGTCCCGGCCCGTTGGCCCTGGCGCCCGGGCGGCGCATAGGCTCGCACCGTGCGTGATACGAGTGGACTGACCGCCGCCGCAGAGCGGTTCGCCGACCGGCTGCGGGCCGCTCCGCAGAGCCGCCTCCAGCGCGGTGCCGCCGCCGAAGGGCTGGCGCTGGCGAGGGAGTTGGCGTGCCGGGCGCAGCGCGTCGAGTTCCCGGACCGGGAGCCGGCCGAGCTGCCGGACGCCGGGGTCTTCGTCGTCGCCGACCAGCTGGCGGTCGCCGCCGCGGACCTGGCCGAGGCACTGCGAACGGCCCCGGCGGAGTCCCCCGGAGGGGACCTGGACGAGGCCGTGGGGCTGGTGCGGGAGGCGGAGGCCCGCTCGGGCCTCTAGACGCCTCGGAGGGCGCGGGAGGAGCGATCCCCGGCGCCCCGGTGCGGGCGGGAGGCGGTGGGGTCGCGGGGCGGTCAGAGGCTCGCGATCACGCGGTCCGCGAGGATGTAGACGTTGTCCTCCGCGGCCTCGCCGCAGGAGAAGGTCAGGGCGTAGGCGCCGGAGACGCCCGAGCCGCCCAGCAGGACCGGGGTGTGGCCGGAACGCAGCGCCTCGGCGAGCCGCTCGGCGGTCTCCCGGTGGCCGGGGGTCATACAGAGCGTGGTGCCGTCGGCGAAGACGTACACGTCCAGGGTGCCCAGCGGGCCGGGGCGGACGTCGGTCAGCGCCGTGCGGGTGTCCGCCAGCTCCTCCAGGCGCGCCACCGTGCGCTCGTGGTCGGTGACCACGGGGGTCTGGACCGGCACGAAGTCGGGGTGCGAGGGGTGCCGGCGGCGGGCCGCGGCGAGCTCGGGGGAGTCGTCCGGGTACTCGGCGGCGCCGGCCGGCTCCGGGAACTCGTCGAAGGCGTCGAAGGTGTCGAAGGCGTCCAGCGGGTCGGCGCCGTCGAGCGCGGCGGCCTCGGCCTCCATGGCCTCCAGCGCCATTGCCTCCAGGCCCACGAAATCGGCCTGGCGGGGCACGAAGTACGGGCCGGTCTCGTCGGCCGGGCCGAGCGGCCCGCCGAGCAGGGAGGGGGCGTCGGCGGCGTCTCTGGCCTCCTGCGCGGCCCAGAAGGCGCGCGCCTCGGCCAGCTCGCGCTCGCGCTCCTCGGCCAGCGCCTCGGCGACCGCGGCTCGTATCTCGGCGGCCGGCGTCTGGCGGGCGTGCGGGACGGACGGGCCGTTGGCGGCGGCGAGTTCGCCACGCAGCGCGGTGACCTGCTTACGGAGAGCGTGGGCGGAGTGCAGAGCGGCGACGCCCACGGCCGTGGCAGCGGCCGTGGTCACCAGCAGGGCAAGAGACAGTGCGCTCACTGACGTACTCCCGATTCGAGTCGATCCCCCGACTTCCTACCTCAGCTTGGCGCGGGGTGGTGCTCCCTGTCAGTGCATTACGTCACGAAATGGACAGGTATTTCGGCTGGGTGTTTAGTCCTGATGTGGCTGTGACCTGCGCAAACGGCTCTCCCCCGGGACGTAGGTCACATCCTGGGGGAGATTCGGTCACGGCTTGGACGCGGGGTGGTTAGGAGAGGCGCTCGATGACCATCGCCATGCCCTGGCCGCCGCCCACGCACATGGTCTCCAGGCCGAACTGCTTGTCGTGGAACTGGAGGCTGTTGATGAGCGTGCCGGTGATCCGGGCGCCCGTCATGCCGAAGGGGTGGCCGACGGCGATGGCGCCGCCGTTGACGTTGACCTTGTCCAGGTCGAAGCCGAGGTCGCGGTAGGAGGGGATCACCTGCGCGGCGAAGGCCTCGTTGATCTCGACCAGGTCGATGTCCGAGGCGGACAGGCCGGCGCGGCCGAGGGCCTGCTTGGAGGCCTCGACCGGGCCGAGGCCCATGATCTCGGGGGAGAGGCCGGAGACGCCGGTGGAGACGATCCGGGCCAGCGGGGTCAGGCCCAGCTCGCGCGCCTTGGTGTCGGACATGATCACGAGCGCGGCGGCGCCGTCGTTCAGCGGGCAGCAGTTGCCGGCGGTGACCAGGCCGTCGGGGCGGAAGACCGGCTTGAGGCCGGAGACGCCCTCCAGGGTGACACCAGCGCGCGGGCCGTCGTCGGCGGAGACGACGGTGCCGTCGGGCAGCGTCACCGGGGTGATCTCGCGCTCCCAGAAGCCGTTCTTGATGGCCTGCTCGGTGAGGTTCTGCGACCGTACGCCGAACTCGTCCATCTCCTGGCGGGTGACGCCCTTCCAGCGGGCCAGGTTCTCGGCGGTCTGGCCCATGGCGATGTACGCGTCGGGGACCAGGCCGTCCTCGCGCGGGTCGTGCCAGGTGGAGCCCTCGGACTCGGCGACGGCCTTGGTGCGGGCCTCGGCCTCGGCGAAGAGCGGGTTGTGGGTGTCGGGCCAGGAGTCCGAGTTGCCCTTGGCGAAGCGCGAGACCATCTCGACGCCGGCCGAGATGAAGACGTCGCCCTCGCCCGCCTTGATCGCGTGCAGCGCCATCCGCGAGGTCTGCAGCGAGGAGGAGCAGTAGCGGGTGATCGTGCAGCCCGGGAGGTGGTCCATGCCCATCTGCACGGCCACGATCCGGCCCAGGTTGTTGCCCTGCTCGCCGCCGGGCAGGCCGCAGCCGAGCATCAGGTCGTCGATGTCGCGCGGGTCCAGCTCGGGGACCTTGGCGAGGGCGGCCTGGATGATCGTGGCGGTGAGGTCGTCGGGCCGCAGGTCCTTCAGGGAGCCCTTGAAGGCCCGGCCGATGGGGGAGCGGGCGGTCGAGACGATCACGGCTTCGGGCATCACGGCTCCAGGAGGGTGCTGGGTGGGCGGACTGAAAGGGAAGTTACCCGTACGTACCGCATGGGGTCACCGGCCTCGGCATGTGATGCGGACCTCTTTTCTAAGCGTACGCTCAGCAGTGTCGCGCCGGGCGGGCGCGAGGCGGGCGCGAGGACGCTCACTCCTGCCGTACGGAGGCGTCGCGGGCCTCCGGGCCGCCCTCGCGCGGACCCCGGTGCGGCCCCTCGACGCCATCCGGGGCGGGGGACTCGGCCGCCCCCGCGCCCGGCACCGGCAGCCGCCGGCGCCTGCGGTGCTTGAGCAGCGCCCACGGCGCGCGGGCGCCGGTGACCTCCGTGCCCGCCTCCTTCGCCGCCTCGGCCGCCGCCTTCGCCACCGGCAGCATGTTCTCGTGCCGGGCCTCCTCGATCCGGTCCGCCTCCGGCCACAGCGCGAGCGCCGCGCAGACCGTCGGCAGCAGCGCCATCGCCGCCGTCGCGTACCCCTCGGCCGAGGGATGGAAGTTGTCCACCCCGAACATCTCGCGCGGGTTCGCCGCGAACTCCGGGCCCAGCAGGTCGCCCAGCGACACCGTCCGCCCGCCCTGCTCCACCACCACGATCGTCTGCGCCGCCGCGAGCTGCCGCGAGGCCCGCCGGGCCAGCCAGCGCAGCGGCTGGTAGACCGGCTCGATGGTGCCGAGGTCCGGGCAGGTCCCGACCACCACCTCGGCGCCCGCCGTGCGCAGCCGCCGGACCGCCGCGGCCATGGCGCGCACCGACTGGGTCGCCGGCATCCGGTGGGTGACGTCGTTCGCGCCGATCATGATCACGCACACGTCCGGCGCCCCGGCCGGTGCCGAGAGCAGCAGCGAGACCTGCCGCTCCAGGTCGTCCGAGCGGGCCCCGGGCAGCGCCACGTTCCGCAGGTCCACCGGGCGCTCGGCCACCGCCGCGAGCCCGGAGGCGAGCAGCGCCCCGGGCGTCTGGCCGGTGCGGCGCACGCCCTGCCCGGCCGCCGTGGAATCACCCAGAAGGGCCAGCCGGAGCGGGGGCTCGGCGCCGTACGCGTGCCCGTAGCGGCCGTCCGCGCCCGGCGGCAGCGGGGCCACCCCGCCCCCCACCGAGCGCTTGGCCAGCTGCACCTCGGCGAGCAGGACCCCGACGGCGGCCACGCCGAGCAGTCCGATGCTCCCGCCGCCGTACGCCGCACCCGCCGCGATCCGCCGTGCCACCCTCGCGCTGGACATCGGGGCCGCCACCTCCTCCGGGTTCTCAGGGTCCTTCGGGTCCCACGGGTCCTGGCGGGCCTTCCGGCCGCCTCGTGGTTACTCACTGCCCCGTAAGCGCCTCCGTCTACGCATCGCACGCAATACGCTGGCCACACCATTACGGAGACCCCGGAGATTACGGTGCAATTCCACGACTCGATGATCAGCCTCGTCGGCAACACCCCGCTGGTGAAGCTCAACAACGTCACGGCGGGCATCCAGGCCACGGTCCTGGCCAAGGTCGAGTACTTCAACCCCGGCGGCTCGGTCAAGGACCGCATCGCCCTGCGCATGATCGAGGCGGCCGAGGAGAGCGGTGCGCTCAAGCCCGGCGGCACCATCGTCGAGCCCACGTCCGGCAACACCGGCGTCGGACTCGCGATCGTGGCCCAGCAGAAGGGCTACAAGTGCATCTTCGTCTGCCCCGACAAGGTGTCCACGGACAAGATCAACGTGCTGCGGGCCTACGGCGCCGAGGTCGTCGTCTGCCCGACCGCCGTCGACCCCGAGCACCCCGACTCGTACTACAACGTGTCGGACCGGCTCGTCCGTGAGACGCCGGGCGCGTGGAAGCCGGACCAGTACTCGAACCCGAACAACCCCCGCTCGCACTACGAGAGCACCGGCCCGGAGCTGTGGGCGCAGACGGAGGGGAAGATCACCCACTTCGTCGCGGGCATCGGCACCGGCGGCACGATCTCCGGCACCGGCAAGTACCTGAAGGAGATCAGCGGCGGCGCGGTCCAGATCGTCGGCGCCGACCCGGAGGGCTCGGTCTACTCCGGCGGCTCCGGGCGCCCGTACCTGGTCGAGGGCGTCGGCGAGGACTTCTGGCCGACCGCGTACGACCGGACCGGCACCGACCGGATCGTGGCCGTCTCCGACAAGGACTCGTTCCAGATGACCCGCCGCCTCGCCAAGGAGGAGGGCCTCCTGGTGGGCGGCTCCTGCGGCATGGCGGTCGTGGCCGCGCTGGAGGTCGCCAAGGAGCTCGGCCCGGACGACGTCGTCGTGGTGATCCTGCCGGACTCCGGCCGCGGCTACCTCTCCAAGATCTTCAACGACGAGTGGATGGCCGACTACGGCTTCCTGGAGGACACCACCTCCGCCACCGTCGCCGACGTGCTCCGCCACAAGTCGCACGGCCTGCCCTCGCTCGTCCACATGCACCCGGACGAGACCGTCGGCCAGGCCATCGAGGTGCTGCGCGAGTACGGCGTCTCCCAGATGCCGATCGTGAAGCCGGGCGCCGGCCACCCCGACGTGATGGCCGCCGAGGTCGTCGGCTCGGTCGTCGAGCGCGAGCTGCTGAGCGCGCTCTTCAACCAGAAGGCCGCCCTGGAGGACCCGCTGGAGCACCACATGTGCGACCCGCTGCCGCAGGTCGGCTCGGGCGAGCCGGTCGCCGACCTGATGTCCGTCCTCGGTGACGCGGACGCGGCGATCGTGCTGGTCGAGGGCAAGCCGACCGACGTGGTCAGCCGCCAGGACCTGCTGGCCTTCCTCGCCGCCAACGGGGGCACCAAGAAGCAGCACTGAGCCCGGTGACCGTGTCCGGGCGGTGACGGCGGGTGCGTTCGCGCAACCGGTACGAGCGCGACACGTGCCCGCAGCACCCGCTTAACACGCGTCCGGCAGATTGGGCTCATCGGCGTCACGGACCTCCGGAGCGGCTCCCGGACTCCTGACGCCCCGGACGCGGACCGGCCCTGACCCGGGCCCGTGTCCCTCGCGGGGACCGCCGTCGTCCCGCCCCCCGGCAACGGGGGTGCGGCGGTCCCCGCGACAGTCGTTTCCGGCCCCTTCCCGGCCCCTTTCCGGCCTCTTTCCGGCCTCTTCCCGGCCTCTTCCCGGCCCCTGCCCGGCCTCTTCCCAGCCTCTTCCCGGCCCTTGCCCGGCCTTTCTCCGGCCCCTCACCCCCGGCCGACCGGGCGGGTCCGTTCCGGGCAAGAGCCCGAAGTCACCCGGGGCGCCGCCGATGGGCGCCGGTCGGCGGGGGGCTCTCCGGACCTTGGTCCATGGCCTTCGACTCTTCCTCCGAACTCTCAAAAAAGCGCAGAATGTCGCAATAGAAGGGGTCGAGTACGCATAAAGCTGCAACCTCTCGCCCCTTCACCTGGGAACGATGCCGAATTCTGCGGCGCGGCGGATGCCGTAGTGAAGGAGTGTGGAGCGATGACCACCGAGGTACCCGATCTCGACCTCGATCACGTCTTCGGAGAGCGCCTGGTCCAGCTGGACCTGGCCGCCACGACCCGGGCGGAGGCGGTCGGCGAACTCACGGACCTGCTGGTCGCCGAGGGGCGCGTGAAGGACGCCGCGCTCTTCGTGGCGGACGTGCAGGCCCGGGAGGCCGAGGGGCCCACGGGCCTCGGGCAGGGCGTCGCGATCCCGCACGGCAAGTCCCGCGCCGTCGTCACCACCTCCCTCGCCGTCGGCCGCTGCCGCACCCCGCTGGCCTGGCCCTCGCTCGACGGCGGGGACGTCGACGTCGTCATCCTCTTCGCGGTCCGCGAGGACGACGCGGGCACCACGCACCTGCGGCTGCTTCAGCGGGTGGCGCGCCTGCTGGCCTCGGACGCCTTCATCGCCCGCCTGCACCAGGCCGAGACCCCGGGGGAGCTCGTCGCTCTCTTCCGGGACGGCGCGAAGTAACAGGGAGACAGGAAAATGAAGTTCGTCGCGGTGGCCGCCTGCACGTCCGGTATCGCCCACACGTACATCGCCAAGGAGAAGATCCTCAACGCCGCCGCCTCGCTGGGCTGGAGCGCGGCCGTGGAGACCCAGGGGACCATCGGCACGGAGGACAGGCTCCGGCCCGAGGACATCGACGCCTCCGACTTCGTCCTCCTCGCGGTGGACATCCAGATCGGCGGCCGGGAGCGCTTCGAGGGCAAGCGGATCGTCGAGGTCGGCACGAGCACGGCGATCCACTCCCCGACCAAGCTGCTCCAGGCCATCGAAGCCAAGATCGGCGGGTAGCGGCCATGGCCTTGCCACGGCCGAAGCTCGGCCTGAAGAAACACGCCCTGACCGCGATCTCGTACCTGCTGCCGGTCGTCGTGGCCTCGGGACTGCTGATCGCGATCGGCAACCTCGCCGGGGGCGAGACCATCACCGACTACTCCCGGCCCTACGGCTGGGCGTCCGCCCTGGTCTCGCTCGGCACCCTCGGCATGGGCATGCTGCCCTCCGTGATCGCCGCCGCCATCGCGTACTCGATCGCGGACCGCCCGGGCATCGCCCCCGGTCTGCTCGTCGGTGCCGTCGCGGGCTCCATCGGCGCCGGCTTCCTCGGCGGGATGCTCGGCGGCTTCTGCGCCGGCTGGTTCATCCTGTGGTTGCGCAAGGTCATCAAGGTCCCCCGGTGGGCCGAGGGGCTGATGCCGATGATGATCCTGCCGCTGCTCAGCACCCTCGTCGTGGGCCTGCTGATGTACTTCGTCATCGGGGTGCCGATCGTCTGGGCGACCGAGTGGATGACGGAGTTCCTCACCTCCATGCAGGGCTCGATGCGGTTCGTCTTCGGCGCGATCCTGGGCGCGATGGCCGCCTTCGACTTCGGCGGTCCCATCAGCAAGACCGCCTCCCTCTTCGCGGACGGACTGCTGCTGGAGGGGATCCTCGAACCCGAGGCGGTCAAGGTCCTCGCGGCGATGGTCCCGCCCTTCGGCGTCGGCCTCTCCTGGGCGCTCAGCGTCCTCTTCCGGCGCCCCATCTACGGCAGGCGCGACAAGGACAACATCAAGGTCGCCCTCCCGATGGGCGCCTGCATGATCACCGAGGGGGTGATCCCGGTGGCCGCCGTCGACCTGCTGCGCGTGGTGGTCGCCTGTTCCGGCGGTGCGGCGGTCGGCGGCGGTCTGTCGATGATGTGGAACGTGGGGAGCCCGGTCCCGTCCGGCGGCCTCTTCATCGTGCCGGCGATGACCAGCCCGTTCCTGTTCCTCCTGGCGCTGGTGATCGGCTCGGTGGTGACCGCGCTCATCCTCTTCCTCTGGAAGCCGCGGCTGCCGGACGAAGACGGCGAGGAGGGTGATGGCGGCCCCGCCGAGCGGGAGGCGGCGCGGGCGGAGGCGGAGTCCGCCGGTGTCGCGGCGGAGCGGGACATCGACGCCTCGGAGATCATCTTCGTCTGAGTCCCGGCCCGGGCGACCGGGCACGGCCGAAGGCCCCCTGTGCGGATCACGGTCCGCACAGGGGGCCTTCGGCCGTGCCCGTGGCCGTTGACGTGGCCACGGGCCGACGGGCTCGGCCCGCCGCCGGGGTCAGTCGGCCGGGACAGGGTCGGCGACGTTCACCGTGACCTCCGCCGCGGCGAGGGCGGCGGCCAGGTCCGGCGGGGGCGGGGCGTCGCTGATCAGGACGTCCGCCATCTCCAGACCGCCGATCCGGGCGAAGAGGGTCCGGCCGAACTTGGAGGAGTCGGCCACCACGATGACCGTGGTCGCGAGCCGCGCCATGTCCGCGATGAGGACCGCGTCCGGGAGGTGGCTGGTGGAGTAGCCGCTCTCGGCGGAGACGGCTCCGACCCCGAGGAGCGCGATGTCGCACCGGAACTCCACCCCGGACCTGCCCTCCCGCTCGAACGCGGAGGACAGCGGGCCGCTCGTGGTCCGCGCGCTGGGCCGGATCCGGCCGCCCACCAGGAAGAGCTCCTCCACGCTGGAATCGGTGACGGCGTCCGGCAGCAGCAGGCTGTTGGTGACGACCCGCAGCCGCTTGCGGGCCCGGAGCTGCTGCATCACCGCCAGCGTCGTGCTGCCGCCGTTGACGAAGAGCGAGGCCCCGTCCCGTACGCAGGCGGCCGCTGCCGCCGCGATGGACCGCTTGTCCTCGGCGTGCAGCCGGGTCCGGACCTCGGTGCCGGTCTCGGGGTCGGGGATGAGCGTGGTGCTCACCGCGCCGCCGTGGGTCCTGATCAGGGCGCCCTGGGCGTCGAGCTCGTCCAGGTCCCGGCGGACGGTGTCCGCGGAGACCCCGAAGCGCTCGGACAGCGCGGCCACCGACACCTGTCCGTGCTCGGTGACGTAGGCGACGAGGTCGGCCTTGCGGCCGGCCGGAAGGCGCCCGTTCCTGGCTCCGGTGGAGCGTGAACCACGTGCGGTCATACGAAGTCCGTCCTTAGGTATGCGAGAGCGCGCAATAAGTACATTAGTCCCTACTCGGCTCTCAAATAAACGCATAATCTCGCAACTACAGGCAGGAAAAAGCGCGAAGGCTCGCGCTGAACCAGCAAAACTCTGCACTGAAGGAGCTGTCAAGAGATGCTGACGAGTGGCCAGGACATCCTGAAGCCGGCCGGTGAGCACGCGTTCGCGGTCCCCGCGTTCAACGTCAGTGACTACGCGATGCTCAAGGGCCTCATCGAGGTCAGCGAGGAGCTTGAGGCTCCGCTGATCGTCGCCATCCACCCCGACGAGCTCGCGCACCTGGGGGTGGACTTCCTCCCCGCCGCCGTGGCCTGGGCCCGCGGCGCCTCCGTGCCGGTGGCCGTCCACCTCGATCACGGGGCCTCGCTCGACCAGGTCCTCCTCGCGATCCGGACGGGCTTCACCTCCGTCATGATCGACGGCTCCCTCCTGCCCTTCGCCGAGAACGTCGCCCTCACCCGGAAGGTCACCCGGGTCGCCCATGCCGTCGGCGTCTCCGTCGAGGGCGAACTGGGCACCATCGGCAAGCTGGACGAGCAGGCCGAGGCCGGTGCCTCCGAGATCATCTACACCGACCCCGCCGACGCCCGGCGCTTCGTCGAGGAGACCGGCGTGGACTCCCTCGCCATCGCCATCGGCACCAGCCACGGCCTCTACCCCTCGACGATGAAGCCCGAGCTCCGCCTCGACCTCCTGGACCTGATCAAGGAGGCCGTGGACGTGCCCCTGGTGCTGCACGGCGGGTCGAACAACCCCGACGCGGAGATCGCCGGAGCCGTCGACCGGGGCATCAACAAGATCAATATCTCCAGCGACATCAAGGTCGCCTACCACCAGGCCATGCGCGAGGTGCTGGCCGCCGACCCCTCCCTGCGCGAGCCCAACGTCATCCAGCCGCTCTGCGTCCCGGCCATGAAGAAGGTCGCCGCGGAGAAGATCCGGCTCTTCAAGGCGGACGGGAAGGCCCGCCTGTACTGAGCCGCGCGGGCGGAGGCCCCCGTGCGGGCCCGCGTGCAGGCCCCCGTGCAGGCCCCCGTGCAGGCCCCCGCGCAGGGGCCTGCGCGGGGGTCTCCGGTATCCGCTCCCTTGCCTGCCTGCATATCCTCATGCAGAGTTCCAGGTGAGTGAATAGGTGGAAGGGGGACGGCATGAGCGACAGCCCGGCCGGACGGCTGCAGGCGCTCTTCGAGGGGCAGCGGCTGACACCGACCCAGCGGCGGATCGCCCACTGCATGGTCCGGCGCGCCGCCGACGTGCCCTTCCTCTCCAGCGTGGAGCTGGCCGAGCTGGCCGGCGTCAGCCAGCCGTCCGTCACCCGCTTCGCCGTCGCCCTCGGCTTCGACGGCTACCCGGCACTCCGCCGCCACCTGCGCGAGAGCGCGCCCGCGGCGGCCGAGCGGGAGGAGCGGGCGGAGGCCGGGCACAACGAGTACCAGCAGGCCGTCCTCGCCGAGATCGAGAACCTGCGCCACCTCGCCGAGCTCCTCGCCGACCCGGTGCCGGTCGAGCGCGCGGGCCGGCTGCTGGCCGGCTCCCGGCCGCTGCTCGTGCTCGGACTGCGGGCCGCCTCCTCGCAGGCGCGCGGCTTCGCGTACTTCGCCGCCAAGGTGCACCCGGACGTCCGGCTGCTCGACGAGGGCGGCTCCATGCTCACCGACCGCGTCGACGCGGCCGTACGCGCCGGGGCCACGGCGCTGCTCTGCTTCGCGCTGCCCCGGCACCCGCGCGAGGTCGTCGAGGCCCTGGAGTACGCGCGTTCGGCGGGGCTCACCGTGGTGACCGTCGCCGAGTCCGCGTTCGCGCCCGTCGCCGCCCACAGCGACCTGCTCATCCCGGCCGCCGTCGGCACCGGGCTCGCCTTCGACACCGCCTGCGCGCCGATGCTGCTCGGGCGGGTGCTGCTGGAGGCGATGGCGGACGGGCTGCCGGACGCGCAGGCCCGCCTGGAGGAGTTCGACACCAAGGCGGCCGCGCGCGGGCTGTTCGTCGAGTAGCCGGGCAGGGGGTCGGGGGCCGGGCCCCGCGGGGCTCAGACCTGGAGCTCGTCCCCGATCTTCTTCAGCTGGTGGCGGGCCATCGCCAGGTTGGCGCGGCCCTTGTCGAGGGCGAGGTAGAGGAAGAGGCCGTTGGCGTCCCGGGAGAGCAGCCGGATCAGGTGGTACTGCCCGCCGAGGGTGATCAGGATGT
This sequence comes from Streptomyces sp. NPDC042100, assembly GCF_055582325.1. Taxonomy (NCBI): domain Bacteria; kingdom Bacillati; phylum Actinomycetota; class Actinomycetes; order Kitasatosporales; family Streptomycetaceae; genus Streptomyces; species Streptomyces sp. NPDC042100. Next base: position 359,304 of record NZ_JBVJDK010000008.1, read on the forward strand.
CCTCGATGCCGTCCTTGAGGCCCAGCATCTCCATCGTGCGGACCTTCGCGCGGACCACGTCGGTGTTGCCCGCCGCGGCCATGTTGAGGTCGAAGTCCTTGCCGCCGCCGATGGTGCCGAGCGCCATGCCGCTCGTGTAGTCGACGAGGGCGGCGCCGATCGCGCCTTCGATCTGCGCGGCTTCCTTGAGGGAGGTCTCGGTGTTCGCCATGGCTGTCGTACTTCCTTACGTGAGAGAGGGGCGTGCGTGTGGGGTCGTCTCGGGTCTCGGGTCAGGTCGGGTCGGGTTCAGGTCAGGTCAGGTGAGGTCTCTGCGTTCCAGCGCGCCGTCCACCAGCTCGCCTATCCGGGCGCTGGAACGGCGGGCCTCCAGGTGGAGGCGGCCCACGTTGATCCGCGGCTCCGCGAGCAGGGTCAGGACGGCCGAGCTCCCCGCCGCGTACGTCGCCACATAGCCGTGCTCGCCGCGCACCAGGAGTTCGCGGAAGCCGCCCTGCCCGGTGGTGTCGGTGAGCCGCTGTCCCACGCCGAGGGCCGCGGCCGTCAGCGCCGCCACGCTCTCGGCCTCGCCGTCGACGGTGTCCTGGGCGAGCACCAGACCGTCGGCGCTGGCCGCGAGCGCACCGGTGAGCTGCGGCAGGCGGGCCCGCAGCCGTCTCAGCTCGCCGAGCACCTCGGCTTCTGCGGTCATCAGTTGTCTCCTCTCGGCGCGCAGGCGCAGGGCACGCCTCATCACAGTGCTGCCTCCAGGGCGTCGCGGAGCCGGCGGAGCAGGGCGATGTCCGGGTCGTCGGCGACCTCGCCGACCCAGGCGGGGACGGCGGGCGCGGCGGGCGGCGGCGGTTCGCTCGGGGTCTCGACCAGGCCGGCCGCCGCGAGCCGGCGCACGTCGAGCAGGGTGTGGAAGGCGGGCCGGCCCAGCACCCGGGCGATCTCCGCCGGGGTCCGCGTCCCGTCGGCCGCCGCGAGCAGCGCGCGCTGCCGGGCGCCGACCGGCTGGCCGGGGGCGGCGGGGCGGGGCACCACGGGGGCGGTGTCCACGGCCGGGTAGGGCCAGACGCTGTCCAGGAGCTCGCGGCGGCGCACGGTCTCGCGCTCGACGGCCTCGGCGTCGACCGGCCGCACCGCGCCGAACCAGTGCCCCACCCCGTACCGGAAGCGGCTCGGCGCGCTGGTGGGGGCGAGCGCGAAGAAGGCGGCGTCGAAGACGGCCCCGAGGTGGCAGATCTCCAGCTCCCCGTCGTGCAGCCGGCCGCTGTCGACGAGGAAGCGGCCGACCGCGCGGTGCGCCCCGGCCCGGTCCACGGCCTCGTCCCAGCCTTCGCGGGGGAGCCGGCCGCCCGCCGTGAGCAGGACGTCGAGGCCGGGCGCGGAGGGGCTCTCGGCGTGCACGATCCGGCCGTCGACGAGGTAGAGGGTGCCGTGGTCGCGGAGCAGGGCGCCGGTGGCGCGCTCGGCGGCGAGGCGGGTGAGCATGGGGGAGACGGTCATCCGAGGACCAGCCTCTCCGCGAGGTCGCCGAGCCGGAGGCGGGCGAGGGCGAGGTTGCCGGCGTCGCGGTCGAGCCAGAGGTGGAGGAAGACGCTGCTGTCGAAGGCGGTCTCGACGAAGCGGAGCAGGTGGTAGCCGGTGCGGGTGGTGAGGATCAGGTCCTCGACGGGGATGCCGGAGGATATGGAGCCCCCGGGTCCGCCGGGTCCGCCGGGCCCCCCGGGTGGGGATTCGAACTCGGCCGCCGCGCGGGCCAGTTCGGCGGTCTCGGCCGCCGTGGTCTCGTGGTCGCCGACCGGGGACTCGCCCGCGGAGCCGAGGGCCAGCCCACTGGTCCAGTCGACCAGCCAGGCGCCGCGTGCCCCGGGCAGGCCCATGGCCTCCAGTAGGCACTCGTCGATTCCGGGCACGCGAGATCCCCTCCCGATGAGGCGTGCGGACGTACGGCAGTGACGGTGACGCTACTCAACGTCGCGGCGTGGGGGAGGGGTTCTGGCATTTTCCAATGGAATTTGTCAGACCGGTGGTAAGGGAGAGGGGGGCGGCCGCCGGAGCGCGCGCCCCAGGCGCCGGAGCGCACGCCCGGCGCGTTCGCCCCGCGCCCCGCCCGGCCCCTCCTCCGCCCCGCCCGGCTCCGCGCCCGCCCCGCTCCGCGCCCGGCCCAAGCCCCGCGCCCCGCTCAGCCCCGGCTCTCGACCGCCGCCGCGATCTCGGCCAGGTCCTTGGCGAGCGCCCGCGCGACGGCCCTGGCGCCGAAGCGGCTGAGCAGCCGGGTGGCCAGTCCCGGCCTGCGGTCGTGGGCGGGGCGGGCGCTGAAGGTCATCCGCAGGGTGGTCGCCCCGGCGGAGACCGCGGGGCCCTCGGGGAGCAGGGTGATCTCGTTGACGTAGTGCATCCCGTGCGAGTCGGCCACGGTGACGTAGCGCTCGGGCGGTTCGCAGGCGGTCACGGTCATCTCCTCCGTGGCCGCCCTGCCCATCATGCGCCGGGTCTCGCGCCAGCGGGTGCCCACGGCGAAACCGCCCGGGGTGAGCACCTCGACCCGCTCGACGCCGCTGAGCACCCGGGGCAGGTCCGGCAGGTCGGTGATCGACTCCCAGACCCGCCCGGGGGAGGCGGCGACCCGGCGCTCGACGACCACGGAGGTGGTTCCTGTCATGGCCTCATGGGACCACCGGACGCCCCGTCCCGCAGGAGCGCGCCGGGCCGGTCGCCGCCCGCCTCGGCCACGATCTCGTCGAGGGTCTGGGCCCGGCGGACGGTGCGGAAGGCGAGGGAGCCGTCGGCCGTCGGGGTGAACCCGTGGACCGCCGGCCGGGGCAGGCTGTTGTACGCGTAGTGGTGGGCGAAGTAGTACGCGCCGGTGTCCGGCACCGCCACCACGTCGCCGGGGCGCAGCGGCGGCAGGCTCCGCCCGGTGGCCAGCAGGTCCCCGGCGAAGCAGGCGGGTCCGGCCACGTCCTGGACGGTCTCCTCGCCGGTCCGGGGGCGGCCCTCGGCGTCGTAGGCGAGGATCCGCAGCGGCCAGGAGTCCGGCGCGTACACGGTGCGGGTGGCGACCTGGACGCCCGCGTGGGTGACGGCGATGGGGCGTCCGCCGGAGGCCTTGGTGTACTCGACCCGGGCCAGCACCGTGCCGTGCTTGGCGAGCAGGGCCCGGCCGAACTCGGTGACCAGGGCGTAGCGCCCGTCGAGCAGTCCGGGGACGGTGGCGGCGAGCAGGGCGGCGTACTCGGCGAAGGTGGGGGTCTCCTCGTCGGAGGCGAAGTTCACCGGGAGTCCGCCGCCGATGTCGACGGTGTCGATCTGCTGCCGCCCGGCCTTCGCGTTGATCTCCTCGGCGAGCGCGTAGGCGGCGCCGACACCTTCGGCCATCAGGGCGAGCGGGATGCCCTGGGAGCCGGTGTGGGTGTGCAGCCGGGTGAGCCAGGGGCGGTCGAGGAAGGCCCGGACGACGCCCTCGCGGGCGCCCTCGTCGCGCAGCGCCACGCCGAACTTGGAGGTGGCGGTCGCGGTGGACAGGGCGCCGATGGACCCGGCCCCGAGCTGCGGGTTGACCCGCAGGCCGAGCGGCGAGGCGGTGGGGGCGGAGGCGACGAGGGCGTCGAGCCGGGCCAGCTCCTGGAGGTTGTCGGCGTTGACGGCGATGCCGAGCGCGAGGGCCTGGCGCAGCTCGGCGGGGGTCTTGGCGGGGGAGTCCAGGACGGTACGGGCGGGGGGCACGCCCGCCGCGCGGGCCAGCGCCAGCTCGCCGGGGCTCGCCACCTCGACGCCGAGCCCGGCCTCGTACAGCAGGCGCAGGACGGGCACGAGCGGGGCGGCCTTGACGGCGAAGGCGTGCAGCACGGGGGCGTCGGTGACGGCGGCGAAGGCGCTGGTCAGGGCGGCGGCGGAGGCGCGGATGCCCTCGGTGTCGAGGAGTGCGGCGACGGGTTCGGAGGGGGTGAGGAGTCCTTGCTCGACGGCGGCGCGGACGGCCTGGTCGCGACGTGAGGAAGCCATCTCCCCATCCCACCACCGGGCGGGGTGGGCGCGCAGCTGTTGACTACTTCTATTCAGCCGGTCAGGATGTGAATATCTGAATCACATGCGAGGAGGCACCGCCATGTCAGGACCCCGCCCCGTACGGGCCCCGCGCGGTACGGAACTGAGCGCCCTGGGATGGCAGCAGGAGGCCGCCCTCCGGATGCTCCAGAACAACCTCGACCCCGAGGTCGCCGAGCACCCCGACAAGCTCGTCGTCTACGGCGGCACCGGCAAGGCCGCCCGCGACTGGCGCTCCTTCGACGCCATGGTCCGCACCCTGCGCACCCTCAAGCAGGACGAGACCATGCTGGTCCAGTCCGGCCGCCCGGTCGGCGTCATGCAGACCCACGAGTGGGCCCCGCGCGTCCTCATCGCCAACTCCAACCTGGTCGGCGACTGGGCCAACTGGGAGGAGTTCCGGCGCCTGGAGGCCCTCGGCCTCACCATGTACGGCCAGATGACCGCCGGCTCCTGGATCTACATCGGCACCCAGGGCATCCTCCAGGGCACCTACGAGACCTTCGCCGCCGTCGCCGCCAAGAAGTTCGGCGGCACCCTGGCCGGCACCATCACCCTCACCGCCGGCCTCGGCGGCATGGGCGGCGCCCAGCCCCTCGCCGTGACGATGAACGACGGCGTCGCGATCTGCGTCGACGTCGACCCGCGCGCCATCGAGCGCCGCATCGAGCACCGCTACCTCGACGTCAAGGCCGACAGCCTGGCGCACGCCCTCCAGCTCGCCGTCGAGGCCCGCGACGCCCGCCGCCCGCTCTCCATCGGCCTCCTCGGCAACGCCGCCGAGCTCGTCCCGCAGATGCTGGCCGAGGGCGCCCCGATCGACATCGTGACGGACCAGACCTCCGCCCACGACCCGCTCGCCTACCTCCCCGTCGGCATCGCCTTCGAGGACATGGCCGACGCGGCCGCCAAGGACCCGGCCGGCTTCACCACCCGCGCCCGCGAGTCGATGGCCCGCCACGTCGAGGCCATGGTCGGCTTCATGGACGCCGGCGCCGAGGTCTTCGACTACGGCAACTCCATCCGCGGCGAGGCCCAGCTGGCCGGCTACGACCGCGCCTTCGACTTCCCCGGCTTCGTCCCCGCCTACATCCGCCCGCTGTTCTGCGAGGGCAAGGGCCCGTTCCGCTGGGCCGCGCTGTCCGGCGAGGCGTCCGACATCCACAAGACGGACAAGGCGATCCTCGACCTCTTCCCGGAGAACGAGTCGCTGCACCGCTGGATCAAGATGGCCGGCGAGCGCGTCCACTTCCAGGGCCTGCCCGCCCGCATCTGCTGGCTCGGCCAGGGCGAGCGCGACAAGGCCGGCGACATGTTCAACGACATGGTCGGCGACGGCACCCTCGCCGCGCCGCTCGCCATCGGCCGCGACCACCTGGACTGCGGCTCGGTGGCCTCCCCGTACCGCGAGACCGAGGCCATGCTCGACGGCTCCGACGCCATCGCCGACTGGCCGCTCCTCAACGCCATGGTCAACGTCGCCTCCGGCGCCTCCTGGGTCTCCCTCCACCACGGCGGCGGCGTCGGCATGGGCCGCTCCATCCACGCCGGACAGGTCTCCGTCGCCGACGGCACCAAGCTGGCCGGCGAGAAGATCCGCCGCGTGCTCACCAACGACCCCGGCATGGGCGTCATCCGGCACGTCGACGCCGGCTACGACATCGCCGAGCGCGTCGCCGACGAGAAGGGCGTGCGCGTCCCGATGCGCGAGGGCGCCGAGGGCGCCGCGGGCCCCGAAGGCACCGGCACCGGGGCCTCCGCGTGAGCGAGAGCTTCCACGCCATGTGGCGTTCGCTGCGGCCCATCGGCCGCAGCGACGCCTCGGGCGGCTACCGCCGCTACGCCTGGACCGGCGCCGACGCCGACTGCCGGCTCTGGTTCCGGATGCAGGCGGAGGCCCGCCGCCTCGACGTCGAGACCGACCGCAACGGCAACCAGTGGGCCTGGCTCGGCGACCCCGCCGCCGGTGACGCCGTCGTCACCGGCTCCCACCTGGACTCCGTGCCCGACGGCGGCGCCTTCGACGGCCCCCTCGGCGTCGTCTCCGCCTTCGCCGCCCTCGACGAACTGCGCGCCCGGGGCGTCTCGTTCCGGCGGCCCCTCGCCATCGTCAACTTCGGCGACGAGGAGGGCGCCCGCTTCGGGCTCGCCTGCGTCGGCTCCCGGCTCGCCGCCGGGCAGCTGACCAAGGAGAAGGCCTTCGAGCTGCGCGACGCCGACGGGACCAGCCTCCCCGAGGCCATGGCGGCCGCCGGCCACGACCCCGAGTCCATCGGCGCCGACCCCGAGCGGCTCGCCCGTATCGGCGCCTTCGTGGAGCTCCACGTCGAGCAGGGCCGCGCCCTCGACCTGTCCGGCGACCCCGTCGGCATCGCCTCCGCGATCTGGCCGCACGGCCGCTGGCGGCTGGACTTCCACGGCGAGGCCAACCACGCGGGCACCACCCGGCTCGTCGACCGGCGCGACCCGATGCTGCCGTACGCCGAGACCGTCCTCGCCGCCCGCCGCGCGGCCGAACTCGAAGGCGCCGTCGCCACCTTCGGCAAGATCGCCGTCGAGCCGAACGGCGTCAACGCGATCCCCTCGCTGGTACGCGGCTGGCTCGACCTGCGCGCCGCCGACGAGGCCACGCTCGACGCCACCCTCGGCGGCATCCACACCGCCGCTCTGGAGTACGCCGAGCGGCACGGCGTCGACCTGGCGCTCACCCGCGAGTCGTACACCCCGGTCATCGACTTCCAGGACGCGCTCCGCGACGAGCTGGCCCGGATCCTCGGCGAGAGCCTGGGCAAGGTCCCGGTCCTCGGCACGGGCGCGGGACACGACGCCGGAATCCTCTCCGGGTCCGTCCCGACCGCCATGCTGTTCGTGCGCAACCCCACGGGCGTCTCGCACTCCCCGGCCGAGTCCGCGGCCGAGGACGACTGCGTGGCCGGCGTCCGGGCACTCGCCGACGTACTGGAGGACCTGGCGTGCAGGTGACCTACTGGCTGGAGCAGGCCTGGCTCGGCACGAACGTCGAGCCGGGCGTGGCGCTGGACGTCGCGGACGGCCGGATCACGGCCGTCCGCACCGGGGCCGACACCCCGCCGCCCGGCGCCGTCGTGCTGCGCGGACTGAGCCTCCCCGGCCTGGCCAACGCGCACTCGCACGCCTTCCACCGGGCCCTGCGCGGCACCGTCCAGGTGGGCTCCGGCACCTTCTGGACCTGGCGCGAGGTGATGTACACCATCGCCCAGCGGCTCACCCCCGACAGCTACTTCGCGCTGGCCCGCGCGGTGTACGCGGAGATGGCGCTGGCCGGGATCACCTCGGTCGGAGAGTTCCACTATCTGCACCACGCGCCCGGCGGCGGCCCGTACGCCGACCCCAACGCCATGGGCGAGGCCCTCATCGCGGCGGCGGGCGAGGCGGGCATCCGCATCACCCTGCTGGACACCGCCTACCTCTCCTCCGGCTTCGGCGCGGCCCCCGAGCCGCACCAGCTCCGCTTCACCGACGGCACGGCGGACGCCTGGGCCGAGCGGGTCTCGGCGCTCAAGGAGCGCGCGGGCGTACGGATCGGGGCCGCGGTCCACTCCGTGCGCGCCGTCCCGGCCGGGCAGCTGTCCACCGTGGCCCGCTGGGCCCAGGACCGCTCGGCGCCCCTGCACGTCCACCTCTCCGAGCAGACCGCGGAGAACGAGGCCTGCCTGGCCGCCCACGGGATGACGCCCACCCAGCTGCTCGCCGAGCACGGCGTGCTCGGCGCGCGCACCACGGGCGTCCACAACACCCACCTGACGGACGCCGACATCGCGCTCATCGGGTCCTCCTCGACCGGCACCTGCATGTGCCCGACGACCGAACGCGACCTCGCGGACGGCATCGGCCCGGCGGTCGCCCTCCAGCGGGCGGGCTCCCCGCTCTCCCTGGGCAGCGACAGCCACGCGGTGATCGACCTCCTGGAGGAGGCGCGGGCCATGGAGCTGAACGAGCGCCTGCGCACCCGCACCCGCGGCCACTGGACGGCCGCCGCCCTGCTGCGCGCCGCGACGGCCGACGGCCACGCGGCCCTCGGCTGGGCGGACGCGGGCGCCCTGGAGCCGGGCGCGCTGGCCGACTTCACCACCCTCGCCCTGGACTCGGTCCGCACGGCGGGCCCGGCCGCGCGCCTGGGCGCCGAGACCGCGGTGTTCGCGGCGACGGCGGCGGACGTGCGGCACGTGGTGGTGGGCGGCCGGACGGTCGTCGAGGACGGCGTCCACACGACGGTCCCGGACACCGGCCGCGCCCTGGCGGACGCGATCGGGGCCCTGCGGGACTGACCCGGCGGGACCGCCGCCCCCGCCCTTCCCCCCCCCAGACCCACGGAGCCCCACGGAGACCCCCGCATGACGCCCACCACGGTCATCACGAACATCGCCGGCCTCGTCACCAACGACCCGGCCCTCGGCGACGGTTCGCCCCTGGGCCTGATCCGGGACGCCGCCCTGGTCCTGGACGGCGACCGGGTCGCCTGGGCGGGACCGGCCGCCGGGGCCCCGGCGGCCGACCACCGGATCGACGCCGGGGGCCGGGCCGTCATCCCCGGCTTCGTCGACTCCCACTCCCACCTCGTCTTCGCGGGCGACCGCACCGCCGAGTTCGCCGCCCGCATGTCCGGGCAGCCGTACAAGGCGGGCGGCATCCGCACGACGGTCGCGGCGACCCGCGCGGCCACGGACGCCGAACTGTCGGCGAACGTCGCCCGGTTCATGGGGGAGGCCCTGCGCCAGGGCACGACCACGTTCGAGACCAAGTCCGGCTACGGCCTGACCGTCGAGGACGAGGCCCGCGCCCTGCGCATCGCCGCCGAGCACACGGACGAGGTCACCTACCTGGGCGCCCACATCGTCTCCCCGGACCACGCGGACGACCCGGCGGCCTACGTGGAGCTGGTGACGGGCGCGATGCTGGACGCCTGCGCCCCGTACGCCCGTTGGGTGGACGTCTTCTGCGAGAAGGGCGCCTTCGACGGCGACCAGGCGCGGGCGATCCTGACGGCGGGCAAGGCGAAGGGCCTGCTGCCGCGCGTGCACGCCAACCAGCTCTCGTACGGGCCCGGTGTGCAGCTGGCGGTGGAGCTGGACGCGGCGAGCGCGGACCACTGCACCCACCTGACCGACGCGGACGTGGACGCGCTCGCCTCGGGGAACACGGTGGCGACCCTGCTGCCGGGCGCGGAGTTCTCCACCCGCGCCACATGGCCGGACGCCCGCCGCCTGCTGGACGCGGGTGTGACGGTGGCCGTCTCCACGGACTGCAACCCGGGCTCGTCGTTCACGTCCTCGATGCCGTTCTGCGTCGCGCTGGCCGTCCGCGACATGCGGATGACCCCGGACGAGGCCCTGTGGTCCGCCACGGCGGGCGGCGCGGCGGCCCTGCGCCGCACCGACGTGGGCCGGCTCTCCCCCGGCGCCCGCGCCGACCTGACCTTCCTGGACGCCCCGTCCCACGTCCACCTGGCCTACCGGCCCGGTGTCCCGCTGGTGTCGGAGGTCTGGCGGGCGGGGGCCCGGGTCGCCTGACACACCGGCCGGAGCGCGCCGTGCCGCGCCCGGCGGCCGCTGCCGGGCGCGGCCACGGGCCGGAGTTCAGTCCTCCGCCGTCAGGCCCCTGCGGAGTCGGGCCAGGGTGCGGGAGAGGAGGCGGGAGACGTGCATCTGGGAGATGCCCAGTTCCTCGCCGATCTCCGACTGGGTGAGGCCCGCGGTGAAGCGGAGCGAGAGGATGCGGCGGTCGCGGGCCGGCAGGGAGGCGATCATCGGCTTGAGCGACTCGATGTACTCGATGCCCTCCAGACCGTGGTCCTCGTAGCCGAGCCGGTCCGCCAGCGGTGCCGCCTCGGACGCGGAGTCGTCGGGCGGGGCGTCCAGGGAGCTCGCGGTGTACGCGTTGGCGGCGGTCATGCCCTCGATCACCTCGTCGGCGCTGATGCCCAGTTCGCGGGCGAGCTCGTCGACGGTGGGGGAGCGGTCGAGCCGCTGGGCGAGCTCGTCGCCCGCCTTGGCCAGCGCGATGCGCAGTTCCTGGAGTCGCCGGGGGACGTGCACGGACCAGGAGGTGTCGCGGAAGAAGCGCTTGATCTCGCCGATGATCGTCGGCATCGCGAAGGTGGGGAACTCCACGCCGCGGGCCAGGTCGAAGCGGTCGATCGCCTTGATCAGGCCGATCGTGCCGACCTGGACGATGTCCTCCATCGGCTCGCTGCGGGTGCGGAAGCGCGAGGCGGCGAACTTGACCAGCGCCAGGTTGAGTTCGATCAGGGTGTTGCGGACGTACGCGTACTCGTGGGTGCCCTCCTCCAGCTCGCCGAGGCGGGCGAAGAGGGTCTTGGACAGGGCGCGCGCGTCCTGCGGCGCGATCTCGTCCGGATGCGGGATCCGCGGGATGTCCGGGAGCTCCGTGACGTCGAGCCGGGGTGACATGGTCTCCTCCATCGTTGTGTCTCTCGCTGCGGTGTGCGGCGCCTCCAAGCCGGCGATGCGGAATGTGTCCTTCTAGCCCTACCGGTTCGACACCGATGGTTGCAAGTGGCAATTGTCTGCTTTGGGTGTATTTGCGGTGGACCTCATGTGCGGTTCGGGGGGTCGCGCTTGTATGGTTCGACGCATGTACCGCCAACACATCGGCAGCGCACCCGGGCGGTTCCGGGTCGAGGTCCGCACCGTGGGGGCGAGCGAGGTGCTCACCCCGGTGGGTGAGCTCGATCACCACACCGCCGAACTGTTGCGCGCGCCGCTCGATCGCGCCCTAGACGAGGGCCGCGCCCGGCTCGTGCTCGACTGCTCGCGGCTCGACTTCTGCGACTCCACCGGGCTGAACGTGCTGCTCGGCGCCCGGCTGCGGGCCGACGCCGCGGGCGGCGGGGTCCACCTCGTCGGGATGCTCCCGACGGTGGCCCGGGTGTTCGAGATCACCGGCGCCGACGCCGTCTTCACCCTCCACGCCTCGCTCGCGACGGCCCTGCCCGACTGACCCCCGCCCCCCGGCCAGGGCCCGGACCGGCCCGCCACACTGTCCCGCCCGCACCACCTGCACCACCCGCACCGCCCGCTCGTCCTGTCCCTCGTCCATCGGCTGAACTCGGTGAGGTGAAGCGTTGAAGGAGACCGCCTCCGGCGACCCCGAGGTCCGTACCCTCGCCCTCGGTGCGGCCAGCGGCACCGTCCCGCTGGCCCGTGACTTCACCCGGCAGGTGCTCCACGACTGGGGCTGGCTGCCCGCGGCCACCGCCGACCGGCGTGCCGCCGCCGAGGACGTCCTGCTGGTGGTCTCCGAGCTCGTCACCAACGCCTGTCTGCACGCCGAGGGTCCCGAGAGCCTGCGCGTGCTGCGCCTCGCCGAGGTGCTGCGCCTCGAAGTCGCCGACCGGGGCGCCGGCCGCCCCGCCCCCCGCACCCCGCACCGCGCCGGGCGCCCCGGCGGGCACGGCATGTTCATCGTGCAGCGGCTCTGCCGGGCCTGGGGCGTCGAGCGGATCCCGGGCGCCCCCGGCAAGATGGTCTGGGCCGAACTGGCCGCGCCCGCATAGGACTTTCACTTCCCTCTCTCTTCCCTCCGCAAGACCCCCGGCGTACCTTGACGGCCAATCTGATAGATCGTCAGCTACTGTGCGGTGAGGGGTGCTCAAGGTGCCGAACCGGAGAAGAAGGGCCGGCGCGCTGACGGCGGCGATGGCGGCGGCGGGCGCGACGGCCCTGCTCGCCGCCCCCGCGGCCCACGCGGCGGTCGTCGATGTCGACTACGCCTGCGAGACGAAGATCGGTCCCAAGGGCGCCGTCTCGCCCGTCGACATCACCGCCGTCAAGAACGGCGGCTCGTACACGATCACCATGTCGTTCCAGAAGGGCGTCTCCGACAGCCCGGTCGAACTCCCCAAGGGCGTCATGACCCCGCGCGCCGAGCTCGTCGTCGGCGGGGCCGACAGCGGCAAGGTCCAGGTCAAGGGCGTTCCCAACGCGGTCGCCATCCCGCCCAACACCCCGATCGCCATCGGTAAGCTGACGGGCACGTACACCCCCAAGAAGAGCGGCAAGGTCACCTTCACCGCCGGGGTGCTCACCGTCCACGCGCTCGGCATGGACGCCGCCGTCTGCACCCCGAAGAACAGCCCCAAGCCCTCCCTCGAACTCGACGTCACCGCCGCCGGCGGCTCCGGCGGCGGCTCGGGCGACTCCGGCGGCTCGGGCGGCACGGACACCCTGCCCAAGACCGGCCCGCTCGACTCGGCCGTCGCCCTCGGCACCCTCGGCGGCACCGTCCTGCTGACCGGCACGGCCGGGGTGCTCTGGCTCACCCGGCGCACGGCACGCTGATGCGGACGGCGTGGGCCGGCACCGGCGCCGCCGCGCTCGCCCTGCTCGGGGCGGTCGCGGCGGCACCCGCGCCCGGCTGGACGGCGGCGCCCGCCGCGGGACGCCCGTACGTCTATCTGGAGGGCGCCCCCGGCAGCGTCCTCCAGGACACCCTGTCCGTCACCAACCCGGGCAGCCGCCCGCTCACCGTGCGGCTCACCGGCGAGGGCGACCCGGGGGCCCGGGTCGCCCTCGCCGCCCGGACCGTCACCGTGCCCGCCCGGACCCGCGCGGACGTGCCCTTCGCGGTGACCGTCACCGCCGAGACCCCGCCCGGCGACCTGCGCGGCACCGTCCGCGTCGGCGCGGCGGGGCGTGAGGCGCTCGTCCCGCTGCGCCTGCGGGTCAGCGGACCCCGGCTCGCCGCGCTCACCGTCGAGGACGTCCGCGTCGACCGCGTCGGCACCCTGCACTACACGCTCGTCAACCGAGGCAACACCCTGCTCGCCCCCCGGCTGGCCGTCCGCGCCGAGGGCGCCTTCGGGCGCCGGCTCGTCGACCGGCCCGCCCGCCCGCTGGAGCTGACCCTGCGCCCCGGCGAGCGGTCCGCCCGCACCGAGCCCTGGCCCGATCCGCCCGCCCTGGACGCGGTCACCGTCCGCGTCACGGCCACCGCCGAGGGCGCGGCCCCCGCGACGGCCGCCGCCGACACCGTCTTCGCCTCCGCGGCTGGTGTCGGCGCCGGAGCCGCCGCCCTCCTCGGGGCCGCCGCCACCGCGTACGCGATACGGAGGACCCGATGAGCCCGACGAGCCCCGCGCGTACGGGCGTGGCCGCCGCCCTGCTCGCCGCGCTGCTGTTCGCCCTGCTGCCCGCCGCCGCCGCCGCGGCCGCCGAGCCCGCGCCCGAGGTCGCGCTCTCCAAGACCGAGGGCGGCAAGGGCGGCGAGCTCACCGTCAGCGGCTCCGGCTGGAAACCGGGCGCCCTGCTCATGCTGCTGGTCTGCGGCCAGTCCGCGCCCGGCAAGGGAGTCATCGGCGGCACCAACTCCTGCGCCAACACCGAGGGCCGGGCCGCCACCGTGGACGCCAAGGGCGCCTTCAGCCAGAAGCTGCCGGTCGCCGAGCCGCCCAAACCCTGCCCCTGCGTGGTGCACGTGGCCGGGGTCACCGGCCAGCAGGACTCCGTGGACGTCGCCTTCACCGTCGCCGGACACCCGACCGCGCCGCTGCCCGAGCCGACCGGCACCGGACGGCTCGCCGTCCTCGCCTCCGTACGGCTCGAAGGCTCCAGCGGCGTCCTCGTCTGGTTCGGCGCGCCCGCCCGCCGCGAGGTGGTCTTCACCGTCGGCAACCTCGGCCAGACGCCCCTCAAGGACCCGGTGTTCGAGGTCGGCAGCAGCCACGGCGTCTTCTCCCCGCAGTACGAGGAACGCCCCTGGCGCGGCACCCTCCAGCCCGGCCGCAAGGCCGAGATCCGGCTGCCCGTCGAGCTGACGGCCGGCGCCCACGGCGACTACCAGGTCTCCGTCCGCTACGGCGGCAAGGTGCTGGTCGAACAGCCCTGGGGCGTCGGGCGGCCGTGGGGCGTCACGCTCTTCTGGCTGCTGCTCGCGGTGGTCGTCCCGGCGGGCCTCTTCCGGATCGGCATGGCGGTCGTCGACCGGGTCCGCCCGGCGGCCCGCCGGCGCGCGCACCCGCACCCGCACCGGCCCGCCCACCCCCACCAGCACGCGCACCGGGCGCCCGACCGCGCCCCCGGGCCCGTACCGCCGGCGACCGCCGCCGGTGACGAACGGCCGACCGCGGTCCTGCCCTGGTTCAGCCCCCATTCCGCACCGTCAGAGAACAGTCCGACGACGAAGGGACAGTCGTGAGCACGACACGCACGACCCGGAGGACGCTCGCGGCGGGCGTCGCGCTGATGCTCGGCGGCGCGGGAATCCTGCTGACCGCGGGCCCGGCACTGGCCGCCGAGGTCTCCTACAAGACCGAGTGCATCCCGCCCGCGATCTCCGGCCTCCCGGCGGTCCAGGGCACCACCACGGTCCAGATCACCGCGCCCGCCCAGGCCAAGGTCGGCGACGAGGTCGAGGTGGTGTGGAATACGGTCACGGCCGCCTCCAAGAACCCCGACATGCTCGACCTGGACAAGGACACCGTGAAGCCGACCGGCACCGTCAAGCTGGGCGGCGCGGGGAGCGGGACCCTGGCCATGGAGGGGCCGCGGCAGAACCCGCCGATCAAGAAGAACAGCCCGATGGTCCTGCCGGACATGAAGGGCAAGCTGAAGCTGGACAAGGCCGGCGAGATCACGCTGACGCCGGACAAGTACACGATCAACGTGTCCAAGCCGCTGTCCACGGACACGAAGTGCTCGCCGAAGGAGACGGTCGGGGCCGCCGTCACGATCAAGGTCACGGACGGCGGGACCTCGGGCGGCTCCACGTCCGGCGGCTCCACGACGACGACCGGCGGCTCCACCACGACCTCCGGCGGGTCCACGACCACCACGGGCGGCACGTCCGGCACCACAGGCACCACAGGCACCACAGGCACGACGGGAACAACCGGCACCACCGGTACCACCGGCGGCACGTCCGGCACCACCACGGCCGGGAGCGCCGGCGGCTCCTCCACGACGTCCGGCGGGAGCTCCGGCGGCGGCGACGGGCAGAGCGACTTCCCCGGCAAGGAGGTCGCCGTCAAGCTCTCCTGCCAGGCGCCCGGACCGTCCGACGTCACCTCCCAGGTGACGATCAACGCCCGCAAGGACGGCGGTTCGTACAAGCTCACCGTGAAGACCGGCAAGGGCATCATGCCGAGCCCCGCCCCGCTGCCCAAGGGCGCGCTCAAGCCGTCGATGAAGGTCCGGATCGGGGGCGCCGACAAGGGCACGGTGACCGTGACCGGAGCCGCCAACCCGGCCCCCGTGGAGACCGGCGCGATGGTGTCGCTGACCGACATGACCGGCACCTACAAGCCGGGCGCCAGCGGCAAGGCGACGCTCAGCCCCGGTGACCTCACCATCACGGTGACGCTGGCCGGCGCCGACATCGTCATCCCCTGCAAGGTCCAGGGCTCCTCCCCGGTCTCTCTGGAGCTCGACACCACCAAGCAGGCGGGTGGCGTGGCCGGCGGCACCGGGAGCTCCGGCGGCGGTGACGACCTCGCGCACACCGGCGCCGACGACGCGGGCGCCCTGCGTGCCCTCGCCCTCGTGGCGGGCACGGTGATCCTGCTCGGCGGGGCGGTGTTCACCTTCACCCCGTGGGCCAGGCTGCGCCGCTAGCGACGGCGGGCCGCCCGGACGAAACGGCGGAGGGCCGCCGCACCGGAATCGGTGCGGCGGCCCTCCGTGCGTACGGGGTGCCGGGCGGCAGGGTCAGTGGACGCTGCCCATGAGGCCCTGGACCTTCTTGCGGTACATGTAGATCGCGAAGCCCGCGGCGACCGCCAACGTGGCCTCCAAGGCGATGATCCCGGTGCCGTTCAGGTCCACCCCCGCCAGCGAGAGCAGGCCGGTGGTGCAGTCACCGGCGGTGACGGCGAGGAACCAGACGCCCATCATCTGGGAGGCGTACTTCCGCGGCGCCATCTTCGTGGTGACGGAGAGGCCGACCGGGGAGAGGCACAGCTCGCCGATGGTCTGGATCATGTAGATCGAGACGAGCCACATCGGGGAGACCTTGCCGTCGCCCGCCATGTTCATCGGGACGATGAAGACGAAGAAGGACGCGCCGACCAGGACCAGACCCATCGAGAACTTCACGATGGTGTTCGGCTCCTGGTTCTTGCGGGCCAGCCACAGCCACAGCCAGGCGAAGACCGGAGCCAGCGACATCACGAAGAGCGGGTTCAGCGACTGGTACCAGGTGGCCGGGAAGCCGAGGCCGAAGACCGAGTCCGCGGTCTTGGTGGAGGCGAAGAGCGACAGGGTCGAGCCACCCTGGTCGTAGATCATCCAGAAGACGGCGGCGGCGACGAAGAACCAGATGTAGCCGGTCATCTTCGACTGCTCGGTCTTGTCGAGCTCCTTGTCGCGCTTGATGCGGACCAGGACGGCGACCGGGATGATCAGACCCGCGAGGGTGATCGGGACCAAGGCCCACTTCAGGGTGTACATGCCGAGCGCGACCACGGCGCCGTAGAAGACGGCGGCGACGACGACGACGGAGACGACCTTGACCAGGATGCTCTTGCGCTCGGCGGCGGAGAGCGGGTTCGGGACGACGCTGCTCTGCGGGCTCAGGCTCTTGGTGAAGGCCAGGAAGCAGGCGAGGCCCAGGCCCATGCCGACCGCGGCGAGCGCGAAGCCGAGGTGCCAGTTGACCTTCTCGCCCAGCGTGCCGACGGCGAACGGGGCGATGAAGGCGCCCAGGTTGATGCCGATGTAGAAGAGCGTGAAGCCACCGTCACGGCGCGGGTCGTCCGGGCCGTTGTAGAGGTGGCCGACCATCGTGGAGATGTTGGCCTTGAGCAGACCGGAGCCGACGGCGACGAGCGCGAGACCCGCGAAGAAGGCCGCCTGGCCGGGGACCGCCAGCGAGGCGTGGCCGGCCATGATCACGAAGCCGGCGATGGCGACCGTCTTGCGGGCGCCCCAGACACGGTCGCCGAACCAGCCACCGGGCATGGCCATCAGGTAGACCATCGACACGTACACGGAGTAGATCGCCGTGGCCGTGGCGGCCGTCATGGCGAGGCCGCCGCCCTGGCTGCCGGTGGCCGCGTCGGTGCCGCCGGAGACCAGGTAAAGGACGAGAAGGGCCCTCATGCCGTAGTAGGAGAAGCGCTCCCACATCTCGGTGAAGAAGAGGGTGGCCAGACCACGGGGGTGGCCGAGGAACGTCTTCTCGGAACCAGGGGTTCCGGTCGAAGCCGTCGTCAGGCTGGACGCCATGTCGATCCTTGTTCTGTCGGGACGCGCGCTTCGTGAGCACGTACGCCCGGTGGGGGAGGCCGGCACCGGGGAGAAGCGGTCGCGCCTCCCCGGGATCCACGCCCTGACGCGTCATCGCACCCAGGACCCGGCCCACAGGTCATTCACTGTTCTCAAGGCTGCCGAAGCGATCCTCGTGCAGAAAAGAGACCCTTGGCTGACGAACACGGCCAAAGGTCCCCGATTACCGCTACAGAACTCTCGACACCATACGACACGACAGTGCCGGATATGGAAGGACTTGAGAGATGGATCACAGGCTTTTACGGAACCAACTTCCGTCAATCGAAGGTCATGAGCTGAATACGCGCCAAGATCCACAGGCATGGCGGAAGGCCCGCCCATCACGCCCCGGCACCGCCGCCGCGCGGACTACCATCACCCCATGACCCGTGTACTGCTCGCCGAGGACGACGCCTCCATCTCGGAACCGCTGGCCCGCGCCCTGCGGCGGGAGGGATACGAGGTCGAGGTGCGGGAGGACGGTCCCACCGCCCTCGACGCCGGACTCCAGGGCGGGATCGATCTGGTCGTGCTCGACCTCGGGCTGCCCGGCATGGACGGCCTGGAGGTCGCCCGCCGGCTGCGCGCCGAGGGTCACACGGTGCCGATCCTGGTCCTGACCGCCCGCGCCGACGAGGTCGACACGGTCGTCGGCCTCGACGCCGGCGCCGACGACTACGTCACCAAGCCCTTCCGGCTCGCCGAGCTGCTGGCCCGGGTCCGGGCCCTGCTCCGGCGCGGCGCCACCGAGCCCGCCGTCGCCCCCACCACCCACGGGGTGCGGATCGACGTCGAGTCGCACCGCGCCTGGATGGGCGACGAGGAGCTCCAGCTCACCGCGAAGGAGTTCGACCTGCTGCGGGTGCTGGTCCGCGACGCGGGCCGGGTGGTCACCCGCGACCAGCTGATGCGCGAGGTCTGGGACACCACCTGGTGGTCCTCCACCAAGACCCTCGACATGCACATCTCCTGGCTCCGCAAGAAGCTCGGCGACGACGCGGCCAACCCCCGCTACATCGCCACCGTGCGCGGGGTCGGCTTCCGCTTCGAGAAGAGCTGAGCCCGCCCCGTCCGCGCGCCGAGCGTCCCGAGAGAGCTGAGCCCGCCCCGCCATGCGCCGCCGCCTGATCAACTCCACGCTCGCCGTGGTGCTCGTCGTCATCGCCGTCTTCGGCGTCTCCATCGTGATCGTCGAGTCCCGCACCATCTCCAACAGCGCCCAGGAGAGCGTGGACTCCGAGGCGCTGCGGATCGTCTCGATCGTCGACAGCCGGCTCATCGGCGGGGAGCCGGTCAACCCGGACATCCTCGCCGAGCAGTCCATCGCCAAGCGCTACGCCCGGATCAGCATCCCCGGCCGCGACGCGATCGAGATCGGCACCCGCCCCAGCGGCCAGGTCATCCACGGCGTGGCCAAGGGCGAGCGCGGCGAGACCGTCGTCGTCGAGGAGGCCCGCTCGGTCGTCACCGACGAGGTCGCCCGCACCCTGATGATCATCGCCGGGGTGGCGCTGCTCTGCGTCGTGGCCGCCGTCCTCCTCGCCGTACGCCAGGCCAACAAGCTGGCCTCGCCGCTCACCGACCTCGCCGAGACCGCCGAGCGGCTCGGCTCCGGCGACCCGCGCCCGCGCCACAAGCGGTACGGGGTCCCCGAGCTCGACCGGGTCGCCGACGTCCTCGACGCCTCCGCCGAGCGGATCGCCCGGATGCTCACCGCCGAGCGCCGGCTCGCCGCCGACGCCTCCCACCAGCTCCGCACCCCGCTGACCGCCCTCTCCATGCGCCTGGAGGAGGTCGCCATGTCCGACGACCTCGACACGGTCCGCGAGGAGGCGACGATCGCGCTCACCCAGGTCGAGCGGCTCACCGACGTCGTCGAACGGCTGCTCACCAACTCGCGCGACCCCCGGACCGGCTCCGCCGTCGCCTTCGACCTCGACGAGGTCATCAAGCAGCAGATCGCGGAGTGGCGCCCCGCCTACCGCAGCGCCGGCCGGGCCATCGTCCACTCCGGCAAGCAGCACATGCGGGCCGTGGGCACCCCGGGCGCGGTCGCCCAGGTCCTCGCCGCGCTCATCGAGAACTCGCTCATGCACGGCGGCGGCACCGTCGCCCTGCGCACCCGGGTCACCGGCAACCAGTCCGTGATCGAGGTCACCGACGAGGGGCCCGGCGTCCCCACCGACCTCGGCGCCCGGATCTTCGAGCGGGCGGTCAGCGGGCGCAGCTCCACCGGCATCGGCCTCGCCGTCGCCCGGGACCTCGCCGAGGCCGACGGCGGCCGCCTGGAGCTGCTCCAGCAGCAGCCGCCGGTCTTCGCGCTCTTCCTCAGCCGCGAGGTGCGCGGCCGCACGGAGCCGGAAGCCGAACGCCCGGTCCGCTGAGCGGACCGGGCGCGGGGAGCGACCGGGACCGACCGGGACCGACCGGGAGCGACCGGGGAGGATCAGACCCGGTCGGGCTGCTTGCGGGAGCCCTGCCGGGGCGCCTGCTCCAGGAACGATTCGGCGGTCTGCACCGCCTCCTTCGCGGGCAGCGCCTTGAAGACCCAGGTCCGGTAGGACCAGAAGCGGAACAGCGTCGCCACGCCGATGCCGAAGAACTTGAAGAAGTTGCTGGCCAGCGGGGTGTCCCAGCCGAAGCCGTAGGTCGCTGTGTAGAGCACGCCGTTCTCGATCACCATGCCGACCGCGCTGAACAGCAGGAACAGCGTCAGTTCCTTCGTGCGGCCGGACTTCTCGCGGTCGCGGTACGTGAAGTAGCGGAACCCCACGTAGTTGAAGGCGATGGCCACGACCGTGGCGATGATGCTCGCCCGGACCACCGGGAGGTCGGTGAAGTGGCGGACCAGGTTGAAGACGCCCAGGTTCACCAGGACGCCCAGACCGCCGACCACGCCGAACTTGGCGACCTCGCGGACGAGCTGGTCCACACGGGTGCGCAACGCGCCGGGTTCACTCATCGTGGTGGCTCTGTCCCGTCCGTTTCGGAGGCGTTCCGGCCGACGCCCCGACGGCGTCAACCAACCCATGCTAACCAGCCCTCCTGTCGCCCGCCTGTGTTGCGGTCGATCTGTAGGGGAAGCCACCCCGGCTGTGACAAAACACAGCCGGACGAGTGTCCGGAACTTGTGCGGATACCCTAAGAGGGTGACGTTCCCGGTAGTCGGCATGGTCGGTGGCGGTCAGCTCGCCCGAATGACCCACGAGGCGGGCATCCCCCTCGGCATCAAGTTCAAGCTGCTCAGTGACACCCCGCAGGACTCGGCGGCCCAGGTGGTGAGCGAGGTCGTGCTCGGCGACTATCGCGACCTGGACACGCTGCGTGACTTCGCGCGCGGCTGCGACGTGATCACCTTCGATCACGAGCACGTCCCCGCGGAGCACCTCGCGGCCCTGGAGGCGGACGGCGTCGTCGTCCGGCCCGGCCGCGCGGCCCTCGCGCACGCCCAGGACAAGGGGGTGATGCGGGCGCGGCTCGACGAGATCGGCGCGCCGAGCCCGCGGCACCGCCTGGTCGCGGACCCGGCCGACGCGGCGGCCTTCGCCGCCGAGGGCGAGGGCTTCCCGATCATCCTGAAGACCGTGCGCGGCGGCTACGACGGCAAGGGCGTCTGGTTCGTGCGCTCCGCCGAGGACGCCCACGACGCCTTCAAGGCGGGTGTCCCGGTCCTCGCCGAGGAGAAGGTCGACTTCGCGCGCGAGCTCGCCGCGAACATCGTCCGCTCCCCGCACGGGCAGGCCGTCGCCTACCCGGTGGTGGAGTCCCGCCAGGTCGACGGGGTCTGCGACACGGTCATCGCGCCCGCCCCCGGCCTCTCCGGCGAGCTGGCCGGCCAGGCCCAGGAGCTCGCCCTGCGGATCGCCAAGGAGCTCGACGTCGTCGGGCACCTGGCCGTCGAGCTGTTCGAGACCCGCGACGGCCGCATCCTCGTCAACGAGCTCGCCATGCGCCCGCACAACTCCGGCCACTGGACCCAGGACGGCGCGGTCACCTCGCAGTTCGCCAACCACGTCCGCGCGGTCCTGGACCTTCCGCTGGGCGACCCGCGCCCCCGCGCGAAGTGGACCGTGATGTGCAATGTCCTCGGCGGCGACTTCCCGGACATGTACCAGGCATACCTGCACTGCATGGCCCGGGACCCGCAGCTGAAGATCCACATGTACGGCAAGGACGTGAAGCCCGGTCGCAAGGTGGGCCACGTCAACACCTACGGCGACGACCTGGACGAGGTGCTGGAGCGCGCCCGCCACGCCGCCGACTACCTGCGAGGAACGATCGTTGAGTAATCCGCTCATTGGCATCGTCATGGGGTCCGACTCGGACTGGCCCGTCATGGAGGCCGCGGCGCAGGCCCTGGACGAGTTCGAGATCGCGTACGAGGTCGACGTCGTCTCCGCGCACCGGATGCCGCGCGAGATGATCGCGTACGGCGAGCAGGCCGCCGGGCGCGGTCTGAAGGCGGTCATCGCGGGCGCGGGCGGCGCCGCCCACCTGCCGGGGATGCTCGCCTCGGTGACCCCGCTGCCCGTCATCGGCGTCCCCGTCCCGCTGAAGTACCTGGACGGCATGGACTCGCTGCTCTCCATCGTGCAGATGCCGGCGGGCGTGCCGGTCGCCACCGTCTCGGTCGCCGGCGCCCGCAACGCGGGCCTCCTCGCGGTCCGGATGCTCGCCGCGCACGACCCCGCGCTCCTCGACCGGATGCGGGAGTTCCAGCGGGAGCTGAACGACCAGGCGACCGAGAAGGGCAAGCGGCTGCGGGCCAAGGTCGAGGGCGCCGAGTCCTTCGGGTTCGCCCGGTGACCGCGGCCGACCGGCTCGCCGAGGCGCGTGAGCTCCTCGCCGCCGCGCCCGTCGTCGACGGGCACAACGACCTGCCCTGGGCGCTGCGCGAGCAGTGCGGCTACGACCTCGACAAGCTGGACATCGCCGGCGACCTGAGGGGTTCGCTCCACACCGACCTGGCCCGGATGCGGGCCGGCGGCGTGGGCGCCCAGTTCTGGTCGGTGTACGTGCCCGGCCGGCTGACCGGCGACGCTGCGGTCAGCGCCACCCTGGAGCAGATCGACGTGGTCGACCAGCTCCTCGCCCGCTATCCCGGGGACCTCGCGCCCGCGCTCGTCGCGGACGACCTGGAGACCGCCCGCGCGCAGGGCCGGATCGCCTCCCTCAAGGGCGCCGAGGGCGGCCACTCGATCAACAACTCGCTGGCCACCCTGCGCGCCCTGCACACCCTGGGCGTGCGGTACATGACGCTCACCCACAACGAGAACAACGACTGGGCCGACTCGGCCACCGACGTGCCCCGGCACGGCGGACTGACCGCCTTCGGCCGCGAGGTCGTCCGCGAGATGAACCGCGCCGGGATGCTGGTCGACCTCTCGCACGTCGCCGCCACCACCATGCGCGACGCGCTGGACACCTCCGCGGCGCCGGTGATCTTCTCGCACTCCTCCTCCCGCGCGGTCTGCGACCACCCGCGCAACATCCCGGACGACGTCCTGGAGCGGCTGCCCGGCAACGGCGGCGTGGCGATGGCGACCTTCGTCCCGAAGTTCATCCTGCCCGCGGCCGTCGAGTGGACCGCCCTGGCCGACGCCAACCTGCGCGCCCACGGCTACGACCACCTCGACACCACCCCGGAGGCGATGGAGATCCACCGCGCCTTCGAGGCGGGGACCCCGCGCCCGGTCGCGACGGCCGCCACCGTGGCCGACCACCTCGACCACATGCGGCAGGTCGCGGGCATCGACCACATCGGCATCGGCGGCGACTACGACGGCACCGCCTTCACCCCGGCCGGCCTCGACGACGTCGGGGGCTACCCGAACCTGGTCGCGGAGCTCCTCAGCCGAGGCTGGTCGGCCGCCGACCTGGCCAAGCTGACCTGGTCCAACACGGTCCGGGTGCTGCGCGACGCGGAGGCCGTGGCGCGCGAGCAGCGGGCGCGGCGCGGCCCGTCGATCGCGACGATCGCCTCGCTGGAGGCGTAGCGGCCCGCCGTACGCGGGGGCCCCGCCACCGTCGGCGGGGCCACCCGAACGGCGCAGCCCACCGCGCCCGCCGCCGCGGACGGTGACACGGTGAACGTACTGCCCAGTAGTACGGAGTTGAGTCACCCATGGCAGATCTGCTCGACGAACCCACCCTGACGTTCACCGTCGCCCACGCCGCGTCCGAGGGCGACCAGGATCCCCCCGAACATCCCCGGCCTCTCGACGAGTCGACCCGTGCGCGCGCCCTGCTCGCGGCGCAGCCGGTCGTCGAGGGGCACACGGAACCGCCCCGCGTGCTCGACCCGGACGACCGTCCGCCGGTCCGCGCGCCGGAGGCGGGAGCCCAGCTCTGGTCGCTGCGCGTGGGCGCGGACGAGGGCGCGCTCGGTACCCTGCGCCGGATCGACGCGGTCCGCGCGCTGGTCGCCGCCTTCCCCGAGGAGCTGCGCCTGGCGCACACCACCTCGGAGATGGCCCACGCCCGCAACTGCGGCCGGGTCGCCGCCCTGCTGGGGCCGGTGAGCTGGGAGGCCGTCGGCGGCTCGGTCGCCGCGCTCCGGGCGTACCACGCGCTCGGGGCGCGGGCGGTCGGCCTCACCCGCTTCGACCGCTTCGCCCGCGAGGCGGTGCGCGAGATGAACCGCCTCGGGCTCACCGTGGACCTCGCGGGAGCCGACCCGGACACCGTCCGGCAGACCCTCGCGGTGGGCCGGGCCCCGGTCCTGCTGACCCGCGCGGAGCCCGACGCCCTGCCGGACGACGTGCTGCGCCTGCTGGGCGAGAACGACGGCGTCTGCATGGTCCCGGTCACCCCGGACGCGGCGGCGACGGCCGACTCCCTGGACCGCCTGCGCACCCTCGCGGGCCCCGGGGCGACCGGCATCTCCCACGCGACCGAGCCGGCCGGCGGCTACGTCCCGCTCTTCGCGGAACTCCTGCGCAGGGCCTGGCCGGCCCAGGACCTGGTGGCGCTGGCCCACGGCAACGCCACGCGGGTGCTGCGCGAGACGGAGTTCCACGCGCGGACGAGCCGCCTCAGGGCGGCGTGACGCGAGGGGCCCCGGCCGTGTGACGCGAGGCCCCGGACGAGGAGAGGGCCCGCACCCGGTCACCCGGGTGCGGGCCCTTCCGCGTACGGCTCCGGGTCAGGCGCGCGGACGCCCCATCGCGCGGTACGTCCACCCGGCCTCCCGCCAGCGCCGCGGGTCCAGGGCGTTGCGCCCGTCGAGGATCACGGGCGAGGAGACGACCCCCGCCAGCTCCTTCGGGTCGAGCGCGTCCCGGAACTCCCGCCACTCGGTGAGGTGGAGCACCACGTCCGCGCCCCGGGCGGCCTCGATCGCGGAGTCCGCGTACCCCAGCGTGGGGAAGAGGCGCCGCGCGTTGGCCATGCCCTTGGGGTCGTAGACGGTGACCTGGCCGCCCTGGAGGTGGATCTGGCCGGCCACGTTGAGCGCGGGGGAGTCGCGCACGTCGTCGGAGTCGGGCTTGAAGGCGGCGCCGAGCACCGCGACCCGCTTGCCGAGGAAGCCGCCGCCGAGCGCTTCACGGGCCATCTCGACCATGGAGGCGCGGCGCCGCATGTTGATGGAGTCGATCTCGCGCAGGAAGGTCAGCGCCTGGTCGGCGCCGAGCTCGCCGGCGCGCGCCATGAAGGCGCGGATGTCCTTGGGCAGGCAGCCGCCGCCGAAGCCGATGCCGGCCCGCAGGAACTTGTTCCCGATCCGCTCGTCGTGGCCGATGGCCTCGGCCAGCTTGGCGACGTCGCCGCCGGCCGCCTCGCAGACCTCGGCCATGGCGTTGATGAAGGAGATCTTGGTGGCGAGGAAGGAGTTGGCGGAGGTCTTCACCAGCTCGGCGGTGGGGAAGTCGGTCACCACGAAGGGCGAGCCCTCGGCGACCGGCACCGCGTAGACGGTGCGGAGCAGCCGCTCGGCCCGCTCGCCGCCCTCGCCCCCGGCGAGGCCGACCACGACCCGGTCCGGGCGCAGGGTGTCCTGGACGGCGAAGCCCTCGCGCAGGAACTCGGGGTTCCAGGCCAGTTCGACACCTTCGGGCAGCAGCCCGGCGAGCCGCTCGGCGGAGCCGACGGGCACGGTCGACTTGCCGACGACGAGGGCGCCCTCGCGCACCACGGCGGCCAGCGAGCCGAAGGCGGCGTCGACGTACGACATGTCGCAGGCGTACTCGCCGTGCTTCTGCGGGGTGTTCACGCAGACGAAGTGGACGTCGCCGAAGGCCCCGACCTCCTCCCAGGAGGTGGTGAACCGCAGCCGCCCGCTGGATCCCTCGATCCCCGCCACGTGCCGCGCCAGCAGCTCCTCCAGCCCCGGCTCGTACATGGGCACCCGCCCGGAGGCGAGCAGCTCGACCTTCTCCGGCACGACGTCGAGCCCGAGCACCTCGAAGCCGAGCTCAGCCATGGCCGCGGCGTGGGTGGCCCCGAGGTATCCGGTGCCGATCACGGTGATCTTGAGGGCCATGCGGGACTCCCTGTGCGTACGCTCGTGAATGCCTGCCCGAGCATAGTCGGGCCCCCGAGGGAGCCCCGTACGCGTCAGCGCTCCGAGGTGACCGTGACCGGCTGGTCGTTGCGGATCTGCTCGACGAGCTGCTTCACCTTCGGCATGTCCCAGCGCAGCGAGTTCTGCGGGGCCGTGCCGTTGATCGGCATGTTCATGGACTTGCCGTCGCCGCCGTTGATGCCCTTCATCGCGAAGAACATCTTCGCCAGGTCGTACAGCGACATGTCCTTGTCCACGATCAGCGTGTCCAGGCCGGCGCCCAGCGTCGGGTACAGCTTGAACGGGTTGATGATCGTCCCCGGGGTCGCCGCCTGGTTGGCGAGCGCCGACAGGAACTTCTGCTGGTTCTTCGTGCGGGCCAGGTCCGACTCGGCGAAGGCGTAGCGGGTGCGGACGAAGGCCAGCGCCTGCTCGCCGTTGAGGGTCTGCTCGCCCGCCTGGAAGTCGGCGCCGGACTTCTTGTCCTTGAAGCCCTTCTCGATGTTCATGTCCACGCCGCCGAGCGCGTCCACGATGTTCGCGAAGCCGGCGAAGCCGATCTCCGCGTAGTGGTCGATGCGCAGCCCGGTGTTGAACTCCACCGTGCGCACCAGCAGCTCGGGGCCGTCCATGGCGTACGCGGCGTTCAGCTTGGAGCCGCCGCGCTCGCCGTACTTCTTGCCGGACTCCGAGCCCACGAAGGACGGGATGGTCACCCAGGAGTCGCGGGGCAGCGAGATCATCGTGTTCCCGCTGGAGCAGGCCGCGAGGATCATCATCGAGTCGGTCCGCTTGCCCTCGGCGGAGCCGGTGTGGAGCTTCTTCTTCTCCTCGGCCGACATGCCCTCGCGGGAGTCCGAGCCGACGATCAGATACGTGGTGCAGTCGCCCTCCGCCGGGCGCTCGATGACCTTGGCCAGGTCCACCTCGTTGCGCATCCGGGAGCTGGCCCAGGCGTAGGTGCCGACGCTCCAGCCGACGACGGCGACCACGAGGACGATCGAACCGATCTTGATCCGGCGCCGCCAGTCGGGCCGCGCCGAGGGCCCGCCCGGGCGGGGCGCGTACTGCGGCGGTACGGTGCCGTGCCCGCCGCCCCGGCCGCCGCCCTGCGGGGCGCCGTACACCTGGGCGTCGCCGTAGCCCGAGTCGTAGCCCTGGCCCTGCGCCTGGGTGAAGCTGGGGTTGTAGCCCTGGTCGTAGCCCTGGCCGCCGTACTGGCCCTGGCCCTGCCCCTGGCCCCGCTGCCCCTGGCCGTACTGCTGCTGCCGCTGCCGGGAGGGCTGCTGCGGCTGCTGCGGGGGGACCTGCGGGCGCTGCACGTGGCGCATCCGGCGGGGTCCCTCGGGCTGGGCGTCGGGCCAGTCATTCATGGGGACCAGTCTGCCGTCCGGCCAGGTCGCGCCGACAGGCCGGGTGGGGAATCGGGTCGGCGCTGTTGCCAAGCTGATGCAAAGCGGACGGTGTCGGGACCGGCCGGCGGACCAGGCATAAGGTAGAGGGCATGACAGATCAGGGCGACATCCCGGGCAAGCCCACCTCGGCGTCCCGCACCACGCTGAGCCACATCATGACCGCCCACGACACCAACCTCCTGGGCACGGTGCACGGCGGCGTGATCATGAAGCTGGTGGACGACGCCGCGGGCGCCGTCGCGGGCCGGCACTCGGGCGGCCCCGCCGTCACCGCCTCCATGGACGAGATGGCGTTCCTGGAGCCGGTCCGGGTCGGCGACCTGCTGCATGTGAAGGCCCAGGTCAACTGGACCGGCCGGTCCTCCATGGAGGTCGGCGTCCGGGTCCTGGCCGAGCGCTGGAACGAGTCCACGCCCGCCACCCAGGTCGGCTCCGCCTACCTCGTCTTCGCCGCCGTGGACGGCGACGGCAAGCCCCGCCCGGTGCCGCCCGTCATCCCCGAGACCGAGCGGGACGAGCGCCGCTACCAGGAGGCCCAGATCCGGCGCACCCACCGGCTGGCCCGCCGCCGCGCGATCAAGGAGCTGCGGGAGCGCCGCGCGGCGGAGGGCTACGAGGACTAGAGGTACGGGGACTCGGGAGGCGGGAACGGCGGGGGCCCGGAGCGCGGCGTGCTCACGGGCACACCACCTGGTCCCCCCGCACCGCCTCGAACTGCCCCGACTGCGCCTCCCGCGCCCGCACCGGCGTCACGCCCTTGAAGTCCGCGCCCGCCGTCACCCGCAGGGTCGCGCCCTGGCCCGGCACCTGCCGCAGCTCCGCGCCCGGCAGGGCCGCCGCCAGGGAGCGGGCCGAGCGGTCCCAGCGCGGGTCGTACTCGACGAGGGTCCGCGCCCGCTGCGGCCCCGTGCCGGTCCGCGGCTCCCGGGTGGTGTCGAAGCCGGCCGCCCGCAGCGCCGCGTCCGCCCGCCCGCCGAGCCCGTCCGTCCGGGTCCCGTTGTAGACCTGCACCCGGATCGACTTCGGCGCCACGTCCACGTCCACCGGCTTCGGTCCCCTGGGGGCGGCCGGCTGCGCGGCCAGCGGCCGGTCCTCGCGCAGCGACTGGAAGAGCTTCTGCGCCTTGGCCGCGTCCCACTTCACCGTGGAGCCGATCCCCTTGACCGGGAAGCTCATGTCGCCGATCGGCACGGACACGAACTCCGACGAGGCCGGCGTGAAGCCGTGCATCGCCTTGGCCAGCGCCAGCATCTGCTCCGAGCCGAAGCCCTGGTCGGCCCGGACCGAGCCCAGCGCGGCCGTGGCGACCTCCCGGAAGCGCACCGGGTTCAGCAGGACCCCGCCGCTGGTGAGCCGGTCGATGAGGGCCGCCAGGAACTTCTGCTGCCGCTGCATCCGCCCGATGTCCGCGGCGCCGTCGACATGGCGGGAACGCACGTACTGCAGCGCCTGCCCGCCGTCGAGCTCGTGCGTCCCGGCCGGCAGGTCGAGCCCGGTGTAGGAGTCCTTCATCGGCTTGGCGGTGCAGATCTGCACCCCGCCGACCGCGTCCACCGTCTTCATGAAGCTGGTGAAGTCGACCTCCAGATAGTGGTCGATCTTCACCCCGGTCATCGACTCGACGGTCCGCACGGTCAGCGAGGGCCCGCCCTCCGCGTAGGCGGCGTTCAGCTTCACCGGGTGGCCGTGGTGGTGCCGTCCGGTGGTCAGGTCGGTGTGCTCGGGCATCTCGGCGTACGAGTCGCGGGGCAGCGACACGACGCTCGCGCGCTCCCGGTCCTCGGAGATGTGCACCAGCATCACGGTGTCCGTGCAGTGGCAGGGGGCGCCGCCCAGGCGGTACTTCGCCTTCTCCTCCGGGGTGATCCGGTCCCGGCCGTCCGTGCCGACGACCAGCACGTTCATCCCGTGCCCGCCCTGCGGCCGGTTCTTCATGTCCTTGAAGGGGTCGACGCGGCTGATCCCGGTGTCCAGGCTCGTCACCACGGCGTGCCCGATCCCCCCGGCGGCCAGCACGACGACGGAGAGCGTGGTCGCCATCCGCATCCCCCACCTCGGCCGCCTCGGCCTCCTCCGCGTGCCCGCCGGCCTCCGGCGGGGAGGTACGGGCGGGGCGGCCGGCCGGGGACGGGGCGTGCGGGGCGGTGTGGGCACCGGGGGACACCTCCGCGGTGTGACAAGGGGGAACCGTGTAGCACCGTAGGCCCATACGATCAGCGCCACCCGGAAGACCCCCGTTGGCACGCGTCCGTGTCCCCCGTTCGCGGTAACGTGCGGCGGATGGACGCCACACCCCCGTCGCCGCTGCCCGGCGTCCCACGGCGGCCCGAGACTCCCGGCGGCCCCCGCCGGAACGCGCGCGACGGCCGGACCCCCCGCGGGGCCCGGCCGTCGGCGTCACCGGCGGTGCGGGGCCGTCAGCTCTTGCCGTCCCACTTGTAGACCGAGTAGACGTCCATGCAGGTCACCTTGTCGTCGGCGCCCTCGGGCAGATCGCCCGCCGTGATCTTCGGCTTCTTGTATGTGGTGCCCTCGCGCCAGTCCGCGCCGACCACCAGCGTCACGCCCTCGGCCTTCGCGTCGGCGCGCACCGCCGAGTCCGGCAGGCCCAGCGCCTTGGCCAGGGAGGCCGCGTTCGCCTTGCCCTGGTCGCCCGCGCCCTTCGGGTAGAGGACCACGGTGTCCTTGCGCGGCTGTGCGGTCCGCGAGGACTCGGCCTTGGCGAAGCCCTTGCCGCGCAGGTGCTCGGCCATCGTGCCGGCCCGGCCCCCGGCGGCGGACTGCCCGTCGCCCGCGGTGCCGTTGACGACGGTGACGCCGAAGGAGCCCGGCTCCTCGGCCGCCGTCTTCGGGGTGGCCGAGGCCGTGGACTTCGGCTTGTCGCCGGCCGCGTCGCCGTTCTTGTCGAAGGCCACGTCGTCGCGGAGCATCGACCACATCTTGTCGGCGGAGCTCTGCACCAGGACCAGCTTGTCGCGGTTCTGCGACCACTCGGCCGTCGGCACCGTCGCCGTCGTGAGCCGGTCCATCTTCACGTTCTTGAGCTGCATCGACAGGTCGAAGAGCTCCTTCACGCTGCTGATCTCGTCCGAGACCTTGAAGGCCTTGACCGCGACCTCGGCGAGCCCGATGAGCCGCCCGGTGTCGGTCCAGGCGTTCTGCCCCTGGAGCTTCTTCATCAGGCCGTTGAGGTACATGTGCTGGGCCTTGGCGCGGCCCTGGTCGTTGCCCCAGGCGTGCCGGGTGCGCAGCCACTGGAGGGCCTGCTCGCCCTGCACCTCGCTGGTGCCGGCCCGGAGCTTGAGGCCGGAGCCGCCGCGCACCAGCCGGGTCGGCCGGTCCCACACGCCGGTCTTCACGCAGACCGGCACGCCGCCGACCTCGTCGGCCATCGACACCACACCGGCGAAGTCGATCATCATCCAGTGGTCGATGTAGACCCCGGTGAGCTTCTCCCAGGTGGTGAGGGTGCAGCCGGGGCCGCCCCGCGCCAGGGTCTCGTTGATCGGCGCGTTGGTGGTGGCCGCGTAGGTCTTGCCGTCGTCGCCCTTGCACTGGGGGATCGGCACGATGGTGTCGCGGGGTATGGAGACCAGCGAGGCGTTCTTCCGGTCCGCCGACACGTGCAGCAGCATCTGCACATCGGCGAGGGCCGCGCGGTCGCGGTCGTCCTTGCCGCCGCCGAGGGCCACGTTCTTGGCGTCGGCCCGGCTGTCCGAACCGATCAGCAGGATGTTCAGCGGGGTGTCGCCCAGCGCGTTCGGGGCGGCCTTCTTCACGCCGCTCTCACCGCCCGCGCGCCCGCCGCTGCGGATGCTTCCGTTGAGGTGCTCGTAGTACAGGTATCCGGCGCCGGCCGTGCCGAGTATCAGCAGCGACAGCGTCGCCGCCACCCAGCGCAGCACCTTGCGCTTGCCGGACTTCTTGGCGCGCCGGCGCGGACCGCCGCGCCGGTGGCCGGAGCGTTTGCCGCCCTCGCCGCCGTCGCCGCCGTCACCGTCGCCGGAGCCGCCGCCCGCGCGCCGGGACCGGGGCACGCCGGCGCGCGCGCCGGCCTCCCCGGAGCCGTCCTCGGCGCCCTCGGCACTGTCGGCACCGTCGGTGCCGTCGGTGCCGGCGGTGCCTTCGTAGAGCGTCTCGTCCCAGCCCAAGTCGCGGGCGTGCGGGGCGCGTTCTCGCGCCCCCTCCCGTCGCACGCTGCTCTGTCCCACCCCAGGTCTCCTCGTCATTCAGGTGCGGCCCGAGGCCCGATCGTTCCGGGTCACTTCGCGCACACCTGCTTGTCTGCCGTCTGCGCACCCTCCGGCGCCTTCGCCGGACCGGTGAGGGGCACCCCCGCGCCCTTGAAGTCCGCGCCGAGGACGAGCGTCATGGGCTCGCGCTCCCCGGCGTCCTGCGTGCCCGGCTTGAGCGCCGTGGCGGGCAGGCCCATCAGGTCCGCGAGCTTGCGGGCCTGGTCGGCCTGGTTCGGTGCGTAGGTGAGCGTGGTCGCGGCCGCCTTCTCGGGGGCGTTGCTCTTGTTGGTCGACCTCGTCACGCCGTGCTCGTTCTGCAGCCAGTTGATGGTGGACTGGGCCGCGCCTCGGATCCCGCTGCCGTTGTAGACGTCGACGCGGACGTCGCGCGCGGTGGAGCGGGCACCCTTCAGGAGTTCCGCCTGGGCCTGCGCCTGGGCGTTCTTGGCGTCCTGCTGCTTCTTCTTCACCTCGGTGAGCGAGGTGTCGGACAGCAGCATCGAGAAGAGCTGCGGGGCCTTCACCGGGTCGGGGACCACGGTGATCGGCTTGGGCTCGTCGGGGTTGTCGATGACCGGCAGCGTCAGGAACGTGATGTTCTTGGTGTCGATCTTGGCGAGCTCCTCGGCGAGCGACGTGAGCTTCTTGATGCTCCCTATGCCCGTGTCGACGGTGAGGGCCTTGGTCGCCGCCTCGGCCAGCCCGTACATCTTGGTCGGGGAGCTGAGGGTGTCGTCCGACTTCATCTGCCGGATCATCGAGCTGAGGAACTGCTGCTGGACCTTGATCCGGTCCAGGTCGCTCTCGTTGCCGAAGCTGTGCCGGGTGCGGACGAAGGCGAGGGCCTGTTCGCCCTGGACGGTCGACTCGCCCGCCGGCAGGTCCAGCTTGGAGTCCTTGTCCTTGACGGGCTTCGCCAGGCAGACCTTCACGCCGCCGACGGCCGTGGACATCTCCTTGACGGCGTTGAAGTCGGCCATCATGAAGTGGTCCACGGTCAGGCCGGTGAGCTCCTTGACCGTGCGCATGGTGCAGCCGGGGTCGCGGTCGGACTGGCCGAGGCTGACGTTGAAGCGGGTCTTGGCCTGGCCGGGGATGGTCTTGACGGTGCCGTCGGGCATCTTGCTCTGGCACTCGGGGATCGTGGTCACCAGGTCGCGCGGGATGGACATCGCCGTGGCGTTGGTCCGGTCCTTGGAGACGTGGAAGAGGATCGTGGTGTCCGCGTGGCCGGGGCTGTCCTTGTCGCCGTAGCCCGCGTTGCCCTCGCCGGTCCGTTTGTCGGTGCCGATGACGAGGATGTTGAAGGCCTCGTCCTTGCGGAAGCCGCCGCTGCCCGCGCCGGGCACGTCGATGGTCTTCAGGTTGCCGTCGAAGTGGTTGTAGAGCGCGTACGCGCCCGCGGCGCCGCCGACGAGCACGAAGGCCATCGTGCCGCCGGTCCAGAGCAGGACCTTCTTCTTCCGCGACGTCCCGGGTCTGCGCTTGCGCCGGCCGACGGGCGGCTGACCGCCCGCGTCGACGGGACGCCGGCGCCGCTGGCCGGGCACGGGCGGCATGGTCTCCGGCGCCGGGGCCTGGCTCCCGGCGCCCTGCGGCTCGGGGCCGCCGCGGCCTCTCTGGCCGGGCGCGGCGGCGCTGCGGGCACCCGGGCGCGGGTGGGACGGAGCCTGCGGCGACTGCCCAGCGGAGCGGTCCAGTCGCAGTTCGTAGTTGCCGGTCTGCGGGTTGAGCACCCACTGGTCGGCGGGGTCGATCTCGTCCGCCCGTCCACGGCTGTGCGCGTCCACGGTTACTCGAGTCCTCCGTCGGTGCCACACGCGAGACGCCTCCCCCATGGGCGCTCGGTCCTTCGATCCAAAGAGTGCGCGACCACGCGGTCGGTAGCACCGGATCGCGTCACACTATCCGCCCAGTTCAGCGTGGGGCGACGTCCGTGACAAATTCCACGCCCCTTACAACCGGGCAATTTGCTCAAACCTCATGCTGCGCGTCCCTCCCCTTGGGTCCCGCTTTGCCATTCGTGTCACTCCGTGCCCTCCCAGGTCATCCCGCGCAACCCCCCTCCGCGGCGTTCCGCCCGGCGAAGGACGGGGTCTCCGAGGGGCTCGGGCCGCCGTCCGCCCGGTCGGGCTTCTCGTTGCCGCCGGGCCGTACGGTCACCGGCTTGTCGGCGCGCAGCGCGGCGAACAGCCGGTCGGCGTCCGGCTGTACTAGTTCGTCCCGATTCGCGTTGTGCGTGTACGGGCGCCGGGGCACCGTCAGGAACTGCACCTTCTGCGTCGGGATCGCCCGCATCGACCGCGCCAGGTCGTAGAGGTCCCGCAGCGAGTCGAGCCCCGGGTCGGTCGTGATCGACTTGGTGGCCGCGTCGAGCACCGGGTAGAGCCGGGTCGGGTTGAGCAGCACGCCGTCGCTCTGCACCTTGCTGACCAGCGCGCCGAGGAACTGCTGCTGGCGGTCCATCCGCTCGGTGTCGCTGCCGTTGCCGATCGACTTGCGGGCCCGGACGAAGCCGAGCGCCTGTTCGCCGTGGAGCGTCTGGCGCCCGGCGGGCAGCTTCAGGTGGGCGTCGGCGTCGTCGATCGGCTCCTTGAGGCAGATCTCGACCCCGTCGACCGCGTCCACCATCTTCTTGAAGCCCCGGAAGTCGATCACCATGTGGTGGTCGACCCGGATCCCGGTCATCTTCTCCAGGGTGCGGATCGTGCAGGCCGTGCCGCCGAACTCGAAGGCCCAGTTGAACTGCGCGAACTGCTCCTTGGTCCGGGTCCCGTCCGGCTTGGCGCAGCTGGGGACGGTCGTCATCAGGTCGCGCGGGATGGAGACGGCGGTCGCCGAGGAGCCGCCGCCCGAGAGGTGCAGCAGGATCGTGGTGTCCGAGCGCTGGCTGCCCTCGTCCTGCCCGTACTTCCCGTTCCCGGCACCGGCCCGGGTGTCGGAGCCGATCAGCAGGATGTTCCGCGCCGCGTTCACGGCGGGGGAGGGGCGCTCCTTCTCGTACTTCAGGAGCTCGGCCTCGGCGGTCGTGTCCGTGGTGATGTTGGCGTCCAGCTTGCGGTAGAACCACCAGCCGACCCCGGCCGCGGCCAGCACGACCAGCGCCACGGCCAGAGCGGTCCAGCGCAGCCAGTGCCTGCTGCGCCGCGGCGGCGGCTCCGCGCTGTCCGTGCTGTCCGTCACGTGTGCGTCCGTCCTCGAAGGCGTCTCCGGCGCGCCGGGCGGGCGTCGTCTCGCAGAACTAGACGGGCGGTCGCGGCGCTTGGTTGTGCGGAGGGCGTCGATACCCCCCGGCCGATCATGTACCGGAGTCGCCGCCGGGACCCGGGTACCCGGCGCGTCGGTAGGCCGGACGGGTGGGAGGGGGACGGGAGGGGGACGGGAGAGCGGGGCCAGGCGGGCTGGGCGGGCCGGGAGGGCCGGGCGGGGTCGGGTGGGGCGGGAGGGCCGGTGGTGCCCGCCCCGCCCCGCCCCGCGCCGCCCGGCCCGCCGTGCGGCTCAGTCGGTGAGGGTGACGGTCACCCGCTCGCTCTCCACCCGCTTGGCGAGTCCGTCCGCGTCCAGCCGGTCCAGGTTCCGGCACAGCACCACGGAGCCGCCGGCCGCCAGCGGGGCGTACAGCCCGGCGGAGAGCCCGGACCAGCCCTCGTACGGGCGCCCGCTGAGCAGCCGGCCCCCGGCCCCGAGTCCCAGCCCGGCGGCGTCCGCGCGGGCGCGCTCGACGAGCTGGGCGCCCGTCAGTTCCGTACCGTCGACGAGGAGGGCGGGCGCATCGGGATCAACCGGTACGAACGGGGCGAACCGGTCGCCCTGTCCCGGGACCTCCACGGCGTAGTCCGCGTACCCCGCGGGCGGCGCCGGGAAGCGGCGGCCCAGCGGGGCGAGGGAGAGCGCGATCCGGTCTCCCGAGCAGGCCAGGCCCGCCTCCAGGCCGTCCGGCCCCGCGACCACGTAGTCGGCGTCGGCCGGGTCGCCGCCGAGCTCCGCCGTGACGCCGACGGACGAGCAGGCGAGCAGCCAGACGGCGGTCTGCCAGTGCGCGGGCAGCAGCAGCGCGAGCCGGTCGCCCGGGGCGGCGGACAGCTCGCCCTGGAGCAGATTGGCCGTCTTCGCCACCCAATTGGCGAAGGTGGCCACCGACAATTCCACGCGTTCACCGGTGGCGTCGTCGTAGAAAGTGACCAAGGGGCGGGCCGGGTCCGCGGCGAGCGCGGATCGCAGCAGGTCGGCGGGGGTGCGGTCGCTGGCGTTCACGCGGGCAAGCGTACGCGCGGGGCGGTGCCGGGTCCGCCGTACCGGTGACCCGGTCCACCGGTCGGCCCGACGAGCCGTCAGTTTCCGTGCGGATTCCCGGCGCGCGGAACCCGCGCGGGGTGCGGACGATCGCCCCATGCGTGCCAACCTCGTCTCCTCGATCGCCGTCAGCTGCGCGGCGGTGCTCGCCCTGCCGCTCTCCCTCGCGACCCCGGCGGGCGCCACCGGCGCCTTCCCGACCGCGTCCTACGGCACGAGCGCGGCCCGCGCCGTACCGGAGCCCGCGGGGCCCGCCGCCGGGTCCGCCGAGCCCGCCGGGTCCGCCGCGCCGGCGGCCGCCGCCGAGCCCGCCGGCTCGACGCAGTCGCTCCCGCTCGAACCGCTCGCGGGCCCGCGCGGGCGGGCGCTGGGCTCCGCCGCCGCGGCCGGGCGGGGCCTGACCCGACGGGACGTCAGGCCCTTCTCCCTGGTCGGCGTGGTGTGGGACGACGTCCACACCGCGCTGCGCGGCACGGTCGAGGTCCGCACCCGGGCGACCGGAGGCGGTGTGTGGTCCGACTGGCAGGCGGTGGAGACCCACAACGACGAGCACGGCGCCGACCCCGAGAGCGCGGAGGGCCGCTCCCGCGCGCTGCGCGGCTCGACCGCCCCGCTGTGGGTCGGCGACTCGGACGGCGTCGAGATCCGCGTACGCCCGGAGGTGCGCCCGGAGGTACGCCCGAAGGGACGCCCGGAGGCGCGAAGGGCGGCGGGGACGGCGGACGGACCGCAGGGCGGGTCGGCCGAGGCGCCCGCCGCCCCGCTCCCCGCCGGCCTCCGCCTGGAGCTGGTCGACCCGGGCCCGGAACCGGCGGCCGGGTCGCGGGGCCGGACCGAGGACCGCTCGCTCCCGGCGGCCGGGGCGCCCGCCGCGCCGCTCGCGCTCCCGGCGCTGACCCGCGCGCAGACCCTGGCGGCGCTCCCCGCCGGGGCCGCCGCGGCGAAGCCGTACATCGGTCCCCGCCCGAGGATCATCACCCGCAAGGGGTGGGGCGCGGACGAGCGGCTGCGCGAGAAGGGCTTCGTCTACACCAAGACGATCAAGACGGTCTTCGTCCACCACAGTGCCACCGGCAACCGCTACACCTGCCGCCAGGCGCCGTCCGTGCTGCGCGGCATCTACCGCTACCACGTGAAGAGCAGCGGCTGGCGGGACTTCGGCTACAACTTCGCCGTCGACAAGTGCGGAAACATCTACGAGGGGCGCGCCGGGGGCGTGTCGAAGCCCGTCATGGGCGCCCACACGCTCGGCTTCAACACCGACAGCATGGGCATCGCGGTGCTCGGCAGCTACGGCGGCACCACCCCGCCGGCGGCCGCGGTGACCGCCGTCGCACGGCTGACCGCGTGGAAGCTCGGGCTGTACGGGGTGAATCCGCGGGCCAACACGTATCTCACCTCCGGCGGCGGAAACCTGTACAAGAAGGGCAGAAAAGTCAGGTTCCACGCGATCGCCGGGCACCGCGACGGCTTCGCGACCGAGTGTCCGGGCGCGCGCCTGTACGGAAAGCTCGGCACGGCCCGCGCGGCGTCGGCGAAGTACCAGGGGAGGCGCTGATGGGGCCGGGGGCTCCACCGTCTGCCTAGACTGACCGGTCATATCGTACGGACGGGCGAAACGTGCCTCCCGGGCGACGAGACCGGACCCGAGCAGGAAGCAGAGACGTACAGGTGACAGAAGCGATCCTCCTGGTCGGCGGTAAAGGCACGCGCCTGCGTCCCCTGACGGTCAACACGCCCAAGCCGATGGTCCCGGCGGCGGGCGTGCCCTTCCTGACCCATCAGCTCGCGCGGGCCCGCGCGGCGGGCGTCGAGCACATCGTGCTGGCCACCTCGTACCTGGCGGAGGTCTTCGAGCCGTACTTCGGGGACGGCTCGGCGCTCGGCCTGAGCATCGAGTACGTCACCGAGACCGACCCGCTCGGCACCGGCGGCGCGATCCGCAACGCCGCCTCCCACCTGCGCTCGGGCCCCGACGCCCCGGTCCTGGTCTTCAACGGCGACATCCTCACCGGGCTGGACATCCGGGCCCTGCTGGCCACCCACGAGTCCTCCGGCGCGGACGTCTCGCTGCACCTCACGCGGGTCGACGACCCGCGCGCCTTCGGCCTGGTCCCGACGGACGGCACCGGCCGCGTCACGGCCTTCCTGGAGAAGCCGCAGACGCCCGAGGAGATCGTGACGGACCAGATCAACGCGGGGGCCTACGTCTTCCGCCGCTCGGTCATCGACACCATCCCGACCGGCCGCCCGGTCTCCGTCGAGCGCGAGACCTTCCCCGAGCTGCTGGCCGGCGGCGCCCACCTCCAGGGCATGGTCGACTCCACGTACTGGCTCGACCTCGGCACCCCGCAGGCCTTCGTCCGGGGCTCCGCCGACCTGGTCCTGGGCCGCGCGCCCTCCCCGGCGGTGCCGGGCCGCTGCGGCGACCGGCTGGTCCTGGAGACGGCCGAGGTCGCGGCGGACGCGAAGCTGACCGGCGGCACGGTCGTGGGCCCCGGCGCGGTCGTCGGCGCGGGCGCCCGGATCTCGGGCTCGACGGTCCTGGAGGGTGCGGTGATCGCCCCCGGAGCCGTCGTCACGGACTCCCTGATCGGCGCGGGCGCCCGCGTCGGCGCCCGTACGGTGCTGACCGGCGCGGTCATCGGCGACGGCGCGGACGTGGGCGCGGACAACGAACTCCGCGACGGCGTCCGCGTCTGGTGCCAGGCCGTCCTCCCGGCGGGCTCGGTCCGCTTCTCCTCGGACCAGTAGCCCCGGCGGGCGCCGGGCCCGCGCGCGGGCGGCGGCCGGCCGGGCGGGGACCGGCGACGCCCTCGTCCCGACCCGCGCCCCGATACGCTCGTAGACATGGCAGGCCGCTTCACCCCTGGGACCTCTGGGACTCCTAGGACTCCTGAGACCTCTGGAACTCCTGGGACCTCTCGGACCTCTGGGTCCCCGGGGACCCCCTCAGCCCCCTCCACCCGCACCACCGTGCGCGGCGGCCACGTCCCCGTACCCGCCCCGGCGGACGAGGCCGGACCCGCGGGTGTGGCCCTGGGCCTGGGCCTGGACCTCGGCCTGACCCTGGGCCCGCTCCGCCGTGGCCCCGCCGACCCCACCTTCCGGGTCACCCGGGACGGCTCCGTCTGGCGGGTCAGCCGGACGCCCGACGGCCCCGGCACCCTGCGGGTACGCCCCGACGGGGCCCAGGCATGGGGCCCCGGCGGTCCCTGGCTGCTGGACCGGCTGCCGGGCCTGCTCGGCGCGGCCGACGACCCGGCCGCCTTCGTCCCCCGCCACCGCCTCCTCGCCGCGACGCACCGGGCCCGCCCCGGCCTCCGGCTGACCCGCACCGGGCTGGTGCTGGAGTCGCTGATCCCGACGGTCCTGGAGCAGAAGGTGACGACCGACGAGGCCTACCGGTCCTGGCGGCTGCTGGTGCGGAAGTACGGCGAGCCCGCCCCCGGCCCGGCCCCGGAGGG
Organism: Streptomyces sp. NPDC042100; assembly: GCF_055582325.1. Taxonomy (NCBI): domain Bacteria; kingdom Bacillati; phylum Actinomycetota; class Actinomycetes; order Kitasatosporales; family Streptomycetaceae; genus Streptomyces; species Streptomyces sp. NPDC042100. Next base: position 398,514 of record NZ_JBVJDK010000008.1, read on the forward strand.
CATGTACGCGATGCCGGACGCCCGGGGCTGGGCGACGATCCCGTCCTGGGAGTGGCACCGCGCCAACGTCGACGGCAAGCGCTCCGCGACGATCGTGCGCGCCGCCCGGGTGGCGAACCGCCTGGAGGAGGCCGCCGCGATGGACCCCGCGGCGGCCCGCGCCCGCCTGGAACTGGTCCCCGGCATCGGCCCCTGGACCTCCGCCGAGACCGTCCAGCGCAGCAACGGCGCCCCCGACGAGGTCACCACCGGCGACCTCCACCTGCCCGGCATCGTCGGCTGGGCCCTCGCGGGCGACCGCACCGCCGACGACGCGGCCATGCTGGAGCTGCTGGCCCCCTACGCGGGCCAGCGGCACCGCGCCGCGCGCCTGATCCTGCTCAGCGGCCGGGTGCCGCCCCGCCGGGCGCCCCGGATGACGCCCGGCGACATCACCCGCCTGTGAGGCGGGGCGCGTTCAGCGCACCTCGATGAAGGCCCCGGCCCGCCGCGCCGGGCGGTCCTTCGGCGGCGCCGCCGGGCGCCCCACGGCGACCGCGCCCATCGGGTCCCAGTCCTCCGGCAGCCCGAGCACCTCCCGTACGACGTCCCGGCAGAACATCGTCGAGGACACCCACGCCGAGCCGAGCCGCTCCCCGGCCAGCGCGACCAGCAGGTTCTGCACGCCCGCGCCCGCCGCGACCACGAACATCTCGCGCTCGGCGGCGTCCCGGCGCGGGTCCCCGTAGTGGTGCGCGCCGTCCGTGACCAGGCAGGGCACGATCAGATACGGGGCGTTCCGCAGCACGTCGCCGCGGCGCACCCGCCGGGCGATGGACTCCTCCGGCTTTCCGTCGGCGCGCAGGTCCGCGATCCACGCGTCCCGCATGGCGTCGAGCAGCCGCAGCCGGGAGGCGGCCGATTCGAGCAGCACGAAGCGCCACGGGGTGGTGTGGTGCGGCGCGGGCGCCGTGACGGCGGCGGCGACGGCCCGCCGGACCGCCCCGGGGTCGACCGGGTCGTCGGTGAACTCCCGTACGGTGCGCCGCAGCGTCACCGCCTCACGGACCGCCTCCGAGGTGCCGAGCCGGAACATGTCGTCGGCGGCGTTGCGCACCAGCGCCCGGCCGCCCGGCTCCTCGTCGCCCGCGACCAGGTGGGCGAGCCCGCGCACGACGGCGACGGGCCGCCCGGCGGCCTTGCCCTTGACCAGGTCGCCCGCGGCGGCGAGCTCGTCGCCGGTGGCGACCACGGTCACGTTCAGCTCGTTGCCGTGGGAGTCGGTGACGCCCCGCAGGTCGTCCAGGACCCGCACCCCGGCCGCGCCGATGGCGACGTCGGTGAGCCCGCCGCGCCAGGGCCGCCCGAAGGTGTCGGTGACGACCACGCCCACGTCCACGCCGAGCGCCTCGCGCAGCCCCGCGCGGATCCGGCGGGCCGAGGCGTCCGGGTCCTCGGGCAGCAGCAGCACCGTCCCGGCGGGGGTGTTGGAGGCGTCCACCCCGGCGGCGGCCATGACGAGCCCCTGCCGGTTCTGCACGATCCGCAGCGTCCCGCGCCGGGCGACGACCCGTACGGTCTCGGCGTCGATCGCCGCCTCGCGGTCGTCGGCGGCGATCACCCGCCCCTCCGCCTTGCTCACGATCTTCGAGGTGACGATGAGGACGTCCCCGTCGAGCAGCCCCGGCGAGACGGCGGCGATCAGCTTGGCGAGGTCGTCCCCGGCCGCGACCTCCGGCAGCCCGTCGAGCGCCCACACCTCGTAGCGGGCCGCCCCGCCGGCGTCGGGCCCCCCGGTCACGCGCCGGCCCCGGCGTCCCCGTGGCCCGTCCCGGCGTCCCGGACCGCCTCGGCGAGTGCCAGCGCCTCGCGGGCCATCGCGGCCGTGGCGTCCAGGTCGGTCATCATCAGCGGCACCGCGCGGCAGCGGATGCCCGCCGCCTCGACCTCGGCGACCGCGTCCGCGTCGACGGTGTCGACGAGCCAGCCGCCGACCAGCTTGGGGCCGTAGTGCTTCGCCACGGCGGCGGCGGTGGCGTCCACGCCGACCGCCGCGAGCACCTTGTCGGCCATGCCGCGCACGGGCGCGTCGCCGACGATGGGGGAGAGGCCGACGACCGGCGCGGGCGCGCCGGCGACGGCCTCGCGGATGCCGGGCACGGCGAGGATCGTGCCCACGGACACGACCGGGTTGGACGGCGGGAAGAGGATGACGTCGGCGTCGGCGATCGCCTCCAGGACGCCGGGCGCGGGCTTCGCCTGCTCGGCGCCGACGGGCACGACGGCGTGCGCGTCCACGGAGGCGCGCAGCTTCACCCAGTACTCCTGGAAGTGCACGGCCTTCCGCTCGCCGTCCACGTCGATCGCCACGTGCGTCTCGACCCGGTCGTCGGACATCGGCAGCAGCCGGACGCCGGGCTCCCAGCGGGCGCACAGCGCCTCGGTGACGGCGCTGAGCGGGTAGCCGGCGCCCAGCATCTGGGTACGGACGATGTGGGTGGCGAAGTCGCGGTCGCCGAGGCCGAACCACTCGGGCCCGACCCCGTACGCCGCCAGCTCCTCCTTGACGGCGAAGGACTCGTCCTCGCGGCCCCAGCCCTGCTCCTCGTTGATGCCACCGCCGAGGGTGTACATCACGGTGTCGAGGTCGGGGCAGACCTTGAGGCCGAAGAGGTGGATGTCGTCACCGGTGTTGCCGACGACCGTGATCTCCGCGTCCGGCGCGGCCTGCTTGAGGCCGCGAAGGAAGCGGGCACCACCGATGCCACCGGCCAGAACCACAATGCGCATGGGCAGCAGTCTGTCAGGCGGGTACGACTCCCGGGGCCGCCGGGGCGCACTGCGCGCGCAGCGACTCGTGCATCGGCATCTCGGTGAGGCCGGGGTAGTAGACGTGCAGGCTGACGGCCGGTTCGAGGGAGTCGTTGGTGACCTCGTGGACGTAGCCGGGCGCGAAGACGCGCTGGGCGCCGGCGCCGACGGCGCGTACGCCGCGCTCCGTACGCTCCGTCAGCTCGCCCTGGAGGACGGTGAGGACGCCGGAGGAGGCGCCGTGGTCGTGGCCGCCGCTGCCCTGTCCGGGCAGCCAGGAGAGCAGCCAGACCTCGTAGCCGGGTCCGGTGCGCAGACGGTGGTACCAGCGGGTGGTGGCGTCGTACTCGACGTACGGGGCCCATGCGGCGCGGTCGGCGGCGATCTCGCGGGCGAGACCGGCGAACTCGGCGACGGTGGCGGGGTGCTCGCGGGCGGGCTGCAGGAGGTGCGGGACCTCAAGGATGTCGCCGGCGATCTGAAGGTCGCTGTCCATGTTCATGGGTGCGGTGGTTCCTCGGCAGAAGTGCTGGGGTGTCGCGATGCGGGGGAGGTGTCGCGGGGGCGGCGCGGGGGCCGCGGACGCGCGGCGGGAGGCCGCGGAGGGGGTGCCGGAGCGCTGCGGTGGGACGCGCGCGTCAGACGGCGGTCGGCAACGTCAACAGCAGGGACAGCAACAGCGACAGCTTTCCCAGGCAGCGCCGCGGAACCCACGGGCGTGGGTCGCGAAGGGCGCTGAGGTCGCTGGCATGGCACCAAAGTGGAGGGAGGGACACCCGACTGTCAACTCAATGCCCGATTTGGGGCTAATGTTTCACCTCATCCGGTTACTGTGCCCGGAGAAAGGTTTGTGCAGCGCGTGACCAGGACACATGGCGCAGCAGTCGCGTCCGTAAACGTGGCGGGGATCCCGTGATCAGACTGTGATCAGGATCGCTTCCGTGGCCGGATCGCAACAGGATCCGCGTCTCGTTCGTCCTTCTCTATGAGGACGCGACGATGAGTCAGGCCGATGGCAAGTGTCACGTTTTTTGGTGATTTGAACACTTTCCGTATACGTTTGGTTCCGCAGAGTGAATACGGGGCCCAATAGCAGATCTCGGCTTGACTCGCACAGAGCACGAACTTGTAATTTCACTCGTGTCGTTCGGCCGGATTCGGTAGCGGCAACAACACGGGGAAGCAAAGACAGACGAGGGGCGCAGATGACCGAGACGTTCCAGGAACTGCTGGTCGAGGACGCGGAAGAGGAACTCGGCTGGCAGGAGCGCGCGCTGTGCGCCCAGACCGACCCCGAGTCCTTCTTTCCCGAGAAGGGCGGCTCGACGCGCGAGGCCAAGAAGGTCTGCCTCGCCTGCGAGGTCCGCTCCGAGTGCCTCGAATACGCGCTGCAGAACGACGAACGCTTCGGCATCTGGGGCGGCCTCTCCGAGCGGGAGCGCCGCCGCCTCAAGAAGGCCGCCGTCTGAATCCGGCCACCGCCGGACCACCGCGCGCACCCCACGCGAGGCCACCCGCCGAGCCGCGCGCGGAGCCGCAGACAAAGACGTACACAACGAACGGTCCGCATCCTGTGCTCTGTCCACAGGCGGCGGACCGTCGTCGTGCCAGCCGTTAGTGTGGGCCTCCGTCCGAGACGCACCGCACCCACGCCCCTCGCGGGGCGACCCCCGGCCGGAGGGCCCGTAGCTCGATGTCCTCAACTCCTGAGTTCCCGCGACACGTCGTCACCGCCGTGCTCGTCGCCCACGACGGCGCCCGCTGGCTGCCGGACGCCCTCGCCGGGCTGCTCGCCCAGGAACGACCCGTACAGAACGCCGTCGCCGCCGACACCGGCAGCGCCGACGACTCCGCACAGCTCCTGGCCGACGCCCTCGGCGCCGACCGCGTCCTCCACCTCGCCCGCCGCACCGGCTTCGGCACCGCCGTCGAGGAGGCCGCGCGCACCGCGCCCAGGCTCGGACCCGAGGACCTGTCCTACCTCAAGCGCCCCAGCGGCTGGGACCCGGTCAGCAGGACCTGGCAGGACGAGAACTACGAGCTGCCCGAACTCCCGCACGGCGAGCCCGTCCAGTGGCTCTGGCTGCTCCACGACGACTGCGCCCCCGAGCCCGGCGCCCTCGCCGAACTCCTGCGCGTCGCCGACTCCGACTCCGACGCCGCCGTCATCGGCCCCAAGCTGCGCGGCTGGTACGACCGCAAGCAGCTCCTCGAAGCCGGCGTCACCATCGCCCGCAGCGGACGCCGCTGGACCGGACTCGACCGCCGCGAGCAGGACCAGGGCCAGCACGACCAGGTCCGCTCCGTCCTCTCCGTCTCCAGCGCCGGCATGCTCATCCGCCGCGACGTCTTCGAAGAGCTCGGCGGCTTCGACCGCCGGCTGCCCCTCATGCGCGACGACGTCGACCTGTGCTGGCGCGCCCACGCCGCCGGCCACCGCGTCCTCGTCGCCCCCGACGCCGTCCTGCGGCACGCCGAGGCCTCCGCCCGCGAACGCCGCACCGTCGACTGCGCCGGCCGCACCGCCGCCGACCCGCACCGCGTCGACAAGGCCGGCGCCGTCTACACCCTGCTGGCCAACACCCGCGGCGCCGCCCTCCCGTACGTCCTCGTCCGGCTCGTCGTCGGCACCGTGCTGCGCACCCTCGGCTACCTCGTCGGCAAGGCCCCCGGACAGGCCGTCGACGAGATCATGGGCCTGCTCACCACCCTGCTGCGCCCCGAGAAGATCCTCGCCGCCCGCAAGCGCCGCAAGAACCCGGTCGTCCCCGCGAGCGAACTGCGCCCGCTGTTCCCGCCGCCCGGTGCCACGATCCGCGCCGCCGCCGAGCAGCTCACCTCCCACTTCGGCGCCGACGAAGCCGACGCCGGCTCCCGCCACGGCGCCGTCGAGTCGGGCCCCGGCGGCGACGACGCCGACTTCATGGAGGTCGAGCAGTTCGCCCGCCTGAAGAAGGTCGCCGGCAAGCCCGGCCCCCTGCTCTTCGCGGTCCTGCTGGTCGTCTCCCTCGTCGCCTGCCGGGGCCTCTTCGGCGGCGGCTCCCTCGCCGGCGGCGCCCTGCTGCCCGCCCCCGACACCGTCTCCGCCCTCTGGTCCCGCTACGCCGACGGCTGGCACGCCATCGGCAGCGGCGGCACCCAGACCGCCCCGCCCTACCTCGCCGTGCTGGCCGCGCTCTCCGCCGTCCTCCTCGGCTCCACCTCCCTCGCGCTGACCCTGCTGCTCGTCTGCTCGGTCCCGCTGGCCGGCTTCACCGCCTACTTCGCCTCCCGAGGCATCGTCGAGTCCCGGCTGCTGCGCGCCTGGGGCGCCGTCGCCTACGCCTTCCTGCCCGCCGTCACCGGCGCCCTCGCCACCGGCCGGCTCGGCACCGCCGTCCTCGCGGTCCTGCTCCCGCTGATCGCCCGCGCCGCCGTCGCCGCCCACGGCTTCGGCCGCACCGAGCGCGGCAGCTGGCGCGCCACCTGGGCGTACACCTTCCTGCTCACCCTCGCCATGGCGTTCACGCCGGTGGTCTGGCCGCTCGCCGCCCTCCTCGGCCTCGGCGTGCTCGTGCTCCGCCGCGACGACATCACCGCGTACGGACTGCGCTTCCTCGCCGCCGTCGGCACCCCGCTGCTCGTCCTGGCCCCCTGGTCGCTCTCGCTGCTGACCAGCCCCCGCGACCTGCTCGGCGAAGCCGGCCTCGCCATCCCCACCGGCGCCGCCTCCGCCCTCGACCTGCTCGGCACCAGCCCGGGCGGCCCCGGCACCACCGGCGGACTCGTCCTCCTCGGCTTCGTACTCGCCGCCCTCGGCGCCCTGCTCCGCGAGGAGCGCGCCTTCGCCGTCCGCGCCGCCTGGGCCGCCGCCCTCGCCGGACTCCTCCTCGCCGTCCTCGGCAACGGCACCGGCGGCACCGGCTGGGCCGGCCCCGCCACCCTCGTCTACGGCGCCGCCCTGCTCGCCGCCGGCATGATCGGCGCCGAGGGCGGCCGCACCCGCGTCGCCGCCCACGGCTTCGGCTGGCGCCAGCCCGTCGCCGCGCTCATCGCCCTCGCCTGCGCCCTCGGCCCCCTCGTCGCCGCCGCGAGCTGGATGATCGGCGGCGCCGACGGCCCGCTCACCCGCCGCGACCCGGTCCAGGTGCCCGCCTTCGTCGCCGAGGAGAGCGGCACCCGCGACCAGGCCCGCACCCTCGTCCTCGGCGGCGGCGCCGCGGGCCGCGTCGACTACACCCTGGTCCGCGGCTCCGGCGCCCGCCTCGGCGACGCCGAGCTCGCCGCGTCCGGCGGCGGCGACCCCCGCCTCGACGAGGTCGTCTCCCACCTGGTGGCCGGCTCCGGCGCCGACCAGACCCAGGAGCTCTCCGGCTTCGCGATCCGCTACGTCCTGGTACGCGACGGCGCGCCGCGCTCCATGAGCCGCGTCCTCGACGCCACCCCCGGCCTCTCCCGGCTCAGCCAGCTCGACGGCAGCGCCCTGTGGCGCGTCGACCGCGAGGTCGCCCGGATCACCATCGTCCCCGGCACCGCCAAGGGCGCCGCCCCCGCCGACGCCACCGGCGCCGCCAAGACGGTCGCCGTCGCCGCCGGCCCCGTCGAGGCCCACACCACCGTCCCGGCCGGCCCCGCCGGCCGCGTGCTGCGGATCGCCGACCGCGCCGACGCGGGCTGGACCGCCACCCTCGACGGCAAGCCGCTCACCCCGGTCACCGTCGACGGCTGGGCCCAGGGCTTCACCCTCCCCGCCGAGGGCGGCCGCCTCGACCTCACCTTCGACCAGCCCCTCACCCACACCGTGTGGATCTGGACCCAGGTCGGCCTCGCCGTCGTCCTGCTCGTCCTCGCCCTCCCCGGCCGCCGCCGCGACATCGACGACGACCTGCCCGAGGAGGAGCTCGCCATCCCCGCGCCCGCGGCCGAGGGCGACGGCCGCCGCGCCCGCCGCCTGCGCGCCGCCGCGGAGGCCGAGGCCGAGGCGGCCGAGACCGCCGCCGCGCCGGAGCCCGTCCCCGCCCCGGTGCCCGCCCAGCAGACGCACGAGCCCCAGCCGTACGAGCCGCCACCGGCCGAGGAGAGCTACGAGCAGCCCCCGGCGCAGTACGCGGAGGCCGCCGGCTACTACCAGCAGCCCCAGGGCCAGGACCCGTACGCCTACCCGCAGCAGCAGTACGGCGAGCAGTACGCCGAGCAGGGCTACGACCCCTACGCCCAGCAGTACCCGCAGCAGTCCTCCTCGCCGTACGAGCAGCAGGCGTACCCGCAGCAGGCCTACCAGGACCCGTACGCGGAGCAGCCGTACGCGGAGCAGCCGTACGCGGAAGGGGCGGTCTACGACCCCTACGGCTACGGACACGACCCGGCCCGCCGGCCCGGCCAGGATCCCGAGCAGCAGCAGCGTCCCGACGGGAGCAGCCACCAGTGAAGCGCACGACCCTCTCCCTGATCGCGGTCGCCACCGCCCTCGCCGCCGTCACCGGCGTCGCCTCCCTGACCGCCCCCGACGGCACCGCCGCCCCGGCCGCCCAGGCCCCCGCCCGGCTGCCCGTGGAGCGCTCCAGCCTGCTCTGCCCCGCCCCGAGCCTGTCCGAGGTCGCGGAGACCCGGTACACCGCGTACACCCCGCCCGGCACCGGCAAGGGCCGCACCAGCGAGACCGGCGGCGGCACCGAGGCCCGCGCCGAGCTCAAGCCCGCCGCCACCGCCGCCACCCCGGGCGACACGGCCGCCAAGAAGCCCAAGGCGCCCAAGGCGCCCGCGCCCGTCACCAAGCCCGGCACCCCCGTCACCGCCGAGGCCGACGGCGCCACCGCGCCCGCCCTCACCGGCACCGCGAACGGCGTCCTCGCCCCCGGCTGGACCGTCCAGCAGACCACGGTCAACCCCGCCGGCGGCGCCCGAGGACTGCTCGGCACCTCCTGCACCGCCCCCGACACCGACTTCTGGTTCCCGGCCGCCTCCACCGCGAAGCAGCGCCAGGACTACGTCCACCTCACCAACCCCGACGACAGCGCCGCCGTCGTCGACATCGAGCTGTACGGCCCCGAGGGCGTCCTCAAGTCCCAGATCACCGAGGGCATCCCGGTCCCCGCCCGCTCCACCGTCCCGGTGCTGCTGCCCACCCTCACCGGCGAGGCGGCCCAGCAGGACGTCACGGTCCACGTGAGCACCCGCAGCGGACGGGTCGGCGCCCTCATCGGCTCCGCCGACGACAAGCTCGGCAGCGACTGGCTGCCCGCCTCCGCCGACCCCTCCGCCACCGCCGTGCTGCCCGGCATCCCCGCCGACGCCACCTCCGTACGGCTGGTCGCCTTCGCGCCGGGCGACGACGACGCCGACCTGAAGATCCAGCTGGTCACCCCGACCGGCGCGATCGTCCCGGCCAGCGCCACCTCCCTGCACGTCAAGTCGGGCATGACCGCCGCCGCCGACCTCAAGGACCTCATGCGCGGCGAGCCCGGCTCGCTCCTGCTGACCCCGTCCGACCCGAAGAAGCCGACGCCCGTCGTCGCCGCGCTCCAGGTCGTCCGGGGCAAGGGCGACCGGCAGGAGGTCGCCTTCATCCCGGCGGCCGGCGCCATCGAGGGCCGCGCGACCGTCGCCGACAACCGCGCCAAGGGCTCCACGCTCTCCCTGACCGCCCCCGGCGCCGCCGCCGAGGTCATGATCACCGCCTCGGCGGGCTCCGAGGGCGGCACCCCGGTCACCAAGAAGCTCACCCTCAAGGCCGGCACGACCACCGCGCTCCCGGCACCCGTCCCCGAGGGCCTGAAGGGCAGCTACGCGCTGACCGTCGAGCGCCTCTCGGGCGGCCCCGTCCACGGCTCCCGGATGCTGGAGCTGCCGCGCGACGGCATCCCCATGTTCACCATCCAGAACTTCGAGGACGACCGCAGCAGCGTCATCGTCCCCCTCGCCCGGCAGGACCTGTCGGTCCTGGACGACTGAGCGCCCCCGCACCCCGTACGGGTGGTGCGGGGCTCCCGTAAGAGTGGTGCGGCCCCCGGACCCGGCCCCCGGGGCCCGGGGCCCGGGCCCCGGGGGTCTCAGTCCTGCTCGTCCTGCCCGTACCGCGGATCCACGGACTCGGGGGAGAGCCCCAGCAGCTCGGCCACCTGCTCCACCACCACCTCGTGGACCAGCAGCGCCCGCTCGTCGCGGCTCTTGGAGCGGATCTCCACCGGCCGCCGGTAGACCACCACCCGGGCCGGCTCGTCCTTCTCGGCCGGCGCCGACCCGCCCAGCGCCACCACGGCCTCGCCCGCGACCGTCGGCGGGACCTCCATGACCAGGAACTCCACATCGGCGAGCTGCGGCCAGCGCCGCTCCAGCCGCTCCACGGAGTCCAGCACCAGATCCCGGAAGGTGTCCGCCCGGCTCGCCGACAGCGGCACCTGCGGCGGGGCGACCGGCCCCCGCATCCCCCGGCCGTGCCGGTCGCGGCGCCGCACCCGGGGCGCGGGGCTGTCCTTGCTGCTGGTGGGTTCGGTCACTGACGCAGCGTAACTCTCTCCGGTGTTCCCCGAGCTCGCCTCGACCGCTCCCGGACCCCGTCCCGGCCGGCGGGACTGCCGGGACCCGAACGTTCCGGCCACACGAGGGCTCGATTTCCGGGTCGCCCGTGATCGGCCATTCGGCCGTGACTGACCGAATCGGTACGCCGCGATGTCCGGAACTCGCGCCGCCGCGCCCGGTGCGCCACGGCCCTTCCGCAGGTCGGAAAGGGCGCCCGGAACGGTCCCGTGGCGGACGTCACACCACGACACGGTGGAGTGACCTGGGGGAGAGTCGTCGCGGCCCGCTCAAGAGTGCGGTACCGTCCAACGTCGTGAGCCCTGTACGTCGCTGTTCGCGCACTGCGTGCGGCCGGCCTGCCGTCGCGACACTGACGTACGTCTATGCCGACTCGACCGCGGTCCTCGGCCCGCTCGCCACCTACGCCGAGCCCCACTGTTACGACCTGTGCGCCGAGCACAGCGAGCGCCTCACCGCCCCGCGCGGCTGGGAGGTCGTGCGGCTCACCGACGGTTCCGCCCCCGCCCGCCCCAGCGGCGACGACCTCGAAGCCCTCGCCAACGCGGTCCGCGAGGCGGCCCGCCCCCAGGAGCGCGCGGCCGAGGCCGGCGGCAAGGGCGGCGGACGCGGCGGCGACCCCATGGAGGTCGGCCGCCGGGGCCACCTCCGGGTGCTCCGCTCCCCGGAGAACTGACTCCCCGAAAACTGATCAAGGTCCCTTCCCGGGTAGTTTGGGCGTTCCGCACGCGCGCCGCATTCCGCGCGTCGGTGTTGCCGAGACTTCAGGAGGGTTGATCCGTGGCTGCTGACCTGTCGCAGATCGTGAAGGCGTACGACGTCCGCGGGGTGGTGCCGGATCAGTGGGACGAGGGGCTCGCCGAACTCTTCGGAGCGGCCTTCGTGAAGGTGACGGACGCCGAGGCGATCGTCATCGGGCACGACATGCGCCCCTCCTCGCCGGGCCTGTCCGCCGCGTTCGCCCGAGGCGCGGCCCGCCAGGGCGCGGACGTCACGCTGATCGGCCTCTGCTCCACGGACCAGCTGTACTACGCCTCCGGCGCGCTGCACCTGCCGGGCGCCATGTTCACCGCCTCGCACAACCCGGCCCGGTACAACGGCATCAAGCTGTGCCGCGCCGGCGCCGCCCCGGTCGGCCAGGACACCGGCCTCGGCGAGATCCGCGAGCTCGTCGAGCGCTGGTCGGACGAGGGCGCCCCGGCGGCGGCCCCCGCCGAGGGCACGGTCACCGAGCGCGAGACCCTGGCCGACTACGCGGCCCACCTGCTCTCCCTCGTCGACCTGTCGGCGATCCGCCCCCTCAAGGTCGTGGTGGACGCGGGCAACGGCATGGGCGGCCACACCGTCCCCACCGTCTTCGACGGCCTGCCGCTCGACGTCGTCCCGATGTACTTCGAGCTCGACGGCACCTTCCCGAACCACGAGGCCAACCCCCTCGACCCGAAGAACATCGTCGACCTCCAGGCCCGCGTCCGCGCCGAGGGCGCCGACCTCGGCCTTGCCTTCGACGGCGACGCCGACCGCTGCTTCGTCGTCGACGAGAACGGCGACCCGGTCTCCCCGTCGGCCATCACCGCCCTCGTCGCCGCGCGCGAACTCGCCAAGAACCCGGGCGGCACGGTCATCCACAACCTGATCACCTCCTGGTCCGTCCCCGAGGTCGTCCGCGAGAACGGCGGCACGCCCGTCCGCACCCGCGTGGGCCACTCCTTCATCAAGGAGGAGATGGCGAAGACCGGCGCCGTCTTCGGCGGCGAGCACTCCGCGCACTACTACTTCAAGGACTTCTGGAACGCGGACACCGGGATGCTCGCCGCGCTCCACGTCCTCGCCGCCCTCGGCGGCCAGGACGGCCCGCTGTCGTCCCTGGTCGCCGCCTACGACCGCTACGCGGCCTCCGGCGAGATCAACTCCACCGTCGACGACCAGGCCGGCCGGCTCGCCGCCGTCCGCGAGGCCTACGAGGGCCGCGACGGCGTCACCCTGGACGACCTCGACGGCCTGACCGTCACCGCCGCCGACTGGTGGTTCAACCTCCGCGCCTCCAACACGGAGCCCCTCCTCCGCCTCAACATCGAGGCCCGCACCGAGCCCACGATGACCGAACTCCGCGACGAGGTCCTCAAGCTCGTACGGGGTTAGCCGACGACGGGGCGGGTAGCCGACGGCGGGGCGGGGAGACCCGGTTCCCCCCGCCCCGCCGTCGCACGCCCGTCCCCGCCGTCGCCCGCCCGTCCCCGCCCTTCCGTCCCCACCGGACCGCCGACCGCACACCCCCCGCTCCCGGCGGTAGGCTGACCTGGCCCGAGACCGCAGAAACGCCCGCCCCGAAGGGACCCGACATGCCGCAGCTCGAAGCCGGCCTCCTGGAGATCCTGGCCTGCCCGGCCTGCCACGCCCCCCTCGATGACCGGACGGCGGACGAGAACCCGGAGCTGGTCTGCACGGCGGCCGACTGCGGCCTGGCGTACCCGGTCCGCGACGGCATCCCGGTCCTCCTCGTCGACGAGGCCCGCCGCCCCGCGTAACGGGAAGGCCCGTGCCGCGCGCACGGGGAAGACCCGTGCCGCGCGCGACGGGTGACGGGGCGACCCGGGGCCCGCGCGACGGGTGACGGGGAGCCCGGGGGAAGACCACGCCGGCCGACACCGGCCGGCCCCGCTCCGACGACCGGAGGCCGCGACATGCTCGACGAGACGCTCCTCGACGATCCGGAAGCCCTGGCCCTCGCCGACCGCCGCGGCCTGCTCCGCGGCGCCGCCGAGGCGGGCGCCCGGGTCAGGACCGCCGCCCGGCACGCCACCGAGGCCGGCATCGCGGAGCTCCGCCCCGAGGGCCGCCCGCGCGCCGTCCTCGTCGCGGGCCCCGGCACCGCGGCCGCCGGCGTCGCGGACCTCGTCGGCGCCCTCGCCGGCGCGGCCAGCCCGGTCATCCGCCTCGCCCCCACCGGCGTCGCCCCCGCGGCCGGCGCCCTGCGCTGGGCCCTGCCCGGCTGGGCCGGCTCCGTGGACCTGCTGCTCATCCCGACGACGGACGGCTCCGAACCGGGCCTCGCGCTCCTCGCCGAGCAGGCGTACCGCCGAGGCATCACCGTCGTCGGAGTCGCCCCGAAGTCCTCCCCGCTCGCCGAGGCCGTCGGCCGCTCCCACGGCCTGCTCGTGCCCATGGCCATGGCCCCGCACGAGACCGTCCCGGAGTACGGCGAGACGCTCGCCGCGAGCCCCGGCGCGCTCTGGGCCCTGTTCACCCCGCTCCTCGCGCTGCTGGACCGCGTCGGCCTCGTCGAGGCCCCGCCGGAGGCCCTGGAGCAGGTCGCCGACCGCCTGGACCGCACGGCGGAGCGCTGCGGCCCCGCCATCGCGACCTACGGCAACCCGGCCAAGACCCTGGCCGCCGAACTCGCCGACGCGCTCCCGCTGATCTGGACCGAGGGCCCGGCCGCGGGCCCGGCCGGCCGCCGCTTCGCCGCCGTCCTCGCCGAACTGGCCGGCCTGCCCGCCCTCGCCGCCGAGCTCCCGGAGGCCATGCCGGCCCACGGCGTCCTGCTGGCGGGGGACTACGCGGCGGGCGCCGACCCCGACGACTTCTTCCGCGACCGCGTCGACGAGCCGCAGGCCCTGCGCGCCCGGGTGGTCCTGCTCCGCGACCGCGCCACGAGCCGGGGCCGGGCGGCCGCGGCCGGGCCGGACCGGGCGGAGGGCACGCCGCCGCCCCCGGAGAGCCCCGGCCCCGAGAGCCCGGTGGACCCGGAGACCGGCGCCCTCAGCGCCGCGCCCGCGGCCCGCGAGCTCGTCCTCGGCCACGGCACGGCCCTGAGCGAGCTGGAGCCGGAGGAGGGCACGGCGCTGGAGGCGCTGGCCGAACTCCTCGCGGTGACCGACTTCGCCGCCGTCTACCTCTCCCTCGCCTCCGCGGGCCTCTCCCCCCGCTGACCACCCCGGCACCATGACCCGCCCCGCGCCCACCACCCCGTACGGCCCCCGCACCGTCCACGTCACCCGCCACGGCCCCGGCCCTTCACCGGGCCGCCCCGCGGCGGCCCCTTGACGTCCCCACGGCCCCGGTAGACAGAACCGGCAGGACCGCACGGACCCCACAGAAGTCCTCGCACAGACCCCACAGCCCCCTGTACACCCCCCAAGACCCCACAGACCCCACAGACCCCACAGATCCCCCAGACCTCAAAGTCCCCGCAGCCCCCGCAGCCCCCGCAGCCCCCGCAGCCCCCGCAGCCCCCGCAGTCCCCACGGCCCCCACGTCCATCACCGCACCCATCGCACTGAAAAGAGCTGGAAGCCCCATGGACCGCCTCGCCAACACCGTCCGCCCCTACGCCTGGGGATCGACGACGGCCATCCCGGAACTGCTCGGCCTCGCCCCCACCGGCGAGCCCCAGGCCGAGATGTGGATGGGGGCCCACCCCGGCGCCCCCTCCCGCACCGACCGGGGCCCCCTCAACGAGGTCGTCGACGCCGACCCCGTACGCGAACTGGGCCCGGCGGCCGTCGAGAAGTTCGGCCCGCACCTCCCCTTCCTGTTCAAGATCCTCGCCGCCGGCGCCCCCCTCTCCCTCCAGGTCCACCCCGACCTCACCCAGGCCCGCGAGGGCTTCGCCGCAGAGGAGGCCGAGGGCGTCCCGCTCGACGCCCCGCACCGCAACTACAAGGACGCCAACCACAAGCCCGAGCTGATCTGCGCGCTCACCCGCTTCCACGGCCTGTGCGGCTTCCGCGACTCGCTCGACGCGGCCGACACGCTCGCCGCGCTCGGCGTCGACACCCTCAAGCCGTACGTCGACCTCCTGCGCGCCCAGCCCGCCGAGGCCGCGCTGCGCGAGGTCCTGACGGCGCTCCTCACCGCCGACCGCGAGGAGCTGGCCCCCACCGTCGCCGAAGCCGCCGCCGCGGCGGGCCGGCTGGGCGGCGCGTACGCCACGTACGCCCAGATCGCCCACCACTACCCCAACGACCCCGGCGTCATCGCGGCCATGCTGCTCAACCAGGTGACCCTCCAGCCCGGCGAGGCCCTCTTCCTGGGTGCCGGGGTGCCGCACGCCTACCTCGACGGCCTCGGCGTCGAGATCATGGCCAACTCCGACAACGTGCTGCGCTGCGGCCTCACCCCCAAGCACGTCGACGTGCCGGAACTCCTTCGGGTGGTCCGCTTCGAGCCGATGGAGCCGGGCATCCTGCGCCCGGAGGCGTCCCCGGCGGGGGAGGAGGTCTACGAGACCCCCATCGACGAGTTCCGCCTCTCCCGTTTCGTACGCCCCGAGGGCGCCGCCCCCACCGCGCTCACCACCGCGACTCCGCAGATCCTGCTCGGCACCGCCGGCCGCCCCGTCGTGAACGGGGCCGCGCTCGCGCCCGGCGAGTCGGTCTTCGTCCCGGCGGGCGAAACGACCGAACTGTCCGGCGCCGGAACGCTCTTCCGTGCCACCGTCGTGGCCTGATGCGACAATGACCGGCCGAACGACGGCAGTAGGGCGGCGGCACCGCGGCCCGTAGCAGCGACGAAGGGAACACGTAGACCCATGAGCGCGTCAGGCGGAACCAAGGCGATCGTGGCGGCGCTCGCCGCCAACCTCGCGATCGCCGTAGCCAAGTTCGTGGCGTTCCTCTTCAGCGGTTCGTCCTCGATGCTCGCCGAGTCGGTGCACTCCCTGGCCGACTCCGGCAACCAGGGGCTGCTCCTCCTCGGCGGCAAGCGCGCCCAGCGCGAGGCCACCCCGCAGCACCCCTTCGGCTACGGCCGCGAGCGGTACATCTACGCCTTCCTCGTCTCCATCGTGCTCTTCTCCGTCGGCGGCATGTTCGCCATCTACGAGGGCTACGAGAAGATCAAGCACCCGCACGCGATCGAGGCCTGGTACTGGCCGGTCGGCGTCCTCCTCTTCGCGATCGTCGCGGAGTCCTTCTCGTTCCGGACCGCGATCAAGGAGTCGAACCAGCTCCGCGGCTCGCTGTCCTGGAAGGAGTTCGTGCGCCGGGCCAAGGCCCCCGAGCTGCCCGTCGTCCTCCTGGAGGACCTCGGCGCCCTCATCGGCCTCGTCCTCGCCCTCGGCGGCGTCGGCCTGGCGCTGCTGACCGGCAACGGCGTCTGGGACGGCATCGGCACGGTCTGCATCGGCGTGCTGCTCGTCCTCATCGCGATCGTGCTCGCCGCCGAGACCAAGTCGCTGCTCCTCGGCGAGGCGGCGGGGATCGACGAGGTGAAGAAGATCGAGGCCGCGATCGTCGACGGCGACACCGTCACCCGCCTCATCCACATGCGCACCCTGCACCTCGGCCCCGAGGAGCTGCTGGTCGCGGCCAAGATCGGCGTCCAGGGCGGCGACACCGCCGCCGAGGTCGCCACCGCGATCAACGCGGCCGAGGAGCGCATCCGCGCCGCCGTCCCGATCGCCCGGGTCATCTACCTGGAGCCGGACATCTACACCGAGCGCCCGGCGGCCGAGACCGCCTGACGCCGAGGAAGGGCGGAGGCCCCGGACCTGAACGAGCAGGTCCGGGGCCTCCGCCCTCGGTACGACCGCCGCGACACGCCATCGGCCGGCGGCAATCGACCATCGGCTACCGGCTACCGGCTACCGGCTACCGGCTACCGGCTACCGGATCTCGGCGAGCAGCGCCAGCACCCCGTCCTCGTCGGGCGCCTCCAGCAGCCGCTCGCGGAAGGCGGCGTCCATCAGCCTGCGGGACAGCAGCGCCAGGATCCGCAGGTGCTCGTCACCGGCGGCCGCCGCCGGCACCGCGATCATGAAGATCAGCCGCGCCTTCGTCCCGTCGAGCGAGCCCCACTCCACGCCCTCCGGCGAACGGGCGAAGCCGACGAGCGGCTCGGTGACCGCGTCCGTCTTGGCGTGCGGGATGGCGATCTGCTCGCCGAGCCCGGTCGTGCCCTGGTCCTCCCGCGCGAAGGCGACACGGACGAGCTCCTCGGGATCGGCGACCTTCCCGGTCCCCGCGAGCATCGCGGCCATCTCGCGGATCGCCGCGTCCTTGTCATCGGCGTCGAGCCGCAGCTTCACGGTCCGGGCGGTGAGATACCCGGACAGCACCTGGTCTCCGCCCCCCTCGGCCGAGGCACCTCCGCCGCCGCCCGCACCGGGCGCGGGCCCGGCACCGGAGGCCGCCACGGAGGCCGCCCCGGCAGCGGGCACGGAGGCCGCCCCGGAGTCGGGCGCCCCGGCGGGCACGGCCGCGCCGACCCCGGCGGGCACCCCGACGGCCGCCTCGGCGGGCGCTCCCGCCGTGGCGAGGGCCGCCCCGCCACCCCCGGCGCGCCGCTCGCGGATCTCGATGAGCGCGTTGGTGGAGAGCGCGGTGACGACCGTGCCCGCCGCGACCGCGACGAAGAACATCGGCACCCCGCCGATCGCGCTCAGCGCGGCGACGATCGGACCGCCGTGCGGCACCGCGTCGGTCACCCCGGCGAGCCCGGCGAGGGCGCCGGCGACGGCACCGCCCAGCATGTTCGCCGGGATCACCTGCGCGGGCCGTGCGGCGGCGAACGGGATCGCGCCCTCCGAGATGCCGAACATGCCCATGAAGAGCGAGGCCATGCCGGTGTCCCGCTCCTGCTGGCTGTAGAGCTTGCGGCGGATCAGCGTCGCCAGGCCCTGGCCGAGCGGCATGACCGGGATCGCGGCGGCGCACATGCCCATGACGGCCTCGTTGCCGGTGCCGATGAGCCCGGCGCCGAACAGGAACGCCGTCTTGTTGACCGGCCCGCCCATGTCGAACGCGATCATCAGACCGAGGATCGCCCCCAGCAGGATCGCGCTGGTGCCGGTCATCCCGCCGAGCCAGCTCGTCAGGTGCTCGAAGACCCAGGAGATGGGCCGCCCGATCACGTAGATGAAGAAGAGCCCGAGCGAGGTCGTGGCGACGATCGGGATCACGATGATCGGCATGATCGGCTGGACCAGTTTCGGCACCGGGACCTTCTTGATCGCCAGCACCAGATAGCCCGCGAGGAAGCCGGTGACGATGGCGCCGATGAAGCCCGCGCCCGCCTCGGAGCCGTACAGCGCGCCGGTGTTGGCGATCCAGCCGCCGATCATGCCCGGCACCAGCGCGGGCCGGTCCCCGATGGCGTACGCGATGTAGCCGGACAGGATCGGCACCATCAGCTGGAAGCCGATGGTCCCGATGTTGTTGACGTCCTTCCAGAAGGAGTCCTCCGGGATGACCAGGCCCTCCGGCGTCGGGTGGCCGCCCATGGCGAGCGACACC
The DNA here is from genome assembly GCF_055582325.1 of Streptomyces sp. NPDC042100. NCBI lineage: Bacteria > Bacillati > Actinomycetota > Actinomycetes > Kitasatosporales > Streptomycetaceae > Streptomyces > Streptomyces sp. NPDC042100. The sequence goes on from NZ_JBVJDK010000008.1 coordinate 417,056, forward strand.
GCGAGCAGCAGCCCGCCCACGACGACGAACGGGATCATGTACGAGACGCCGTTCATCAGCGCCTTGTACGCGAGGCTCCGCTCCTTGCCGCCGCCTCCCGCGCCGCCTCCGTCGCCCGCCGCGCCGCCGCTCCCGTCGCCCGCCTGTACGGGCGCGTCGGCGACCCGCTCGATCAGCCGCTCGGGGTGGTGGATGCCCTCGGCGACTCCCACCGACAGCACCGGCTTGCCGGCGAACCGGCTGCGGTCCACGTCCTTGTCGGCGGCGATGATGATCCCGTCCGCGTTTCTGACATCGTTGTCAGTAAGAACGTTCTCCGCGCCGATGGATCCCTGGGTCTCCACCTTGATCTCCACACCCATCGCCGCGGCGGCCTGGGCCAGCTTCTCCGCCGCCATGTAGGTGTGGGCGATCCCCGTCGGACACGCGGTCACCGCGAGCAGCCTCCGCGTGCGCTGCTCACCCGCGGGGCTGGTCACGAGCTGTTCCTCACGTACGTCTCCTCACGCTCTCCCCGGACGCCATCGCTCCGGAATCCCGAAGCATCCTTTCGCGGCGGACGACGGCGTCAAAAGTCCAAAAGGCCCTGAATATGCAGGCCGCTGGACCCTTTGTCGAGCCATGATCCAGCCGAATCCGGAACGGGACCGGACTGTGGGTCACTGCGCCGATCGGTGTAGATTCGTGACCAGCCAGACGTCGCTGCTGATGGCGGTCGGGCGGTCCCCACATGGACCGGCCGAGGGAGAGAGGGCCTCCGACGACTGCACCGCGGAAGTTACCGGGCATTCCCATGCCCGCGTGACGGCACGACTGCGGTGCACCGGTGTGCCCACTCGACCCTCGAACCGATCACACGAGGAGCAGCACCAGTCATGACGACTGTCGCCAACCAGGACTTCAAGGTCGCCGACCTCTCCCTCGCCGCCTTCGGCCGCAAGGAGATCACCCTCGCCGAGCACGAGATGCCCGGCCTGATGTCGATCCGCCGCGAGTACGCCGCCGCCCAGCCGCTGGCTGGCGCCCGGATCACCGGCTCCCTGCACATGACCGTGCAGACCGCCGTCCTCATCGAGACCCTGGTCGCCCTCGGCGCCGAGGTCCGCTGGGCCTCCTGCAACATCTTCTCCACCCAGGACCACGCCGCCGCGGCCATCGCCGTGGGCCCGAACGGCACCCCGGAGAACCCCCAGGGCGTCCCGGTCTTCGCCTGGAAGGGCGAGACCCTGGAGGAGTACTGGTGGTGCACCGAGCAGGCCCTCACCTGGCCGAACACGCCCACCGGCGGCCCGAACATGATCCTCGACGACGGTGGTGACGCCACCCTCCTCGTCCACAAGGGCGTCGAGTTCGAGAAGGCCGGCTCCGCCCCGGACCCGTCCACCGCGGACAGCGAGGAGTACGGGTACATCCTGACCCTCCTCAACCGCACCCTCGGCGAGAGCCCCCAGAAGTGGACCCAGCTCGCCTCGGAGATCCGCGGCGTGACGGAGGAGACCACCACCGGTGTCCACCGCCTCTACGAGATGCAGCAGGCCGGCTCCCTGCTCTTCCCGGCGATCAACGTGAACGACGCCGTCACCAAGTCGAAGTTCGACAACAAGTACGGCTGCCGCCACTCCCTGATCGACGGCATCAACCGCGCCACCGACGTCCTCATCGGCGGCAAGACCGCGGTCGTCTTCGGCTACGGCGACGTCGGCAAGGGCTGCGCCGAGTCCCTCCGCGGCCAGGGCGCGCGCGTCATCGTCACCGAGATCGACCCGATCTGCGCCCTCCAGGCGGCGATGGACGGCTACCAGGTCGCGACCCTGGACGACGTCGTCGAGACGGCCGACATCTTCATCACCACGACCGGCAACAAGGACATCATCATGGCCGGCGACATGGCCAAGATGAAGCACCAGGCGATCGTCGGCAACATCGGCCACTTCGACAACGAGATCGACATGGCCGGCCTGGCCAAGATCGACGGCATCGTCAAGGACGAGGTCAAGCCGCAGGTCCACACCTGGACCTTCCCCGACGGCAAGGTCCTGATCGTCCTCTCCGAGGGCCGGCTGCTCAACCTGGGCAACGCGACGGGCCACCCGTCCTTCGTGATGTCGAACTCCTTCGCGGACCAGACCCTGGCCCAGATCGAGCTCTTCACCAAGCCGGAGGAGTACCCGACCGACGTCTACGTGCTCCCGAAGCACCTCGACGAGAAGGTCGCGCGCCTCCACCTCGACGCCCTCGGCGTCAAGCTCACGACCCTCCGCCCGGAGCAGGCCTCCTACATCGGCGTCCAGGTCGAGGGCCCGTACAAGCCGGACCACTACCGCTACTGATGCACCGGCACCGGGCGTCCGCTCACGGACGCCCGGGTGCCCGGCACACCCGTAGAGGAACAAGCAGGCCCCCGCACCCCCGTGTCGGGGGCCTGCCCCGTCTCACCCGGCCCACAGCTCCAGGAAGCACCCCGAGGACCCATGCCCCGCGGCCGTTATTCGCTCCATGACCCGCACGATCACACCCCCCTCGGTGAAGAGCACTTCAGCTGCGCGCCCGGCCCGTCCGGCTGGCGCTACGTCTCACGGACGACCACCCCCTCCGGCGACCCCATGGGCTCCGTCGACCTGGCCATCGACGAACTGGGCCGCCCGATCCGCCTCGAACTCCGCTCCGCGGACTGGCAGGTGCGGGGCGCCGCCGTCGACGGCGTCACCTGGGTCCGCACCGACCCCACCGGAGCCCACGCCACCGAAGGCAAGGTGCGCGCCCACGCCTTCGCCGGCACGTCCCCGGCGTTCCTCGTCGCGATCTCCCGGCTCCTGCGGCTCACCCCCGATTCCCCCGAGACCCGCGTCCGGCTCGTCGCCTTCACGGATCCCGTGCTCGCCCCCCTGACGGTCGACCAGTCCTGGGCCCTGATGAAGAGTGAAGCGCACGCCACTGACAACGGGCCCCTGACCGTGGACGAGTACCAGGTCAGCACCCTCGACACGGGGGAGCGGCACACCGTCCACCTGGCCGGCGACGTGGTCCTCTCGGCCCCCGGCATCGAGCTGGAGGACCTGGGCACCCCGCCGTCGGCCTTCTGACTCAGGCGGGCGGCGCGAACCCGGTGGCGGGAGCGGCGGCCCCGGAGGAATCGGCGCCCCCGGAACCCCCGGCGGCCGACTGCCGCCCGGAGCCACCCCCCGACGGACGCACCCCACCCCCCGGAAGCCCACCGAGCCCCACCGACCCGCTCCCGCTCCCACCCGCGCTCCCGGCCGTGGCCGTGGGGGTGAACGCCCGCCGGGCGTCCCGGGCCTGCCGCTCGGCGACGACGCCGGCGAGGAAGGCGGCGGCGGGCACCCCCGGCGGCGGAGGCGTCCCGGTCCGGGCCACGAGCTCGTCGGCGAGCCGCTCGGCGAGCCGCCGCCCGATGGCGGGGTCCAGCTGCGTCATCCGCGTCAGGTACTGACGTATCTCCAGCCACAGCGGATCGGGCACGGCCGACAGGTCCAGCCCGCCGAACCGCCCGACGAGCCACTGCGGGGGCGGCGGCACGACCATGCTCCGGGCGGAGGCGACCCGCTCCCGCACCACCAGCGTCCCCGCGAAGACGTCCCCGATCCGCCGCCCGCGCTCGGAGACGAGCGAGGCGACGCACGCGACGGCACCGAAGGTCATCAGGATCTCGACGACCCCCATGGCCCCGCGCATCAGCGCGTGCCGGAACCGGATCGGCCCCCCGTCGTCCCGCACCACCCGCAGCCCGCAGGCCAGCTTCCCGAGCGACCGCCCGTGCGTCAGCGTCTCCACGGCGATCGGCACGCCGACGAGGAAGAGGAGGAAGGCCACGATGGAGATCGCCATGGCGGCGGCCTCGTCCAGCGAAGCCGTCGCCACCAGGAGGAGAAGGCTGACGAGCAGGTACGCGAACCAGATCACGACGAGATCGATGAGCAGGGCCAGCGCCCGGCTCGGCAGCCGCGCCGGCTGCAACCCCAGTACGACGGCATCGCCCGTCACGACCCCACTCACGCCGCCCCGCCCTTCGTCGACCTGCCGAACCCCGTCCGAACGCCAGTCTGCCAAGCTGATGCGCAGCGCGCCGCAGTTGTACGGACCGTACGCACCCAGTGCCTGGAGCAGCAGCCGATCATGGACCTCGACGTCTTCGTCACCGCACACCGTGCCGAGTGGGACCGTCTCGACCACCTCCTGCGCCGGGGACGCCGCCTCAGCGGTGCGGAGGCCGACGAACTCGTCGCCCTCTACCAGCGCACGGCCACGCATCTCTCGCTGATCCAGACCAGCGCCCCCGACCCGATGCTCACGGCCCGGCTCACCCAGCTCGTGGCCCGCGCCCGGGCGACCGTCACGGGCACCCGCCGCGCCTCCTGGCGGGACGCGGCCACGTTCCTGACGACGGGCTTCCCCGCCGCGGTCTACCGCGCCCGCCACTGGTGGGTGCCGACGGCGCTGATATCGACCCTGGTCGCGGCCCTGATCGGCTGGTGGATCGGTACGCACCCCGAGGTGCAGGCCTCGATCGGCGCCCCGGCCGAACTGCGCGAGATGACCCGCCCCGGCGGCCAGTACGAGACCTACTACTCCAGTCACCCGGCGGCGTCCTTCGCGGCGCAGGTCTGGACGAACAACGCCCAGGCGGCGGCCGTCTGCCTGGTGCTCGGCGCGTTCCTGGGGATCCCGGTCCTCTACATCCTGTTCCTCAACATGCTGAACGTCGGCGTCGGCATAGGCCTGATGGCGGGAGCCGGCCGTCTCGACGTCTTCCTCGGCCTGATCCTTCCGCACGGCCTGCTCGAACTGACCGCCGTCTTCGTCGCGGCCGGTACGGGCCTGCGCCTCGGCTGGACCGTGATCGACCCGGGCCCCACCACCCGCCGGGCCGCCCTCGCGCAACGAGGCCGGGCGGCGATCGGCATGGCCATCGGACTCGCCCTGGTCCTCTTCGCGTCCGGCCTGATCGAGGGCTTCGTGACCCCGTCGGGCCTTCCGACCTGGGCCCGGATCTCCATCGGCATCATCGCTGAGCTGGCATTTCTCGCGTACGTCTATGTACTCGGCGGCCGTGCCGCGCGGGCCGGCGACTCGGGCGACGTCGAAGAGGCCGACCGCAGCGCGGAACTGCCGACGGCGGCCTGACCTGCCCGACACCACCGATGTGCGGAGCACTCCGCTGACCTGCTAGTCTCCTCTCCGCCCACAAAAACCGTTGACACGGTCGGCGTGGGGAGGTAGATTAGAACGGTTGCCTGGAGCTGGACAAGCTCGGGGCCGACGAGTTACAGTCTTCCTCGCTCCGGTCGGAATTCTCCGACGGTGGAGCCATCCCGATTCCTTATTCGAATCACGAAGTCACCGATTAGGTCGGCCGAAATGATTCTGATAAAGTCGGAACACGCCGGAAGGCCTCGAGGAAACAAATTCGGGACCGGAAAGCACCGAGGAAATCGGATCGGAAAGATCTGATAGAGTCGGAAACGCAAGAACGAAGGAAGCGCCCGAAGGAAAGCCCGAGAGGGTAAGTACAAAGGAAGCGTCCGCACCTTGAGAACTCAACAGCGTGCCAAAAATCAACGCCAGATTAGTTGATACCCCGT
>NZ_JBVJDK010000009.1:0-141160 GCF_055582325.1 Streptomyces sp. NPDC042100
GGCCGTGGCCCGGGATATGCCCATCTCGGCGGCCACATGAGCGACCGGACGGCCTGAGCAGACACGTTCGACCAGCAGTCTCCTACCGAAGACAGTCAGCCGGGCATTACGGTGGGCCACGAAGACCTCCGTGCGGTGAGTTCCTAGACAGCTCCCACCCCACCGGAGGTCTTCGCCATGTTCAAGACCAGACCAGTGTCAACAACGCTCGTGATCAATACACCTAGCGCCTACCGCCTACAGGTACGGGCCGGAGCCCACCGCGCGGCCGTGGCCGTGGCCGGGGCCGTGGTCGTCGTCGTCATCGTCGTGGCCGGCGCCGGGCGGGAGCGCGCGGCGCATCTGCTCCAACTGGGCGCGGGCCGCCATCTGCTGGGCGAACAGCGCCGTCTGGATGCCGTGGAAGAGGCCCTCCAGCCAGCCCACGAGCTGGGCCTGCGCGATCCGCAGCTCCGAGTCGGAGGGGATGGCCTCGTCGGTGAACGGCAGGGAGAGCCGCTCCAGTTCCTCCACCAGCTCCGGCGCGAGACCGTCCTCCAGCTCCTTCACCGAGCTGGCGTGGATCTCCTTGAGCCGGACGCGGCTGGCCTCGTCGAGAGGTGCCGCCCTGACTTCCTCCAGAAGCTGCTTGATCATGCTGCCGATCCGCATGACCTTCGCAGGCTGTTCGACCATTTCCGTCACCGGGACCTCGCGGGATTCGTCGTCACCCTGAGCGCCGCCGAGCGCCGTCCCGTCCTGGCCCACGATGAGGACCTGGGGGTGCTCCTGCGACCTGTCATTCCTCGGCATCTCCATGCCGCCATTCTCTCGCACACATGCCTCACCACACGGTGTGCCCCTGTACGGGGGTGATCCACCCTCGTACAGGGGCACGGCCTGGCAACGAACGCGTGTGCGTGTTCCCGGGGCTCCCGGGCGGCCGCCTAGTGGGCGGCCCGGCGGGCCAGGGCGCCGCGGGAGCGGGTCACCAGGGCGGCCAGCAGGGCGGCGCCGAGCGGCACGGCCACCAGGAGCGCGGCGAGCGTCTCCCAGGGGACGACGATCGGCACGTACGGCGGAGCGTCCGAGCTCGCCCAGCCCATGTCCAGGCTCTGCTCGTAGAACGCGATCTGCTCGCGCTCCTCGGTGAGCCGCAGCCCGATCGCGGGCAGCACGCCCGCGGCGGAGCCGAGGACCACGCCCATCGCCGCGACCACACCGCACTGGAAGCCGCTGAGCGTACGGCGGACCCGGGGCGGGGCGCCGACCGCGGCGAGCGTCTTGAGGTCGGCCTCCGCGTCCGCCTGGGCGAGCCCGGTGGCGATGCCGGCCGCGCCGATGGTGACCAGGCCGGCGAAGACGGTCAGCGCGAGGAGGACGAGGCTGGTCTTGCTGGTGTACCCCTCCTCCAGGGTGAGGTCGACATCGCTGCCCAGCTTGGCGATCTCGCCGTCCAGCTTCTGCCGCTGCTCGCTGTCGGGCAGCCGGTCGGTGGTGAAGTACGCGCCCATCGGGACGGTGGTCAGTCCGGCGGCCTTGGCGGCGGCCGGGCTCAGGATGGTCTGCACGCCGTACGAGAGCGGGTTGCCGGGCACCTGGTAGGCGGGCAGGTTCTTGACCTCGCCCGGGGCCGGCTGGTTCTTCTGGCTGGCGGCGTCGGCGGCCTCGGTGTCGGTGATCAGCTTGATGCCGACGGTGCCGGTCTTCTTGTCGATGTTCGTCTTCAGGAAGTTGACCAGCTTGCCCTCGGCGAGGGCCTTGGCGGCGCCGGGGTCGTCGATCCCGAGGACGCCGAGGATCCCGGCGTCGGCGACGAGCAGTCCGCCCTCCACGTAGACGCCGTTGCCCGGGCTGGCCTGGCAGCGCCAGTCCTTGGTGCTGAGCTCGCGGCGCTGCTCCTTGGTGAACTTCTCCGACGGGTCGGAGCCGTCGGACGTGGCGGCCCACAGGGGGCACTCGTTGGCGCGCGGGACGACCACCTCGAAGCGGCCGCAGCCCTTGCCGCCGCCCCAGGGCTCGCAGCCGGGCTTGCCGACGGCGATCCGGGAGACGTCGGCGCGGACGTCCACGGGGAAGCTGCGCTCGACGGCCTCGCGGACCGCGGGCACGTCCCGGCCGCCCTCCTCGGTGACGAGCGCGGCGACGACGCCGTGCGGCAGCCGGGCCTGGTATTCGTCCCTGCCCTGGGCGTCCGTGCTGGCCGCGTAGGTGGCGACGGCGACGGTGCCCGCGACGGCGGCCAGGACGGCGGCGACGGCGGGGGCCGTGCGGCCCCGGTTGCGGACGGAGTCCCGCAGGGCGAGGCGCGGCGACAGCGGCAGCCAGCGGCCGAGGCGGCCGAAGAGGCCGACCAGCACCGGGGTCATGGCGACCACGCCGAGCTCGGCGATGGCCGAGCCGCCCGCGACGATCAGGTACTGGTCGCTGACGACCGACCCGTACAGCGCGATGGCGGCACCGAGCAGGATGGCGATGATGCCGATCACGGGCAGGACGCGGCTGGCGTGGCGGACGCCGCGGCGGCCGGTCAGGGAGGCGAGGACGGTCTGCCGGGAGGCGGTGATCGCCGGGGCGATCGCGGCCAGCAGTCCGGTGAGGATCGCGAGTCCGGCGATGCCGAGGAGTTCGAGCGGCCGGACGGTGAAGCCGCCGAACCGCTGCCCCATGGCGTCCTCCAGCACCGGCCGGAGCACGAAGGTGAGGATCAGGGCGAGCACGGTGCCGACGACCGCCGCGGCGACGCCGATGACCAGTCCGCCGCTGAGCACGATGGCCCGGATGTGGCTGCGGGCGCCGCCGTTGGCGCCGACGAGCCCGAGCTGGCGGCGCGAGCGGCGGGCGCCGACCGCGAAGGCGGGACCGGCGAGCAGGCAGATCTCCAGCATCGCCAGGCCGACGATGGTGGCGATGGCCGCCAGGACGGCGGCGTCGCCGGCCAGGCTGCCGTCGAAGCTGCCCCAGCCGTCCTTCTTGTACAGCGGGACCTCGGAGTCGGCGGGCGGGTTCAGGGTCACGGCGCGGGACTCGACCACCACGCCCTTCTTGTTGATCTCCTGGACGTTGTTCCACGTGAAACCACCGGACTTCTGCACCAGATACGTGGTGGAGACGCCCTGCGCGGGGATCCCGGCCTTCTCGACGGCCTTGTTGTACGGCGCGAGGAAGGCCCCCGGCAGCGCGTTGACCTGGTCCTTCTTGAGCTCGTTGGGGAGCTCGTAGGAGCCGGTGATCCGGTACGGGCGGTCGAAGCCGCGCGCGGTGAGGGTGGAGCCGACGTGCAGGCCGCTGGTCTCCAGGAAGTGCGTGGTCGCCGCGATCTCGTCGTTCTTCTGCGGGAAGCTGCCCTCCTGGAGCCGCATGATGCCGCGGGCGACGGGGTCGGCGGCCTTCAGCTCGCGGACCTCGGTCATCAGCAGCCCGTGCGCGGTGGTCAGCTTGGCGCTGCCGGCGACGTCGGTGAGGACGGTGGCGCCGGCCGGGATGGACCTGCGGACGTCCGTGCCGCCGTCGGGCCAGGGCTCGTCCTCGTAGTCCTTGACGGTCGTGCTCCGCTCGCCCGTCGGGTCCTGGTAGATCGGCACGCCGCTGACCCGGGCGTCCTTGAAGCGCGCGTCGGCGGCGCCTAGGGAGCGTTCCGCCTTCTGCTCGGGCGGCAGTTCGGAGCTGCGCATGGTGACGGAGAAGGCGCTGACGCCGAGGATGGGCAGCGCGATCATCGCGAGGACGAGGAAGCTGCGGCCCTTGGAGCGCCAGGCGTCGCGGCGGGCGATGCGGATCGCGGCCCGCCAGGAGTGGAGCCACGTGTTCACTGCTGTGCCGCCCGGCCGGTCAGGAGCGAGTCGGCCTCGCTGCGTACGGTCTGGTCGACGACGGCGCCGTCGCGCAGGAAGACGACCCGGTCGGCCCAGGCGGCGAAGCGCGGCTCGTGGGTGACCAGGACGCCCGCGGCACCCGCGTCGCAGCGGCTGCGCAGCAGGGCGAGCACGGACTCGCTGGTCTCGGAGTCGAGGGCGCCGGTGGGCTCGTCGGCGAGGACGAGGCGGCGGTCGCCGACGAGCGCGCGGGCGATGGCCACGCGCTGCTGCTGGCCGCCGGACATCTCGTCGGGGAAGCGGTCGGCGAGGTGCCCGAGCTCCATCTCGGCCAGGGCGGCGATGGCCTCGCCGCGGGCCTTGCGGGCGGAGACGCCGTCCAGCTCGCGCGGCAGGGCCACGTTCTCGGCGGCGGTGAGCGCCGGGATGAGGTTGTAGTCCTGGAAGACGTAGCCGATGCTGCGGCGGCGCAGCGCCGCGAGCTGCTTGACGCTCGCGGTGGTGATGTCGGTGTCTTCGACGATCACCCGGCCCGAGGTGGGGGCGTCGAGGCCGCCGGCGATGGTGAGCAGGGTCGACTTGCCGGAGCCGGACGGGCCCATGACGGCGACGAGCTCGCCGGGGTAGACGTCGAGATCGATGCCGCGCAGGGCGTGGACCTCGGTGGCGCCCGCGCCGTGGACGCGGGTCAGCTGCTGCAGACGCAGCACGGGCTGCTGTGTGGACATGACGGGATCCCCCTCGGGCGTACGCGGGCGAGGTGCCGGGCGGCGTCGGCCGGGCTCCGGCGGCGGTACGGCGACGGCGCGGGGCCGGTGCCGGGGACGGTGCCGCGGGCGGTGCCCGGTCCGGCGCGGATGCCGGTGCCGGTGCGTACGGTCTGGGTCGGTCGGATGTGCTTGCGGAGCGGTCGGAAGCGGTGCGTCGGTACGGCCGGCACCTCGGCGCGCCGTGCGCACGTCCGTGCGCCGGGTGCCTCGGTAGCCGGTACGTCGGGTACGCCGGTACTTCGGGTACGCCGGTACGTCGGGTGGGGCGGTACTTCGGGTGGGTCGGGCGGGCCCTCGCGGGGCCTGTCGCGACCGGTGGTCCTGCCGGGTTACGAGGCCCCCGTGGCCCCCGGCGGGGCGGAGGCGGCCGTGGCGGCGCGTGGCGGACTCCCTGAGGCCCCGCCGTGGCCGCCGGGTGCCCAGGGTCCGGACGGTCCGCCGGAGGCGCCCGAACCGGCCGTGGCGGCGGCGACCGCCGACAGCCGGATCAGCCGTGCCTCGCAGTGGTCCAGCCAGCGGGCCTCCGCCTCGGTCTGGAAGATCAGCTGCTCCAGGACGAGCAGCCAGGCGACGTCGTCGCGCTCGCGCGCTCCCCCGCTCTCGACGGCCGTGATGGCCTGCGCCTTGAGCCGGGTGTAGTCCTGCATCGCCTTCACGGTGTGCCGGCGCTGGGACTGGATGACGGCACGGATGTCGACCCCGGGCGCGCCCACGGCCATCGCCAGCTTGATGGCGAGTTCGTCGCGGGCGGGGCTGGTGCGGTCCACGGGCTTCTCGAACCAGTCGCGCAGCTCGCCGCGGCCCTTGTCGGTGATCGCGTAGAGCGCGTGCCCCGCGCCGTCCTCGCCGTCCTGCCCGACCATCCCGTCCCGCTCGAGGCGGGCCAGGGTCGTGTAGACCTGGCCGACGTTGAGCGGCCAGGTGGAGCCCGTGCGCGACTCGAACTCCGTGCGGAGCTGCGAGCCGTAGCGCGGGCCGCGTTCGAGGAGGGCGAGAAGCCCGTGGCGGATCGACATACTCAGTATGTATACCGGGTATGCCGGAGCCGACAAGCATCCTGAGAGGGACCTCCCGGGTCCGACTCAAGGAGGACCCGGGCCCCGGCTGCGGGCGGGGCGGGGGTCAGCGGCGCCGCATCCGGAGCCCGAGGAAGCCGATGCCGAGCCCCATCAGGGCCAGCCCGACTCCCAGCGTCAGCACGGGAATCCGCCGGTCGGACAGGTTCCCGACGGCCTGCGTGCCGATCCTCGGGACCGCCGCCGGGAGCGCCGCGGCCGAGGGGACTCCGGCTCCGGCGTCCGTCTCGGGTACCGCTTCGGCCGCCTCGTCGGCCGCCGCCGGAGGTGTTTCCTCTGTTGCGGTTTTGATACGCGAAGGGCTTCCCGAGCCCTCCGGGGGCGTCGAGGCGGCCGGGGAGGGCGGCTCCGCGGGCCGCCCCGGGTGCTCCCGCCCCTCGCCCGCGGGCCGCCCGGCGAGCGAGGCGGCGCCGCTCGGGGCGGGCCGCCCCTCGGGCGCGCGGGTGGCGGTCGCCGAGGACGGGGCACTCGTGGACGCGGCCCCGGCCGCCGTGCCGGCGCCGGTGGCCGAGGGGCGCGGGAGAACGGTGGCGGCGGACGGCGGGGGCGTCCCGGCCTGACCAGTGGCTCCGGTCGCTCCGGTCGCTCCGGTGGTCCCCGTCGCGCCGGTCGCGGCGGACGGCGGGGTGCCGTGGGGTCCGTGGGGCGGCCCGCTCCGGGACGGCGCCCCGGCGGACGCCGGGCTTCCGGCGGCGGCCGTACCGCGCGCCCCGCCGTGCCCCACGGCGGTCCCGGCGGCGGCCCCGGCGGCGGTCCCGCCGGTCCCGGCCGCGCCCCGTCCCGAGGCGCTCCCGCCGCTCACGGGAGCGACCCCGGCCCCGTAGACCTCAGCGGTCCTGTAAGCCGGATAGGTCCTGTAAGCCTCATGGGTCCCATAAGCCTCACGGACCCCATGAGCCTCACGGGTCCCGTAGGCGAAGGCGGCGCCCGGGGCGGCGAAAGGCACCGCGCACGCCGTGAGACAGCAGGCGAGGACGGGGCCGAGGGCCCGTGTCCGTGCCGTGCGGAGCGCTGGAGTCACCGGGTGACCCCCTCCCGTGCCGAGCCGCCGTGTTCTTCGGCTCAGCGTCACATGGGGGGACACACCCGGCATCCCGGAGCATCCGGACGGGTCCTGAGCGCCTCCCGCGCGGGAGGCGCTTTTCTACTGCGGCGGGTTGCCCGTGGAGACCTGGAGGGTGAACTCCGCGTCCTCCGGCTTGATGTCCGTGCCCTGGCGCGGGTACTGGGTGATGACCGTGCCCTCGCCGTAGGTCGCCTCGTCGAGCGAGGACTCGGCCTTGATCTTCCAGCCGGCGGCCTGGATGCAGTCCTTCACCGACTGGATGTTCTTGTAGGTGAGGTCCGGCACCACGATCATGCTCGGGTCGCTGCTCGACTCGGTCGGCTCCGTGCACTTCTTGGTGGCGATGGTCTTGGTGAGGTCCGGGCCCTTGTGGCCGGGGGTGCCGCTGGTGCCCTGGCTGGGACCGTTCGCGGTGGGCGGGTCCGAGGGCTCCCGGTTGTAGAGCGAGATCCCGGTGACCACGCCCGCGACCACGAGCAGCGCGAGGGCGCCGAGGGCGATCTTCGAGCGGTTCGAGGAGGAGGGGGAGGCCCCGCCGGACCCGGACGCCTGCTGGGGCATCGTGTACGGGCCGGGGGCGGGCGCCGGGGCCTGGTACGAGGGCGCGGGCGTCCGGTAGGCGGGCGGCGGGGTCGGGACCTGCTGCGGCGGGTAGCCGTACGAGGGCGCCGGCGCCGGTGTCGGGACGCCGTAGGGGCCCGGCTGCGGGGTGGGCTGGTACGGGGTCTGGATGCCGTGCGCCGAGGGCGGCGGGGTCTGGCCGACCGGCGGGAAGACGGCGGAGCCGACACCCGAACCGCTCTGCACCGGACCGCCCGCGACGATCACCGGCGCCCCGGTCTGGCCCGCGGACAGCACCCGCAGGCACTCGTCGCGCATGGCGGCGGCGCTGGGGAAGCGCTCGTTCGGGTTCTTCTTGAGGGCGCGGGCCACCAGCGCGTCCATCGCCGGGGTCACCGCGCGGTTCACGGAGGACGGGGCGACCGGCTCCTCCTGGACGTGCGCGTAGGCGATGGCCAGCGGCGAGTCCGCGTCGAAGGGCAGCCGCCCGGTCAGCAGCTGGAAGAGCATGATGCCGACCGAGTACAGGTCGGAGCGGGCGTCGACGCCGCGGCCCAGGGCCTGTTCGGGGGAGAGGTACTGCGGGGTGCCGACGACCATGCCGGTCTGGGTCATCGAGGTGACCCCGGACTGCATGGCGCGCGCGATGCCGAAGTCCATGACCTTGACCACGCCGCGCTTGGTCATCATCACGTTGCCCGGCTTGATGTCCCGGTGGACCAGGCCCATTTCGTGGCTGGTCTCCAGCGCGGCGAGCACGTCGGAGGTGACCTTCAGCGCCTTGTCGGCCGGCATCGCGCCGAACTGCCGCACGTCCGAGGCGAGCACCGAGCCGAGCGGCTGGCCCTCCACGTACTCCATGACGATGTACGGCATGACGGCGCCGTCGAGGGTGTCCTCGCCGGTGTCGAAGACCGAGACGATGTTGGTGTGGGACAGCTTCGCGACCGCCTGCGCCTCGCGCCGGAAGCGTTCGCGGAACGACTGTTCGCGGCCGAGCTCGGTGTGCAGCGTCTTGATGGCGACCTGGCGGTCCAGGGCGCTGTCGTACGCCAGGTACACCGACGCCATGCCGCCCTCGCCGAGCAGGTCGCGAAGCTGGTACCGGCCGCCCGCGACCGAACCGCCCGCATAGCGGCCCTGTGCGCCGTCCTGGCTCATCTCGTGCTTCCCCCTACGCGCGCGCGGCGGCGCTGATCCCGGATTTTCCCGGCCAAGTCTGCCCGAGGGCGGTGACACGTCAAGCCGGGTGCCGGTTCGGTACCCGTTCCGTGACCCTCCGCGTGCGGCCGTCCCGGGAGCGTGACGGGGGCGTGACAGGAACGGCACGGAATTTGCACAGGTGTATGCGTGGGGAGTTGGATGGCCCGTTCATCGCGGACCGTGATGTCGTACGAAGCCTGTAGCGTGACGACTGGACACGGCACAGAGACGACGGCGAGGACTGATGGCACCCGAATCCGGAGCAGGTGGCGGTCTGCCGGACGCTTCTCCCGAGTCCTGGGGCGCCGACGGAGTCGTCGGCGACGGACGCTACCGGCTGACCCACCGCCTCGGACGCGGCGGCATGGCCGAGGTGTTCGCGGCGGAGGACGTGCGCCTCGGGCGCACCGTGGCGGTGAAGCTGCTGCGCGCGGACCTCGCGGAGGACCCGGTCTCCAAGGCCCGCTTCACGCGTGAGGCGCAGTCGGTCGCGGGCCTCAACCACCATGCGATCGTGGCGGTCTACGACTCGGGCGAGGACCTGGTCAACGGCCGCCCCGTGCCGTACATCGTGATGGAGCTGGTCGAGGGCCGCACCATCCGCGACCTGCTGATCAGCGCCGAGGCGCCGGGGCCGGAGCAGGCCCTGATCATCGTCTCGGGCGTCCTGGAGGCGCTGGCCTACTCGCACCAGCACGGCATCGTGCACCGCGACATCAAGCCGGCGAACGTGATCATCACGCACGGCGGCGCGGTCAAGGTCATGGACTTCGGCATCGCCCGCGCGCTGCACGGCGCGCAGTCCACGATGACGCAGACCGGCATGGTCATGGGCACCCCGCAGTACCTGTCGCCGGAGCAGGCCCTCGGCAAGGCCGTCGACCACCGCTCCGACCTGTACGCGACGGGCTGCCTGCTCTACGAACTGCTCGCGCTGCGGCCCCCGTTCACGGGTGAGACGCCGCTGTCGGTGGTCTACCAGCACGTCCAGGACATGCCGGTCCCGCCGTCCGAGGTGGCGCCCGCCTCGCCGCCGGAGCTCGACGGCCTGGCGATGCGCTCGCTGGCGAAGGACCCGGACGACCGGTTCCAGAGCGCCGAGGAGATGCGCGGCCTGATCCAGTACGGGCTGCAGATGCTCCAGGAGCAGGGCGGCCACACCGGTGTGTGGAACACCGGTCCGGTCGACCTGCACGGGATGCACGACCCCCACGGGATGTACGGGGCGCCCGACCCGATGAGCACCCCGGGCGGCGGGATGGGCGGCGTCGGCGCGACGGCCGTCCTCGGCCACCCCATGGGCCACCCGATGCACCACGACACCGCGCAGGGCCCGATCCTGCCGCCGATGAACCCGGACGACGGGGGCTACGACGGCGGGCACGGGGGCTACGGCCAGGACGGCGCGTACGGCGGCAAGGGCGGCGGCGGCAGCCGGGCCAAGCTGCTGCTGTTCGTGGCGCTCGCGCTGGTCGCGATCGTCGCGGGCGTGGCGTACGCGATCGACAAGTCGGGCGACAAGGGCACCGACGGCGGGACGAAGCCGCCGGCGGTCTCCGACTCGCCGTCCACCGACTCGCCGTCCCCGGACCCCTCCGACGAGCCCTCGGACCAGACCGATCCGCCGGACTCCTCGTCGGGCGGCAACGACTACACCCACCGGCCGACCAACCGGCCCACCCAGCGCCCGACGAAGAACCCGACGCCGACGAACACCCCGTCGACCGACCCGACGGACACGAGCGACGGCGGCACGGGCACCAGCGAGGGCACCACCGAGGGGACGACCGAGGGCACCACCGAGGGCACGACGGAGGGCAGCACCGACGGCTCCTCCTCCGGCACCTCGACCGGGACGTCCACGGGCACCTCGACGGGCACGTCCACCGGCACCTCCACGGGTACGTCCTCGGGCACGGGCACCTCCTCCGGCACCGCGCGGGGCAGCACGGGCACGTCGACGGGCACGGCCGCCGGGACGGGCTGAGCGGCCGGGACGGGCTGAGCGGCTGGGACGGGCTGAGCGGCCGGGGCCCGACCGGGGTCCGACCGGGTGGGAGCGCGGCCAGGTGGGCGCGGCCTCAGCCCGCGAAGGCGTCGCGCACGGCCTCGTACTCGCGGGTCCACCACACGGCCAGGGCCGATAAGGCCGGGAAGAGCGGATCGGCCCTGCGGTCCTGGTGCTGGTAGCGCCAGCGCAGGGTCCAGAAGTCGTTGAGCCGCTCCCACCAGACCCGGTCGACCGCCGCGGCCAGCTCCGCGCGGTCCGCCCCGGCCGCCCGCCGGTAGGCGCGCGCGTAGGCCCGCACCTTGTCCAGGGCGAGCTCCCCGGACGGGCGGACGAAGAAGATCGCGGCGGCCCGCACCGCCTCCTCGGCGCGCGGGCGGACGCCGAGCCGGTCCCAGTCGACGATCGCGGCGGGTTCGGCGCCCTGGTAGAGCAGGTTCAGCGGGTGGAAGTCGCCGTGCACCCAGCCGCCCGCGACGGCGGCCGGCGGGCGCCGGTGGGCGTGCCGGTCGAGCAGCGCCCGGCGCTCCCGCAGCCGGTGCTCGGCCAGCTCGTCGAAGCCGTCGCGCGGCCGGCGGGCCCGGACCAGCCGCAGCAGCTCCTCGATGAGCCGCAGGGTGTCCTCGGGGCGGGCGCTCTCGTGGCCGGCGTCCGGCGCCGGGGAGCCCATGACCCGCTCCAGGCAGGTGTGCACGTGCCCGAGGAGGCTGCCGAGGCGGCGGGAGCCCTCGGTGGACAGCTGGGCGCCCTCGCGGTGCCGGCCCTCGACCCAGGGGTGCAGGGCGTAGCAGCGTCCGCCGATGACGGCGACGGTGCGGCCCCGGGCGTCGTGCAGCGGCGGGGCGACGGGCAGCCCCAGGGCGTGCAGGCGCAGGGTGGCCCGGTGCTGCCGGGTGATGGTGTCCCGGTCGGCGGTGCGGGCGTCCAGGTGCTGTTTGAGGAAGTAGCGGCCCCGCGTGGTGGAGAGCCGGTAGCCCCGGTTCAGTAAGCCCTGGGCGACGGGCTCACAGGACAGCGGCTCGCCCGCGTCCCCGTAGCGGCGCAGCAGGGCGCCGAGCGGCGGGGGCGGCGAGGAGACCGGGGCGGGAGCGGACGGGGAGTCCGGGGCGGCCGGTGTGACCGGCGGGGCCAGGGCGACCGGCGAGGCCGGTGGGCCCGATAAGTCCAGGAGTACAGATGAGCGCGGCACTCCGCAGATGTTAGATCACGCTACGTGGTGGAGGTGTCGCCTACTGGAGGGAACGCTGGCGGAGGCCGGCGCCTCCGTGGCGGAGGCCGACGCCTCGGACGTGTAATCGAGGCTGTGCACCGTGACGAACTGGGGCTCGATCCGCATGAAGACCGGGTCGAAGGTCTCGCCGTCCACGACGCCTGGCTCCCGCCCGAAGGCCGCCCGCTGCGCCTCGGTGGGCTCGATGACCTCGGCGGTGCCGGTGAACTGCACGGACCACACCCGGTCGTCCGGGGCGCCGAAGTTGTCCGCCCCGTAGGCCACCACGCTGCCGTTGCAGGCACGGTGGTAGCCCAGACCGCGGTGCATCCGGATCAGGACGTCGCCCTCGAACACGATGTGCCGCGCGGGGGCGACGAAAGGCATCGCCCGCATACTCGTCGCCACCCGGCCGTACGGCACACGGCTGAGCAGCTCCATGGCTCGGATCTCGTCGGTGGACATGGCTACCACTCTCCGCCACCGGCACCGCGTCGGGAAAGGGGCCCCTGCCCCGCTTCCCCGGGGCCGTAGGTCCCTAATGCGGGCCGACAGGCCGACGGGCCGTGCCACACCCGTTCGGGTGAGGTGGCCGCGGCCCGGCGTCCCGTGGCGCTCAGTGGCGCTCGGCCTGCAGTCTCGCCACGTACGCGGCGGCCTGGGACCGCCGCTCCATGCCGAGCTTCGACAGCAGGCTGGAGACGTAGTTCTTGATCGTCTTCTCCGCCAGGTGGAGCCGCTCGCCGATGGCCCGGTTGGTCAGGCCCTCGCCGATCAGATCCAGGATCTTCTTCTCCTGCTCGGTGAGGTTGGCGAGCCGGTCGTCGCCCTTGGGGCTGTTGCCGTCCCGCAGCCGCTCCAGCACCCGCGCGGTCGCCACGGGGTCGAGCAGCGACTTGCCGGCCGCCACGTCCCGCACCGCGTTCAGCAGCTCGTTGCCGCGGATGGCCTTCAGCACGTACCCCGAGGCCCCGGCCATGATCGCGTCGAACAGCGCCTCGTCGTCCGCGTAGGACGTCAGCATCAGACACTTGATCGAATCGTCCTGGGAACGGACCTCACGGCACACCTCGACCCCACTGCCGTCCGGGAGCCGGACGTCGAGCACGGCCACGTCCGGCCGGGTCGCAGGGATCCTGACCAGGGCGTCCGCGGCGGTACCGGCTTCGCCGACCACCTCGATGTCGTCCTCCACGGAGAGCAGCTCGTGGACGCCGCGCCGTACGACCTCGTGGTCGTCCAGCAGAAATACCCGGATTTTTCCTTCTTCGCGCACGCTGCCAGTCTCACATATTCGGTCTTCCCGTGCCTGGGGTGACCGAGATAACGTGCCGGTTGTTCCGGCGGCCCCTGCGGGCTGCCCGCAACGCCCGCTGACCAGCGGCGAGTCCCGCTTTTCTCGATTTACTTGGAAATCCAAGCAAAATCGCAGGTCAAATGGGGTTTCGCGGGAATGCGGCGCTGTGGGTAACGTGCCTATGACAGGGCGCTCGCCGGGGCACCTGTCACGCCCGACCCCAGGCCGCGTCGCACCCACCCCGTGCGAAGGGCAGGGTGAAGGCGGAGCCGCACTGGCCTTACCGGCGAACCCGGGGGCCGGACCGACGGAGGAGCACGCACGTGACCGTGGAGAGCACTGCCGCGCGCAAGACGACGCGACGCAGCAGCGGCACCAAGCGCACCGCGAGTGCCGCGAGCGCGAAGAAGACGACGGCGGCGCAGAGCGCTGAGCCCGAGCTCGTTCAGCTGCTGACGCCCGAGGGGGAGCGCGTCCAGCACCCCGAGTACGACATCGACCTGAGCTCCGAGGAGCTGCGCGGCCTCTACCGCGACATGGTCCTCACCCGCCGCTTCGACGCCGAGGCCACCGCGCTCCAGCGCCAGGGCGAGCTGGGCCTGTGGGCCTCGCTGCTCGGCCAGGAGGCCGCGCAGATCGGTTCCGGCCGCGCCCTGCGCGACGACGACTACGTCTTCCCGACCTACCGCGAGCACGGCGTGGCCTGGTGCCGCGGGGTCGACCCGACCAACCTGCTCGGGATGTTCCGCGGCGTGAACCACGGCGGCTGGGACCCCACCACCAACAACTTCCACCTGTACACGATCGTCATCGGCTCGCAGACCCTGCACGCCACCGGCTACGCCATGGGCATCACCAAGGACGGCGCCGACTCGGCCGTGATCGCGTACTTCGGCGACGGCGCCTCCAGCCAGGGCGACGTGAACGAGGCGTTCACGTTCTCCGCGGTCTACAACGCGCCCGTCGTGTTCTTCTGCCAGAACAACCAGTGGGCCATCTCCGAGCCCACCGAGAAGCAGACCCGCGTCCCGCTCTACCAGCGCGCCCGCGGCTTCGGCTTCCCCGGCGTCCGCGTCGACGGCAACGACGTGCTGGCCTGCCTCGCGGTCACCCGCTCCGCCCTGGAGCGCGCCCGCCGTGGCGAGGGCCCCACCCTCGTCGAGGCCTTCACGTACCGGATGGGCGCCCACACCACCTCCGACGACCCGACCAAGTACCGGGCCGACGAGGAGCGCGAGGCCTGGGAGGCGAAGGACCCGATCCTGCGCCTCAAGGCGTACATGGAGCGCGAGGGCCACGCCGACGCGGCCTTCTTCGAGGAGCTGGAGACGGAGAGCGAGACGCTCGGCAAGCGCGTCCGCGAGGTCGTCCGCGCCATGCCCGACCCGGGCCACCTGGCGATCTTCGAGAACGTGTACGCGGACGGCCACGCCCTCGTCGACGAGGAGCGCGCGCAGTTCGCCGCCTACCAGGCGTCCTTCGCGGACGGAGAGGCCGAGTAACCATGGCTGTTCAGAAGCTCCCCCTCGCCAAGGCGCTCAACGAGTCGCTGCGCAAGGCCCTGGAGACCGACCCCAAGGTCCTCATCATGGGCGAGGACGTCGGCAAGCTCGGCGGCGTCTTCCGCGTCACCGACGGGCTCCAGAAGGACTTCGGCGAGGAGCGGGTCATCGACACCCCGCTCGCCGAGTCCGGCATCGTCGGCACCGCGATCGGCCTGGCCCTGCGCGGCTACCGCCCGGTCGTGGAGATCCAGTTCGACGGCTTCGTCTTCCCCGCGTACGACCAGATCGTCACGCAGCTCGCGAAGATGCACGCCCGCGCGCTCGGCAAGATCAAGATGCCGGTCGTGGTGCGCATCCCGTACGGCGGCGGCATCGGCGCGGTCGAGCACCACTCCGAGTCCCCCGAGGCGCTCTTCGCGCACGTCGCGGGCCTCAAGGTGGTCTCGCCGTCGAACTCCTCCGACGCGTACTGGATGCTCCAGCAGGCCATCCAGAGCGACGACCCGGTCATCTTCTTCGAGCCCAAGCGGCGCTACTGGGACAAGGGCGAGGTCGACACCGAGGCCATCCCCGGCGAACTGCACCGGGCGCGGGTCGCCCGCGAGGGCACCGACCTCACGCTCGCCGCGTACGGCCCGATGGTGAAGACCTGTCTGGAGGCCGCGGCGGCCGCCGCCGAGGAGGGCAAGTCCGTCGAGGTCCTCGACCTGCGGACGGTCTCCCCGATCGACTTCGACGCGATCCAGACCTCGGTGGAGAAGACCCGCCGGCTGGTCGTCGTCCACGAGGCGCCGGTCTTCTTCGGCTCCGGCGCCGAGATCGCCGCCCGGATCACCGAGCGCTGCTTCTACCACCTGGAGGCCCCCGTCCTGCGGGTCGGCGGCTACCACGCGCCGTATCCGCCGGCGCGCCTGGAGGAGGAGTACCTGCCGGGCCTGGACCGCGTGCTCGACGCCGTCGACCGCTCGCTGGCGTTCTGAGGAGAGCACCGTGACGATCCGTGAATTCAAGATGCCCGACGTGGGCGAGGGCCTCACCGAGGCCGAGATCCTCAAGTGGTACGTCCAGCCCGGCGACACCGTCTCCGACGGGCAGGTCGTCTGCGAGGTGGAGACGGCGAAGGCGGCCGTCGAGCTGCCGATCCCGTTCGACGGGACGGTGCACGAGCTGCGCTTCCCCGAGGGCACCACGGTCGACGTCGGCGAGGTCATCATCTCGGTGAACGTCGGCGGCGAGGCCCCGGCGGCCGCGCCGGCCCCCGCCGCGCAGCCGAAGCCCGAGGCCGAGGCCGAGCCCGAGGCCGAGCCGGAGCCGGAGGGCCGCCAGCCGGTCCTCGTCGGCTACGGCGTGGCCGCGACCTCCACCAAGCGCCGCGCCCGCAAGACGGCCCCGGTCGCCGCCCCCGCGGCCCCGGCCCCCGTCGCCGCGGCCCCCGCCCCCGTGGTGCCCGAGCAGCTGAACGGGCACGCCCCGGCGGCGGCCCGCCCGCTGGCGAAGCCGCCGGTGCGGAAGCTGGCCAAGGACCTGGGCGTGGACCTGGCGACGGTCACCCCGACCGGCCCGGACGGCGTGATCACCCGCGAGGACGTGCACGCGGCCGTCGCCCCGGTCGCCGCCCCCGCCGAGACCCCGGCCCCGGCCGAGGCCCCGGCCCCGGCCCCGGCCGCCACGGCACCCGCCGTCTCCCCCGCCGTCGAGCCGGGCGCGCGGGAGACCCGTATCCCGGTCAAGGGCGTGCGGAAGGCCACGGCGGCGGCGATGGTCGGCTCGGCCTTCACCGCGCCGCACGTCACCGAGTTCGTGACCTTCGACATCACGCGCACGATGAAGCTGGTCGAGGAGCTCCGGTCCGACAAGGACATGGCGGGCCTGCGGGTCAACCCGCTTTTGATCGTCGCCAAGGCGGTCCTGGTCGCGGCCCGGCGCAACCCGGACATCAACGCGTCCTGGGACGAGGCCGCCCAGGAGATCGTGCTCAAGCACTACGTGAACCTGGGCATCGCCGCGGCCACCCCGCGGGGCCTGATCGTCCCCAACATCAAGGACGCGCACGCCCAGACCCTGCCGGAGCTGTCGAAGTCCCTGAGCGAGCTGGTCACCACCGCCCGCGAGGGCAAGACCACCCCGGCGGCGATGCAGGGCGGCACCTTCACCATCACCAACGTCGGCGTCTTCGGCGTCGACACCGGCACGCCCATCCTGAACCCGGGCGAGTCCGCGATCCTCGCGGTCGGCGCGATCAAGCTCCAGCCCTGGGTCCACAAGGGCAAGGTGAAGCCCCGCCACGTCACCACCCTGGCCCTCTCCTTCGACCACCGCCTGGTCGACGGCGAACTCGGCTCCCGCTTCCTGGCCGACGTGGCCGCGATCCTGGAGCAGCCGAAGCGGCTGATGACCTGGGCGTAGGCGCCTGGGTAAGGCCCGCGAGGCGTGTTTCACGTGAAACGCCGGGTCGGGGACGGCAGTCGTCCCCGACCCGGCGTTTCAGTACGCCGGTCGGCATCAAGTAGTCGAGGAGTGGTGAATGGTTACTCGTTCGCGGGGTGGCGGCGGTCTGGCGACTCATGCCGATTCGTTCCTTGCCGTGGTGCTGGACCGGGTCGGGAAGCCGATCTTCGGCGAGGCTGAACAGAGCGGCTTCGAGGAGGTCGGTGAGGCGTGGCGGAGGGTGCGGTCCAAGCCCGGAAGTCTTTCGACCAAGTCCAGTGACGCATGGGATCGTATTCATGCCTTCACCGGCTTCTGCGGGTTCACCTGGTTCGTGATCAGCGCGCTGGTGGGCGTGCTTTTCCTGATCGTCCCAGCGGCGGGCTGGGTCGGTTTCGTCGTGCATGCGCTGATGCTCTTGGTCGCCTCTGTGGTGATCGCACTCGCGGTCACCCGGCTGGCGGTCCATTACGCGGTGTCAAGTGTCGTGTCCCGGAACTTCGTGAGTACGCCCCGCTGGTCCTCGACAGCGACGAGTACGGCAACCCTCGCACCGGCCAGCCCGCCGTCCGCTACAACTGGCTCGGCGCCAAGCAGCGCTCGGGTGAGACCCTCACGGGGCTCGTTCTCATGGGCGTCCGGCTTTACAACCCGGCTACTGGGCGGTTCCTGTCCGTAGACCCGGTCTACGGCGGGAACGCCAATGCCTATGATTACGTCAACGGCGACCCGCTCAACCGCTACGACCTCGATGGGCGCTTCGGTTGGTTCAAGAAGCAGTGGAACCGCTTTAACAATAAGAGGCACCGCGTCGGCAGGAATCCAAACTGGCGGTCGATCTACTGGTCGGGAAAGTTTGCCATCTCTACTGCGGCTCTCTTTTCGCCTTTTGGTCGCTACCGTACCGTGAAAAAGATTTACGCGGCCGTGCGTGCGCCGAGATCTACAGTGAAGCGTTGCTTCAAGTCTGGCGGACGATTCATCACCTGTGCAGGCTCTGCTTGGGGTGTCCAGACTGCGTACAACGACTTCAGGAACTGGAACAATAACCGTCGCTTTAGGAATGAATGGAATGATTCCTTGACGGAGCAAGGGAAGATTGGCGTTTGTAGGAAATATACGGGCAAGTGCAGCTGCTGGTAGAATTTCCTACCTTAGGGAATTTTCGACAACCCTGACCAGCGATACGGAATGCTAGGCGGTATGTAGTGCGGAACTACGTGTTGGTTGTCTTTTCCGTGGTGTTTGCTCCCTTTATGGTTGCGAGCTCTATTGATCGACTGTCGGATGGTGGCTGGTCTGCCGTCTGGGGTGTGGCCGAAGGGGTGCTTGCTGTGGCCATCCTGATCGGTGGTGTCAAGCAGATACGGGAGGCGTGGGAGAGGAAGAAGGGGCGGCAGGAGGGCTGACGTCGCACCACCCTGAGCCTCCCGGAAGACAGGCCCGTCCGCATGGCGGACGGGCCTGTCTGTTGCGGCCCTGTTGTATCTATGCTGTGTCCATGTCCTCAGCCCCGGCGTCCGCGACCCAGCCCACTCGGCAGCCCCCCGCAGCAGACCGCGTCTACACGCACGTCAAGCAAGCCGTCCTCGACCGTCGTTACGAGGGGGGCACCCTGCTCACCGAGGGGGAGCTCGCGCTGGCCGTCGGGGTGTCGCGGACGCCCGTGCGGGAGGCGTTGCTCAAGCTGGAGATGGAGGGGCTGCTCAAGCTCTATCCCAAGAAGGGCGCCCTCGTGCTCGCCGTCTCCGCGCAGGAGATCGCCGACGTCGTCGAGACCCGGCTGCTCGTCGAGGAGTTCGCCGTGCGGCGGGCCGTGCCCGCCGGGCCCGGGCTCGTGGCGCGGCTGGAGGAGCTGCTGGAGGAGCAGAAGCGGCGGGCCGAGGCGGGGGACCTCGCCGAGGTCGCCGCCACCGACCGGGCCTTCCACGCCGAGATCGTCCAGCACGCCGGCAACCAGATCCTCGCCCGCCTCTACGACCAGCTCCGGGACCGGCAGCTGCGGATGGGCGTCGCCGTGATGCAGGCGCAGCCCGACCGGATCGCCAAGAACATCGTCGAGCACGCCGAGATCCTGGAGCGGATCAAGGCGGGGGACGCGGAAGGGGCCGCCGGGTGCGTCCGGCGGCATCTGGGCTGGGTCAAGGTGCTGGTCCGGGGAGAGGCCCGGTGAGCGGGGGGAAGAACGGGTACGGCTCCGCCGTCACGCTCCCCGGGGACCCGCCCGGCGGGCGCCGCGCCGCGCTCGTGTGGAGCGTCGGGGTCGCCGTCTACTTCGTCGCCGTCATCTTCCGGACGTCCCTCGGGGTGGCCGGGCTCGACGCCGCCGACCGCTTCGGGGTCAATGCCTCGGCGCTCTCCACCTTCTCCATACTCCAGCTCCTCGTCTACGCCGGAATGCAGATACCCGTCGGCCTCATGGTCGACCGGCTCGGCACCAAGAAGGTGCTGACCATCGGCGTCCTGCTGTTCACCCTCGGCCAGCTCGGCTTCGCGCTCTCCCCCACGTACGGCATGGCGCTCGCCTCCCGCGCGCTGCTCGGCTGCGGCGACGCGATGACCTTCATCAGCGTGCTGAGGCTCGGCACACGGTGGTTCCCCGCCCGGCGCGGACCGATGGTCGCCCAGCTCGCCGGGCTCGCGGGCATGGCCGGCAACCTCGTCTCCACCCTCGTCATCGCCCGGCTCCTGCACGGCCTCGGCTGGACCCCCGCCTTCGCGGGCAGCGCCGGCGCCGGAGTCGTCGTCCTCGTCCTGCTGCTGCTCTTCCTCAAGGACCACCCCGAGGGGTACGAGCCCGAGCCCGTCCCGCACGCGGGCGCCGCCTTCGTCCGCCGCCAGATCGGCGAGTCCTGGCGCGAGCCCGGCACCCGGCTCGGGCTGTGGGTGCACTTCACCACCCAGTTCCCCGCCATGGTCTTCCTGCTGCTGTGGGGGCTGCCCTTCCTCGTCGAGGCGCAGGGCCTGAGCCGGGGGACCGCCGGGTCGCTGCTCACCCTCGTGGTCGCCTCCAACATGCTCGTCGGGCTCGTCTACGGGCAGATCATCGCCCGGCACCACACCGCCCGCGCCCCGCTCGCCCTCGGCACCGTCGCCGCCACCGCCGCGCTGTGGGCGGCCACCCTCGCCTACCCCGGCGCCCACGCGCCGATGTGGCTGCTCATCACGTTGTGCGTCGTGCTCGGCGCCTGCGGGCCCGCCTCGATGATCGGCTTCGACTTCGCCCGGCCCGCCAATCCGCCCGAGCGCCAGGGCACCGCCTCGGGGATCGTCAACATGGGCGGCTTCGTCGCCTCCATGACCACGCTCTTCGCCGTCGGCGTCCTCCTCGACGCCACCGGCGGCGACTACCGGATCGCCTTCTCCTCGGTCTTCGTCCTCGAAGTCCTCGGTGTCGTCCAGATCCTCCGCCTCACGTCCCGCACCACCCGCCGGGAGCGGGAGCGGCTCGTCGCCAGCCGGGTCGAGGCCGTGCACGTCCCCGCCGCGTAAGGCGGGGGGCGGGGGATCAGTTCGGCGTCACCGCGAAGTGGTCCAGGATCGCCCGCGCCAGGTCCGCGTCGCCCTCGGTCTTGACCCGGTCGGCCACCTCGGTGTGGCGGACCCGGCCGCAGGCCAGGCGTACGTACGTCTCCCAGTCCGTCATCAGCGTCACCGCCGGGCCCAGCGACGGCGCCCCGTCCACCGAGCCGTTGCCCTGCGCGTCCACCCGGACCGTCCGCAGGAACTCCACCGGCCCGGTCACGTCCAGCACCACCGCCGAGCTCGCGGGCGCGCCCGCCTCCTTCGCGACCACGAAGGGCAGCGCCTCCAGCAGCACGTCCCGCACGATGTACGCGCCGGGGGAGTCCAGGTTGCCCGGGACGCCGAGGGTGGTCCTCAGGTCCTGCTCGTGCACCCAGCAGTCGAAGGCGCGCATCCGGTAGGCCAGTTCCAGCGTCTGCTCGGCGCCCAGCGGGGCCCGGATCAGGGCGTCGGGCAGCCGGTTCTCGTTGCGGAGCTGACGGGCCCGGCGGATCAGGATGTACTCCAGCTCCGAGGTCATCTCGGGCGCCGTGTGGTGCCGCCGCACATCGACCTGCATCTCCATGTAGCGGGCGAAGTCGCTGCGTACGTGGTAGAGATCGCGGGGCAGGCTGTGGATCGGGCGCGGGTCGCCGAGCATCTCGGTCTCCATGCCGATGACATGGGACACGATGTCGCGGACCGACCAGCCGGGGCACGGAGTGGCGCGATTCCACTCCCCCTCCACGAGCGGCTGCACCAGCTCGGCTATCGCTTCGATCGAGTGGGTCCAGGCGTCGGCGTAGTTCTGGAGGCTGGGATGGACGGTCACGGGACCCCTCGGCGGCGCTGGTACGGCTGGGCGGGCTGAAAACATGACTGCGTGGGAGGCTCGGTGGCTAAGTTACGCTGCCCGCAGGCACCCCGGCAGTGCTTTCGTGTGACGATCGTAGGCCGGTGTTGACGGCTCGAATGCCAGGACGGTGGTAGTGTGCGCGCCTCGCTGATCCAGATCGCGGTAGACCCGGACGAACCGGTCGACAGCCGGAGGGCGCGCGTCGCGCGCCTGGTGCGGGAGGAACGAGGGGCCGCCGACCTGGTGGTCCTGCCCGAGCTGTGGCCCGTCGGGGCCTTCGCCTACGAGGAGTTCGCGGCCGAGGCCGAACCGCTGAAGGGCCCCACGTACCAGGCGATGGCCGACGCCGCGCGCGCCGCCGAGGTCTGGCTGCACGCGGGCTCGATCGTCGAGGCGGCGGGCGGCGCGCTCTACAACACCTCGCTGGTCTTCTCCCCCGACGGCGAACTCGCGGGCTCCTACCGCAAGATCCACCGCTTCGGCTTCGACAAGGGCGAGGCGGTGCTGATGGCGCGCGGCGAGGACCTCGTCACCGTCGACCTGCCGCAGCTCACCGTCGGCGTCGGCACCTGCTACGACCTGCGCTTCCCCGAGCTGTTCCGGGGTCTCGTCGACGCGGGCGCGCAGGCCTTCCTGCTGCCGGCCGGCTGGCCCGCCCGCCGCCTCGCCCACTGGCGGCTGCTCGCGCGGGCGCGCGCGGTCGAGAACCAGGCGTACGTCCTGGCCTGCGGCACCGGCGGCACCCACGCGGGCGTCGAGCAGGCCGGGCACTCGCTCGTCGTCGACCCCTGGGGCGAGGTGCTCGCCGAGGCGGGCCCGGACGAGGAGATCCTGCGGGTGGTGCTGGACCCGAGGAAGGTGACGGAGACGCGGGAGCAGTTCCCGGCGCTCAAGGACCGGGTGCTGTAGGGACCCGGACCTCAGGGAGGCTGGTCGCCGCGGGGACCCGGCCCCCCGGGAGTCCGGGTGCGGCAGGGACCCGGCCCCCCGGGAGCACGCGCTCCGGCCGGAGCTCCCGCTCCGGCGCGTACTCCCGCCACGCCGCCGCCAGTCGGCGGACCGCCTCCCGGAGCGTGTCCGGGGGCAGCAGGAAGTGCAGCCGGAGCCTGCGGACGCTGCCGCCGAGCGCGTCCATGGTGGAGCCGGGCAGCACGGCCACCCCGTGCCGCAGCGCGAGCTGGGTGAACGAGACGCCGTCGCCGTGCGGGAGCCGGACCCACAGGGTCTGGCCGCCCGCGCACGGCGGGCACTCCCAGGACGGGAGCAGCCGGGCGAGCTCGGCCCGCAGCAGGTCGTGGCCCGCGCGCAGTTCGGCGCGCCGGGCCGCGAGCAGCGGCTCGAAGGAGTCCAGCAGCCGGGCCGCCACGAGCTGGCCCGGCACGTCGCTGCCGAGGTCGTGCAGCGCCTTCAGCCGGGCGAGGCGCGCGATCAGCGGGGCCGGGCCGCGCACCCAGCCGATCCGCAGCCCGCCCCAGACGGACTTGCTGAGGGAGCCGACGCCGATGACCTGCTCGCCGTACGCGGAGAGCGGCGGCGCGGGGGCGGCGCCGTCGAAGCGGAGTTCGCTCAGCACCTCGTCGTCGACGAGCGGGACCCCGTGCGCCTCGGCGGCGGCGACCAGCCGGCGCCCCGGCAGCGGCGGCAGGACGGTCCCGGTGGGGTTGTGCAGGTGCGGCACCACATAGGCGAGGGCCGGGCGGTGGCGCTCCATCACCCCGATGGCCGCCGCCACGTCGAGGCCGTCAGGACCGACCGCCACGGGCCGGGGCACCGCCGCCGCCTCCCGGAACAGGTCGAGCGCCCCCGGGTAGCTCGGCGCCTCCACGAGCACCGAGTCGCCCGGCGCCAGCAGCAGCCGGGTGAGCAGCCCGATGCCCTGTTGGGCGCCGGTGGTGACCAGGATCCTGTCCGGGCCGGTCGGCACCCCGCGCGCCGCGTACCGGCGGGCGACCGCCGCCCGCAGCGCCGGCAGGCCCGCCGGGTGGTAGCCGAGGTCGTCGGTGGGCAGCACGATCCCGGCGTACGCCCCGGCCAGCTCCGGTGGCGGGGACGGCGGGGCGGCGCAGCTCAACAGGATGACGCCGTCGGAGGGTTCGAGGAGGTGGAGGAACATCGGGTTGGAGGTCTCCACCACGCGGGGGCCCGGCGCGGCGAGCACGGCCGGCGCCACCCGGGTGCCGCTGCCCTGGCGGCGGACCAGCCGTCCCTCCTGCCGCAGGGTCTCGTACGCGGCGACGACGGTGGTCCGGCCGACGGAGAGCGCGGCCGCGAGCCGCCGGTCGGGCGGCAGCGGGGCGCCCGGCGGCAGCAGCCCCTCGTCGATCAGCCGGCGTACGCGGGCGGCGAGCAGCAGGTACAGCGGGCCCCGCCCGGCCGACCAGCGGCCGAGCCAGGCGACCAGTTCGGCGGGGGTGGGCGTCGTGGCTGCCGTGGCCGAACTGGTCGCCGTGGCTGCCGTGGGCGTCGTGGGTGCCGTGGCTGCCGTGGGCGTGGTGGCTGCCGTGGGTGCCGTGGGTGTCATTGGATCCATCGGCGGACCAATCTGCCGGGATTGGTCCTGTGGAGGCAAGCCTTCCGTCCCCAGACTGACGTCATGAGCGCCGACTTCCCGCCCTTCGCGTCCCGTCCCGAGACCCTCGCCGTCCACTCCCCGCAGCCCGAGGTCAAGGGCAGCAGGCCGCTCGGCGTGCCGCTGCACCAGGGCCACGTCTTCGCCTTCGAGACCGCCGACGCCATGGCGGAGGCCTTCCACTCGACGGACACCTTCCTCTACAGCCGGATGGGCAATCCGACCGTCCGCGCCCTGGAGACCGCCGTCGCCCGCCTGGAGGGCGGGGCCGCCGCCCTCTCGTACGCCTCCGGGATGGGCGCCATCAACGGCGTGCTGCTCGCCCTGCTCGGCACCGGCGGCCACGTCGTCGCCCAGCGCTGCCTGTACGGCGGGACCTACGCGCTGCTCGCGGACCTCTCCGCGCGCTGGGGCGTCGAGGTCACCTACGTCTCCGGGGCCGACGCGGACGAGGTGCGGGCGGCGCTGCGCCCGGAGACCCGGCTGCTCTACCTGGAGACCATCGCCAACCCCACCACCCGGGTCTCCGACCTGCCCGCGCTGATCGCCGCCGCGCGGGAGGCGGGAGTGCCCTCGGCCGTCGACAACACCTTCGCCTCGCCGCTGCTGTGCCGGCCGATCGAGCACGGCGCCGACATCGTCGTGCACTCGGCGACCAAGTACCTCGCCGGGCACGCCGACGTCCTCGGCGGCATCGCGGTCTTCAAGGACGAGGAGCTGTACGGCCGGGTCCGGCACTACGCGGTCGAACAGGGCGCCAGCACCGACCCGTTCGCCGCCTGGCTGACCCTGCGCGGCCTCCAGACGCTGCCGCTGCGGATCGAGCGGCAGTGCGCGAACGCCGCCGCGCTCGCGGCGCGGCTGGCCGCCCACCCGGCGGTCGCCGCCGTCCGGCACCCGGCGCTCGTCGGGCACCCGGACGCGGCGGTGGCGGCCCGGCTGCTGCCGAAGGGCGGCGGCGGGGTGGTCTCCTTCGACCTCGCGGGCGGCCGGGAGGCCGGCCGGGCCTTCGTGGAGGGCGTCCGGCTGGCCTCGCTCAGCGCCTCGCTCGGCGATGTGAAGACCCTGGTCATGCACCCGGCCTCCACCTCGCACCGCCAGCTGGACGCGGCGGCGCTGGAGGCGGCGGGCATCGGCCCCGGCACGGTGCGGCTCTCGGTCGGCATCGAGCACGTCGAGGACCTGTGGGCGGACCTGGCGCAGGCCCTGGACCTGGCCAAGGCCCCGTAGCGGGCGGAAAGCCGCCCCGGTCTCAGTCCTCCCGTTCCCGCTCGGCCATCCGGATCACGCACACCGCGACCGCGATGAGCAGGGCGGGATCGGCGTCCTCGCGGACCGCGTTCACCGCGTACGTGTCGCGGACGTGGAACCACTGGCGGGAGATGTGCGCCAGGAGCTCGCCGTCGTACTCGACGGTGAACTCCCGGTCCAGGATCTTTCCGCTGACGTCGAGTTCGGTGCCTTCGACGAGGCTGACGCGGTAGTGGTTGCGGAGCAGCGAGAGGCGCTTGCGGCGGATGGTGGCGAGCGGGCGTTCGTCCCGCTCGATCGTCATCGCGTCCCGCAGGCTGAACATCTTCTGCCGCAGCGTGATGAGGACGTGCCCGTCCGGGTCCTTCAGCTCCAGGGTGTCGCGCAGCCGCAGCGCCTTGCCGTCGACGAGGTAGGCGTGCCGGCCCCGCTCGTCCTCGATCCAGTAGTCGTCGCCGATCGCGAAGATCTTGTCCCGTACCAGGTATTTCATGGCGGTATGCCTTCCCCGTCAGGACGGGAAGTAGCGCGTGAACGGGTCCGGACTCGCGCCGAGCATCGCGCCGAACGGCGCGTCGAGCTGGTGGATGAGCAGGACGGTGAAGGCGATGAAGCCGGCCAGGCCCATCACCATCACCACGTGCGTGGTGCTGCGGCTGATCCCGAACAGGAACATGAAGGCCAGCGTCAGCAGACCGCCGATGATCAGCCCGGTCCACAGCACGGGGGACAGCCGCTCCTGCGCCGCCGCCTCCCGGCCGCGCCGCGCGTCGTCCACGTAGCCGATCTGGGCGAGCGTCTCCTGCGCGGCGATCTGCTGGGCGGTGCTGCCGGTGCCGTGCAGCTGGCCCGCCTCGCGCAGCCGGGCGAGCAGGGCCCAGCCCTCGGGCCCGAGGGGCGCGCGCTCGGTCATCAGGGGCCACTCGGCGTCCACGACGTGGGCGGCGTACGTACGGGCCGCCTGCCGCAGCGGTTCGCGCTGGGCCGCCGGGAAGGCGTCCGCGAGCAGGTACGTCTGGTGCAGCGCGCTCGCCTCGGCCCGCACCTGGTCGTCGGCGGCGGAACGGTTGTCCCAGACGGAGACCAGGCAGAGCCCGAGCACGATGGCGTAGAGGACCGAGACCATCATCGCGATGTACTCGGCGACGTCCTCGCGCGGTTCGTCGCCCTCGCGCATCGGGAACAGGCGCGTCTTGGCGACCACGGCGAGCGCGGCGACGGCGGCGACGCCGAGGACGACGACGAGGGTTTCCAGGAGGGCCATGGGGACTCGCAGGATCTCTCAGTGGTGGCGGGAGCCGAACAGGGCGGCGGCGAGCGCGGCCGGGATCAGCAGGAGCAGCAGCGTCACGACCACGCCGAGGTGCGGGAGTTCGCGGGCGCGGCGATGGAGCCGGGGCAGCAGCCCCTCGTCGGCGGGGGCGACGGCGACGGGGACGGGGACGGATACGGGGGCGGGGACCTGGGCGCGGGCGGGCGGGAGGGCGGTACGGTCGGGGGAGGTGGCGGCTCCGGTGCCGGGGCCTACCAGGCCCTCGGGTCCTACCGGTCCCTCTGGACCCACCAGGCCGCCCTCTGGGCCTACTGGCCCCTCTGGCCCCTCTGGCACCTCTGGACCCACTAGACCTGCTGGGCCCAGTGGGCCCACTGCACCCACTAGACCCGCTGGACCTACTAGTCCCTCCAGCCCCTCCAGTCCCGCCGGTGCCCACGGTCCCGGCCCCCGGGGCCCCGCGAGCAGCCCGGCCACCGGCCCGGCGGGCATCCCGGGCGCGCCGGGCGCGGCGAGCCCCGGGGACGGCGTGGCGGGGCGCGGGGGCCGCGCCCCGTCCCGTACCACCGGCGGCGGTGTCCCGGCCGAACCGGTCGTCGCGGTCGTCCCGGGGGCCCCGCCCCGTACCCGGAACTCCGCCGAGGCGCGGGCCGTGAGCTCCGGGGCGGGGACGGTCCTGCCGCGCTCGTCGACCGTGGCGACCCGGTCGCTGCCCCGGGCGAGCCCGGCACTGCGGTACGTGCCCGGGGCCCGCCGTACCGTCGCCGCGCAGTCCGCCGAGGCGCCGGGCGCGAGCAGAGGCACGGTGCCGGTGCGGTCCGGGCCGCAGGTGAGGGCGCCGGGGCCCGCGGCCAGGGCGGTGTCGGTGAGCCGGACGGCGTGGACGGGGCGGCTGCCGAGGTTGGTGACGGTGTAGCGGACGTCCACGAGGGTGCCGGCCGCACCGGGGCCGGGGCCCGGCACGGGGGCGGCGCGGCCCTGGCGCCCGCCGGGGCCCGGCGTCCCGGCCACCCGTACGGTCTCGGTCAGCCGCAGCGCCCCGGCCACGCCCTCGTAGCCGGAGCGGGCGGTGGCGGTGAGGCGGGTGCGCAGCGAGGGGATGGCGCCGGTGGCGCGGGCGATGGCCGTGTGGCGGCCGGTCAGGGCGGGGAAGCGGGCCGTGCAGGTCATGGAACGGAGCGCGGTGAGCGGGCGCGCGGGGCAGCGGACCCGGCCGCCGGGGACGCCCGGGTCGGCGATCTCGATCCGGTGGAGGTCGGCTTCGCCGCGGTTGACCAGCACGTACCGCTTCACGAGCGGGGTGCCGGCCCGGACGGGGCGGGCGTCGGCGCCGGTGCGGCCGCCGTTGACGGTGACGCTGAGGCTCAGTCCGCCGCTCCCGGCCCCGCCGGCCCGCGCGGCGGGCGCCCAGGGGACCCAGAGCGGCAGCAGGAGCAGCGGGAGCAGGAGCAGCGGGAGCAGCAGCGGGACGAACGGCCCGGCACCCGGTGACCCCCGCATGACACCCTCCCCGGAAAGGCCCGACGGAAAAATCGGATGATCGTTCCGCTGGTCATGCTCGCCAGGCCCCCCGCCCCGGCCCCGGCCACGACACGCCGGGGTCCGGCCACCCGGGGCCCCGCGTTCATCCGTCCGGCCGGACGCACGGCACCTCCGGCACCGGCGGAGACGATCTGTCCCTCACCGATCTGCGGGGAAGGACCGCTGCGTCCGCGCTTGCCCCACCGCTCAGTAGTCGCCCGTGAAGTTCTTCCGCCCCTTGAAGGGCTAAGCGCCCTGTTGACGCACATGAGTCCTCCCGCCACGATCGCCGGGAGGACTCAGTT
This sequence comes from Streptomyces sp. NPDC042100, assembly GCF_055582325.1. Classification (NCBI taxonomy): domain Bacteria; kingdom Bacillati; phylum Actinomycetota; class Actinomycetes; order Kitasatosporales; family Streptomycetaceae; genus Streptomyces; species Streptomyces sp. NPDC042100. The sequence goes on from NZ_JBVJDK010000009.1 coordinate 28,197, forward strand.
CGTTGTCGAGCGCGTGGCGCCCGCTGCTAAATGCTTGCTTCCGGCCTCGCGGCGGAGGCCACCGCAACGGCCGTGGCCAGTGGATCGCGGGCCGGGCGGTCGAGTAGGTCGACGAGGTCGGGGGAGGCGCCGTCCAGGAAGCCGTGCCGGATGCTCGTGGCGATCGAGGCGAGCATCGGCGGCTGGAACGGCAGCAGCCCCGGTGTCTCGTCGAGGAGCCTGCGCCGGTACTCACCCAGGCTGATGATGCGGTGCGGGACCCCGAGCCGGTCGGCCACCTGCCGTCCCGTGATCGGCGTGCCGACGAGGTCGTAGACGCGCCCGCTGTGCCGTGCCGGATTCGCCGCAACGATCGCCGCGGCATCGGCGAGATCCTCTCGCACGACCGCAGCAAGGGCGCCACCGCCGAACGCGGACTCCACACCGTCGTCGGACCACATCAGGAGAGCGCCGAAGAGTTCGGCATAGAGGCCGTTGCGCAGGATCGTCCACGGCAATCCGCTCGCCCGCACCAGGCGTTCGGTTGCACGGTGCGCGAGCGCGAAACCGAGATGATCGCCCGCACCGGTCAGGCTCGTGTAGACGACGTGGCGGACGCCATCCCTGACGGCGGCGTCAAGGAGCGCCGCGTGCCGTCCGACGACCTGGTCGTCCTCGGCATAACCGGCGGAGATCAGCACCAGCGTCGACACCCCAGCGAGGTCGAGGCTCACGTGGTCATCGAAGTCGAGACGCCGCATCCCCTCGTCCGGCGTACGGCTGCCGCCCGCCACGACGATGCCGCGAGCACGCAGCGCCGCAAGTGTGGCCGAGCCGAGGTTCCCGTTCGCTCCGGTCACCAAGATCATGATCAATCACAGTCTTCCGTCGTGGTTCTCATCGGTAACTACGCTTGATCCTTGACCGCACGCTCACCGGCCACAAGAAGGCAGTTCGATGTCACTCACGCACACCGGGATAACCACCACCCCCGCCGACCTCGACCCCTGCGGACGCGAGGACCACCCCGACTGCGGCATCCGCGACGTCCTGGACCGCATCGGGGACAAGTGGTCGGTGCTCGTGATCGTCGAGCTCGCGGGCGGGCCGCGCAGGTTCCGCGAACTGCAACGCGCCATCGACGGCATCTCCCAGCGCATGCTCACCCTCACCGTGCGCAGGCTCGAACGCGACGGCCTCGTGCTGCGTACCGTGTACCCGACCGTCCCCGCCCAGGTCGACTACCGTCTGACCGAGACCGGGGCCGGCCTGACCCACCTCGTCAAGGCGCTTGCCGACTGGTCCCTCACTCACCGTGCTGTCATCGCTGAGGCGCGGCATGTGTACGACCAGGCCCACCCCGACCACGACATCCGCTGACGACAACCGTCATCGCCGCATACCGGACACCTGTCACGGATGAGACAGTCGGCGAACCAGATCACCTGAGACCACAAGCGAATCGGACCAGATCACCCGAGACGGGGACCAGATCCTTGGAGACGGGACACCCGACTCCGGCCCCAGCTCGGAAGGCGCACGCTGGGTGTGACTCCGTTTTTCGGGCCCATCGTGGGCTCTGACCAGCGCATATCGACTGCCGAAGGCGCGAGAGCGGCACAGTTGACGCCCTGCGAAGCCCGCCGAAGATCCCGCGCGGGCCCGAAGAGGACCCCGCTGTCGTCAAGCGGTGGGACTACGAACCCGATGTGTGGGCGCTGATTCTCAAGGAACACGGCTTCCTGGACGTGTCAGCGTCCGTGCTTGCCCCACCCGCCGGGAGCCGGCGCACGGGAACCCTGTTCGTCCGGGGCGTCCAAGGAGGCCGGTCCGTGGTGGAGCGGATCCCGTAGCTGCGCGGGACGGCGGCGTCGTACGTCCGTGATCCGGTGTTCATGGGCCAATGGCAAGCTTGAAGGATGAACGATGCTGCCCCGGCGCCCACCCCCGCGCCCGCACCCCGCAAGCGTGCCCGTGTCCGTGCCCCCGAGCTGATCGGCAAGGGCGGCTGGCTGAACACCGGGGGCAAAGAGCTCACCCTCGCCGACCTGCGAGGCAAGTGCGTTGTTCTCGATTTCTGGACCTTCTGCTGCATCAACTGCCTGCACGTCCTCGACGAGCTCCGTGAGCTGGAGGAGAAGCACCGGGACACCCTGGTGATCATCGGCGTGCACTCGCCGAAGTTCGTGCACGAGGCCGAGCACCAGGCCGTCGTGGACGCCGTCGAGCGCTACGAGGTGCATCACCCGGTCCTCGACGACCCGGAGCTCGCGACCTGGAAGCAGTACGCCGTCCGGGCCTGGCCGACGCTCGTCGTCATCGACCCCGAGGGCTATGTCGTCGCCCAGCACGCCGGCGAGGGGCACGCCAACGCGCTGCGCGCGCTCGTCGAGGAGCTGGAGGCCGAGCACGGCGCCAAGGGCACCCTGCGGCGCGGCGACGGGCCGTACGTGCCGCCGGAGCCGGTCGCGACCGACCTGCGCTTCCCCGGCAAGGCGGTCCTGCTGCCGTCCGGGAACCTGCTGGTCTCCGACACCACCCGGCACCAGCTCGTGGAGCTGGCCCCGGACGGCGAGACCGTGGTGCGCCGCGTCGGCGACGGGGAGTTCCGCGAGCCGCAGGGCCTCGCCGTGCTGCCTGGGGGCACCTCCCTGACGAAGTCGGGGGGAGGCAAGGTCGTCGTCGCGGACACCGTGCACCACGCGCTGCGCCTGTTCGACCCGGCCACCGGCACCTCGGAGCGGATCGCCGGCACCGGCCGCCAGTGGTGGCAGGGCTCCCCGGCCTCCGGCCCGGCCCTGGACGTGGACCTGTCCTCGCCGTGGGACGTGGCCTGGTGGCGGGGGAAGGTGTGGATCGCGATGGCCGGCGTGCACCAGCTGTGGACGTACGACCCGGAGACCGGGACCGTCGAGGTCGCGGCCGGCACCACCAACGAGGGCCTGGTCGACGGCCCCGTCGCCGAGGCGTGGTTCGCGCAGCCGTCCGGGCTCGCGGCCACCGAGGACCGCCTGTGGGTGGCCGACTCGGAGACGAGCGCGCTGCGCTGGGTCGACCCGGAGGGCCTCGTGCACACGGCCGTCGGCACCGGCCTGTTCGACTTCGGGCACCGCGACGGCGCGGCCGGGCAGGCGCTGCTCCAGCACCCGCTGGGCGTGACCGCCCTGCCCGACGGCTCGGTCGCCGTCAGCGACACGTACAACCACGCGCTGCGCCGCTACGACCCGGCGAGCGGCGAGGTCACCACGCTCGCCACGGACCTGCGCGAGCCCTCCGACGCGGTCGTCGTCGGCGAGGACGTCGTGGTCGTCGAGTCGGCCCGGCACAAGCTGACCCGGCTGCGGCTGCCCGAGGAGGCCGTCCAGGTCGAGTCGGTCGCCCACCGCACCCGGCGCGAGGCCACCGAGGTCGCCCCGGGCGCGTTCCGCCTCGACGTGGTCTTCCAGGCCCCGAAGGGCCAGAAGCTGGACCAGCGCTACGGCCCCTCGACCCGGCTGCTGGTCTCCTCGACCCCGCCGGAGCTGCTGCTCGCGGGCGAGGGCACGGGCACGGACCTGTTCCGCGAGCTCACCCTGAACCCGGAGCTCACCGAGGGCGTCCTGCACGTCTCGGCGATGGCCGCGTCCTGCGACGACGACCCGGCCAACGAGTACCCCGCCTGCCACGTCCACCAGCAGGACTGGGGCGTCCCGCTCCGCCTCACCCCCGGGGGCGCGGGCCGCCTTCCGCTGATCCTGGCGGGCATGGACGAGGCGGACGCCTGACCGACCGGGGCGCGGCACCGACGACGGAGCGGGGCCCCCGGCCATGAGCCGGGGGCCCCGCTCCGCGTCCGGCGGCTATTCCCCAGAGCCCTCCTCATCAGCCTCGCCGGTGTCGGCCGCCGAACCCGCCTGCTCGGCCTCGACGCCGCGCCGCAGGTTCTCGAGGTCGGTCTGGATGCCGTGCAAAAGGGCGTGAAGCTCGTCGAGCAGCGGGATCGGGGCGAGCGCGCTCCGGTGGCTCACCTCGTCCTCCAGGATGAGGATCTGGTCGAGTGAGCGCCTCGCCGCGTGTACGTATTCGCGCAGGTCATGGCGCTCTTCGGCCGCGCGCTGACTGGGCAGCAGTCTCGGCTGTTCCGGGACCGGGAACACCGTGCTGCCAGGGCTGTCCGAGAAGAGGCCGCCTCCGGTGGGCGGGGAACCGACGGCCCCGCCCGGCTCGACGTCGTACCCGTCGCCGGGCACCGCGTCGGCCGAGAACCACGGACTCGTCGCTTCGGTGCCTTCGGGGGCAGCGGTGTCCTCAGTGGCAGCGGGGGCAGGCATCTTGGCCTTCTTGTCCCAGCCGGGCTTGGAGGCCGCCACGACGTCCCATTCGTAGAGGCACTGGGGCACGCCGTCGGCGTCCCGCGCGATCCCGTCCTCGGCGTCCAGGTCCACTCGGTAATAGACGTAGGGCTCCTCGTCGGCCGCCGCCTTGCCCGTCAGGTTCTGAATGGGCACCGAGTTCTGCGGGAGGCCGTCGGCCCGGAAGGTGTTGGCTGCCATGGCCAGGAGCGTCAGCCCCAGCCGGTTCCCCGGGCTGGAGAGGCCGTCGATGACGAGGTGGGTGTCGGAGCGGAACGGCACTCCCCCCCTCTCCTTGGGGACTCCGAGCGACGAGCCGACATTGCGGGTGAGCAGCTTGTCCGCGATCAGGGCGACGCCGCCGGCGACGGCGAGGGTGCAGCGTGCGTCGTCGTCTCCCCCCATCGCGGGTTCCACCAGCTTGGTGAAGTCGTCGGTGGGCACGGGACGCCATTCGCCGGTGACGGAGGGGGCCAGCACCCCGCCGTTGCTCCAGGCGTTCCGTGCCTGGCTGATGACCAGCCGCTTCCTCTGCCGCCACGGGAAATCGATGACCGGGCCGAGCAGCGCCGCGAAGCCCTTCAGACTCAAGCGCTTGCCGCCCTTGATCGACTTGGCCTGGTCCTTGAGGGCTTCGAGCAGCTCGGGCTTGCTGAGCGCGTTGACCAGGAAGACCGCTCGCCACAGCGCGGTGGGGGGAGCCGATTCGCCGGCTCCGAACACCTCCGGCAGCGCGCTCACGGCGATCCGTCCCACGGCGAGGCCGTAGACGTCCTGGAGCTGATCGGTGCTCCAGCGGGGATCCCGCTTCTGGATGATCCGCTTGAGCGCCCGGGTGATCACCTCGACGTTCTGGGCCGAGTCGTCCCACGCCTTGAACTCGACGTGGATCGCGGCGAGGACGGAACGGATGGCGTCGTCGAAGAGGTCTTGGGGGGACAGGATCTGGCTGGCGTGGCCTTCGATGCCGACCGCGATCTGCGCCGGCGCGGTGTACGACTGGAAGATCTGGGCCGCGAGGAGGCCCGGGACTTCCCCGGAGATCTCCTGGGTGAACTCCTCACGACGCTGAGCTCGCCACCGCGCGCGCGCCTCGTAGACGCGTTCTCCCAGGTCAGAGGCATTTTTCGAGAGATCATGGCTGAGCAGCGCGCCGAGCACGGCTTGCTGGGCGAGAGTCGCGGCATCGCTGTGCTCCGCGCCCGGACCGGCCATCACCGCCCACATGCTGGCGAGCCGCGTGATGCCGTCACGGACGACGAGGGAGTGGAAGGACGGCGTGCCGTCCTCGAAGGTCACGCGGACGGGATGGACGAGGAGGTTCCGGGTGACGGCTCTCGTCAGGATGCTCGTGGTGTACGTGTTGATCTCGAGGGTCGCGAAAATGGTGTGCCAGACATGGTCCAGGAGGTGCTGGGGGTCCTTGTAGCGGTACTCCACGATCGCGGTGGGGTCGTCACCGTGGGTGAGCCCTTCGACCTGGGGGTCCGGCACCTCCGAGCCCGACGAACTCGTGCGGGGCTGGATGCCCGGCAGGAGCTCGTTGGTCAGTACGCGGGTGATCACCGACCGTACCGTCGCGCCCTCGACGCTTTCCGCCAGCAGGGCGCCGAAGGGGTCGTCGCCCGTGGGTCGCAGCTGGCTGACGAGCGAGTCCGGCCGGGTGGTAGCGCGGGCTATCGCCCGCCACGCGGCGTCATCGAGAGGCACTCCGGGGTTCTGCCGGGCCGTGTCGATGACGGATTCCTGCTGTGCGGAGGTGGAGTCAGCGGGGAGTTGGCGCGCGATATTGGAGACCTGGATGGTCTCTCGGTTCCAACTGACCTCTACGGAAAGGGTGGTGGGTGGATCGGTTGCCACGAGAGGGCCTCCTGGTGAGCGCTGGTGTCGATACCGGAGTAACTCGACGAGGGCGCCGAGTCTGTGAACTCGGCGCCCTCGACGTGCACTTCAGGGGTGGAGGTGGATCAGGTGGTCCCCGCCCGGAGGAGCGGTCGGGGGGACCCGGGGGTCGGACGTGTCATTCCGCCGGGTGTGGTGCTGGAGGTTCGACCAGGCGTGGTCCCCGGCGAGGCTGAGGGCGGCGCGTGCCCCGGTCTCGGGGTGCCGGTGCCCCAGGAGCCAGAGGGAGTCGGCTCCGAGCGCCTCGGCCTTGCCCGCGTGGAGCCGATACCAGCGGGGGCCCGCGCTGGTGGTCATCAGCGCGAACGAGGCGTCGCCGTCCCCCGCCTTCTTCGCCAGCCACTCCAGGACGGCGGCGGCGGCCTTCGCCGGGTGCGCCGCCGATATGCGGAACGCGAGGGTCCCGGAAGGCGTGAGCGAGGAGATCTCGGCGAAGAAGGTGCCGGGCGCTCCCCCGTAACGGGCCGAGCGCCCCGGACGCGGCCTGCGCCGCTCCGCCGGGAGGCGGTCCGCCAGGCCGTCGGGCCGGAAGGGGAGGACCGAGGCGAAGTGCTCGCCCCTCCGGCGCGAGATGGCGATGTAGTGGACCGGGTGTAAGCCGGAGCTGGACGGCTCGCTGTTCATGGGGGACTCCCAGAGGGCGTGACGGATGTGCGCCCCAACTGGCCCCGAATGCGCGAGATGGTGGCGTTCCAAGGAAGAGTCGCACATGGCGGACGGGATTTTTTAGCGAATTCCATCCTTGCGGCGCATGGTGGGGCGCCGCCGGTCACGTCCTGAGGGCGTTCACGCAGGCCGGGATGCCCGAGTACCCCTGGATTCGGCCCGCAGTGACGTGCGTCACCGCTCTAGCTCAACCCCTCCTTCGCTTGGGGGTAGTTGTCGAGCAGTTGCGGGGGGATCTGCGTGATGTTGAGCCGGTCGAGGTGGACGAGCACGCTGGCGAGCTGGACTGTTTGTCCTAGGATGCTGTCTTTTTGGATGATCCAGACAATTTCGTTCTCGCTTGTCGGCAGTGTCTTCGGAACGGTCATGAGGCCGAGCGCTTCGAGGGCGGTGCTGATCTGGTCGCAGAGGTCACGACTCAGGCGCGACCTTCCGGCCGCCGCATGGCGCTTGAGGAAGCTCATGGGAAACTTCTTCGCCCCGTCGTCGGCTTCCACCGCATGCCTGACAATGGTGAGGTCCATAATTTTGTAGTTTACTGAGTTAATTTCGGGCCGTAAAGAGGCCGCCTCGGCCTGCTGAAGGCCGAGGCGGCCGTGACCGCCCGCTCTCAGCCCTCCAGGAAGGCCGCCAGGGCGTTGGCCAGGTGGTACGGGTCGTCCGAGCCGCACAGTTCGCGGGCGCTGTGCATGGAGAGGCAGGCGACGCCGATGTCGACGGTGCTGATGCCGTGGCGGGCGGCGGTGATCGGGCCGATCGTGGTGCCGCAGGGCATGTCGTTGTTGGAGACGAACGACTGCCACGGCACGCCGGCCTTCTCGCAGGCGGCGGCGAACACGGCCCGGCCGCTGCCGTCGGTGGCGTAGCGCTGGTTGACGTTCACCTTGAGGATCGGGCCGCCGTTGGGGCGCGGGTGGTGCGTCGGGTCGTGGCGCTCGCTGTAGTTCGGGTGCACGGCGTGGCCGACGTCGGAGGAGAGGCAGACCGAGCCGGCCAGGGCGCGGGCCTTGTCCTCGTAGGCGCCGCCGCGGGCGTAGACCGAGCGCTCCAGGACGTTGCCGAGCAGCGGGCCCTGGGCGCCGGTGTCGGCCTCGGAGCCGTTCTCCTCGTGGTCGAAGGCGGCCAGCACCGGGATGTACGGCAGGTCGGGCAGCGTCGACACGGCGGCGAGGGCGGCCACGCAGGCGTGCACGGAGAGGAGGTTGTCCATGCGCGGTCCGGCGAGCAGCTCGCGGTCGCGGCCCAGGTAGGCGGGGGTCTCGACGGCGTGGACCATGAGGTCCCAGCCGGCGACGTCCTCGGCGTCGAGCCCGGCCTCCTCGGCGACGAAGGAGATCAGGTCGCCCTCGTGGGCCTGGCCCAGGCCCCAGATGGGCTGCATGTGGCGCTGGCGCTCCAGCTTCATGCCGTCGTTGACGCCCCGGTCGAGGTGGACGGCGAGCTGCGGCACGCGCAGCACGGGCCGGTCCACGTTCACCAGGTGGTGGCTGCCGTCGCGCAGGGTGAGCCGGCCGGCCAGGCCGAGGTCGCGGTCGAGCCAGCTGTTGAGCAGCGGTCCGCCGTAGATCTCGACGGCGACCTGGCGCCAGCCCTCGCGGCCGAAGTCGGGCTGCGGCTTGACGCGCAGGTTCGGGGAGTCGGTGTGCGCGCCGACGATCCGGAACGGCGTGTGCGGGGCGGCGCCCTCGGGCACGTACCAGGCGATGATCGCGCCCCCGCGGACCACGTACTTCCCGCCGGTCGTCGCGTCCCAGGCGGCGGTCTCCTCGACCTTGCGGAAGCCGGCCTTCTCCAGGCGCTCGGCGGTGTTCGCCACCGCGTGGTACGGCGAGGGGGAGGCGGCGAGGAAGGTCATGAGGTCATCGGTGTGGCCGCGGTCGAACCGGGGAGGTGCGCTACTCATGCGTTCACCTTACGCAGCGGCTCCGGGAAGCCAGAACGGCCCGCTCCCCTCCCCGGGAGCGAGCCGTTCCTTGTGCGGACTCAGGGCGCGTCCTAGAACGCGGCCTCGTCCAGGTCCATCAGCGAGCCGTCGACGCCCTCGGCGAGGAGGCGCTCGGCGGTGACGCCCGGCAGGACGTTGGCGGCGAAGAACTTCGCGGCCGCGATCTTGCCCTGGTAGAAGGCGGCGTCCTTGGCGGAGGCGCCCGCGGCCAGCTTCTCGGCGGCGACGGCGGCGCCGCGCAGCAGCAGGTAGCCGACGACGACGTCGCCGGAGGCGAGCAGCAGGCGGGTGGTGTTGAGGCCGACCTTGTAGATGTTCTTGACGTCCTCACCGGTCGCCATGAGGTCGTCGAGCATCTTCTTGACGATGCCCTCCAGGTCCACGGCGGCCTTGGTGAGCGCGTCGCGGGCGCCGGCCAGCTCGGCGCCGCCGGTGCCGACCGCGAGGAACTTCTTGATCTCCTCCGAGAGCGCGTTCAGGGACGCGCCCTGGTCGCGGACGATCTTGCGGAAGAAGAAGTCCTGGCCCTGGATGGCCGTGGTGCCCTCGTAGAGGGTGTCGATCTTGGCGTCCCGGATGTACTGCTCGATCGGGTACTCCTGCAGGAAGCCGGAGCCGCCGAAGGTCTGGAGCGACTGCGCGAGCTGCTCGTAGCCCTTCTCGGAGCCGTAGCCCTTGACGATCGGGAGCAGCAGGTCGTTCAGGCCGTGCAGGGCCTTGGTGTCCTCGCCGGCGGCTTCCGCGAGCGCGATGGAGTCCTGGACGGAGGCCGTGTAGAGGACGAGGGAGCGCATGCCCTCGGCGTACGCCTTCTGCGTCATCAGCGAGCGGCGGACGTCGGGGTGGTGGGTGATGGTGACCTTGGGCGCGGCCTTGTCCATGAAGTTCGCCAGGTCGGTGCCCTGGACGCGCTCCTTGGCGTACTCCAGGGCGTTGAGGTAGCCCGTGGAGAGGGTGGAGATCGCCTTCGTGCCGACCATCATGCGGGCGAACTCGATGATGAGGAACATCTGGCGGATGCCCTCGTGCTTGTCGCCGATCAGCCAGCCCTTGGCGGGGTGCTGGTCGCCGAAGGTCATCTCGCACGTGTTGGAGGCCTTGAGGCCCATCTTGTGCTCGACGTTGGTGGCGTAGACACCGTTGCGGGCGCCGAGCTCGCCGGTCTCCCAGTCGAACTCGTACTTCGGGACGAGGAAGAGCGAGAGGCCCTTGGTGCCGGGGCCGGCGCCCTCGGGGCGGGCGAGGACGTAGTGGAGGATGTTCTCCTCCATGTCGTGCTCACCGGAGGTGATGAAGCGCTTGACGCCCTCGATGTGCCAGGAGCCGTCCTCCTGCTGGACCGCCTTGGTGCGGCCGGCGCCGACGTCGGAGCCCGCGTCGGGCTCGGTGAGCACCATGGTGGAGCCCCAGCGCTTCTCGACGGCGATCTGCGCGGCCTTCTTCTGCCGCTCGTTGCCCTCGTTGTAGAGGACGCCGGCGAAGGCGGGGCCGGAGGAGTACATCCAGATGGCCGGGTTCGAGCCGAGGAGCAGCTCCGCGTAGGCCCAGACGAGGGAGCGGGGGGCGGTGGTGCCGCCGATGCCCTCGGGGATGCCGAGGCGCCAGTACTCCGAGTCCATGAAGGCCTTGTAGGACTTCTTGAAGGAGGCGGGGACGGGGGCGGTGTGGGTCTCCGGGTCGAAGACCGGGGGGTTGCGGTCGGCGTCGGCGAAGGACTCCGCGAGCTCGTTCTCGGCGAGGCGGCGGATCTCGTCGAGGATGCTCTTCGCGGTCTCGACGTCCATCTCCTCGAAGGGACCGGTGCCGTACACCGTGTCGCGGCCGAGGACCTCGAAGAGGTTGAACTCGATGTCGCGGAGATTCGACTTGTAGTGCCCCATGGCGACGGCTCCGTAAAGGCTCGGGGAGGCGGTTTCCTCGTACGCGTACACGACGACTACCGGCGGGTAGCCCACGCTCTCTACGATGATGCTACCCACCGGTAATAACGGCAACCCCTATCCGGGGAACTTGTCTGTGACGCGTGCCGCACCGGGCCCCGGCGGTCAGTAGTGCTCGACCTTCTGCCCGTCCGGGACCTGGTAGCAGCCGGACACGACGTCGATCATCAGCATCGGGGGCTTCGGCTTGCCCAGCACGGTGCGGGCCTTCCAGAAGCTGACGTGGACGCCGAACTTCCGCTCGTCGTGGTCGGCGGTCAGCTCCAGGCTCTTGGCGGGGCTGTCGTCGGGGCCGTACTTCACGATCTTCCAGCCGCGCTTGGGCAGCTCCGCCTTCAGCCGCTCCATGGCTCCCGCGAGCTCGTCGTCGGTCTTCGCCGACAGGCTCCAGGGGTGGAACATCGTGTAGAACCTCTCGCGGTCCAGGCCCTCGCAGGCGCGGACGCCCGCGCCCGCCTTGGACGCCGAGCCCTGGACCGCGATCAGGTCGAGGAGCTCGCTCGACACCTTCTTGGTCTCGGCGTTCACCTCGTCCTGGTCCCGGACGCCGACGACCTTCGCGCCGCCGGAGCCGGGCGTGCCGGAGTCGGTCCCGCTCGAACCGTTCGAATCGGACATGCTGCATCCCGTGAGTGTGAGGAGCGCCGCCACCACGGCGGCGGCGCCGGCCCGGACCTTAGTCAACCTTCTTCACCTGTTCGTATTCGCCGGTGACCACGGCGGCCTGGTTCCTGATGCTCAGGCTGCCGTCGTTCCAGTAGTCGCTGTGTCCTTCCCCGTCCGTGGCCATCTGGTTCGCCCCGAAGACCTCGTCGCTCGGGATGAGGAAGACCCCGCCGCCGAGCCGCCACTGGCTGCCGCCGTGGCCCCAGCGCCCGATGTCGGGTACGGCGTCGCCGTCGGCCTCCTCGTTCCACACGTGCCCCTTCGGCACGTCCAGCTCGCCCGCCGAGCCGACCTGCACGCCGGGGCTGCCCGCGAAGACGATGTCGTCGGCGTGCAGGGTGCCCTGGCGCGCGGCCGAGCCGATCAGGGTCGTTCCGTAGGAGTGCCCGACGGCGGTGGTGTGGCTCTTGTCGGGGCCGCCCTGCGCGACCTCCAGGCCCTCCATGAACGTGTTGTAGGCCGGGGCGCCGTCGTTCGCGTAGTGGCTGAAGGGGGCGTCCTTCACGATGTCCTGCGGGGCGTCGTAGCCGAGCCAGGTGATCGTGGAGACGGTCGAGTTCGGCGCCATGGCGTGGGACTCGCGCCACAGGCTGTTCATGCGGTCGATGTTGCCGCCGATGCTGCCCAGGTTGGAGGTGGTGCCGGGCACGTAGACGGCGGTGTGCTCGGCGGTGTCGGGATTTCCACTCGCGACGATGGCCCGGCCGTGCCCCTCGGGGGAGAAGCCCAGCAGATACGCCTCCGGCAGGCCGTCCTTGCCCGTCTTGGCGAAGCGCTCGTCGATCGCGTCCATGCCCTTGAGCGAGCTCTCCAGATGGGCCTTGCGGTCGCCGTACTTCTTGTCCCACTCGCGCCACTCGGGGTTCTTGATGACCGCCGGGTACTGCCCGCTGGGGTTGGGCAGGTACTCCTGCGGCTGCGGCGGGATCGTCTTGAGCTCCAGGCGGTACTGGGCCTTCGACTCCGCGAGCACCATCCGGTTGGCGTCGTCGCGGACGGCGGAGGGGATGCCGTCCAGGGCGCCGACCGAGGCCGGGTAGAGGGTCGCGTACTCGTCGCGCTGCTCCTGGGTGAGGCCGTTCCACCAGTCGGCGTTCTCCTTGGGGGACTTGCCCTTCGGGATCGCGTCGTCGTCGGCGTACTTGCCGGCCGCCTGCTGCATCGCCTTGGTGTCCCGGGCCGCGTCGGCGAGGGTCTCGTCGCTGACGGTGAGCCCCGGTTCGGCCTTGAGCTGGCGCAGCGCGGCGGCGTAGCGCCCGTCGATCTCGGCGGCCTCGCGGAGCGCGTCGCCGATGCGCTGGGCGATGTCCTCGGCCTTGCCCTTGTTCTCGTCGCCGCTGCCGATGCCCTCGGCCTTGCCGGGCAGATACGGGAAGGGGGCGCCGTCGCGGGCGGTCTGGTCGCCCTTGAGGACGTAGGACTTGGTGGGGTAGTTCACCGAGCCGTCGGCCTGCACGGTGAACTTGAGGTTCTCCGCGTCCTCCAGCGCCTGCTTCAACTTCTTCTGCGGCGAGGCCATTTCGGCGGCGAGGCCGTTGAGCGCGGTGCGCACCAGGCCGCACTCGGTGTGCAGGTACTGGTAGTTGCGGGAGAGCTGCTGGACGTCGCCGCCCGCCTTGTCTGCGGTCTCGCCCTTCTGGGTGTCGTGGATCTTGGCGAACATGCCGTTGTCCACGCGGTCCTTGTCCGCGTTGGCGCGGGAGCTGACCTTGCCCCAGCCGTCGGCGGCGTCGGTGTACTCGGTCAGCTTGAGGTCGCGGAGCTGCTGCCAGGTCGGCACGGCGCTCAGCCCTCCTTCTTCGGGGCGGACTGGCCGTTCTGCTTGTCGCCCTCGGCGGCGACTTTCTGCTGGGTGTCCTGTTCGCGTTCGCCGAAGTCGCGCCCGGCGGCCTTGAGGGCGCCTTCCAGCCGTCCGGCCTCGTCGCGGACGTTGCCGAGGCGGGTCTTCCAGGTGCCGAGGATCTCGGTGAGCGCGGTGGTGGAGTCGAAGCCCGCGGTGCCGCCCGCGACGCCCTCGTTCGCGGTGTCGAGGTCGGTGACCGAGCTCGCCGTCGAGGTCTTGAGCTCGCCCGCGGTGTTGCCGGCGCTGTGCCAGGGGCCGACGTCCGCCTTGAGGTCGGGCCCGCCGCCGCCTCCGCTGTCGGGGGCCGGGACCCCCGCGAGGCTCATCGCGGCTGGTCGTTCACCGATGATTTCCTGCCATTTGGCGTCGAGCGCCATCTTTCACCCCCGTGGTGGCCGGATTGCTTCCGCGAACCTAGCAAGAGAGGCCGGGCCGTGCGAAGAAGGGTGGGCGGGGCATCCATGGGCCCCCCGCGCCCGCCGCCGCTCGATAGGCTGGCCCGCATGTACGGCTACGACCAGAATCCGGGCGCCCAGCAGCAGTACGGCCAGCCCCAGCAGCCGCCGATGCACGGCGGGATGCAGGGCGGTATGCAGGCGGGTATGCAGGGCGGCTACGCCCAGCAGCCGCCGCTGTACCCGGAGCCGTCGCCGCCCTCGCTCGCGGACGCCGTGCGCGCGTTCACGACCGGCACCCTCGCCGCCGAGGACTTCCAGCAGATCTTCGCGACCTCGAAGGTCTACTGCCCGCGCGGCGACAACCCCGGCTTCCTCGCGCTGCACAACACCCAGCAGCCGGTGATCCCCATGTTCACCTCGCTGAAGGAGCTGCGCCGCTACGCGGGCAAGGAGTCGAAGTACTTCGTGATCACCGGCGCCGAGGTGATCGACCTGCTCCCGACGGGCTACGGCTTCGTCCTCGACATGGAGGGCGACCACCGGATGGTCTTCGACGCGAAGGCCGTGGAGCAGATGGTCGACTTCGCGATGCGGCGGATGTACGGCTGACGCAGGCTGGAACGGCCGGCCGCGGGCCGCAGGTGTCGGGGACGCCCGGGAGGAATACCTCCCGGGCGTTCCGCGTTCCGGGTGGCAGAAAGTTAAAGCTTCAACTACTCTGAGGCCCAGAGATCGTACGAACTTCACCTCGAAGTGGACGACCAAGAGGAGGCACGCCATGCCCGCCGTGACCGTCGAGAACCCGCTCACCCTGCCCCGCGTCGTCGCGCCCGCCGACGCCGTCGCACGGCCGGTGCTGGCCGTGACCACCGCGCCCTCGGGCTTCGAGGGGGAGGGCTTCCCGGTGCGCCGCGCGTTCGCCGGGATCAACTACCAGTACCTCGACCCGTTCATCATGATGGACCAGATGGGCGAGGTGGAGTACGCGCCCGGCGAGCCCAAGGGCACCCCCTGGCACCCCCACCGGGGCTTCGAGACCGTCACCTACATCATCGACGGGATCTTCGACCACCAGGACTCCCAGGGCGGCGGCGGCACCATCACCAACGGCGACACCCAGTGGATGACCGCCGGGTCCGGCCTCCTGCACATCGAGGCCCCGCCGGAGCAGCTCGTCATGAGCGGCGGCCTCTTCCACGGCCTCCAGCTCTGGGTGAACCTGCCCGCCGCCGACAAGATGATGGCCCCCCGCTACCAGGACATCCGCGGCGGCCAGGTCCAGCTCCTCACCTCCCCGGACGGCGGCGCGCTGCTCCGCGTCATCGCCGGCGAGCTCGACGGACACCAGGGCCCCGGCATCACCCACACCCCGATCACGATGATCCACGCGACCCTGCGCCCCGGCGCCGAGATCACCCTGCCGTGGCGCGAGGACTTCAACGGCCTCGCCTACGTGCTGGCCGGCCGGGGCACCGTCGGCACCGACCGCCGCCCGGTCCACAAGGGCCAGACCGCCGTCTTCGGCAAGGGCGGCGCGCTCACCGTCCGCGCCGACGAGAAGCAGGACGCGAACGAGCCCGACCTGGAGGTCGTGCTCCTCGGCGGACAGCCGATCCGCGAGCCCATGGCCCACTACGGCCCGTTCGTCATGAACACCCAGGCCGAACTGCGCCAGGCCTTCGAGGACTTCCAGGCCGGCCGCCTCGGCACCATCCCGGCCGTCCACGGCATGGGCGAGTAACACCACCGGGACCGGTACGGGTACGGGGGCGCCGCCCCTGTGCCCGTACCGGCGTGCCCGTGCCCGTGCTCGCATGCGTACGCGTACTCGTACGGCCGGACGGGCAGCCACCCGTCCGGCCGCCCCCGCAGGACGACACGCCGCACGGCGTGGTCCGGTGGACGGGTGTCCACCGATCGCCCGCCGCCGCTGCTCCCCGAGGGCGCCCGCCGCACCGCCGCCTGGTGCGCCGTCGCCCTCCTCGTCGCCGGGGTCGCGGCGGTCTTCGTCTGGCTCTGCGTCGTCTTCAAGACGGCCGTCACCCCCGCCCTGCTCGCGCTCCTCGGCACCGCCCTGCTCGGCCCGCTCTACCGCCGGCTGCTGCGCATGAGGATGAGCAGGTCGCTGGCCGCCGGGCTGACGGTGATCGCCGTCCTCGCGGTCGTCGGCGGCGCCACGTACATCGTCGTCGCCGCCCTCATCGAGACCGGCGACCAGATCCTCGCCTCGCTGCGGCAGGCCGCCGTCGACATCGCCGAGCACCTCGGCGCCGCCGGGACCTCCCTCGACGACCTCGCCAAGAACGCCAAGAAGCTCCTGGAGCGTTTCGGCGGGACCGCCGCGTCCGGGGTGATCTCCGGACTCAGCGTGGTCGGCCAGATGGCCGCCACCGCGGTCCTCGCGCTGCTCCTGATCTTCTTCTTCCTGCGCGACTCCGACCGGGCCGCCGACGTGCTGCGCTCGCTCGCCCCCCGCTCCACCGGCGACATGGTGGAGGCCATGGGGCGGCGCGCCTTCGAGGCGGTCGAGGGCTTCATGCGGGGCACCACCTTCGTCGCCCTCGTCGACGCCGTCCTCATCGGCACCGGCCTGCTCGTCCTGAAGGTTCCGGGCGCGGTGGGCCTGGCCGCGCTCGTCTTCGTCACCGCCTACATCCCGTACCTCGGCGCCTTCCTCTCCGGCGCGGTCGCCGTCCTCGTCGCCCTCGCCGACCGGGGCTTCGTCATCGCGCTGTGGGCGCTCGGGATCGTCCTCGCCGTCCAGGTCCTTGAGGGCAACGTCCTCCAGCCCATGGTCCAGAGCCGGACCGTGCAGATGCACCCGGCGGTCGTCATGCTCGCCATCACCGCCGGGGCGTCCGTCGCCGGCATCCTCGGGATGCTGCTCGCCGTCCCCCTGACGGCCGCCGCCTTCGGGGTGCTCGGCGAGCTGCGCGGCCGGTACGGGGCCCCGGACGCCCCGGACGCCCCCGAGCCCGGGCCCGGCTGATCAGCCGGCCGGCACTCCGCCCGGCTCGAAGGCCGCGAGCATCCGTTCCAGGGCCGCCTGGTCGGGGCCGGTGAACGGGTCCGCCTCCGGCGCCATCGTGATCGTCTCGATCATCCGGCCCGTCATCCGCACGGCGGGCGGCAGATGCGTGCTCAGCACGATCTCCGGGTTCATCTCCCGGACCAGGTCCACCCACAGCCCGTACTTCACCGGGTCCACGATGTGCACCCAGGGGCTGTCGACCGTCGCCCACAGGAGCTGCGCGGCCCGCAGCTCGTCCGGCCGCAGGTCGTTGGCGTGCCCGCCGCGGGCGAGCTCCTCGGTGGGCATCGGGCCGCCGAAGCAGTCGGAGCTGAGGCAGACGCGGGTCTTCTCGTCGTAGCAGCCGACGGTGGCGGGGTTGTCGAAGAGCGGCGGGCGGAAGGCGTCGAGCAGCCGGTCGCCCACGTCCAGGACCTGGCCGGGGTTGAGGAAGTACACCCGGTCCATCGGCAGCGCCCGCTCGGTGGACATGATCCCGGCGCCCGCGAAGGTGGTCACCACCCGCGCCCGGGGCGCCGCCTCCAGCAGCGCGAAGAGGCCACCCGTGTGGTCGCGGTCCGGATGGGTGAGCCAGATCCAGCGCACGTCGGCCGGGTCCACGACCCCGCCGAGCGCGGCGAGGAAGTCCCGGTCGGCGAGGGAGAGCCCGGTGTCCACGACCACGGGTTCACGGGCGGTGAGGACGAAGGCGTTGACGGGGATGTGGCCGATCCCCGGCACGTCGAGGCTGTCCGCGAGGACGGTGACGTCGCTGCCGACCTTGTGCGTGTCCATGGCGCGCTCCCGGTGCCCCCGGCGGCCGTACGACACCAGTCTGCGCCGTCCCGGCGGAGACCGCCCGCCGGGCCCGGCTGCTACGCCTCCCCCGGCTCCCGTGACTCGTGGAGCTCGAACCAGATCGACTTGCCCTCGCCGCGCGGATCCACGCCCCACGCGTCCGCCAGCATCTCCATCAGCCACAGCCCGCGCCCGCTGGAGGCCATCTCGCCCGGGTGCCGCTTGTGCGGCAGCTCGTCGCTCGCGTCGGCCACCTCGACCCGCAGCCGCCGCCGGGCGTCCTCCCCGCACACCACCTCGGCGACGAGCAGCGCGTCGCCGTCGGTGTGGACCAGGACGTTGGTGACCATCTCGGAGACCATCAGGACCGCCGAGTCGACCTGGTCCGCGTCCGCCCAGTCGTGCAGGAGCTGGCGCAGCTGCTCGCGGGCGGCGGCGATCCGCTCCGGCTCCGCCTGGGCGACCGTCATGATCGTGCGGCGCGGGGCGGGCAGCGCCGCCGCGCCCTGCCGGGACAGCAGCAGCACCGCGATGTCGTCCTCGCGGCGGTCGGCGAGCGGACCGGTGGTGTGGTGCGAGCCGGGCCCGTGGACGGCCTCGACGAGCCGGTCGGCCAGCGCCTCCAGGTCCTCGCCGCCGTCCGCCTCAAGGAGCCCGCGGACCCGCTCCCAGCCGCTGTCCAGGTCGTGCCCGCCGGTCTCCAGGAGGCCGTCGGTGCAGATCATCAGGGTCTCGCCGGGCTCCAGGCTGAGCCGGGTGGTGGGGTAGTCGGTGTCGGGGTCGATGCCGAGCGGCAGGCCACCGGCGGTGGGCCGCAGCAGCACCGTCCCGTCGGTCATCCGTACCGCCGGATCGGGGTGTCCGGCGCGGGCGATCTCCACCACCCCCGTCTCCAGGTCGACCTCCAGGTACAGACAGGTCGCGAAGCGGGGCCCGCCGAACGTCCCCGCGTCGTCCCCGTCCGCGCCGTCGTTGACGCCGTACAGGAAGCGGGACGCCCGGGACAGCACGGCGTCCGGCCGGTGCCCCTCGGAGGCGTACGCCCGCAGCGCGATCCGCAACTGCCCCATCAGGCCCGCCGCCCGCACGTCGTGCCCCTGCACATCGCCGATGACCAGGGCGATCCGCCCGGCGCCGGACCCGCCGGGCAGCCGGATCATGTCGTACCAGTCGCCGCCGACCTGGAGCCCGCCGCCGGTCGGCACGTACCGGGCGGCCACCTGGATGCCCGGGATGCCGGGCCCCAGCGCCGGCATCATGGTCCGCTGGAGCCCCAGCGACAGCTCCCGCTCCGACTCGGCCACCCCGGCCCTGGCCAGCGCCTGCGCCAGCATCCGGGCGACCGTGGTGAGCACCGAGCGCTCGTCGGGCGTGAACGCGACCGGGTGCTTGAACGCCGCCATCCACGCGCCCATCGTGCGCCCCGCGACCACCAGCGGCACGAACGCCCAGGACCGGCGCCCGAAGCGCTGCGCGAGCGGCCAGGTCATCGGGAAGCGGCGCAGGTACTCCTCGGGCGTCGGCAGATAGATCGCCCGCCCGGTCCGGACGACCTCCGCCGCCGGGTAGTCGGTGTCCAGGGTCATCGAGCTGAAGGGGCTCTCGTCGCCCTCGTTGTGCCCGTGGTGCCCGATGACCGTCAGCCGGTCGCCGGCCACGCCGAACACCGCGAGCCCGTCCGGCGAGAAGCCGGGCATGGACAGCGAGGCGGCCACCCGCAGCACCTCGGCGGTGGAGCGGGCCTCGGCGAGCGCGCGGCCCGCGTCGAGCAGGAAGGCCTCGCGGGAGCGGCGCCAGTCGCCGGTGATGGGGGTGGCGGCGGCGGTGCCGGGCTGGGGCTCGGCGACCTCCTGGAGGGTGCCGACGAGCTGGTAGTCGTCGCCCTCCAGGAGCGGCTTCGATCTGCTCCGTACGGTACGGAGCACCCGTCCGTGCTCGTCCATGATCCGCAGCCGGGCCTCGGCGAGGGTGTCCTCGGCGACGGCGAGGTGGACGACGCCGTCGATCTCGTTCCAGTCGACCGGATGGAAGCGGGAGCGCACGGCCGCCTCGGTGAGCCGGACCGGCTCCGCGGGCAGGCCGAGCAGCCGGGCCGCCTCGGCGTCGAGGGAGACCACCCCGGACGCGTTGTCCCAGCGCCACAGACCGGTCGCGATGGCGGCCAGGACGTCCTCGGTGCGCATTGCCCTACTTTATGAATATCGGACAGCAGGTCGCCACTGAGAGTATTCGAATCGCGATCTTGGGTGGGCCGGTACCCTGGGACGGCTGGACGTGACCGTCCGGCATCCCTCTCGGATCCCGAAGATTCCCGAAGAACTGGATGAACGACGATGCATCGGTACAGGTCCCACACCTGCGGCGAGCTCCGCGCCTCTGACGTCGGCACCGACGTCCGGCTGAGCGGCTGGCTGCACAATCGGCGCGACCTGGGCGGCATCCTCTTCATCGATCTGCGCGACCACTACGGCATCACCCAGCTGGTCGCCCGTCCCGGCACCGCCGCGGCCGAGGTGCTCGACAAGCTGACGAAGGAGACCGTCGTCCGCGTGGACGGCAAGGTCGTCTCGCGCGGCGCGGAGAACGTGAACCCGGAGCTCGCGACGGGCGAGATCGAGATCGAGGCCGCCACGGTCGAGGTCCTCGGCGCCGCGAAGCAGATCCCCTTCACCATCAACGCCGACGACGGCGTGAACGAGGAGCGGCGCCTGGAGTACCGCTTCCTCGACCTGCGCCGCGAGCGGATGCACCGCAACATCATGCTGCGCTCCGCCGTCGTCGCCTCCATCCGCTCCAAGATGGTGGCCCTCGGCTTCAACGAGATGGCGACCCCGATCCTCGCCGCGACCTCCCCCGAGGGCGCCCGCGACTTCGTCGTCCCGTCCCGTCTGAACCCGGGCAAGTTCTACGCGCTGCCGCAGGCGCCGCAGCAGTTCAAGCAGCTGCTGATGATCTCCGGCTTCGACCGCTACTTCCAGATCGCGCCCTGCTTCCGCGACGAGGACGCCCGCGCGGACCGCTCGCCGGGCGAGTTCTACCAGCTCGACGTCGAGATGAGCTTCGTCGAGCAGGAAGACGTCTTCCAGCCGATCGAGAAGCTGATGACGGAGATCTTCGAGGAGTTCGGCGGCGGCCGTCCGGTCAGCTCGCCGTTCCCGCGGATCCCGTTCCGCGAGTCGATGCTGAAGTACGGCAACGACAAGCCCGACCTGCGCACGGACCTCGAACTGGTCGACATCACCGACGTGTTCGAGAACTCCGAGTTCAAGGCCTTCGCCGGCAAGCACGTCCGCGCGCTCGCCGTGCCGGAGACGGGCGACCAGCCCCGCAAGTTCTTCGACTCCCTCGGCGACTTCGCGGTGTCGCTCGGCGCGAAGGGCCTGGCCTGGGTCCGCGTCGGCGCGGAGGGCGCGCTGACCGGCCCGATCGCCAAGTTCCTCACCGAGGAGAACGTCAAGGTCCTCACCGAGCGCCTCGGCCTGGCCGACGGCCACGCGGTGTTCTTCGGCGCGGGCGAGTTCGACGAGGTCTCCAAGATCATGGGCCCGGTCCGGGTCGAGGCCGCCAAGCGCGCGGGCCGCTTCGAGGAGAACGTCTTCCGCTTCGCGTGGATCGTGGACTTCCCGATGTACGAGAAGGACGAGGAGACCGGCAAGATCGACTTCTCGCACAACCCCTTCTCGATGCCGCAGGGCGGCCTGGAGGCCCTGGAGACCCAGGACCCGCTGGACGTCCTGGGCTGGCAGTACGACATCGTCTGCAACGGCATCGAGCTCTCCTCGGGCGCGATCCGGAACCACGAGCCCGAGATCATGTTCAAGGCCTTCGAGATCGCGGGCTACTCGCGCGAGACGGTCGAGACCGAGTTCGCCGGCATGCTCCGCGCCTTCGAGTACGGCGCCCCGCCGCACGGCGGCATCGCCCCGGGTGTCGACCGCATCGTGATGCTCCTCGCGGACGAGCCGAACATCCGCGAGATCATCGCCTTCCCGCTCAACGGCAACGGCCAGGACCTCCTGATGGGCGCCCCGACCGAGCTGGACGAGTCCCGCCTGCGCGAGCTGAACATCCAGCTCCGCAAGCCGGTCGCGAAGGAGAAGCCGGCGGACGACCGCCCGGTGACGGAGTCGGTCCACCCGGACGCGGCGCGGTAACACCACCCGCTCGCAAGAGGGGCCCGGAACCGAGATTCTCGGTTCCGGGCCCTTTCGGCGTTCGTGGGCGGGGTTACGCGCCCTCGTCGGCGAAGATCTCGTCGACGGACGAGACGGTGACGGCACGGGCGACCCAGCGGCGCAGGACCTCGGGATCATCGCAGCCGGTGATGCGCTGACGGGCGTCGTCGGAGACGGTGAGACCGCGCTGCTCGAGGATGATCAGTATGGCCTCGGCACTGGCCTGGGCACGCCCCTGAGTGCGGCCCTCGTCACGGATCTCCTCGGAGATGACCGACGTGTAGAAGGAGAGGTCCACGGCCACCAGGTTCCTCCAGAGCTCTAGGGCCGGTCGCTTCTCCAGCCCCTGGGTGGTGAATTCGATGATCGGGTCGGCGACGTCCTCGGGGACGTCCCGCAGGGTCCTTCTTCTGGGCCGGTCGGGACGAGCGCAGGGAGGGTGGCATCAGCGGGTGCCATGGGGCAGCTCGCCGCATCTTGCCGGTGGGCATGCGGTGGCGTCGGTGTCTTCGGGCGTTACCCCGCTGACGCGCATGACCCGCAGGTGCCCGGTTCGGGGGCGCGGTAGGCGTGGTCGCAGGTGTCGCAGTTCTGGAGGGGGTGCCGGACGGCGGGAGCCTCGTCCCGGGCCCGGAAGGGCGGCAGGGGCGGGAGTGCGGCGTTGAGGCGGTGGGCCAGGAGGGCGGCCGGGCGGCGCAGGGGCTCCGCCGGGAGGACGAGGGTCAGGACGCGGCGTACGGCGTCGGGGGTGAGCTCGCGCTCCAGCCAGGCGGCGACGCCCGGGGCGAGGTGCTCGGCGTCGGTGGCGGAGAGGTACAGGCGCGGGTCCACACGGCGGAGGCCGACGAGGATGTCGACGGCCGTGAGCAGGAGGTCGGGCGTCGGATACACGGGCTGCGGTACGGCGGGCAGGGCGCGGCGCGGCGGATCGGCCGCCCGGCGGGCGGGGCGCTTGACCTCGGGTTCCGGCCCGCGCTCGGCCTCGGCCCCCGGCTCCGGCTCCTCCGAACCGCCGGTCCGTCCCGGATGGTTGCAGGAGATCGTCCGGGTGACGATCCGCCCGTCCTCGCCGCGCTCGCGGATCCGGCGCAGATAGCCGTACAGCTCCAGCTCGCGCAGGGCGTTGGCGATCCGGACGGCGCCCTCGGGGAAACGGGCGGCGAGGGTCTTGATGTCGACGGGAGACCCGGCGGGCAGCGACTGGATGTACACGGCGACGCCGATGGCCACGAGGGACATCCCGTCGTGCTGGCAGAGGTGGTTGCCGATCACCGTGAAGCGGGTGGTGTGCCGCACGTTGTCGTGGATGACGCCACCGAGCGCCGAGCGCCTGTGGGGGCGCCGGGGAGGGTGATTTTTCCAGCTGTTACGGGACTCGGTGCGGGGGCGCGCGCTAGTGTTCTGAACACCCATTGGGGAAGCTGTCTTCTTCCTCGTGGTCAGGCCCTCGCATCGGGATTGCCCTCCCGGCGAGGGCCGACGTATGTCTGCTGTCATATGCCGGTCGAGCCGAGCGTAAAGCAGGCAACCGGGTCGGAATCCAGCGGAGTTGGTGTTCTTCACCCGCATGAGTGAGCGCCCCGCCCCGGGGCGGGAGGGGTGGGGCTTGGTGAGGGTTCTTTCTCTCTCGTCGTTGCTTGGAAAGACCACCCGAGCCACCGGAGCCCACGTTTCCGGACTCCGGTGAACGTGCCGTTCTTGCTGGTCAGGGGCGTGACAAGGCGAGCTCCGCCCATACGGTCTTCCGGGGCGCGGGCCCGAGCTCGACGCCCCACCGGTCGGCGAGAGCCTCCACGAGCAGGAGCCCGCGCCCCGACTCGGCGTCGACGGTCCGGGTCCGGAGACGGGGAAGGTCGGCTCCCCGGGTGTCCGTGACCTCGATCCGGAGGGCGTCCGGGTGCGCCAGGAGCGCGAGACGGAAGTTCCGCCCCGAGACCCGGCCGTGCGTGGCGGCGTTCGCGGCGAGTTCGGCGACGACCTGCGCGGCGGTGTCCACGACGCCGTACGGAAGCTCCCAGCTCCGCAGCCACTCCACGGCGAGCAGCCGGGCGAGCCGGGCCCCGCGTGGCGTGGGGGACACCAGGACGCTGAAGTGGTGTGTGGGCTGGCTGAGTTGGATGGGGTTCTTCTGGTTCACATCACCGAGCGTGGCCGCCCCCGACTACCGTGAACAGTGACGATGCCGATGCGTAGGGTGACTGTCCGGGGCTTGTCCACTGCTGTCCGGCCTGTCCGCACCCCCGCCACGGGTAGAGGTGTCGCGCCATCAAAAGGGGCGAGGGAAGGGTGCGGTATGTCGGTGGACGATGGGGTGCAGCGGCTCAAGACGGAGGCGGACGAGCCGGGGTGGGAAGTCGATCCCGACGACGAGTGGGGCGTCGCCGTCGTCGAGACGGTAGGACGGCAGTTGCGGCTGCGGCGGGAGGCGGTCGGGATGCGGGCCGCCGAGCTCGGTGAGGCCACGGGGTACGGCGAGGACATGATCTACAAGATGGAGGGCGGGAAGCGGATTCCCCGTCCCGAGTTCCTGGACAAGGCGGACGAGGTCCTGGGCGCGGGCGGGCTGATCGCGGCGATGAAGGACGACGTCGCGAAGGTCCGCTACCCGAAGAAGGTCCGCGCCTTGGCGAAGATGGAGGCCAGTGCGGTCGAGATCGGGGTGTACGAGTGCAACATCGTCCCCGGCCTGTTGCAGACCCCGGAGCACGCCCGGGCCGCCATTGAGGCGGCGCAGCCTCCGTACTCGCAGGGCGATGTAGAGCGGATGGTGGCCGCTCGGGTGGCCCGGAAGTCCGTCTTCGATCGGGATCCCGCTCCCGCGCTCAGCTTCGTGCTGGAAGAGGCTCCGCTGAGGCGCCCCCTCGGAGGCACAATGGTGTGGCGGAGGCAGCTCGAACGTCTGCTGGAGGTGGGCCGATTGCGTAACGTCATGCTCCAGGTGATGCCGACGCACTGCGAGGTCCATTCCGGTCTGGACGGCAGGATCGAACTGCTGAAGTTCGCGGACGGCACGGCGGTGGGTCGCTCCGACGGGGCGTTCGGCGGGCGTCCGGTCTCCGACCCGAGGCAGCTCCGCATCCTTGAGCTGCGATATGGCACCATCCGGGCGCAGGCACTCCCCCCACGGGAGTCGCTGGCCCTCATCGAGCAACTGCTGGGAGAAACATGATCCGCAATGCCTCTGCCGGGGACGCCTCCGAACTGGCTTGGTTCAAGAGCAGCTACAGCGGCGGCAACGACGGCGAGTCCTGCATCGAAGTCGCCTGGCGTAAGAGCAGCTACAGCGGCGGCACCGACGGCGAGTCCTGCGTCGAGGTCGCCACCACCCCCGCCACCGTCCACGTCCGCGACTCCAAGAACCTCGGCGGTCCCCAGCTCGCGCTGACGCCGACCGCGTGGGCGGGCTTCGTCTCGTACGCCGTCGGCGGCTGACGACCTCCGGGCACGGCGGTGGCCGTCGCCCCGGTGCGGGGCGGCGGCCACCGTGTCGTACCTGCTACGGAAGAAGACCTGGTCAGTCCTTCTTCGGGTCTTCCAGGCGGGGGAAGAGGACCGCGCCCTTCGTCACCTTCGTGCCGGCCGGGAGGCGGCCCCAGTCGGCCGCGTCCTGGACCCGCTGGTCCGACAGGGCGCCCAGGGACGCCTCGGCGCCCAGGGAGTCCCAGAGGGCCCGCGAGGTCGTCGGCATGACCGGGTTCAGGAGGACGGCGACCGCGCGGAGCGACTCGGCGGCCGTGTAGAGGATCGTCGCCAGGCGGGCCCGGCCCTCCTCGCTCTCGTCCTTCGCGACCTTCCACGGCTCCTGCTCCGTGATGTAGCCGTTGACCTGCTTCACGAAGTCGAAGACCGCCAGGATGCCGCCCTGGAAGTCCAGCTCCTCGCCGATCTTCCGGTCCGCCGTCGCGACCGCCGCCGCCAGGCCCTCGTGGAGCGCCCGCTCCGCGTCGCCGTCCGCCGTCGCCGCCGGCAGCTCCCCGCCGTAGTACTTGCCGACCATCGCCGCCACGCGCGACGCGAGGTTGCCGTAGTCGTTCGCCAGCTCGGAGGTGTAGCGGGCGGTGAAGTCCTCCCAGGAGAAGGAGCCGTCCGCGCCGAACGCGATGGCGCGCAGGAAGTACCAGCGGTACGCGTCCACGCCGAAGTGCGAGGTCAGGTCCTGCGGCTTGATGCCGGTCAGGTTCGACTTCGACATCTTCTCGCCGCCGACCATCAGCCAGCCGTTGGCCGCGACCTTGCCGGGGACCGGCAGGCCCTGCGCGAGCAGCATCGCGGGCCAGATCACGGCGTGGAAGCGGAGGATGTCCTTGCCGACGAGGTGGACGTTCGCGGGGAACGTCTCGTCGAACTTCTCCTGGTTCGCGCCGTAGCCGACCGCGGTGGCGTAGTTGAGCAGCGCGTCGACCCACACGTAGATGACGTGCTTGTCGTCCCACGGGACCGGGACGCCCCAGTCGAACGTGGAGCGGGAGATCGACAGGTCCTGAAGGCCCTGCCTGACGAAGTTCACGACCTCGTTGCGGGCGGACTCGGGCTGGATGAAGCCCGGGTTCGCCTCGTAGAGGGCGAGGAGCTTGTCGCCGTACTCGCTCAGCTTGAAGAAGTAGTTCTCCTCCTTGAGGATCTCCACCGGCTTCTTGTGGATCGGGCACAGCTTGGTGCCGTCCTCGGCCTCGATGAGATCGCCCGGGAGCTTGTACTCCTCACAGCCGACGCAGTACGGGCCCTCGTAGCCGCCCTTGTAGATCTCGCCCTTGTCGTAGAGATCCTGGACGAACTCCTGAACGCGGTCCGTGTGACGCTTCTCCGTGGTGCGGATGAAGTCGTCGTTCGCGATGTTCAGGTGCTTCCAGAGGGGCTTCCAGGCTTCGGTGACGAGCTTGTCGCACCACTCCTGGGGGGTGACGTTGTTCGCGTCGGCCGTGCGCATGATCTTCTGACCGTGCTCGTCCGTGCCGGTGAGGTACCACACCTTCTCGCCGCGCTGGCGGTGCCAGCGGGTGAGCACGTCGCCTGCGACGGTCGTGTAGGCGTGGCCCAGGTGAGGAGCGTCGTTGACGTAGTAGATGGGGGTCGAGACGTAGAACGCCTTCGTGCCCTGCTTCTCGGTTCCAGTGGCCGCCATGGTCCGAATTTTAACGGCCGGGGCGGGCCCCCCTCGCCCGCCGTGACCCGGGGCCGGACGGGCCCCGGGTCGTCCGCGCCGGGTCAGAGCGCCTGGATGCCGGCCAGCAGGCCCCGGTAGAACGCCGTGTGCGGGGTCTCCAGCGGGGTCGTGCCCGCGAAGTGGACGCCTGCGGCCGGGACGGTGCCGGGCAGCTTGCGGAGGTAGTCGAACGCCTTGTTGTCCTCCTCGCCCCAGACCGTGAAGCGCCAGTGGACCGGGCGGTCCGCCGCCTCCGCCAGCGCCTGCGTCGCGGCCGTACGGGCGTCGGGGGCGCCGTCGGTCTGGAACACGACCAGGGCCGGGCGGTCCGCGCCGTTCTTCTCGTGGTGCGCGAGGACCTCCTCGACCGCCCGGTGGTAGTGCGTGCGGCCCATCCGGCCGAGGGTCGCGTTGACCGTCTCGACGCGGTCGGGGGTGAGGTCGGCGGGGCGGAGTTCGGCGGTGCCGTCGATGTCGGTGGAGAAGAAGACGGTGGTCACGGTCGCGTCCTCGGAGAGGTGCGCGGCCAGCGCCACGGTCTGCTCGGCGAGCCGCTGCACGGAGCCGTCCTTGAAGTACGGGCGCATCGAGCCCGAACGGTCCACCACCAGGTACACGGCGGCCCGCGTGCCCGTGAGCCCCTGCTTCTTCAGCACGGCCCCGGCCGCCTTGTACGCGTCCGCGAGGTGCGGGGCGGCGGCCTTGACCTTGGCGAGGGAGAGGGCGGGGGTGGGTGCGGGGATGGGGGCGACGGTGGCCGGGGTGGTGACCTCGGTGGGCTCCTCCGCCGGGGCTTCCGCCGGGGTCTCGGCCAACTCCTCCGCCGGGGCTTCCGCCTCGGCCGTCACCGGCTCCGCTTCCGCCTCGGCCGTCACCGGCTCCGCCTCGGCCTTCGCCGGGGCCTCCGGTTCCGGCTCGGCGACCGGCTCCGCCTCCGCAACCGGCTCCGCCTCCGCAACCGGCTCCGCCTCCGCGACGGGCTCGGCCACCGGCTCGGCGACCGGCTCCGGCTCGGCCTTCGGCGCCTCCGCCTCGGCGACCGGCTCCGCCTCCGCGACGACCGGCTCCGGCGCCGCGTCCACCGGCTCCGGCTTCGCGACGACCGGATCCGCCTTCGCGGGCTCGGCCTCCGGCTTCGCGTCCACCGGCTCCGCCTTCGCGGGCTCGGCCTCCGCCGCCGGTGCCTCGGCTACCGGCTCCGCCTTCGTGGGCTCCGCGTCCGCCGCCGGTGCGGGCTCCGCCCCGTCGTCGCCCCGCCGCGCCCCCGGCACCTGCGGGTTGTCGAAGGAGGCCGCGACCAGGTCCGCCGCCGCTTGTTCCGCCGGTGTCGGTTCCGGGGATGTCGCCTGGGCTGGGACGGAGGTCGCCGGGGCGGAGGACTGTTCGGCGTCGTTCGCGCGGTCTCGGCCGAATACCTTGCGCAGCATGCTCCGAATACCCATGGGCGAACCCCTTCGCATGAGTTAGGCGATATGCGTCCTTCATCCCTGGCCAGGGCGGACACGTAAGGTTAGCGGCCGCGCCTGCCGGGCCCTACGACCCGGGCTCCTCCGGACGCCGTGCATTCATCCGGCGTTCACTCCCCCGCCTCCGCTGTGCAGATGTGCGCACATAACGTCACCGCCGGACGCTGATCGACACCCGGAGGAAGACGTGCCCACACTGCTGCCGCTGCTGAGCAACCCCTCGCACGCGGGCGGGCGTTCCGCCCTGACCTGCCGGTTCCGGTGCGGTGACGCCTGCTTCCAGGAGGTGCCCAACACCAGCGGCAACGAGTACGTAGGCGACGTCATAGCGGGGGCGCTCTCGCGCCGTTCCCTGATGCGCGCCGCCGCCGTCGTGACCGTCGCCGCCTCCGCCGGCACCGCGCTCGCGCTCGGTGACGCCCAGGTCGCCGAGGCGCACGGGCGCCCGAAGCCCACCCCGAAGCCCGACGGCGCGCGCGGTCTGCGCTTCCAGCCGGTCGCGCCCAACACCGACGACCGCGTCACCGTCCCCGCCGGCTACCAGCAGAACGTGGTCATCCGCTGGGGCGAGCCCATCCTGCGCGGCGCCCCGGCGTTCGACCCGGAGAAGCAGACCGCCAAGGCGCAGGCCGGGCAGTTCGGCTACAACAACGACTTCCTCTCCCTGCTGCCGCTGCCGGGCGAGCACCACCGCCAGGTCCTCGTGGCCAACCACGAGTACACCGATGAGGTGCTGATGTTCCGGGGCTACGACCCCGAGAACCCGACCCGCGAGCAGGTCGAGATCGCCTGGGCGGCGCACGGCCTCGGCGTCGTCGTGGTGCAGGAGGAGCACCGCAGCGGCAAGCTGACCGCCGTCACCCGGCACCGGCTCAACCGGCGCCTCACCGCCACCAGCGTCTTCGAGGCCACCGGCCCCGCCGCCGGAAGCGCGCTCCTGAAGACCTCCGCCGACCCGTCCGGCCGTCGGATCCTCGGCACGCTCAACAACTGCTCCGGCGGCACCACCCCGTGGGGCACCACGCTGCACGGCGAGGAGAACTTCAACCAGTACTTCGCCAACGCCTCCAGCGCCACCGACAAGCGCTACGGCATCGGCACCGGCGCCACCGAGCGCAAGTGGGAGCGGTTCGACAAGCGCTTCGACCTCAAGCAGGAGCCGAACGAGGGGCACCGCTTCGGCTGGGTCGTCGAGCTCGACCCGTACGACCCGGAGTCCACGCCCCGCAAGCGCACCGCGCTCGGCCGCTTCAAGCACGAGGCCGCGCAGCCGCGCATGACGGCGGACGGGCGCCCGGTCGTCTACATGGGCGACGACGAGCGCTTCGACTACTTCTACAAGTTCGTGTCGAGCAAGCGCATGAAGAAGGGCTCCTCGCGGGCCGCGCACGCGCACAACCTCACCCTGCTCGACGAGGGCACCCTGTACGTCGCCAAGCTGACCGGCGACAGCCCGGCGGCCGAGATCGACGGCAGCGGGAAGCTCCCGGCGGACGGCGAGTTCGACGGCTCCGGCGTGTGGATCCCGCTGGCCACGGCCGGTCCGGGCGGGGCCGTGTCGCACGTGCCCGGGATGACCGCCGAGGAGGTGTACGTCTTCACCCGCCTCGCCGGTGACAAGGTCGGCGCCACCAAGATGGACCGCCCCGAGGACATCGAGCCCTCCCCGCGCACCGGCCGCGTCTACGTGGCGCTCACCAACAACACCAACCGAGGCAAGGGCACCAACCCGGGCGCGGACGAGGCCAACCCGCGCAACCTCAACAAGCACGGGCAGATCCTGGAGCTCGCCGAGCACTGGGACGACCCGGCCTCGGACGGCTTCGCCTGGCGCCTGTTCCTGGTCGCGGGCGACCCGAACGACCCGGCCACCTACTTCGCGGGCTTCCCGAAGGAGAAGGTCTCGCCGATCTCCTGCCCCGA
The DNA here is from genome assembly GCF_055582325.1 of Streptomyces sp. NPDC042100. Taxonomy (NCBI): domain Bacteria; kingdom Bacillati; phylum Actinomycetota; class Actinomycetes; order Kitasatosporales; family Streptomycetaceae; genus Streptomyces; species Streptomyces sp. NPDC042100. The sequence continues at coordinate 58,382 of NZ_JBVJDK010000009.1, forward strand.
CAACGTGGCCTTCGACCCGCACGGCAACCTGTGGATCTCCACCGACGGCAACCAGCTCGGCTCCCACGACGGCCTGTTCGGCGTCGCCACGCACGGCGAGCGGCGCGGTGAGCTCAAGCAGTTCCTGACCGTGCCGACCGGCGCCGAGACCTGCGGTCCGATCGTGCAGGACCGCCGGGTCCTGGTCGCCGTGCAGCACCCGGGCGAGATCGACGGCGCCTCCGTCGAGAAGCCGGCCTCGGCCTGGCCGGACGGTCCCGGCAAGATCGTCCGCCCGGCCGTCGTGTCGGTGTGGCGGGCCGACGGGCGCGACATCGGCGTCTGAGGCGCCTGAGGTGCCTGAGGCACCTCAGGCTCCGGCGAGGGGCCCGGCGGTCAGTCGACCGCCAGGCCCTCCCGGAAGCGCCTGAACTGCTCCTCGGGCTCACCCGTGTACACCCAGGGCACCCACGCCGCCCGGGTGCCCAGCAGCCCGAGGAGCTCCCGCGCCAGCTCCGGCCGCCCCGCGTAGCAGGCGGCGTGGGCGAGGTAGTTGAGGTCGGCGACCTCCTCGGGGGCCACCGGGCGGCCGGGCTCCCGGCCGCCGATCCAGCGGGCGTGGGTGCGGCGCAGCTCGGTGACCGCGAGCTCGTGCTTCCAGTGCTGGTCGAAGCCGCGCACGGGGCCCCGGCCGAGCGCCCCGTCGGCGATGTAGCGGTACTCCTCGACCCGGGCGATCTGCACCAGGACCGGCAGCGGCGAGCCGGGCGGGGCGACGCCGGCCGCGTCGCGCGCGAAGTCGTACATGGCGCCGTGGGTGCCGTGCCAGCGGGCCGACCAGTAGCGCAGCACCTGGGTGTGGCCCTCGGTGTTGTACGGGTCGCGGCGCCGCAGTTCGTCGAACCAGTGGCGCAGTTCGCGGCGCGGCACCCCGCCCTCGTACAGCCGCGCGACGGACAGCAGCGAGACCCAGGGCATCGGGTCGGCGGGGGCGGCCTCGGCGGCGGCGAGGCAGGCGTCGACGGCGGCGTCGATGCGGCCCCGGTCGAGGGCGCCGCCGCGGCCGGCGGCGATGGCGGTGTCGAAGACGCGGACGACGTCGGTGGCGGCCCGCAGCACGGCCGCGTCGGGGTCGCCCGGTTCGGCGGCCCGCCAGGCCTCGACGGTGGAGCCGCCCGCGGCGGCGTGCGAGAGCAGCCGCAGCCGGTGGGTGCGGCGCGGCCAGTCGTCGCCGGTGGCCCGCAGCAGGTCGCGGACCCCCTGCCAGCGGCCGATGACCATGTCGTGGCGGGCCTCGGTGAGCGCCCGGTCGCCGAAGTCCGGGTCGAAGTCGGGCGTGAAGCGGGCCGCCCGTGACGAGCGGGACGGTCTGCGGAGTGCGGCCATCCGGTCCTCCCTTTCCTCCCTCGGGGGCAGCGGCCGTCAGAAGTCCGTGGCGTACGACTCGTCGGCGCGGCGGGCGCGCGGCGAGTCGGGTGAGTCGAAGGGGCCTGCGGCGGCGAGCGCGCGGGCCGCGTCGAGGCGGGCGGGCCGGTAGTAGGCGCTGCCCTTGGCCCAGTAGACGCCCATCGGCACGATCCCGACGGCGAGTCCGCCGAGGCCGATGACGAGGGCGTTGGCGGAGAGTTCGCCGAGGGACTCGACGAAGGCCCACAGCATGAAGGCGGAGCCGAGCAGCGGCCAGACCCCGCCGAGCACGAAGTCCCGTACGGAGCTGAAGAGGAGGGACTTGTAGGCGACGACGGCGGCGATGCCGGCGAGGCCGTAGTAGAAGGCGATCTGCAGTCCGATGGCGCTGACCGCGTCCTTGAGGACCTGCTGCACGGTGCCGGCGACGGCCGCCGCGGCGAACATGAGGAGCGCGGCCCCGCCGACCGCGACGACGGCCACCCAGGGGGTGTTCCAGCGCCGGTGCACGGTGCCGAGGGCGGCGGGCATGGTGCGGTCGCGGCCCATCGCGAACAGCGAGCGGGTGACCTGGATGAGGGTGGTCTCCAGGGTGGCGACCGTGGAGAGCAGCACGGCCAGGACGAGGAGCTTGCCGCCCGCGCCGGGCCAGATCTCCTCGCCGAGGACGGCGAGGACGTTGGCGCCCGCGCTCTCGATCCGCCCGGCGCTCAGCAGCACGTTGACGGAGACGGTGAAGGCCTCGAAGAGCAGGAAGACGACGCCGACGCCGATGAGCGCGGCGAGTCCGGCGGTGCGGCGGCTGTCGCGGGTCTCCTCGCTGAGGTTGCTGGTGACGTCCCAGCCCCAGTAGTAGAAGGCGGCGATCAGGGCGCCGGAGGCGAAGCCGGCGGAGCCGCCGAAGTGGCCGAATCCGAACCAGGACCAGTCGAAGGCGGTGGCGTGGCCCCGGTGCGCGACGGCGCCCAGCACGAACACCAGGAGGATCGCCAGTTCGACGCCGGACATGAGGAGCTGGGCGCGGACGGTGAGCCGGGCGCCGCCCAGGACGACGAGCAGCATCATCAGGAACCAGCCGGCGCCGACCGCGCAGGACAGGGCGGTGTTCTCGGCCAGCCGGGCATCGAAGAGGGAGAGCGTCAGGGAGCCGGCGGGCAGCGATCCGGCGACCATGAAGACGGTCGCGGCGAAGACCAGCGCCCAGCCGGAGAGGAAGCCGAGGGCGGGGTGGAGGGTGCGGCCCACCCAGGAGTAGCCGGCGCCCGCGTTGACGTCGATGCGGCCGAGCCGGGCGTAGGCGAGGACGATGCCGAGCATCGGTATCGCGCAGTAGAGCAGGGCCGCGGGCCCGGCGAGGCCGACGGCGCCGAAGAGCACGGCGGTCGTCGCGGCGAGCGAGTACGCCGGCGCGCTCCCGGCCACGGCCATCACGATGGTGTCGAAGGTGCCCAGGGCGTTGGGCTGGAGACCTCTGCCGGAGGTGGTGCGCATAGGGGTGTCCTCGGGGAGGGGAAGGACGGGGGACGCAGGCAAGTGACCCTGCCACCAGGTCGCTTGTGGCCGGGGAGGGGGCGCGGATCACGGTGAGTCGAGCGCATCGTAGTCGTACGCGTGGATTCCGGTAACGGCGGTGGGAGGGTAGCGTTCCGCAACCGCCGGTAAGGGCTTCCGTACGCCCCATTGGCCGGGTTTGAACCTCGGCCGCGTCCAAGGCGCCTCCTCCGGAGCCCTGTTACGGCGAGGCGATGGCGCGCGCCGCTCTGACCTCCTGCCGGAGCGGCTCCAGGACGCCTTCCTCGTCGCCGCCGAGGTCGATCCGGACCGCCACCAGGACGTCGCTGGACCGCAGCCCCTCGGCGAGCTCCCGCAACTGCCCCTCGACGGCCGTGACCTCGGCGGGCGGCGGCGGGGGCGCGCCGTGGTCGACGCGGATCCGGGCGGCGGTGGTGGCGTCCACGATCCGCTCCACGGCGATGGTCAGCGGCCACCAGGCGGCGGCGAGGTCCCCGGCGGGCGGCGGTTCGGTGAGGGCCCGCTGGAACTCGGAGCGGACGGCGGACATGTCCCGGTACAGCGCGCGCCGGGCCCGGTGCCGGGCCGTCACCGCGTGGTCGGGGCCCCCGGCGGGCGGCGACGGCGGGGAGAAGGCGAGGGCCACGTAGCCGGCCGTGTCGGCGACGGCGTCGGCGAGCCGGTCGGCGACCCGGGTGTGCCAGGACTCGGGCCACAGCAGATAGCCGGCGACCAGGGCGATCGCGCAGCCGATCAGCGAGTCGTAGAGCCGGGGCAGCACGAGGTCGAAGCCCTGGTGGTTGAGCAGGTCGGACAGGAGCAGGATGACCGGGGTGATGGCGGCGGTCTGGAAGGCGTACCCCTTCGCGGAGAAGGCCGGGATCAGGGCGCCGAGCAGCATCATCACGGGCACGTCCCACCAGCCGCGCGGCACGGCGGCGAGCACCGGCGCGGCGAGCAGCAGCCCGCCGGCGGTGCCGAGCGCGCGCAGCACGGCGCGGGAGAAGACCGAGCCGAAGTCGGGCTTCATGACGAAGGTGACGGTGAGGGCGACCCAGTACGAGCGGGGCACCGGGATCATCGAGACGAGGGCCTGGGAGAGCCCGATGCACAGGGCGAGCCGCAGCCCGTAGCGCCAGGACGCCTCGGAGAACAGCACCCCGCGCGCGGTGCGCCGGATCCGGACCCGCAGGGCGGCGGGGCGGCCGAGCCGGTCGTCGACGTTGTGCGGGTTGGGCTCGGCGTTGTGGACGACGGTGGCGGCGTAGCGCAGGGCCGCGTCGATAGCCTTCTCGGAGGGGCGCCGGGCCTCGGGCAGGTCGAGCGTGTACGGCCCGGTGCGGCCCCGGTCGACGGCGTCGGCGAGGGCGCGCACGGCGGCCGGGACCTCGGGCGGCAGCGGCCAGTGGAAGCGGCGGGCGGCGAGGTGGGCGGCGGGCGCGGCCTCCAGGGCCGGGACGAGCGCGTTGAGCTGGGCGAGCAGCCGCACCAGGCTCGGCGCCCGGCCGTGCTGGCGGGCCCGGCGGGCGAGGACGAGGTCGTAGGACTGGTTGAGGGAGGCGGTGACGGCCTGCCGCTTCTCGTCGTACGAGCCGGTGCCGGAGGCCTCGAAGAGCTCGGCGAGCGCCCGGTAGGTCCCGGCGACGGCGGTGCGTTCGGGGGTGCCGCCGCGCAGCGGCCAGCCGAGCAGGGTGAGCACGAGGACGACGACGCCGCCGAGGCCGAGCAGCAGCGGCGCCTTCCACCAGGGGTCGGGCATCATCAGGCCGGCGCCGACGACGGCGTTGAGCAGGAGCAGCAGTCCGGAGACGGAGGCGACGGCGCCGATCGAGGAGATCATCCCGGAGACCAGCGCGATGACGGTGAGGGCGGCGACGGCGAGCCAGCCCTGTCCGAAGACGAGGGTGCCGAGGGTGACGCCGAGGGCGCCGAAGAGCTGCGGGACGGCGATGTTGAAGATCCGCATCCGGTACGCGTCGGCGGTGTCGCCGATGACGCCGGACAGGGCGCCCATGGAGACGAGCGCCCCGTAGGCGGGCTGCCCGGCGGCGAAGCCGACCGCCAGCGGCGCGGCGAGCGCGACGGCGGCGCGCAGCACGGCGGCCCAGGGCACCGGGGTGGGCTGCGGGCGGAGTCCCGCGGTGAGCCAGGCGGGTGGGGAGCGCCGGGGCGCGGCGGGCGGGGTCAGTTGCGGTAGCCCTCGACCTCGGCCGCCGGGCGGACCGCGGCGCTGTCCGGGTCCTCGCCGTACTCGGCCTTGGCGCGCCGCTGGCGCAGCAGGTCCCAGCACTGGTCCAGCCGGACCTCCAGCTCGGCGAGGCGGGAGCGCTCCTCGTCCGGGAGGCCGCCGGTGCGGGCGCGCAGGGCGCGCTCCTCCTCGACGAGGGTGCCGATGGTGGTGAGGATCTCGTCGTCGTCCATGGTGTCCATGCCTTTCAGCGTGGCCGATGGGCGCCCGCCCCGCAGGTCGGGCGCCCGGGGGCCCCGGGGGGCCTCGGCGGCGTACGGCCTGCCGGACGGGCCCTGCGACAGGTCCTAGTGGCGTACGGCCTGCTGGATCTCGGCCTTGGTGTCGCCGGTGAGGTTCCGGTTGCTGCGTGCCGTGCCGGACTTGGACTTCCCGGCCTCGACGGCGTCGATGTTCAGGATGACGGAGTCGAGCAGATTGCCGTCGGTGTCGCGGAAGTTGACCCACACCGTGTAGTCGGCGGTCTTGTCCTTGGGGTTGGTCGCGGTGATCTCGGCGACCGTCCGGTCGCCGTCCGTCGAGGTCGGCCCGGCCTTGACGTCGCCGGTCGCGTTCACCCCGTCCTTGACCTCGTCCATCTTCTGCTGGGCGGCGGACGCGGCGGCGGCCGTGGCCGAGGAGACGATGTCGCCGGCCGCCTCCTTGGCCTGGTCGCAGCCGGTGGCGGCCAGGGAGAGCCCGAGGAGCAGCGCGAGCGCGCCCGCCGCGGCGCGTGCCCGGCTCACCGGCGCTCGCCCCGGTCGGGCTCGTCGGTGGCCAGGGCCCAGATCACGAAGATGGAGACGGCCATGGAGAAGAGCGCCCACCAGGGCTGGTAGGGCAGGAAGAGGAAGTGGGCGATGACGTTCAGGGACGCGAGCGCGATGCCCGCGACCCGGCCCCACTCGGCGCCCTTGAGGATGCCGTAGCCCGCGATGGCGACGACGACGCCGAGGACGAGGTGGATCCAGCCCCAGGTGGTCAGGTTGAACTTGAAGACGTAGTCGCCGACCCGGGTGTAGACGTCGTCCTCGGCGATGCCCGCGATGCCCTGGAAGACGTCCATGATGCCGGTGACCAGCATGAGGACACCGGCGAAGAGGGTCCCCCCGGCGGCCCAGCCGCCGCCGCTCCGGCCCGGTGTCCGCTGCTGCGATGGTGCGGTGTTCTGGCTCATGGACCCATCGTCGGAGCGCCGGCCCGCCCGCGAACGGTTCAGTTGAGCCATACGGGTGAGGGGCGCCCGACGGGAGCCGACGCCGCCTGATCCACTTGCGGGGGGCCCGGGGCGGGTGTGCCCTGGAGGGTGCGGGAACCGCAGGAGCGGTTCCGGGGAAAGGAGCTCCCGCCATGGCCGCACACGCAGCCGTATCCCCCCGGAGGCAGCTGAGCACGCACGGCTGGGCCGTGCCCGTCACGCTCGGCGTCGCCTACGGTCTCTACGCCCCGGTCATCGCCCGCCACGGCGGCGCCCTGTCCTGGGGCCAGTTCTGGCTCGGCCTGATCAGCGCCGTCGTGGTCGCCGTCTCGGTCCACAGCCTGCGCCGCTTCGGCGGACGGCTGCGGCGCGAGCTGCGCGCGGTGGCCTGGGGCGGCCTCGCCGGCATCGCGGTCGGCTTCCTCTACAGCCTGTCCGGCGCGAGCGTCTACTCGTCCGCGCTGCTCGGAGTGATCGTCGCGGCGGTGAGCGGCGCCGCCGCGTTCTACCTCTTCTACACCCACGAGGACGCGGCGGGGCACGCCGCGCCCCACTGAACCGGCCGCCCGGAGCGGCGCCGGCCGTACGCCGACGCCGCCTCGGCCGGGGCCCGGCCCGCAGGCCCTGGCTCCCGGCCCTCCCGGCCCTCCTAGCCCTCCTCGCCCGGGATGTCGCCGCGGACGACGACGACCGGGCAGGGGGCGTGCTGGGTGACGTGGGAGGAGACCGAGCCGAGGACGGCCGCCTTGAAGCCGCTGTAGCCCCGGTCGCCGACCACCAGCAGGGTGGCGCCCTTGGCCTGGTCGATCAGGGCCTGGGCCGCGTTGCCGCCCACGACGGTGCGGGTGGCCGCGCCGGCGGTGGCGGGGGCCAGGGTCTGGTCGAGGGCCTGGTCGAGGATCTGCTGCGCGAGGCGTTCCGGGTCGAACTCGGCCGGGACGCCCGGCATCAGGGTGGCCCAGGAGGCCGGGAACTCCCAGCTGATCACCGCATGGAGGGAATCCCCGGTCAGGGCGGCCTGGGCCGCCGCCCACTTCAGTGCCCTCAGGGACGGAGCCGAGCCGTCCACGCCCACCACGATCCTGCCGCCGGCCATGACCGACCTCCGTTTCGCTGTCGGGAGGCCCCGAGTGGAGACCTCCCGACCAACGTAACAAACGGATCAATCCAGCCGCAGATCGGCCAATTGCTTCTCGAAGGGGACGATCTCGTCCTCGTCGCCGCGCCGGGCGGGCCGGCCGGCCACGATGTCCGCGAACTCGGTCCCGGCGCGGGTGATCCGGGCCGGCAGCCCCTCGGTGTACTCGTCGCCGCCCGAGCCCCAGTCCTCCGACGCCGCGTAGACGCCGGTCGGGACGGTGAGGGCCCGCAGATAGGCGAAGAGCGGGCGCAGGGCGTGGTCGAGGGCGAGGGAGTGGCGGGCGGTGCCGCCGGTGGCGCCGAGCAGGACCGGCACGCCGGTGAGCGCGGACGGGTCGATCAGGTCGAAGAAGGACTTGAAGAGCCCGCTGTAGGAGGCGGTGAAGACGGGGGTGACGGCGATGACGCCGTCCGCCCCGGTCACCGCGTCGATCGCGCCCTGGAGCTTCTCGGACGGGAAGCCCGTGACGAGGTTCTTGGCGATGTCCACGGCGAGGTCGCGCAGTTCGACGACCTCGACGTCGACGGCGTACTCCCGCTCGGCGAGCCGGTAGCGGGCCGACTGGAGGAGCCGGTCGGCGAGCAGCCGGGTGGAGGAGGGGGTGCTCAGGCCGGCGGAGACGGCGACCAGCTTCAGCGTCCGCATGACCTCAGACCTCCTGCTTCTCTGCGGGCTTGGCCTCGTGGGCGCGCTGTACGGCGGGGTGGAGCGGGGCGGTGGCGGGGACGTCGGCCGGGCGCAGGTTCGCGAACTCCTTGCGGAGCACCGGGACGACCTCCTCGCCGAGGATGTCGAGCTGCTCCAGGACCGTCTTCAGGGGCAGCCCGGCGTGGTCGACCAGGAAGAGCTGGCGCTGGTAGTCGCCGACGTAGTCGCGGAAGGACAGGGTGCGCTCGATGACCTCCTGCGGGGAGCCGACGGTCAGCGGGGTCTCGCGGCTGAACTCCTCCAGGGAGGGGCCGTGGCCGTAGACCGGCGCGTTGTCGAAGTACGGGCGGAACTCCCGTACCGCGTCCTGCGAGTTCTTCCGCATGAAGACCTGGCCGCCGAGGCCGACGACGGCCTGCTCGGGGGTGCCGTGGCCGTAGTGCGCGTACCGCTGGCGGTAGAGGCGGACCATCTTCTCGGTGTGCTGCTTGGGCCAGAAGATGTGGTTCGCGAAGAAGCCGTCGCCGTAGTAGGCGGCCTGCTCGGCGATCTCCGGGGAGCGGATGGAGCCGTGCCAGACGAACGGCGGGACGCCGTCGAGCGGGCGCGGGGTGGACGTGAAGCCCTGGAGCGCGCTGCGGAACTTGCCCTCCCAGTCGACCACGTCCTCCCTCCACAGCTTGTGGAGGAGCGCGTAGTGCTCGATGGCGAGCGGGATGCCCTGCCGGATGTCCTGGCCGAACCACGGGTAGACCGGGCCGGTGTTGCCCCGGCCCATCATCAGGTCGACGCGCCCGTCGGCGAGGTGCTGGAGGGTCGCGTAGTCCTCGGCGATCTTCACCGGGTCGTTGGTGGTGATCAGGGTGGTGGAGGTGGAGAGGATCAGGTTCTCCGTGCGGGCCGCGATGTGCCCGAGGAGCGTGGTCGGGGAGGACGGGACGAACGGCGGGTTGTGGTGCTCGCCGGTCGCGAAGACGTCCAGGCCGACCTCCTCGGCCTTGAGCGCGATGGCGACGGTGTTCTTGATCCGCTCGTGCTCGGTGGGGGTACGGCCGGTCGTCGGGTCGGTCGTCACGTCGCCGACGGTGAAGATCCCGAACTGCATCGTGCTCACCTCTCGCCTTTCGCCGCCGGTGCCGGCCGCTTTGTTGGTTGAATCTTAAATCATCAGGGGGAACGGCGCACCCCCCGCGCCTATTCCCGGCCCTTAGGCTGGACGGCATGGCCGACGACCCCACCGACACCGAGCGCTGGAAGGAGCGGGGCGTGATGCTCCGCGTCTTCGTGTACGTCTTCGCCACGCACGCCTTCGCCGGCTTCGTCTGGGTGCTCTTCTACGTCGGGCAGCACGCCCAGAAGTGACCGCGAGCGACCGCGCGCGGGGGCTCCGGCCCCGCTCACGTAGAGTCCCGGGCGTGAACGCTGCTGCGATACCCGGGCCGGTGCCCGGTTCGGTACCCGGGCCGGTGACCGTCGTCGGGATCGGCGCGGACGGCTGGGACGGACTCCCCGAGCCCTCCCGACGGGCCCTGCGCGCCGCCGAGGTGCTGATCGGCGGCCCCCGCCAGCTCGGCCTGCTGCCCGCCGACTGCCCCGGCGCCCGCGTCCCCTGGCCCACCCCGCTGCTGCCCGCCGTGCCCGGACTGCTCGACGCCCACGCCGGCCGCCGGATCGCGGTCCTCGCCAGCGGCGACCCGATGTTCTACGGGATCGGGCACACGCTCGCCCGGACCCTCGGCCCCGAGCGGCTCCGGGTCCTGCCGCACCCGTCCTCCGTCTCGTACGCCTGCGCCCGCCTCGGCTGGCCCCTGGAGGCCACCGAGACCGTCTCCCTCGTCGCCCGCCCCCTCGACGCACTCGTCGCCCGGCTGCACGACGGGCGCCGCCTGCTGCTGCTCGGGGAGGGCCCCGAGTCCCCGGCCCGGGTCGCCGCCCTGCTGCGCGCGCGGGGCTGGGGCGGCACCCGGATCCGCGTCCTCGGACAGCTCGGCTCCCCGCGCGAGGCGCTCCTCGACGGCACCGCCGCCGACTGGCCGCACGGCGCCGCCGACCCGCTGCACGTGATCGCCCTCGACTGCGTCCGCGACCCGGACGCGCTCCGGCTCGGCGTCACCTCCGGCCTGCCCGACGAGGCGTACGAGCACGACGGGCAGCTCACCAAGCGGCACGTCCGCGCCGCCACGCTGGCCGCGCTCGCGCCCGCCCCCGGCGAGCTGCTCTGGGACATCGGCGGCGGCTCCGGCTCCATCGGCGTCGAATGGATGCGGGCCCACCGCGACTGCCGGGCCGTCTCCGTGGAACGCTCCCCGGAGCGCGCCGCCCGCATCGCGCGCAACGCGGCGGCCCTCGGCGTCCCCGGGCTGCGGGTGGTGACGGCCGCCGCCCCCGACGGGCTGGCCGGTCTTCCGGTGCCCGACGCGGTCTTCATCGGCGGCGGACTGACCGCCCCCGGCCTGCTCGACACCTGCTGGGACGCGCTCCCGGCCGGCGGCCGGCTGGTCGCCAACACGGTGACGCTGGAGTCCGAGGCGGTGCTCGCCGCACGCCACCGCGCGCACGGCGGCGAACTGGTCCGGCTCGCCGTCGCCGCCGCCGTGCCGGTGGGCGGCTTCACCGGCTGGCGGCAGGCGATGCCGGTCACCCAATGGTCCGTAACGAAGGGTTGAACACACCGACATGACCGTCTACTTCATCGGCGCGGGCCCCGGCGCGGCCGACCTGATCACCGTGCGCGGCGCGCGGACCCTCGCCCGGTGCGGGGTCTGCCTGTACGCGGGCTCGCTCGTCCCCGTCGAGCTGCTCGCCGAGTGCCCCCCGGACGCGAAGCTGGTCGACACGGCCCGGATGGACCTGGACCAGATCGTCGCGGAGACCGCCGCCGCCCACGCGGCCGGTCTGGACGTGGCCCGGCTGCACTCCGGCGACCCGTCCGTCTTCAGCGCCATGGCCGAGCAGATGCGCCGGCTGGACGCGGCGGGCATCCCGTACGAGGTCGTGCCCGGCGTCCCGGCCTTCGCCGCCGCCGCGGCGGCCCTCAAGCGGGAGCTGACCGTCCCGACCGTCGGCCAGACCGTCATCCTGACCCGGATCGCCCAGCAGGCGACACCGATGCCGGCCGGCGAGGACCTGGCGACCCTCGGCCGCAGCGGCGCCCTCCTGGTGCTGCACCTGGCGGCGCGGTACGCCGACCGGATCGTCGCCGAACTCGTCCCGCACTACGGCGAGGACTGCCCGGCGGCCGTCGTCGCGATGGCCAGCCGCCCGGACGAACTGGTGCTGCGCGGGACCCTCGCGGACATCGCGGACCAGCTGAGGGAGTCGGGGATCACCAAGACGGCGGTGATCATCGTGGGCCGCACGCTGGCCGCGTCGGAGTTCCGCGACAGCCACCTGTACGACCCGGCCCGGGACCGCCACACCTGCTGAGGCCCCGGACCGCGACGGGACGGCTCAGGCGTTGGGCCGCTTCCCGTGGTTGGCGCCCTTCTTCTTCCGCGCCCGGCGCTTGTTGCCTCGCTTCGACATGGCGGGTTCCTCCCTGGAGACCTGGGTGGGCTGGGGGCTCTGCCCTGGCAAGCCTAGGTTCGGGGGGTGGGGGGCGCATGTCGGGCATCCGTGCGCCGGTCGCCTGTACGGCGATAGGTATGGTGAGTATGGCTACCAAGAAGGTGACGGTGACGATCCCCGAGGACCTCCTGGAGGAGGTCCGCGCCGACGCGGCCGAGCACGGCCTCTCGGCGTACGTCGCGGAGGCGTTGCGGCTGCGGCGCGACCGCGACCGGCTGCGGGAGCTCGTCGGCTGGCTGGAAGAGGAGCACGGGGCGGTGGCCGAGAGAGAGCGGGCCGCCGCTCTCGCCGAGCTGGACGACCTCGATGCCGAGCACGACCGGCGCCGTGCGGCCCGTGAGCGGACCGCCGGGGAAGCCGCGTGACGAAGCGGCGGCCGGACCCCGCCCCCCGGGCCCGCACCTTGGTGCTGGACAGCGAGGCCCTGTCGCTGGCGGTCCGGGGCGACCGGACGATGATGGCCCGCCTCGACCTCGCCGCCGCCGGCCGCGCGGAGGTCATCACCTCCCCGCTGACCCTGGTCGAGGCCCACGACGGCAGGACGACCGGGCAGCGCTGGGACTGGATCCTGTCCCGGATCAAGGTGGCGGAGATCGGCAAGGACGAGGCCCGTCAGGCCCGCCGTCTCCTCGCCGCCGCCGGACTGCACGGCCACAAGTACGCGATCGGCGCGCTCCTGGCCGTCGTCGCCCTGCGGCAGACCGGGCACGTCACGGTGCTCACCTCGGACGTGGACGACCTGGAGCGGCTGCTCCCGGACCACGTCGTCGTCAGGAAGGTCTGAGCGGACCCGCCGCCTCCGAGCGCCCCACCACGGCCCCCGCCCGGTCGACGCACACCACGTCCACCGTCACCGGGGCGCCGCGCAGCACCGCCAGGGCCTCGTCGCGGGCCCGGGCGGCGACCAGGTCGCCGAGGGGGACGGCGGCGGCCTCGGCGAGGCGCAGGGCGGCCAGGCCCGTGTTCGCGGCGGTGATCTCCTCGGCCAGCGCCTCCGGGGCGCCGCCCGAGCGGGCCAGGTCGGCCAGGAAGCCCTTGTCGACCTGGGAGCGGGCCGAGTGCAGGTCCAGATGGCCCGCGGCGAGCTTCGACAGCTTCGCGAAGCCGCCGCAGACCGTCAGCCGGTCCACCGGGTGGCGGCGGATGTACTTCAGGACCGCGCCCGCGAAGTCGCCCATGTCGAGGAGGGCCAGCTCCGGCAGCTCGTACAGCTCCGTCACCGTCCTCTCCGACGTGGAGCCCGTGCAGCCCGCCACGTGGGTGAGACCGGCCGCGCGGGCCACGTCCACGCCCCGGCGGATCGAGTCGATCCACGCCGAGCACGAGTACGGCACGACGACACCCGTCGTGCCGAGGATCGACAGCCCGCCGAGGATGCCGATCCTCGGGTTCCAGGTCGACCGGGCGATCTCCTCGCCGCCGTCCACCGACACCGTGATCTCCACGTCCCCGCTCCCGCCGTGCGCCGCCGCGACCGCCGCCACGTGCTCGCGCATCAGCCGCCGAGGCACCGGGTTGATCGCCGGCTCGCCCACCTCCAGCGGCAGGCCGGGGAGCGTGACCGTGCCGACACCGGGACCGGCCCGGAAGACCACGCCCGAGCCGGGCGGCAGGAGCCGCACCGTCGAGCGGATCAGCGCCCCGTGCGTCACGTCCGGGTCGTCGCCCGCGTCCTTCACCACCCCGGCCGTGGCCGAGCCGGTGCCGGGATCCAGGGACTCCACCGCCAGCGCGAAGGCCGGGGTCTGGCCCTTCGGCAGGGTGATCGTCACCGGGTCGGGGAACTCGCCGGTGAGCAGCGCCGTGTACGCGGCGGTCGTCGCCGCCGTCGCGCAGGCGCCGGTCGTCCAGCCCGGGCGCAGGCCCGTGTGCTTGAGTTGGGCCTCACGCCCGCCGCCGGAACTCGTCGCACTCACGGATGGACTCCCATGCACGTACTCATACTCGGGGGAACGACCGAGGGCCGGGTCCTCGCCGGGCTGCTGCACGGCGCGACGGACGCGACGGACGGGGCCGGGCCCCGGGTCACCAGTTCCCTCGCCGGGCGGGTCGCCGCGCCGCGCCTGCCGGCCGGCGAGGTGCGGGTCGGCGGCTTCGGCGGGGCGGCGGGGCTGGCCGACTGGATACGGCTCCACGGCGTGGACGCGGTCATCGACGCCACCCATCCCTTCGCCGAGCGGATCAGTTTCAACGCGGCCCGGGCGGCCGCCACCGCCCATGTTCCCCTGCTCGCGCTGCGGCGGCCCGGCTGGGTCCCGGTGGACGGGGACGACTGGCACGAGGCGGGCTCGCTGGCGGAGGCCGCCGGCGCGCTCGGCGGGCTCGGTGACCGCGTGTTCCTGACCACCGGCCGGATGGGGCTCGCGGCCTTCGCCGAGCGCCCCGAGTGGTTCCTCGTCCGGTCCGTCGACGCGCCCGACGCGCCGATGCCCGCCCGTACCGAAGTCCTCCTGGAACGCGGCCCGTTCACGCTGGAGGGCGAACGTGAGCTGCTCGCCCGGCACCGGATCGACGTCCTGGTGACGAAGGACAGCGGCGGCGCGGCGACCGCCCCGAAGCTCACCGCCGCGCGCGAGGCCGGGATCCCGGTCGTCGTGGTGCGCCGCCCGCCCGTCCCGGCGGGGGTCGCGGTGGCGGCGACGCCGGAGGAGGCGGCCGGCTGGGCGCTGGGCCTGGGGCCCGCCTGAGGCCGGGGCCGGGCCTGAGGCCCCACCGGGGCGGGGGCCGGCCGGCTCCGGGGCCGGCCCCCGCCGGGCAGCGCGCGACAGACTCGGCGGCAGGTCCTTCAATGGAGAGATGAGTACCGTTCGATGGCTTGCCGCGGCGGGACTGACGGCGCTGCTCGGCGCCACGGCGCCGGGGCCCTCGCCGCCCCCGGCCCAGCCGCCCGCCCAGCTCGACGACGCCGACGTGCGGCGGGCCGTCGACCAGCTGGACGGGGTGGTCCAGGCGGCCATGAAACGGACCGGGGTGCCGGGGGTCTCCGTCGCCGTCGTCCACGACGGCAAGGTGATCAAGCTCCAGGGGTACGGCGTACGGAAGGTCGGCGAGAGCGCCACGGTCGACGCCGACACCGTCTTCCAGCTCGCGTCCGTCTCGAAGCCGATCGCCTCCACGGTGGTCGCGGGCGCCGTCGGCGTCGACGGCTGGACGAAACCCGTCGCGCCGTACGCGCCGGACTTCGCGCTCAAGGACCCGTGGGTCACCTCGCACATGACGGCCGCCGACCTGTTCGCGCACCGCAGCGGCCTCCCCGACCACGCCGGGGACCTCCTCGAAGACCTCGGCTACGACCAGCAGTACATCCTGTCCCACCTGCGGTACGAGCCCCTCACCCCGTTCCGGGCGAGCTACGCCTACACCAACTTCGGCCTGACGGGCGCCGCGGTGGCCGTGGCGGCGGAGAAGGGCGTGCCCTGGGACAAGCTGTCCGACGACGTCCTCTACAAGCCGGCCGGCATGAGCCGTACCAGCTCCCGCTTCCAGGACTTCGTGAACGCCCCCGACCGCGCCTACGGTCACGCGAAGGCCGCCGACGGCACGTGGAAGGCGCGGTACGTACGGGACGCGGACGCCCAGTCCCCGGCGGGCGGCGTCAGCTCGTCCGCCCGTGACATGGCGACGTGGGTGAAGCTCCAGCTCGCCGACGGCAAGCTGGACGGGCGCCAGATCATCCCCGCCGAAGCCCTCCAGCGCACCCACTGGCCCGAGGCGGTCTCCAACCCGCCGCACGCCCCGGCCGCGCGGACCGGCTTCTACGGCCTCGGCTGGAACGTGAGCTACGACGACGCGGGCCGGCTCAAGCTGTCGCACACCGGCGGCTTCGAACTCGGCGCGCACACCAACGTGACGATGCTGCCCGGCGAGCAGCTCGGCATCGTCGTCCTCACCAACGCCTCACCGGTCGGCGTCGCCGACGCCGTCGCGCTCGACTTCTTCGACATCGCGGAGCACGGGCAGCCCACCCGCGACTGGATCCCGCTCATCCAGCAGGTGTACCAGGCGCAGACGGACGCGCTCCGCTCGAAGACCGACTACACCCGCCCGCCGTCCGGCGCCGCGCCCCCGAAGGCCGCCCAGACCTACGCGGGCACGTACCGCAACGCGTACTACGGCCCGGCCCGGATCGTCGCCGCCGCCGACGGCACCCTCACCCTCCAACTGGGCCCGAAGCCCCAGTCGTACCGCCTGACGCACTACGCCGGCGACACGTTCAGCTTCGAGACCGCGGGCGAGAACGCCGTCGGCCGCACCGGGGTCACCTTCGCCCCGGACGGGAAGTCCTTCACCGTCGAGTACCTGGACGCGGAGGGTCTGGGGACGTTCAGCCGGTAGCCGCCGGGACCCTCCCGTCGGGGAGACCGTCTATCCGTACCGCCGCGGCGTCCACGCGATGGTCCGCCCGTCGCCCCGTTCCGTCACGACGGTCTGGGTGGAGCCGACCAGGAGCAGGGTGCGCATGTCGACCTCGGCCGGGTCCAGGGTCTTCAGGGTCAGGATCCGCACCGACTGCTCCGGGCCGCCGACGTCGCGGGCGACGACCACCGGGGTGTCGGGCGCCCGCAGCTCCAGCAGGAGCTCGCGGGCGGCGGCGACCTGGTGGGTGCGGGACCGGGAGCCCGGGTTGTAGATGGCGAGGACCAGGTCGGCCTCGGCGGCGGCGCGCAGGCGGCCGGCGATGACGTCCCAGGGCTTGAGGCGGTCGGAGAGGGAGATCGTCGCGTAGTCGTGGCCGAGCGGCGCGCCCGCCGCGGCGGCGGCGGCGTTGGCGGCGGTCACACCGGGCAGCACGCGGACGGGCACGTCGGCGTACCGCTCCTCCGAGGCGACCTCCAGGACGGCGGTCGCCATCGCGAAGACGCCCGGGTCGCCGCCGGAGACGACCGCGACGCGGCGCCCGCGCCGGGCCAGGTCGAGGGCGAACTCGGCGCGCTCCGACTCGACCTTGTTGTCGGAGCCGTGCCGGAGCTGCCCGGCGCGCAGGACCGGCACGCGGTCCAGGTAGGTGGTGTAGCCGACGAGGACGTCGGCGTTGACGAGCGCGCCGCGCGACTCGGGCGTCAGCCAGGGCGCCCCGGCCGGCCCGGTGCCGACCACGACGACCTCGCCCCGCTCGCGTACCGGCGGCTCGGCGTCGATGCGGGAGGGCAGGACGGCGACCGAGAAGTACGGGACCGAGTCCGGGGCTATCTCGTCGAGGCGGCCGGTGCGCTCGCCCGCCATGAACGCCCGCTCCACGTACCGCGCGTCCTCAAGCCGGCCGGCCCGCTCCAGGGCTCGCCGCACGGTGGGGAAGGTGCGGCCCAGCTTCATCACGACCGCCGAGTCGGTGCCCGCGAGGCGGGCCGTCAGCTCGTCCTCCGGCAGCGTGCCGGGGACGATCGTCAGCACCTCCTCCGCCTCGCACAGCGGCTCGCCGAGCCGGGCGGCGGCGGCGCTCACGGAGGTGACGCCGGGGATGACGGTGGTGTCGTAGCGGTCGGCCAGCCGCTTGTGCATGTGCTGGTACGAGCCGTAGAACAGCGGGTCGCCCTCGGCGAGCACGGCGACCGTGCGGCCCGCGTCGAGGTGGGCGGCGAGCCGGGCCGCGGCCTCCTCGTAGAAGTCGTCGAGCGCGCCCCGGTAGCCGCCGGGGTGGTCGGTGGTCTCCACCGTGAGCGGGTACATCAGCCGCTCCTCGATGTGGTCCTCGCGCAGGTGCGCGGCGGCGATCGAGCGGGCGATGGACCGCCCGTGCCGGGCCGAGTGGTAGGCGACGACGTCCGCCTCCGCGATGGCCTTCACGGCGGCCACCGTCATCAGGTCGGGGTCACCGGGCCCGAGCCCGACCCCGTACAGCTTTCCGGGCACGGCGGCCCCCGTGTTCACTGCCGTCACTGCTGGATCTCCGCTTCGTGCGCGAGGGCGTTGAGCGCCGCCGCGGTCATGGCGCTGCCGCCCCGGCGGCCCCGGACCACCAGGTACTCCAGGCCGAGGTCGTTGGCGGCGAGCGCGTCCTTGGACTCGGCGGCACCGATGAAGCCCACCGGGATGCCGAGCACGGCGGCGGGCTTCCCGGCGCCCTTCGCGATCATCTCCAGGAGGTGGAAGAGCGCGGTCGGCGCGTTGCCGACGGCGACGACGGAGCCCTCCAGGCGGTCCCGCCACAGCTCCATGGCGGCGGCCGAGCGGGTGGTGCCCAGCTCGGCGGCGAGGCCCGGCACGGCCGGGTCGGACAGCGTGCAGACCACGTCGTTGTCGGCGGGCAGCCGCTTGCGGGTGACGCCGCTGGCGACCATCCGCGCGTCGCACAGGATCGGCGCGCCCGCGCGCAGGGCGGCGCGGGCCGAGGCGACGACGCCGGGGGAGTAGGCGATGTCCCGGACCAGGTCGGTCATGCCGCAGGCGTGGATCATGCGTACGGCGACCGTGGCGACGTCGGCGGGCAGGCCCGCGAGGTCCGCCTCGGCGCGGATCGTGGCAAAGGAGCGGCGGTAGATCTCCGCGCCGTCCTTCTCGTACTCGTACATCCTGGTGTTCTCGCTCATCTCGTGGGTGTCGCCGGGCCGCGGGCCGCCGCGACGGCTTCGGACAGGGAGGTGCGGGGGGTGGGGGCGCCGTCGACGAGGTAGCCGCCGTCGGCGGTCGCGAGGACGTCGACCCAGGCGCCATGCGGGTGCCCGCAGCGGCGGTCGCAGCCCGAGTAGTGCACGGGCAGCGAGCCGGCCGGCGCGAGGGCGGCGTCCCGCCGCACGTCGGCGAGGGACTTGGCGCAGCCGGGGCGTCCGGCGCAGGCGCCGACGCCGGTGCCGGGGGCGTCGGGGCGGGTGATCAGGCCCGCCTCGGCCAGCGCGCCGAGCCGGGCGGGCGGCGCGGCGACGACCACCCCGCGCCAGGGCGTGAACCGCACCTCGGCGGCCGGTACCAGCGCCCGCAGCCGGGCGGCGGTGAGCCGCCCGAGCGGGGCGAGGACGTACAGGGCGCCGGGGCCGAGCGGCCCGGGGACGGGCGGGGCGCCCCACGGCAGCGGTACGGGGCCGGGGACGGGCTCCGCCGCGATCCCGGCGTCCGCGAGGGCGCCGGCGAGGGCGTCCGCGAGCTCGGGCAGGCGGTCCTCGGGCAGCTCCCGCACCCGCCAGGCGCCGTTCCCGGCGGCCCGGGCGGTCCGCAGGAAGGCCCCGGCGGCGGCGAGCGCGGCGCGCGGGGCGTCGACGGCGGCGACCCGCAGGGCGTGGCCGCCGAGGAGCAGCAGCGCGCGCTCGCCTGGCCCGGCCGCACCCGCCCCGGCCCCGGCCCCGGCGCCAGCCGTAGTCCCGGCCTCAGCACGGGCCCCGGCTCCCGCCCCCGTCCCCGCTCGCTCTGCGAGCAAGGTCACATCGCCGCCGAGCCCCGCGACGTCTCCGCGCCCGGAGTCCAGGACGAACAGGAAGCGGCCCGAGAGCGCCGTCGTCCAGTCCTCCGCGCACAGCAGCGCGTCCAGCTCGCGCGCCCACAACTGCGGGTCCGGGCCGCCGAGTCCGTCCAGGCCGGCGGTGGGCGAGGCGACGATGTTGCGGATCCGCTCGTGGCCCGGCGAGGGCAGCAGGCCCGCGCGGTCGAGGAGCGCGGCCAGCTCGGCGCCGCAGCCCTCGCCCAGGCCGCGCAGCTCCGCGTTGCCACGCGAGGTGATGCTGAGCTCCCCGTCGCCGAGGGACTCGGCCGCGTCGGCCAGTGCCAGGAGCTGAGGCTCCGTCAGGCGCCCCCCGGGCAGCCGGAGTCGGGCGAGCCGCCCGTCGTCCGCCGGGTGGAGTCTCAGCGCACCCGGACAGGCGTCGCCGCGATCCCGTATGAGAGGTTCGCCCGCTTCGGGCGAGGTGCGTGGGGTGGCCGACATGGCGGCGAGCATACCCACGGGCCGTCCCGCCCCCACCGGCCGTGACGCCGCCGTGGCCGGGTGTGATCCGCCCGACCCCAGGGCCCCTCCCCCGGGGCTCCCGGACGATCTAGGATGCAAGCGGCATGGGGTCCCAGGACCCCGGGGAGGAAGCCCGGTGAGAATCCGGCGCGGTCCCGCCACTGTGAGCCGGCCCGGGGGAACGCGGGGCGGTGAGTCAGGAACTCCCCGCCGTCCATACGACCACCCGGGGCGCGGACAACCCCGAGGAAGGGCCTGAGCTCGCCATGCTCCTGCTGCTGTCGCACTCCGACACCGACCTGCTCAGCGCCCGCGCGGCGAACGCCGCCCCGGCCGAGGGCGCGGTCGAGTGGCGGTTCGCCAACCCGGCCCGGCTGCCCGCCGCCGACCTGCCCGCCCTCCTCGACGGCGCCGAGCTCGTCGTCGTACGCCTCCTCGGCGGCCTGCGCTCCTGGGAGGAGGGCCTGGACGCGCTCCGCGCCGCCGGGAAGCCGGTCGTCGTGCTCAGCGGCGAACAGGCCCCCGACGCGCAGCTGATGGAGGCGTCCACCGTCCCGGTCGGCGTCGCCACCGAGGCCCACGCCTACCTGGCACACGGCGGCCCGGCCAACCTCGGCCAGCTCGCCCGCTTCCTCTCCGACACCGTGCTGCTCACCGGCCACGGCTTCGAGCCGCCCGCCGCCGCCCCCACCTGGGGCCCGCTGGAGCGCACCGCCTCCGAGGCCGTCGCCGACGGCCCGGCCGTCGCCGTGCTCTACTACCGCGCCCACCACATGAGCGGCAACACCGCCTTCGTCGGCGCCCTGTGCGACGCGATCGAGGCGCACGGCGCCCGCGCCAAGGCCCTGTACGTGGCCTCGCTGCGGGCCCCCGAGCCGGAGCTCCTGGAGGAGCTGCGCGGCGCCGACGCGATCGTCACCACCGTCCTCGCGGCGGGCGGCACCAAGCCCGCCGAGGCACAGGCGGGCGGCGACGAGGAGGCCTGGGACGCGGGGGCGCTCGCCGCGCTCGACGTGCCGATCCTCCAGGCCCTGTGCCTGACCGGCTCCCGCTCCGCCTGGGAGGAGAACGACGAGGGCCTGTCGCCGCTGGACGCGGCCAGCCAGGTCGCCGTCCCCGAGTTCGACGGGCGCCTGATCACCGTCCCGTTCTCCTTCAAGGAGATCGACGAGGACGGCCTGCCCGCGTACGTGGCAGACGCCGAGCGCGCCGCCCGCGTCGCCGGGATCGCCGTCCGGCACGCCCGGCTGCGGCACATCCCGAACGCCGAGAAGAAGCTGGCGCTCGTCCTCTCCGCGTACCCCACCAAGCACTCCCGCATCGGCAACGCCGTCGGCCTCGACACCCCCGCCTCCGCCGTCGCCCTGCTGCGCCGGCTCCGCGAGGAGGGCTACGACTTCGGCCCCGTCGAGGACCTCCCGGGCCTGGTCTCCGGCGACGGCGACGAACTGATCTACGCCCTGATCGAGGCCGGCGGCCACGACCAGGACTGGCTCACCGAGGAGCAGCTCGCCCGCAACCCGGTCCGCATCCCGGCCGCCGACTACAAGCGCTGGTACGCCGAGCTCCCGGCGGAGCTGCGCGAGCGGGTGGAGGAGCACTGGGGCCCGGCGCCCGGCGAGATGTTCCTGGACCGCTCCCGCGACCCGGAGGGCGACATCGTGCTCGCCGCCCTGCGGCGCGGCAACCTCCTCGTCCTCATCCAGCCGCCGCGCGGCTTCGGCGAGAACCCGATCGCGATCTACCACGACCCGGACCTGCCGCCCTCGCACCACTACCTGGCGGCCTACCGCTGGATCGCCGCCCGCGCCGAGGACGGCGGCTTCGGCGCCGACGCGATGGTGCACCTCGGCAAGCACGGCAACCTGGAGTGGCTGCCCGGCAAGAACGCCGGCCTGTCCGCCGCCTGCGGCCCGGACGCGGCCCTCGGCGACCTGCCGCTGGTCTACCCGTTCCTCGTCAACGACCCGGGCGAGGGCACCCAGGCCAAGCGCCGCGTGCACGCCACCCTCGTCGACCACCTCGTGCCGCCGATGGCCCGCGCCGACTCCTACGGCGACATCGCGCGCCTGGAGCAGCTTCTCGACGAGTACGCGCAGATCAGCAGCATGGACCCGGCGAAGCTGCCCGCGATCCGCGCGCAGATCTGGACGCTGATCCAGGCCGCCAGGCTCGACCACGACCTCGGCATGGAGGAGCGCCCGGAGGACGACGGCTTCGACGACTTCCTGCTGCACGTCGACGGCTGGCTGTGCGAGGTCAAGGACGCCCAGATCCGCGACGGCCTGCACGTCCTGGGCGGCGCCCCGGCCGGCGAGGCCCGGGTCAACCTGGTCCTCTCCATCCTGCGCGCCCGTCAGATCTGGGGCGGCACGCAGGCGCTGCCGGGCCTGCGCGAGGCGCTGGGCCTGGACGAGTCGGCGGCCACCCGCACCACCGCCGACGAGGCGGAGGCGAAGGCGCGCGAGCTGGTCGAGGGCATGGAGGCCGCCGGCTGGTCCGTGGACGCGATCGCGACCGTGGCCGACGGGTACGGCGACGAGGTCCACGCCGTGCTGCGCTTCGCCTGCGAGCAGGTCGTGCCGCGCCTCGCGGCCACCACCGACGAGCTCACGCACGCCGTCCACGCGCTGAACGGCGGCTTCGTCCCGGCCGGGCCCTCCGGCTCGCCGCTGCGCGGCCTGGTCAACGTGCTGCCGACCGGCCGCAACTTCTACTCGGTCGACCCGAAGGCCGTGCCGTCCCGCCTCGCGTGGGAGACCGGCCAGGCGCTCGCCGACTCGCTGCTGACCCGCTACCGCGACGACAACGGCGAGTGGCCGACCTCCGTGGGCCTGTCCCTGTGGGGGACGAGCGCGATGCGCACCGCGGGCGACGACGTCGCCGAGGCGCTGGCGCTGCTGGGCGTCCGCCCGCTGTGGGACGAGGCCTCGCGCCGCGTGAACGGCCTGGAGCCGATCCCGCTCGCCGAGCTGGGCCGCCCGCGCGTCGACGTGACGCTGCGCATCTCGGGCTTCTTCCGGGACGCGTTCCCGCACGTCATCGGCCTGCTCGACGACGCCGTACGGCTGGTCGCGGGCCTGGACGAGGACGCCGCCGACAACTACGTACGGGCACACGCGCAGGCGGACCTGGCGGAGCACGGCGACGAGCGGCGGGCCACCACCCGCATCTTCGGCTCCCGGCCGGGCACGTACGGCGCGGGGCTGCTCCAGCTGATCGACTCGCGGGACTGGCGCACCGACGCCGACCTGGCCGAGGTGTACACGGTGTGGGGCGGTTACGCGTACGGGCGCGGGCTCGAAGGGCGCCCGGCGCGCGCCGAGATGGAGACGGCGTACAAGCGGATCGCGGTCGCGGCGAAGAACACGGACACCCGCGAGCACGACATCGCCGACTCGGACGACTACTTCCAGTACCACGGCGGCATGGTGGCGACCGTCCGCGCGCTGAAGGGCACGGCCCCCGAGGCGTACATCGGCGACTCCACCCGCCCGGAGACGGTCCGCACCCGCACGCTGGTCGAGGAGACCTCCCGGGTGTTCCGCGCCCGCGTGGTCAACCCGCGCTGGATCGAGGCGATGCGCCGGCACGGCTACAAGGGCGCGTTCGAGCTGGCGGCGACGGTCGACTACCTCTTCGGCTACGACGCCACGACGGGCGTGGTCGCCGACTGGATGTACGACAAGCTCACCGAGGCGTACGTCCTCGACCCGGAGAACCAGGCCTTCCTGAAGGAGGCCAACCCGTGGGCGCTGCACGGCATCGCGGAGCGGCTCCTGGAGGCCGAGTCCCGTGGCATGTGGGAGAAGCCGGACCCGGAGACGCTGGCGGCGCTGCGCCAGGTCTTCCTGGAGACGGAGGGCGACCTGGAGGGCGCCGACGAGTCCTGAGCTCCTGAGCTCCTGAGTTACGATCCCGATCCGCGCGCTCGCGCGGATCGGGACTCCGACCTGGGGTGGGGTGGTGGGCGTGCGTGCCCGCGGAGCGGTGACGACGGCGGTGCTGGTGCTGGGCCTGACCCTGGGCCTGGGAGCCTGCTCGGGCGGGGGCGACGGCGGGAGCGGCGGGGACACGTCCCCGAGCCCGACCGCCCCGGCGTCCTCGACGTCTTCGGGGTCTTCGGGGTCCGCGGCCTCCCCGACCGCCGGGAGCCCGTCGGCCTCGGCCGGCGCGGACCCGTCGGCCTCGGCCACCCCGGCGGACGGCGGGCCTTCCGCGAGCGCGCCCCCGGCGCCCGAGCGCACCGCCCCCGGCATCGGCGGCGGGTCGCTGAAGCCGTACCCGCCGACTAGCGCGAGCACCCCGTAGCGGCTCCCGTCGCGGGCTCCGGCACGGCGGTCCAGGGCGCCAGCTCCAGCCGCCGCCCCCCGAAGCCCGCCCGCAGCCGCCGGTCGTGGCTGACGACCACCAGGGTGCCCGGGTAGTGCGCGAGCGCGGCCTCCACCTCCTCCACCAGGCCGGGGGAGAGGTGGTTGGTCGGCTCGTCGAGCAGCAGCAGCCCCGCCGGGGCGGTGACCAGGCGGGCCAGTTCCAGCCTGCGCCGCTGCCCCGCCGACAGCGCCCGCACCGGCGTCGCCAGCTCGGCCGGGGCGAACAGGCCGAGCCCGAGCAGCTCCCGCTCCCGGCCCGCGCCGAAGGCGACGGCCAGCGGGCGCGGATCGGCCGCGCCCGCGGTGTCCTGCCGCAGCAGCCCGGCCCGGACCGGCACGTCCACCGTGCCCGCGTCCGGGGCGAGTTCGCCCGCGAGGAGCCGCAGCAGGGTGGACTTGCCGGCCCCGTTCGGGCCGGTGACCAGCAGCCGTTCGCCCGGCTCCAGGCGCAGCGCGTCCAGCCGCAGCCGCCCCTCGACCCGCACCCCCGCGAGCTCCACGGCGGCCGGGCGGCCCTCGATCCGGGCGGCGAAGCGCAGCGGCTCGGGCGGCCGGGGCACCGGCGCGGCGGCGAGCCCGCGCAGCTCCTCGCGGGCGGCCCGGATCCTGCTCATCGCGCCGTGCGCCCGGGACCGGGCCCGGAAGGCCCCGGCGCCGCTGAAGGCCGCGGGGGCCTTGCGGGGGATGGCGGAGAAGCGGTCGATGGCGCGGTCGGCGAGCGCGGCGTACCGGGCGGACTCGGCCCGCCACTCGGCGTACTCCCGCTCCCGGCGGGCCCGGTCGGCGGCCCGCCCGGCCAGATAGCCGCCGTAGCCGTCGCCGTACCGGCGCACGGCCCGGGTCTCGTGGTCCACCTCCAGGACCGCGGTGGTGACCCGGTCGAGGAAGGCCCGGTCGTGGGTGACGGCGACGACGGTGCCGCGGTGGGACCGCAGCCGTTCCTCCAGCCAGCCGACGGCCTCGTCGTCGAGGTCGTTGGTCGGCTCGTCGAGCAGCAGGAGTTCGGGGTCGGCGGCGAGCGTCGCGGCGAGCGCGAGCCGGGAGCGGTGGCCGCCGGAGAGGGTGCCCAGGCGGCGCTCGCGGTCGAGGGGGCCGCGAGCGCCGAGCCGCCGCAGCACGCTCGCCACCCGCCGGTCGGCGTCGGGGCCGCCGCGTGCCTCGTAGGCGGCGAGCAGGGCGGCGTAGCCCTCCAGGTCGCCGGTGCGGGCGAGGGCGGCCTCGGCCGCGCGGATGGCCCGCTCCAGGGCCCGTACGTCGGCGAGGGCGAGGTCGATGGCGTCGCCGACGCGCGCGGTGGCGGGCAGGTCGAGGGTCTGGGCGAGGTGGCCGAGGCCGCCGGGCGCCTCGACGGTGACGGTCCCGGCGTCGGCCCGCTCCCGGCCGGCGAGCAGCCGCAGCAGGGTGGACTTGCCGGAGCCGTTGTCGCCGACGACGCCGACGCGTTCGCCGGCGCGGACGGAGAGGGAGACCCGGTCGAGGACGAGCCGGTCGTCGTGGCGCTTGGTGACGTCGGTGAGATGGACACGGAACAAGGGCGGCCTCCGGGGGCTGGGCGACAGAGCCGCGAGATGTAATGAGACGAGACGTAGCGTCTCGTCTATCTCGACGCGCTCACCGTACGCCCCTCCGGGGCATTCCCGCAAGACGTTGCGTCTCGTTAGCGCTTGTCGGTGCTCGTCGGCGTGCTCGTCAGTGGCTCGTCACTTCGGGGCGGGGGCTCCGGACCGCTCGCCCAAAACCCGGACCGCGTCCACGATCAGGTCCCAGAAGCGGTCCGCGTCCGCCTCGATGCCGACCTCGGCGTTGGCCGGCAGCCCGGTCACCCCGTCGAGGTCGATCACGGTCGCCCCGCGCGTGTACGTGCCGGTCAGCTCGACCGCGACCGGCGCCCGC
Source organism: Streptomyces sp. NPDC042100 (assembly GCF_055582325.1). Taxonomy (NCBI): domain Bacteria; kingdom Bacillati; phylum Actinomycetota; class Actinomycetes; order Kitasatosporales; family Streptomycetaceae; genus Streptomyces; species Streptomyces sp. NPDC042100. The sequence continues at coordinate 84,200 of NZ_JBVJDK010000009.1, forward strand.
ACCAGGCTGACCAGCGACGGGTCGATCAGGTGGGCCACGGTCAGCGGGTCGTGCAGCGGGGGCGCGTCGAAGCCGAAGACCTCGCGGTAGGTGGCGGCGAAGTAGGTGAGCAGCTCGACGCACAGGTGCCCCAGCGGGGTGCCGAGCGCGGCGAGCCGGGAGAGCACCTCGGGGGTGGCCCGCACCTGGTGGGTGACGTTCAGGCCGAACATGGTGAGCGGGATCCCGCTGCGGAAGACGAGGTCCGCCGCCTCCGGGTCGCAGAGGATGTTGAACTCGGCGGCGGGTGTGGTGTTGCCCCGCCCGGTGGAGCCGCCCATCAGCACGATCCGCTCGATCCGGGCGGCCAGTTCGGGGTGGGCGAGCAGCAGTGCGGCGACGTTGGTCAGCGGGCCGGTCGGCACGAGGGTGACCGGCGCCGGGTGGGCGAGCAGGATGTCGCGGGTCAGCGCGAGGGCGTCGCGCGGGTCCTGCGGCACGGCCGGCTCGCCGTCGCCGAAGCCGGGCCCGTCGAGCCCCGAGCCGCCGTGGATGTCCTCGGCGACGCGCGGGGCCCCGTACGGTCCGGCGTGCAGCGGGCGGTCGCGTCCGGCCGCGACGGGTACGCCGTGGATCCCGGCCGCGGCGCACACCCGGCGGGCGTTGAGCGTGGTCTTCTCGACCGTCTGGTTGCCCGCCACGGTGGTGATGGCGAGCAGGTCGACGGCCGGATGGGCCGCGGCGAGCAGGATGTTGAAGGCGTCGTCGTGTCCGGGATCGCAGTCGAGGATCACGGGTACGGGCATGACCCCACCGTCCCACACCCCCGCCGCTCCGTCACGGCTTCCCCGCGCCCGTCACGGCTTCTTCGTGCCCTTGGCGTCCTTGGCGTCCTTGGCCGCCTTGACGGCCGCCGCCGCGTCCACGTTGCCGAGGCCGAGCTTCACCAGGTTCCGCGGGTTGCTCGCGGTGTCCTGGATCGTCTTCCGGATGGCGGCCGGGTCCAGCCCCTGCCGGTGCAGCAGCGCGGCGACGGCGGAGACGTACGGGGAGGCCATCGAGGTCCCGGACAGCTTGCCGTAGCCCGAGGCGTTCTTCAGGGACTCCTTCGTCGGGTACGTCGGCAGGGTGGACAGGATGTCCACGCCGGGCGCGGACACGGCGTTCTGGGCGCCGAAGTTGGTGAAGGAGGCGGGGGCGCCGTTCTCGCCGGCGGCGTTGACCACGAGCACCGGGGTGTCGAGGCGGTACGGCTGGAGGGCCGTGGAGTCGTTGCCGGCGGCGGCGACCACGACCGCGCCCTTGGCGTCGGCGACGGAGATGGCCTGGTTGAGGACGCCGCCCTTGAGCAGCCGGGCCATCAGGCCGGACTCGCCGAGGGAGAGGTTGATGACGTCGGCGCCGTGCTGGGCGGCCCAGACGATGCCCTTGGCGATGTTCTCGTCGCTGCCGCTGCCGTCCGCGCCCAGCACCCGCACCGGCATGATCTTGGCGCCCGGGGCGCCGCCCGCGACGCCCACGCCGTTGTCGGTGTGGGCGGCGGCGATGCCGGCGACGTGGGTGCCGTGGCCGTTGAGGTCCTTGGGCTGGTCGTCGCCGTCGACGAGGTCGTAGCCGTCGACCAGCCGGCCCTTGAGGTCCGGGTGGTCGAGGTCGACGCCGGTGTCCACGACGGCGATGACGGTGTCCTCGCCCCGGTCGGTGTTCCAGGCGTCGGGCATCTTCAGGGCGTCCAGGCCCCATTGGCCGCCCCGCAGCGGATCGGGCTCGGCCTGGTCGCCGCCGCAGCCGGTGGTCACGGCGGCGGTGAGGGCGGTCAGGGCCGTGAGGGCGGCGAGGGTGGTGCCGGTGGGCCGACGGCGCATCCGTTTCTCCCCATTCGTACGCGTTTGGGCCAGTCAGCGGCCAGTCAACAGGGAGCCGGGCGCTTCCGCATCCCGAGAATCTGATTGTTCTAGTAGAGTGGTAACAAGTAAAAGAAAGAGCGACCCTGGGGAGGACTCCGTGAACCGTGCCGCACCCCGGCTGCGCCTGCTCGCCGCGCTGCCGTTCGTACTCGCGCTCGCCGTCGGCCCGCCGCTGTCCGCGCTCTGGCGCGACCGGCTGCCCGGCCGGCTCGCCACCCACTTCGGCGTGGACGGGGTCGCCGACGGCTTCACCGGCACCGGTGTCTTCCTCGCGGTCGGCGCGGTGCTGCTGCTCGCGCTCGGCGCGGGCTGGACGCTCCTCGTGCGCCGCCGGGTGCTGTGGGGGGCGTGGGCGACCGCCGGGTTCACCGGCGCGCTGCTCGTCCTGACCCTCCGCGCCAACCTGGACCTGGCCGACCCCGCCGGGGCGCGGCTGCCGCTCGCCGGCCTGACCGTGGCGCTGGCCGTCGGCGCGCTGCTGGCCCTCGCGGGCCGGGCGCTCATCCGGTTCGTCCCCGAGGAGCCCCCGCACCCGGCGGCGGCGCCCGGCGGGGAGCTCCGGCTCGACCTGGGCGACGGGGAGCTCGCGGGCTGGGCGCGGACGGCGGGCTCGCCGCCGATGAGCCTGCTCGCCGGGGCGTTCCTGCTGGCCGTGCCCGTCGTGCTGCTCTTCGCCCCCTGGCCGTACGCGCTGATCCCGCTGGCCGTCGGCGTGCCCGGGGCGGCGCTGAGCCGGGTCCGGGTGACCGCCGACCGGCGCGGGCTGACCGTCCGCCCCGCGCTGGCGGCCCGGCCCCGGCTGCGGGTGCCGCTGGCCGAGATCGCCGGGGCGACGGTCCGGGACGTCGAGCCGCTCGCCGAGTTCGGCGGCTGGGGCTACCGGGTGCGGCCCGGGGCCGCCGGGGTGATCCTGCGCTCGGGCCCCGCGCTGGCCGTACGGCGGCGGGACGGGCGGGAGTTCCTGGTGACGGTCGACGACGCCCCGACGGCGGCGGCGCTCCTGAACACCCTCACGGCCCGAGGCGAGCGGGGGCCCGGCGCCCCCGGCTCCCCCGCCGCCCCCGGCGTCCCCGGAAAGGACTGACCGTGCTCTTCCGGGTCGATCCCGCCTCCGCCGTGCCGCTCGGCGACCAGATCGCCGGGTGCGTCCGCGGCGCGCTCGCCGACGGCAGCGCCGCTCCCGGCGAGCGGTTGCCCGCCGCGCGGGAACTCGCCGACTCCCTCGGCGTCAACGTCCACACCGTGCTGCGCGGCTACCAACGGCTGCGCGAGGAGGGCCTGATCGAGCTGCGCCGGGGCCGAGGCGCCGTCATCGTCCCGGGCGCAGCCGCACCCGGGCGGGCGCGACTCGTCGACGGCCTGCGCTCCTTGGCGGCCGAGGCCCGCCGACTCGGGCTGACCGACGCGGAGTTCCTGGACCTGGCGCGGGCGTCCCTGGACTGAGGGGGCGCTCCCCCGGGTGGCGGGGAGGGTCCCCTGTGACAGGAGGGGCGCTCCCCGGTGGCGGGAAGGGCGCTCCCCGGTGGCGGTCCTCACCCCGCCACCGGCGCCCCCGTCCGCACGTTCCAGCGGCCCGCGCGGCCCGACAGCTCCACCGCGTGCAGGGGGCGGACGTCCAGGCGCCACAGGGCGGAGCCGGGGGCGTCCAGGGCGTGGGCGACGGCCGCGCGGACGACGTCCGGCTCCACGAAGGCGTACACCGCGCCGGTGCCCGGCTCCAGCGCGTCCAGCCAGCCCGCCACCCGCGCCCGCAGCGCCCGCAGGGACTCGCCGCCGTGCGGGGCCGCGTCCGGGTCGGACAGCCACGCGGCCACCGACTCCGGTTCGGCGGCGGCGAGTTCGTCCAGCCGGCGGCCGTGCCAGCGCCCCACCGCGCAGCCCGCCAGGGCCGGTTCGGGCCGCACGGCCGCCGGGTCGATCCCGAGCGCGGCGGCGGTCGCCGCGCACCGCCCGGACGGCGAGCTCACCACCCGTACCCCCGCCGCCAGGCGCAGCGGCCCCGCCGTCACCGGCTCCACCGGGCCGGAGTCGTCGAACCGCGCCTCCCGGAGCGCGGCCGTCGGAGCGGGGGAGATCAGCGTGAGCCGGACGGTCGGCAGGGCGCGCGCGGGCATGGGTGATTCATCCCTCAATTCATCGGCCCTTCTCCCAGGCGCTCTTGGCGCGGAGTGACGGGCGCGGTACGGTCAGGCGTCAATTTCCACAGAACGACGACGGCGAGACGGAAGCCCGGTGTGAATCCGGCACGGTCGCGCCACTGTGAGCCCGCCCCGGCGCCCCCGGGAGAGGTGAGTCAGACCCGACGACCGTCGTCGCGCACCACCGTATGGGACGCGAGTTCCCCAGGAGGTTCCACCATGGCCGAGGCCATAGCGTCGCCCGTCGCCGCATCCACGCCGTCCATCGCCGTCCCGGTTTCCCTGCCGGTCCGCGCGGTGCTCCCGTGGGCGCTGTTCGCCGGGATCCTGATGCTCGTCGCGCTCTACTTCGTCGGTGCCGAGCAGGGGGCCACCTCGCTCTTCGCCGGCAGCGACGTCCACGAGTGGGTGCACGACGGGCGCCACCTGCTCGGCTTCCCCTGCCACTGAGGGGCGAGCACGCACATGTCGTCCACCGCTCCATCCCCCGTCCCCGCCACCGGGACCCCCGCCGCTCCCACGGGCTCGCTCGTGGGACGGCTCCTGCTCCGCGGCATGCTCGCGGGGCTGCTCGCCGGCCTCTTCGCCTTCGGCGTCGCGTACGTCGCGGGTGAGCCGTCGGTCAACGCCTCGATCGCCGTCGAGGAGGCCGCCGCCAAGGCGGAGCACGCCCAGGCCCACAGCCACGGCTCGGGCCACGGGCAGGCCGCGGAGCCCGCCGAGGAGGAGGAGATCGTCAGCCGGGACCTCCAGTCCACGGCGGGTCTCGCCACCGGCGTCCTCGTCTACGGGGTCGCCCTCGGCGGCATCGCGGCGCTGGTGTTCTGCTTCGTGCTGGGCCGGATCGGCCGCTTCGGCGCGAAGGCGACCGCGGCGCTCGTCGCGGCGGGCGCCTTCACCACGGTCTACTTCGTCCCGTTCCTGAAGTATCCGGCGACCCCGCCGGCCGTCGGCAATCCGGACACCATCGGGCAGCGCACCACGCTGTTCTTCCTGATGATCCTGCTGAGCGTGCTGCTCGGCGCCGCCGCGGTCGTCGCGGGCCGCAGGCTCGCCCCCCGCCTCGGCAACTGGAACGCGACCGTCGTGGCCGGCGCGGGCTTCGTCGTCGCGATCGCGGTCGCCTGCCTCTTCCTGCCCGGCAACGAGGACGCCGTCCAGGCGAGCTTCCCCGCCGCCGTGCTGTGGGAGTTCCGGCTCGCGACCCTCGGCATCCAGGCAGGGCTGTGGGTGGTCTTCGGACTCGCCTTCGGCCTGCTCGCGGAGCGGCTCCTCGCCCCGCGTCCGGCTCCGGTACCGGCGGCGCGGCCGGCCCCGGCCGCCTGAGCCGCCACCCGTCCCGTACGCGGTCACCGGCCCCGTACCCCTCACCCGGGGGTACGGGGCCGACGCGCGTCCATCGGCTCCGGCCGGGGCGGGTGCCGCCCGGGTCAGCCCAGCTCGCGCACCGGCGCGCCCGCCAGGAACGCCTCGATGTCCTCGACCGCCTCCCCGAAGTAGCGGGCGTAGTTGGCCTCCGTGACGTACCCGAGGTGCGGCAGCGCGAGGACGTTCGGCAGGGTCCGCAGCGGGTCCCCGGCGGGCAGCGGCTCCGTCTCGTACACGTCGAGCCCGGCGCCCGCGATCCACCCCTCGCGCAGCGCCCGCAGCAGCGCGGGCCCGTCGACGAGACCCGCGCGGGAGGTGTTCACGAGGTACGCGCCCGGCCGCATCGCCCGCAGCTCCGCCTCCCCGAGCAGCCCGCGGGTGCGGTCGGAGAGCACCATGTGCAGCGAGACCACGTCGGCGGCGCCCAGCAGCGCGGGCAGGCTCTCCGCCCGCCGCACGCCGTGCCCGGCGGCCCGCTCGTCGGTGAGGTTCGGGCTCCAGGCGGCCACGTCCATGCCGAAGGCGAGGCCGATCCGCGCCACCCGCCCGCCGATCTTGCCGAGGCCCACCAGGCCCAGGGTGCGGCCGGCCAGGTCCAGGCCGAGCGTCGACTGCCAGGGTCCGCCCTCGCGCATCGCCCGGCTCTCCGTGTGCACGTGCCGGGCCAGGCCCAGGATCAGCGCCCAGGTGAGCTCGGTGGGCGGCTCGGAGCCGCTGGCGGTGCCGCAGACGGCGATCCCGCGGGCCCGGGCGGCGGCGACGTCGACGGAGGCGTTGCGCATCCCGGAGGTGACGATCAGCCGCAGCCGGGGCAGCCGGTCCAGGAGCGCGGCGTCGAGGGGGGTCCGCTCGCGCATCACGACGAGGATCTCGCAGTCGCCGACGGCGGCGACCAGCTCGTCCCGGTCGCCGAGGTGCTCGCGCAGGGAGCGCGCCTCGACCCGGCCGTCGAGGCGGCTCCAGTCGGCACGGGACAGGGCGACGCCCTGGTAGTCGTCGAGTACGGCACAGCGCAGCTTCATGCCCGGATGATCGCAAACGGCCCCGCTCGGAGCGACAAACCTCCGTGTCCCCCGCACAATCGGACTGATCTGCCCTGGTTTATTCCGCCAGGGACGGGACGACTCCGGAGGCGGCATGACGACCGGTGGCGAGGACGAACTCTCGGTGCTGCGCGCCCGGGTGGCCGCGCTGGAGGCGGAGACCCGCCCGCCGGCCCCGGCCCGCCACCGGCTGCGTTCCTTCTTCTCGGCCCTCCTCATCGTCGTCGGCTGCGTCCTGGCCCCGCTGAGCCTGCTCGCCGCCTGGACGGCCGACCTGCTGGGCAACACCGACCGGTACGTCGCCACGGTCGCCCCGCTCGCCTCGGACGCCGACGTCCAGGCGGCCGTCGCGACCCGGGTCACCCAAGCGGTCATGGAGCACATCGACCTCAAGGACCTGCTCGAAGGCGTGGCCCCCGAGCAGCGCCCGCTGCTGGAGAAGTCGCTGGGCAAGCTGGGCGACTCCCTCGAAAGCGCCGTCGGCAGCTTCGTCCAGGAGAAGACGCGGGACGTCGTCGCCTCCGACCAGTTCGAGACCATCTGGAAGGACGCCAACCGGGCCGTCCACACCTCCCTCGACCGGGCGCTCACCGGCGACGAGGACGGCGCGGTGAAGATCGACCAGAACACGGTGACCCTGGACCTCGCGCCCGTCGTCGACCAGGTCAAGCAGCGGCTGGTCGACTCGGGCCTGACGGTGGCGGGCAAGATCCCCGAGGTCCACACCGACTTCACCCTCGTCCAGGCCGACGACATCGGGAAGGCGAAGACCGGCTTCGCGCTCCTCCAGAAGATGGGCTTCTGGCTCCCGGTGATCGCCGTCGTGCTCGTCGCGGGAGGCGTCCTGCTCGCCGCCCACCGGCGCCGTAGCCTGGTCGCCGCCGCGCTCGGCGTGGTCGCGGGCGCGCTGGTCCTCGGCGTCGGCCTGACCGTCTTCCGCACGGTCTACCTCGACTCCCTGCCCAACGGGGTCTCCCCGGCCGCCGCCGGCTCGGTCTACGACATCCTGATCCGCTATCTGCGCACCTCGGTGCGGATGGTCGCGGTCCTCGGCCTGGTCGTCGCGCTCGCCGCCTGGCTCTCCGGCCCGGGGAAGTACGCCGTGCTGGTGCGGGGCGTCTGGCACTCGGGCGTCGGCGCGGCCCGCGTGACCGCCGACCACGCGGGCTTCCGCACCGGCCCGGTGGGCCCTTTCGTGGGCCGCCACCGGCGCTGGATCACCTGGATCCTGGTGGCGCTCGCCGTCCTCGCGTACGTGCTCTGGTCGTACCCGACGGGCTGGGTGGTGGTCGGGCTGGCGCTGGCGCTGCTCTTCGCCTTCGCGGTGACGGAGTTCCTGGCGGAGGAGCCGACGGGGCCTACGGGGCCGGAGGGGCCTACGGGGCCGGAGGGGCCTACGGGGCCGGGGGAGCCCGTACGCCCGACGTGACAGGGTGTCAGGGTGCGCGGTGCGGCGGCCCCCGGCGGGCTGGCATACTGCACGGGTAGCCCTTCGCGCATCCCCCGTCGCGAAGGGCTACTTCTCTGACTTCCCCGACTTTCCCCGACTTCCCTGAATTCCCCGACTTCTATGGCTCGGTGGCACGGCCGGGACACTCCCCTGTGGTGCCCCGGCCGTGTTTTTTGCAGTTAACAGTGACGTAGAGTGTTTACGCAAGCCCGGTACTCGCACCGGTGCGGGATGCGAACGTAGGTAACCCGGATGGACATCGCCGACGAAGACGCGCCTGAGCTGCAGACCTTGCGGCAGAAGGTCGAGTACATGCTGGAGAAGACCTTCCCCGGCCAGAAGATGTCCGGGCGGACCTTCTCCGAGCTCGTCAAGGAGCGCGGCGGCTCCCTCTCCCACAGCTACTTCTCCAACATCCTCGCCGGCAAGGTCACCCAGCCCTCCGAGGAGATCCTGAAGGCCCTCGGGCTGGGCTTCGGCGTGGACTGGCGCTTCTTCAAGGAGGAGTCGGAGGTCGTCGGCGACGTGGTCGCCGGACTCCGCTTCCTCGCCAAGCGGCGCACCGGCGAGATCAGCGGGATCGCGGGCCGGGGCGTGACGGAGGACGGACTCCCGCCGGAGCTGCTGGAGTTCGCGCTCTCCCTCCTCGCGGAGACGCCGGACGAGACGCCCGCTCCGACTCCTGACTCGGTGCCGGACAGGGCGCCGGACCGGCCCGCGCCGCCCGCCGACGGCCCCGCCGCCCCCGGGAGGTAGCGGACGCGCCTCCTGGTCGGAAACCCGCGTTGGCTACACTCGCCGACCGCATGTCACACACGCGTGACGACGACCAAGAGGCCTCAATGTCCCTGCGTGAACTGCGCAAAGAGTGCGAAGCCGGGCTGGCTGACCTCCCGATACCCGCCCCCTTCACCATCGAGGGCCTGGTGGCGAACATGGAGGCGGCCCGGGGCCGCACCATCGTGCTCCAGGAACTGCCCGACCGCCTGGCGCGGGTCAACGCCGCCTGCGGGCTGCGCCTGGCCTCCGGCACCACCAGCTACGTGCTCTACCGCCGCCGCCCCACCGCGTACCAGACCCAGCACGTCATCCTGCACGAGCTGTGCCACGAGTGGTTCGACCACGGCAGCACGCTGGACGCCGAGCGGCTGCGGCGGCTGCTCCCGGTCTTCGACACCTCGCTGATCGACCGGGTGCTCTCCTCCGGCACGGTCCAGGCCCGCGCGCAGTACGACAGCCACGACGAGCGGATCGCCGAGTTCGGCGCCTCCCTCATCCCCCGCATGGCCCGGGACGTGACCAGCGACGACATGGTGGGCCGGCTGGCCAACTCGCTGTCCCGGCCGGTCGCGCACCGCCGCCGGGGCTTCTTCCGCACCCGCAGAACACCCGAGGACCCCACGTGACCGCACTCGACCTCGCCGGCTACCTCATCGCCGGTCTGATGACTGCCGTCGCCCTGTGGCGGATGCCCGCCGCCCTCTGGGGCGACGAGGAGGACAAGCGCCGCCGCGCCCTCTGGGGCTGCTACGCGGGCTTCGCCGCCGCCCTGTGGACCAAGACCCAGGCGGTCCGCACCGGGCTCAACAACAGCCCCGTCGTGGACCTCGCGGTGCTCATCAAGCACTACACCTCGACGCTCGCGATCCTCGCGATCCTCAGCTACATCGTCGCCATCTACGGGCACTTCCCCGAGGGCGGCCCGGTCCCCCGGCACGTGCGCTTCGCCCGCGCCGTCCAACAGGTCGCGGCCAAGGCGTCGGTGGTCACCCTCGTCCTCCTCACCGTGCTGTTCTTCACGGTCGTCGACCGCTCCAAGCCGGCCGACCGCTTCGTGGCCGAGCACGCCGGGCAGTGGGGCGCCACGCTCTACATGACGGTCTTCTACCTGTACTTGGGCGCCGCCTCCGCCGTCTGCGCCTACCAGTGGGCGCTGGCCACCGCGAACGCCCGGCTACGGCACCTGCGCGTGGGGCTCGGCATGATGACCTTCGCGATGGTCATCGGGGTCTTCTACACCCTCAGCCGCACCCTGTTCCTGTGGATCAGCGTCGTCGACCAGCCCAGCGAGGGCTTCGCGCTGGCCTTCGACGAGGCCACCGAGGCCGCCCAGATCGTCCTCTTCGCCTTCTTCGCCCTCGGCGCCTCCCTCCCCGCCTTCAGCAAGGGCTGGCGGCGGGCCAGGCTGTGGCGCGCCCAGGTCGGGCTGCACCCCCTGTGGCGGGAGCTGATGACGGCCTTCCCCGACCAGCCCTTCGCCCCGCCGGCCTCCCTCGCCCGCGAGCTGACCCGCTTCGACACCCCCGCCGACCTGCGCGTGGACCGCTGGGCCGCCGACATCGCGGACGCGGTCGAGAAGCTGCGCCACTACGTGCCGGACAGCCTGCTGACCGCCGCCAAGGAGGCCGCGGCGGGCGAGGGCGCGGGCCCCGAGCGGACGGACGCGCTCGCCGACGCGTACTGGATCAAAGCGGCGCTGGCGGCCAAGGCGGACGGGGCGCCGGCCGGGCGGGCCGCCGCCTTCGAGACGAAGCACGCGACGGACCAGGACGGCGAGGTGGCCTGGCTGGTGCGGGTCGCCGCCGCGTACACGTCGATACCGGAGCAGCGCGGCCGCGTGGTCCTGCGCGCGGGTCTGGAGGCCACGGCATGACCGAGGGGAACACGATGGACGCCCCCACGAACCCGCCCAGGACGCCCACCGCACCCAGGACGCCCACCGCACCCCGTACGGCCCGTGCGACCGAGGTGGCCCGCGTGGTGACCGACGTCCTCCAGCCCCGCAACGCCCTGCTCGCCGGGATGCTGGGCCTCGGGCTGGCCGCCGCCGGGCACTGGACCGGCCTGCTGTGGGGCCTGCTGGGCGCGCTGTGCGCCGGGCTGATCCCGGCCGGGTACATCGAGTGGGAGCGCAAGCGGGGCACCTGGGGTGACCGGCACGTGGTGGACCGCACCCAGCGGGCGCCGATCTTCCTCGTCATCCTCGGCTCCATCGGCACCGGTTCGCTGGTCATGCTCCTCGGCGGGGCGCCGGTGCGGATCCTGGCGGCGATGCTCGGGCTGTGGGTGATGACCATCGGGCTGCTCGCGGTGAACACCGTCTGGAAGATCTCGGTCGACTCCGCCGTGGCCTCGGCCGTGGTCACGCTGCTCGCGGTGGTCCACTCCCCGTGGTGGCTGTTCGGCTACGCCCTCACGCTCGCGGTGTGCTGGTCGCGGGTGGCCCTCTCGTACCACTCGACCGCGCAGACCGTCGCGGGCGCGGCCCTGGGGGCCTGCACCGCGACGGCGTTCCTCTTCGTGTGAGTCAGCGCCCGGCCGGGGGCCGGACTGGGGGCTCGGCAGGGGGCTCGGCCGAGGGCCGGAGCCGGACCGGGCGGACGGTGCGGGCGGTGACCGGGTCCCCGCCCCAGCCGGTCAGCCGGAAGACCAGCTCGGCGTCCTCGTACGGCGCGCCGAGCAGCACGGCCGCGCGCAGCCCGGCGTACGGGTCCCCCGCGGACGGGTCGGGCACGCGCCGCCGGTGGTCCTCGGCGAGCACCGCCACGGGGACCACGGCGCAGGAGAACAGCGGCGTGCGCCCCGCCGGGTCGTCGGCCGGGTGGACGCGCAGGGAGCCGTCGAGGCCCAGCCGGACCGCCACCCGCAGGGCGGGCACCGGGCCCGCGTGGAGGGCGCCGTACCGCCGCCGGGCGAGCACGCCGCCGGCGAGGAGCGAGATCCCGGGGAGCCCGGTGACCAGCGTCAGGAGCTGCCAGCCGACCGGGTCGTACGGCTCGGCGGCGAGCCACCGCCCCGAGCCGTCCTCCAGGACCGTGACGACGGTGCCGGGGCGGTAGTCCTCGGGGAACACGGAGTCGACGCCGAACGCGCGCCCGTCGACGGTGCGGAGGGTGACCGCGAGGTCGGTGTGGCCGGTGACCCGGGCCTCGGTGCGGGTCGCCCGCTCGGACCGGCGCTCGCCTTCGTCGATGCCCCGCAGCGCGAGCGCGACCGCGCCCGCCGCCACGGCGATCAGCGCGAGTCCGACGCCGCACGCCACCGTCCCGGGCCGCCACGGCCCGCCGGGCGCCTCGGTGGGGAGGGCCACCGGGACGGCGGTCCGCTCCACGAGCGCGCGCTGGCGCCGCCGGGCGGCGAGGCGTTCGCGGGCCGAGGCCCAGCCGAAGGCGAGGGCGGCGAGGACGGCGGCGTCGGCGGCGCCGGCCTGCCAGTCGGCGGCCGGGAACTGCTCCCAGGCCACGACGAACGCCAGCACGGGCGCGGCGACGAGGACGAGTTCGGGCAGGCGCGCGTTCCAGTAGAGGAGGGCGAGGGCCAGGCCCGTCTGCGCCAGGCCGGACCAGTCGGGCCCGCACGGCACCGCGTCGGTGCAGACGGGCACGGGAGCGGCGCCCATCGCGGCGGCCAGCGGGAACAGCAGCACCAGGACGGCCCACAGCGGCCTCGCCCACGCGGCGGCGCGGGCGCCCGACCAGGCCGCCGCGTCGGGCCCGGTCCAGGCGGGCACGGCCGGATCGACGGGGTCGGCGGGCAGGGGTATCACGGGGGGAACGGGGAGACCGGGAAGACCGGAGGGACTGGAGGGACTGGAGGGACTGGAGGGAACGGGACTCGGGGGCACCGCAGAAGTATCGGGCACCGTAGGGTGCGCGGTGTGCGCGTACTGCTGGTGGAAGACGATGAGCCGGTCGCCGAGTCCCTGCTCCGGGGCCTGAAGCGCTACGGCTTCGCCGTGGAATGGGTGATGACGGGGGGCGGGGCCCTGGAGCACGAGGGCCCGTACGACGTCGTCCTCCTCGATCTCGGGCTGCCGGACACCGACGGCCTCGACGTGTGCCGGGCGCTGCGCGAGCGCAGCGACGTGCCGATCATCGTGATCAGCGCGCGCAGCGACGAGACGGACCGGGTGGTCGGCCTGGAGCTCGGCGCCGACGACTACGTGTCGAAGCCGTTCGGGGTCCGGGAGGTCATCGCCCGGATACGGGCGGTGATGCGCCGCGCGCAGCCCCGTCCGCCGCTCCCGGCGGGCGCCCAGGGGACACCGCAGGATCGTTACGGCTCCCGGCTGACCGTGGACCGCAGGGCGGCCCGGGTGCGGCTGGACGGCGCGGAGGTGGCGCTGACGCCGAAGGAGTACGACCTGCTGGCCTTCCTCACGGAGGAGCCGGGCGCGCTGATGTCGCGGGAGCAGATCATGGAGGCGGTCTGGGACGCGAACTGGTTCGGCCCGACCAAGACCCTGGACGTCCACGTGGCGGCGCTGCGGCGGAAGCTGGCGGGGGCGATAGCGGTCGAGGCGGTGCGGGGGGTCGGCTTCCGCCTGATGGTGACACCCGACCCGGAGCCCGGGGGCGGGGCGGAGCCCGGAAGCCGGCCCGAGGACGCGGCCCCTGCGGAGCCCGGAAGCCGGCCGGAGCCCGGAAGCCGACCGGAGCCCGGAGGCCGGCCGGAGCCCGGAAGTCGGCCGGAGGGCGCGGCCCCGGCGGAGCCCGGGACCGGAACCGCCGCCGCCCGCCCGGAGATCCCCCCGGCGGCGTCGTGATCCGCCGTCTGATCCTCAGCTACATCCTGCTCGTGGCGGTGGCGATCCTCCTCTTCACCGTGCCGGTGGCGTTCACGCTCACGGCGCAACTCCGCAACGACACCGAGGCGTTCGCCACACGCGAGGCGACGACGATGGCGCTGCTGGCCGGGAACGGCCGGGTCAGCTCGTGCCAGGCGCTGGAGGAGATGGCGCAGGCGTACGAGGCGCAGACGGGCGCCCGCGTCAGGGTGACGCCCACGGCCGCCTGCGCCACCGGCCTGCCGGCTCCGGCGCCCGGGGCGGCGCTGGACCGGGCGCTGGACGAGGGGCGGTCGACGGCGGACTGGGGCTCGGACTTCATCTGGGGCAGCGACCTGGTCGTCACCGTCCCGGCGAAGGACGGCGAGCGGATCGTCGGCGCGGTCCGGATCGTCTACCCGACGGCCAGCCTGAACCACCGGCTGTGGACGATCTGGGGCTTCCGCGCCGGACTGGCCGTGGTGGTGCTGGCGGTGGCGGCGCTGATCGGGGCGATGGTGGCGCGCCGGCTGACCCGCCCGCTGCGCCAGCTCAACGACATGGCCAGCAAGTTCAGCGACGGCGACCTGACCGCGCGGTCCCCGGTGGAGGGCCCGGTGGAGACGCAGACGCTGGCGCGCACGCTGAACGAGGCGGGGGAGCGGCTGGACACCCTGATCGCCTCGCAGCGCAACTTCGTCGCGGACGCCTCGCACCAGCTCCGTACCCCGCTCACGGCCCTGCGCCTGTCGCTGGACAACATCGCGGACGGCGTCGACGACGAGTTCGTACGGGAGGACGTGGACCTGGCGACGGCGGAGGTCGTCCGGATGAGCCGGCTGGTCAACGGCCTGCTGGTGCTGGCGCGTGCGGAGGCGAAGGTGACGGCGGCGGAGCCGATGCCGCTGCTGGACATCGTGGCGGAGCGCCTGTCGGTGTGGCGGTCGGCGGCGGAGGAGCGGGCGGTCGCCATCGAGTTCATCGAGACGACCGGGGGCCGGCCGTCGGTGCTGGCGGGGCCGGGGCACCTGGAGCAGGTGCTGGACAACGTGCTGTCGAACGCGCTGGAGGTCTCCCCGGACGGCGGCACCATCACCGTCCGGATCGACCCCCAGGGGGCCGGGCTGCGCCTCTCGGTCTTCGACGAGGGCCCCGGCATGTCGGACGCGGACAAGTCCCGCGCCTTCGACCGCTTCTGGCGCGGTCAGGGCCTGACCGGGCGCGCGGGCTCGGGCCTCGGCCTGGCCGTCGTCAAGCAGCTCGTGACGGACGACGGGGGCACGGTGTCCCTGACGGACGCGCCGGGTTCGGGCCTGTGGGTGGTCATCACCCTTCGGGCATCATCGAGGAGTGATGGTTGACGATCCGCCAGTCGCCGTCGCGCTTCTCGTAGACGTAGGTGTAGCGGGCCGCGACGGTGCTCTTCTGGCCGGTCTTGGGGTCGGTGAGGGTGAACTCGTAGACGCCGGTGTCGATGGCGGTGTCCTTGTCGAGGACCTCGACGACCGTCTCGACCTTCTTGCCGAACGGCTTCTTCCGCAGGAAGTGCTCGAAGTAGTCGACGATCTCGGCGCGGTCGGTGCGGACCTGGTTGGACACGGTGGGCAGCAGGACCGCGTCGGAGGCGTAGCGGTCGGCGACCTTCTTCGGGTCACCGGTCTGGAGGGAGCGGTTCCACTGGTCGAAGAGGCCGGCTATCTGCCGCTCGGAGGGCCGCGGCCCGGCCTCGGCGGGCTCGGCGGTGGCGACGACGGCGCCGACGGTCCCGACGACGAGACCGGCGGCCCCGATCACGATGACGGCGCTCCTGCTGAACGTACGACGGCTCATGGCGACTCCACTGGTGGTGCGGGGCGGGGGACGAAGGAACACCCCCACCCTCGCGACCGCCCGTGCAGCACCCGTCCAGCGCGCGTACAGCGGACGTCCAAGACCCGCCCAAGACGCGGCGGAAGCCAGGAAATGGCCCACGCCCGAGCCCCCCGATTGGCCTGTCGACCCGGTCAACAGCGCACTACCGTACGCCCCATGACGACACGCACGGCACGCACGACACCGCAGCCCCCACCCCCCACCCCGCCCCCCTTGACGGATGCCCCACGCCTCCAGGCCCGCAACTCCGCGACGGCCTGGACGACGATCGGAAGGGCGAGGGGCCACGAGGTGACCAGCCGCCCGGGCTTCGTGGCGGTGGAGGGCGGCGAACGGGCGGGCCTGCGCGTCCTGATCCAGGAGCCGAGCCTGACGCGGGAGGACAGGTCGACCCTGGAGGACCTGGTCCGGGCGGCGAAGGGCCCGGTGAACGCGGAGGACCCGTTCGGCGCCACCGACCTGGCCGGACTGGACCTGCGGAGCTGGCAGATGCCGGTGATGCTCCGCCGCCCGGCCCCGGCGCCGGAACCGGCCCTGGAGGTGGTGCGGGCGAAGACCCCGGAGGACCTGGAGGCGGCCGAGCGGATCGTCATCGCGGGCTTCGAACTGGACGGCTTCCTGCCGTACCGCGCGGGCGAACTCTTCCCCGCGCCGCTGCTGGCGGAGCCGGGCCTGGAGATCCACCTGGCCCGGTACGAGGGCGCCCCGGCGGGCGCGTGCCTGTCCCTGGCGGCGGACGGTATCGCCAGCCACTACTGGGTGGGCACGCCCCCGGACTTCCGCTCCCGGGGCGTGGGCCGCGCCGTCATGGCGGGCTCCCTGACCCACCTGGCCCACCTCCCCCTCACCCTCACGGCCTCGAAACTGGGCCGCCCCCTGTACGAGTCCCTGGGCTACGAGACGGCGTCCCCGGCGACGTGGTGGGGGCCGCGACCGGCCTGACCGCCACAGCGGACGGCTCCCTACGGGGTGCGAGAGGACCGGTCGGCCCGCGGTCTTCGTACGCGAACGCTGCCGGAGCCCGGCACTGTTCGGTCCGGCTGGGGATGCCATGCTCGGTGCGTGGACCGGGACGGGTCGGGAGGGTCGGGTCGGTGACGGATCCCCGGAGGATCCCGTGAGGTGACGGAGCCGCCGCCGACCGGCTCAGGCTCCCGGTGGCTATCGTCGTCCTCACGCCGGTCGCTCGGGGCGGAGCGCCCGAGGCCACGTCTGCCGGTGCCTTCGACTCGCGGGGGAGAAGCCACATGCCGGAGCAGGACGCCGCCGCGCGGCCGGGCGTCGCGCCCGGCGCGCTGCCCACGGCGGGGACCATGTTCGCCGCTCTGTACGGGGAGCGGGAGCCCCACGCGGGGTACGACGCCTACCAGTTGTTCCACCGGCGGTCGCTCGCGATGGGCTGGCTGGACGACCGCTCGGGGCGCGGCGACGAGGGTGCCGCGCCCGGCCTGTGGGCCATGAACGACGCGGGCTGGGAGCACCCGCTGGCCGCTCCGGGAGCGGGTCTCCTCTCGTGGTTCCAGGTCGAGGCGAGCGCGCCGGCGGACGACCGGCCGCTCCCCGTACAGCCGTTCCTGCGCTGTGCTCAGGAGGTGACCGAGCGGGTCGGCGCCGTGCGGCTCACCGCGGTCCAGGTCCTCCTGCCGGTGCAGGGCCTCGACGCCTCGGCCCGTCCGCCGTACGCGAGGGTGCCGTCTCTGCGGACGCCGGAGTGGTTCGGCACGGGCGGCGGCCCGGGGGCGCGGGTCCCGGTGCGGGTGCGCGTCGACGGCGGCCTCGACCCGACGGTCCCGGCGGTGGCGCGGCGGCTCGCCCGCGCCCTCGTCCCCGCGGACCAGGACGTGTTCGCGGGCGCGCTGGACGAGACGGCGGCCGGTCCGGCGGGCTTTCCCGCGCCGCCGTTCGACGACCGCTTCTGGAACGGCCCGCCCCGGCACGGCATCACCCTCGCGGGCGCGTTGGCGGAGTGGTCCTGCGACGCGGTCGGCTGGCTCGCCGCGACGGCGGCCGACGCGGCCGCCGCCCTCGGCGTCGGCACACCCGTCCTGTTCACCGTGGTCCGGGAACGGGAACGGGAGGGCGTACGGGAACGGGAACGGGCCTGACCGCCGCCTCAGGACTCGTGCTGCCGCCGCAGCGCGTCGGCGAGGGTCAGGAAGACGATCAGGTTGGGGAACCCGGCGGCCGGCAGCGTCAGCCACGGTTTGCGCTCGCCGTGGCGGCGGATCTCCACGCGCCCCCGCGTCACGTCGATCCGCGCCACCTCCGGCCAGCCGACCCGGTTGTCGTCCTGCCCGATGCCGGAGGCGTCGATGCCGACCAGGCCGAAGCCGACCCGCTCACCGGCTTCCAGGCGGGCGGCGTCCCGGGGGATCCGCGCCCGGGCGAACGCGTCCCCGAGGCCCTCGGCGAACGCCACGATCCCGCCGAACTCGTCTCCCAGCACGACCGTGTCACCCTGCTCGGACCGGATGGTCAACTGGTGCGTGGTGGCGCTCGTCAC
Source organism: Streptomyces sp. NPDC042100 (assembly GCF_055582325.1). Lineage (NCBI taxonomy): Bacteria > Bacillati > Actinomycetota > Actinomycetes > Kitasatosporales > Streptomycetaceae > Streptomyces > Streptomyces sp. NPDC042100. The sequence continues at coordinate 102,005 of NZ_JBVJDK010000009.1, forward strand.
CCCGTTCGTCACCTGGGTGTCCTGCCGGGTGACGGAGGCGATCTCGTCCCAGGTGAACGCCGCCGTCTCCCCGCCGTCGACGTGCCAGAGCGCGCCGCGCTCGTACCAGGCCACCCAGACCTGGGGCGGCCGGGGCCGGAACAGCCAGACGAAGAGGAGATACGCGACGAAGCCCAGCGGGATCGCCGCGAGGACGATCAGCGGAAGCGAGAAGTACCAGGCGCCTTCCTCCCGCTGGTCCTCGATCGCGTACGAGAGGGCGATCCACCCGAGGAACACGCCGAGCGCGCCCACCGGCAGCACCCCGCCCCACGGGAAGCGCTTCGGCTCGTTCCGCACCAGCCCCTTGCGGGCCCCCAGCTCGTACTCCCGGGCCGCGACGCGTAACGCGTCCGGCACCCGCACGGCACTCTGCTCCGACGACACCCAAGCCTCCCCCACCCGGAAACCAGGGCCTCAGTATGGAGTTGGGGCGTCCGCGTCCGGTAGAGCCGGGCGGCCCGGGGCCCGGGCTGAGGCCGAGGGCCGGAAGGGATCCCGCTTACCCCCCTCCGCGCGGCTTCCGTGCCGCCGTACCCCCGACCGGGGGAATCCCCGGCCGGGGTTCACTCGTGAGGATGATCGCGGCGCCTGCCCCGAGTTGGCCGTCTGGAAGCTTGACCCGGAATGCCGCGATGCCGCGGCGACGGACGCGAGCAACAGGGAGAACCGTGTACGAGTGGCTGCGGGAGACGCTGGTGGACCGGCTCAGGCTGCCGGAGGACGCCGTGACCGCCGAGGCGACGGCGGACGAGGCGGGGCTGGACTCCCTGGCCGTGACCGAACTGGCCATGATCGTCCAGGAGGAGTGGGGCGTCGTCGTCGACGAGGACGAGCTCGCCGCGTGCCCGACGATCGGGGCGGTGGCGGCACTGCTCGAACAGCGCCGTCAGCAGCCCGTCGCCCAGTGACGGCCGCACGGAACGGCGCCGCTCCGGCGGCGGTGGTGTGCGGCCTGGGCTCCTGGCTGCCGCCCACGGTGGTGCCCAACTCCGAGGTCGCCGAACGGCTCGGGGTGACCGACGACTGGATCCACCAGCGCACCGGAGTGCGCAGCAGGCGCCGGGTGGAGCCGGGCACGGCGACCGTCGCCATGGCGGTGGAGGCGGGGTCCCGGGCCCTGAAGTCGCAGGGGCACGGACAGGTCGACGCCGTGCTCCTGGCGACGGCGACGCCCGACCGGCTGATCCCGACGTGCGCGCCCGAGATCGCGTCCCTCCTCGGGCTGACGGGGGTGGCCGCGCTCGATCTCGGCGCGGCCTGCGCCGGGTTCGTGTACGCCCTGTCGGTGGCCGCCGGCCACATCGCCGCCGGAACGGCGGAACGGGTCCTCGTGATCGGGGCGGACACGATGTCCGCCATCACCGACCCCGGGGACCGGACGACCGCCGCGATCTTCGGCGACGGCGCGGGGGCGGTCGTGCTGCGGGCGGGGCACGCCGACGAGCCCGGCGCCCTCGGGCCGTTCGTACTGGGCAGCGACGGATCCGGCGCGGGCCTGCTGGGCACCCCGTGGGGAGGTTCCCGTACCGGGTACGACCGCCCCGCCGACGAACCGCGCCCGTACGTGCGCATGGAGGGGCGGCAGGTGTTCCGGCACGCGGTCGAGCGGATGGGCGCGGCGATCGCCGAAGCCTCCGACCGGCGCGGCTGGGAGCTGCCCGCCGTCGACCGGGTCGCGATCCATCAGGCGAACGCCCGCATCTGCCAGGCGCTGGCGACCCGGCTCGCCGTGCCGGAGGAGCGCTGGCTCGCGAACATCGACCAGGTCGCCAACACCTCCTCGGCCTCGGTGCCGCTGCTGCTGGACCACTCGGTCCGGGACGGTTCCCTCGCGCCCGGCGCCCGCCTGGTGATGGCGGCGTTCGGCGCGGGCCTGACCTGGGGGGCCACCACCGTCGTGTGGCCCGAACTGGCTCCGGGCGAATGAGCGAATGAGCGAACGCGTGACGGCGTGACGGCGTGACGGGCGTGACGGCGCGACTGCGCGATCCGTGGCTGAGTGGCTGAGTGGCTGAGTGAATGAATGAGAGGACGGACATGACCGAGGCGGCCGCCGCCTTCCCGGCGCTCGACCGGACGATCCGCGAGATGCCGGAGTCCGTCCACTACCTCCACATCGGCGCGGCCATGGAGATGCGGGGCGCGGCCCCCGGCATCGAGGCGGTGGAGGACCAGGTGCGGCGGCGCCTGCCCCTGCTGCCGCCGCTGGCCGGCTGCGGTGACCATCTCGCCGATCACGTGCGCCGGCTCCCCGTACAGGGCTGCCGCTCCGGCGACTGGTCACGCGCTTACGACGCCCTGGTCAACCTGCCGACGGCCGGGTGCGGGCAACGGCCGTGGGGCGTGTGGCTGGTCGCCGGCGAGGACGGGGACGGCCATCTCCTCTGCTACCGGGCCCATCACGCGCTCCAGGACGGGGTCAGCCTGATGCGCCTGATCCGCCTGCTGTTCTCGCTCGCCGAGCCGGGCACGGCCGCCTCGACGCCGGAACGCCGCAAGGAACGCCCCGCGTTCGGCACGCGCGTCGGCGGCCGCCTGCGCGTGGCCGCCGCCACCCCCCGACTGCTGACGCGGGCACCGCGACGACCACTGCTGCCGGATGCGTCGGATGCGTCGGGGGCGCCGGGTGCGCCGGGGGTGCCTGGGGTATCCGGTGCACCCGGTGCACCCGGAGTGCCCGGAGTGCGCGACGGCCGACGGGTGTTCACCTCGGTCGCCGTGCCGGTCGCGCGCCTGCGCGCGGCGGCCCGGGCGCTGGAGTGCTCGGTCCTGGACGTCCACGTCGCCGCCCTGACCCGGGTCGCGGAGGCGGCCGACCCCACGGGCTGGACGGCGGAGGGCAGGCGCACCCGGGGCATCGTCCTCCCCGTGTCCCTGGACCAGGTCGGCGTGGCCCCCTACACCGGAAACCGCTTCGCCCTGGCCCTGGTCGACCTCCCCTGGGACCGGAGCGATCTCGCCGAGCGGGCCAGGGCCGTCGCCCGACGCACCAGGCCGCTGAAGGACCCGGGGGTCCGCTGGGCCATGGGAAGGGCCATGGGAGGACTCGGCGCCACCGGTGTCCGCACGCTCTCCGGGCGGGTGTTCGCTCGTGCCGGAATGCAGACGACCGTCCTGGGCTTCACCGCCGACATCGGCTTCGCCGGCCGCCGGGCCGCCCGCTTCACCAGCCTGAACTGCCTTCCGGCCCCCTTCCCGTACCAGCCGGCGCTCACCCTCTGGCGCGACCAGGCCGTCTGCTCCTTCACGGCGGACACCGCGCTGCCCATGGCCGAGAAGCTGGCTGACCTGTGGCTCCAGGCCGTCGACGTCCTCGCCCCGGCGACCCCGGCTCCGTCCGCCCGATGACGCGCCGATCGCGGCACCTGGCGCCGCACCTGCCGCCGCACCTCACCTACCGAGGCGTGCGCGCCGCCATGCGCCTGGTCGCCCGTGCCTACGCCCCCGTGACGGTCACCGGCCTCGACCACATCCCGGCGACCGGCCCCGTCGTCCTGGCCGGGAACCACCTCGCCGTCTGCGACACCCTCTTCCTCTACGCGGCGGTCCCCCGCAGGGTCGCCGTCCTCGGCAAGGAGGAGTACTTCACCCGCCCCGGTGCCAGGGGACGCCTGATGGCGGGGCACTACCGCCGCCTCGGCGTACTGCCGGTGGACCGGTACGGCGGACCGGCGGCCGCCCGTGCCGTCCTGGACACGGGCCGCGAGGTCCTGGACGGCGACGGGCTGCTCGCGCTCTACCCCGAGGGCACCCGCTCACCGGACGGCAGGCTCTACCGGGGCCGCCCGGGCGCCGCCGCCCTCGCGCTCGTCAGCGGCGCCCCCCTCGTCCCCTTCGGGATCAGCGGCACCGACCGCGTGCAGCCGATCGGCACCACCCGGCTGCGCCCCCACCCGGTCCGGATCAGGTTCGGACCGCCGCTCACCGGCCCGGCCGACGGTCACGAGCGCCGCGCCGACGGCTTCCCGGCCACCGCGGCGCTGCGGGAGACCACGCTGCGCCTCATGCACCGCATCGCCGAGCTGTCCGGGCAGGAGTTCGTCGACCTGCCGGCCCCTCGCAAGGCGTCCCCGGCCTGGTGCTCACCCCACGAGGAGGGCTGACTCCGCCCGGTCCCCGATCTCGGTCCCGGCCCACGACCGCACCCGCCAGCCGGTCGCCGGGGTGCCCTCCACGACGACGACACCCGTGTTGGGCACCTCGTTCTCCAGGGCGAAGCCGATGCGGACGTTGTCCGTCCGCGCCGCCGTCCAGATCCTGATCGCGGTGCCGTGCGTCACCAGCGCGGCGACGCGGGCCCCGCAGTCCGCCGCCTCGGCCATCACCGCGTCGAAGCGGCCGAGGAACTCCCGCCCGTCGGACGCCCCCGGCATCGGGACCTCGGGCCGCCCGCACGCCCAGGCCGAGGCGACCGCCGCGTACCTGCTGACGTCCTCCCCCGACGTGCTCGACTCCCAGACGCCCGCCTCCAGTTCCCGCAGCCCGTCCCGCACCGCCGGCCGCAGCCCGAGCGCCGAGCACAGCGGCCCCGCCGTCTGCCGGGCCCGCGTGAGGGGCGAGACGAACACCGCCCCGACCGGCTCCTCCCGCAGCACCCCGACCAGCTCCTCGGCCTGCCGGTGCCCGGTCTCCGTCAGCGGCGACCCGGGGGCGGCCGTGTCGAGGGCGGCCGCCAGGTTCGCGTCGGTCTGGCCGTGTCGGATCAGCAGCAGGCGCATGTGCCCTCCCAAGGCAGTCGACCACGATGAGGTCGCTCACCTCCTCAACGCCACCCGCACCCGAACGGCACGCGCTCCCCGAGGCACGGACGACGACGCGGGCCCTGGTCGGTGACCAGGGCCCGCCGGTGGGGCACGGAGCGCCAGGGGGTCGCGCGGGGAACGGACCCCTCCCGAGGGTCCCTGACAGCCCTCGGGAGGGTGCTTGGTGGGGTTTCCGCCGGGTCAGTTCCAGAAGCCGGTGTGGACCTCGCGGGCCTCGGGGAGGTCGACCGGGCCGATGACGGGGAGGTCGCGCTGGCCGGCCGTGAAGACCGTGCGGCAGGGGAGGGCCATGGTGGGGTTCTCCTCGTTGGCGCCGGTCATGGCCAGGAGCTCGTCCTCGCCGAGGGCGTAGACGACGCGGCCGATGTTGCCCCAGTAGATGGCGCCGGAGCACATCGCGCACGGCTCGGTGCTGGTGTAGAGCGTGCAGGTGCGCAGGAAGTCGGCGTCGTACTTCCCGGTGGCGAGGCGGACGAGGTTGGTCTCGGCGTGGCCGGTGGCGTCGCGCTCCGTGGTGACGGTGTTCTCGGCCTCCAGCAGGATCTCGCCGTCGGGGCCGGTCAGGAGGGCGCCGAAGGGGTGGTTGCCGGCGGCCCGCGAGCGGCGGGCGACGTCCACGGAGGCGCGGAGACGGGCGAGGTCGGTGTCGGTCGCGGTCGTCGGGGTGGGGACGGCGGTCATGCGTGGATCTCCTTGGGAGTGTCGTCGGTGGACGGGGTGGCTCGGGTCCGGCTGTTCCGGGTGAGCGCGTAGTGGATGAGCCCGGCCGTCAGGAAGGCGACGGCCGCGGCGCAGGCGCCGAGGGCGGGGTGGCTCTCGGCGATCGGGCCGACGAAGACGCCGGGCTGGCTCATGAAGGGGACGGCGGCGAGCAGTCCGAGGAGCCAGGAGGCGAATCCGGGTCCGAAGCCGCGGGGTGCCTCCTCGTCGGGTGCGTCCCGGACGAGGAAGCGCTGGACGAGCATCACGGCGAGCCAGGGGGCGATCCAGTTGCCGAGGATGATCAGGAAGTTCTCGAACGACTTCCAGTAGTCGCCCTGGCCGGCGAACCAGCCGATGGCGCTGCCGAGTCCGCCGACGACGAGGACCGCCTGCCAGCGCGCCATCCTGACGCCGGCGATGAGCCAGGCCAGCGCGCCGGAGTAGCAGTCCAGGCAACTGGAGGTGATGGTCGAGACCCCGAGGGCGAGCATCGTGACGGTGGCGAGCGCGCCGGGCAGGACCTGCCCGACGAGGTCGGTGGGGGTGCCGATGAACGCGATCGTGCCGATGGCGGCGCCGAGGCTCGCGATCCACACCGAGCCGAGCCAGGTGCCGGTGAAGGCGTACAGGAACAGCGCGCGGGGCGGGGTGTCGACGGGCATGTAGCGGGTGTAGTCGGCGGCGTACGAGGAGAAGCTCAGCGCCCGGGCCGCCTGGACGGCCACCACCAGGGCGAAGGCGCCGACGAAGCCGAGCGGTCCCGCCTTGACGGCGTCGAAGCCGGAGCCGAGGTCGCTCTCGGTGAATCCGTAGAGGGAGACGCCGATGAAGAGCAGCGGCAGGACGAGGGCCATCGCCTTCTGCACCAGGTGGATGAAGCCGTAGCCGACGAGCGCGATGGCGACCTGGGAGACGGTGACGATCGCGAAGGCCGGGCCGAAGCCGGTGCCGATCAGGGTCCGGACGGCGAAGGCCCCGAGGATCGAGTTGACCGCGAACCACGCGCACGCCTTGAAGAATACGAGCACGGCGGGGACCGCGGCGCCGCGCCGGCCGAGGGGAAGCCGGGTCTGCACGAGCAGGCCGACGCCCTTGGGCGGGCCGAACGTGGACGTGATGCCGATCGCCGCCGCACCCACGGCGCTGCCGAGCACGATGGCCAGCAGCGCCTGCGCCCAGCCCAGACCGAACGCGGCGGTGGCGAGCATGCCGCTGGTGAGGCTGGAGAACTGGACGTTGGAGCTGAACCAGAGCGTGAACGACGAGCCCGGTCCGCCTTCGCGGTCGTCGGCGGGTATCGGTTCGATACCCGAGGTCTCCACCGCGGTGGCGGAACGCACCGCGGCGGAGAGCCGCCGGGCGAGAGGGCCTTGTCGGGTCATGTCGTGCCCCCTTCCAAGATTCGTAGGAAGTCAGGGATGCCGGAGTGCTGCAGCAACGGCAGTACACACCCCGTGGACAGTGGCGGGGCATCCTCACGGCGACCTAAGTCATGGCCGAAACATCACTACTCTTCGTATGATCGTCGGAGAGCGGAAGGGGTCGGCACATGCAGGTGCGGGATCTGCTGGGCATGACGGACCTGGGCCTCACCCTGCTCACCCCGGACGGCGACCTCGCACGGGAGCTGCGCTGGGTCTACGCGACGGACCTGCTGGAGCCCGCGGCGTTCCTCACCGGCGGCGAGCTCGTGCTGACCAGCGAGGGCTGGTACCGCACCCCGGCCGACTGCGAGACCTTCGCCGCCTCCCTCGCCCACGGCGGCGCGGCGGCGCTGGTGGCCGGCGACATCCTGCTGGGCGAGGTGCCCCGGGCCCTCGTCGAGGCGTGCGCGCGGCACGGCATCCCCGTCCTGGCGGCCCCGCCCGAGATCTCGTACGGGACGCTCTCCCGCACCGTCATCGAGCGCATCAACCGCGAACGCGGCCTCGAACTCGCCGATGTCCTCGGCCGTCACCGGCGGCTGGTCGGCGCCCTCGTCGAAGGCGCGGACCTGGGCGGCCTGGTGGCCATGCTCGCCGCCGAACTCGGCACCGAATGCTGGGCGTTGTCCTCGGCGGGCCGCCTCCTCGCGGGCCCGGCCGAGCCCTTCCCCGGCCCCGTCCGCGCCCGGCTCGCCGCCACCGCCCAGCGGGCGGACCGCCTCCCGGCGACCATCGACGGCCACCGGGTCCTGCCCATAGGCCGGCGCGGCGCGGGCGGCGGTCTGCTCGTCGTCCGAGGGGAGCCCTCCGATCCGGAGGCCGCCGAGCAGACGGCGGAGCTCCTCGCCCTCGGCGGGGCCCGCCGCGACGAACGCCGCCGGACGGAACAGCGCTTCCACGCCGACCTGGTCGACCTGGTCGAGCAGGCGGCCCCGCCCGCCGCGCTCGCGACCCGGCTGCGGACGGCGGGACTGGACCCCCACGGCCCCCTCCTGGTCCTGACCGCCCTCACCCGGGGCGCGCTGCGCCCCTGGGACCTGGCCGCGGACCTCGCCGAGAGCGTCCTCGACGAGAGCCCGGACACCCGCACCGTCGTCGCCGGCGGCGAACACGGCCTGACCCTCCTGATCTCCCCCGGCCCGACGCTCGACGACACGACCCTCGCCGAGCTCCTGGAAGACCGCCTCGCCCGCTTCGAGCCGGCCGCCGAGGGCGGCCGCATCGCCTTCGGCCTCGGCGCCCCCGCCCCCGACGCCACCGGACTGGCCCGCGCCCTGGAGGAGTCCCGCCACGCCGCCCGCCTCGCGGCCCTCCGCCCCGCCCGCCTGGCCCTGGTCACGGCCCGCGCGCTCGACTCACACCTGCTGCTGCTCGCCGGCGTCCCCGCCGACATCCGCGCCTCCTACCGGCGCCGCCTCCTCGGCCCCCTCCAGGAGTACGACGCCGAGCACGGCGCCGACATGGTCCACACCCTGACGGTCTTCCTGGAGCACAACGGCGCCTGGCGCACCACCGCCGCCGCCCTCCACATCCACGTCAGCACCCTCCACTACCGGGTCGGCCGCATCCAGCACCTGACCGGCCGCGACCTCTCCACCGCCCGCGACCGCGTCGACCTCTACCTCGCCTGCGCGATCGACGAGGGCTGAGCCCCCGACCGTGCCCGGACGACGAAGAAGGCCCTGGTCAGAGACCAGGGCCTTCGTCCACGAGCGGATGACGGGAATCGAACCCGCGCTATAAGCTTGGGAAGCTCATGTTCTACCATTAAACTACATCCGCGAAAACCGCCCCGAAGATCGGCGCGACATCGTTGCACACTGTACCCCATGCGCCACTTGAGGCGAAGTTGGTGGCCGGTGGGTGGCCGGCGGGTGTGCGGAGTGCCGCCTGGAGTGGTGTCCCGTTGATCCCCTAATGTGGCTCTCTCGTCCACCACTTTGCTTGTCGGGGAAGGGACTTGATCGGGTTGATCGAGCGCACCGTCGTCCGTTGTGCCGAGGGGCACGTCTTCAGCACCGCTTCGTTCCCGCTGCAGCATCTCGGCGCGGGGCGGATCGGGCCCGCGCGGCTCGTCCGGTGTCCGCGGTGTGCGCGGCTGCGGCACGCGGTGCCTGTGGAGACCGGGCAGCGCTGACGATGTCCGGAGGGTGCGGGTGCTTCCCGATTGGGGGAGCTCCGCACCCTCTGCGTATCGTGGGAGCGTGCTTCTCTCAGACAAGGACATCCGGGCCGAGATCGATGCCGGACGGGTGCGCATCGACCCGTACGACGAATCCATGGTGCAGCCCTCGAGCATCGACGTGAGGCTTGACCGCTTCTTCCGGGTGTTCGAGAACCACCGCCACCCCCACATCGACCCCGCCATCGAGCAGCTCGACCTGACGCGCCAGGTGGAGCCCGAGGGGGACGAGGCGTTCATCCTGCACCCCGGCGAGTTCGTGCTCGCCTCGACCTACGAGGTCATCAGCCTGCCGGACGACATCGCGTCGCGGCTTGAGGGCAAGAGCTCCCTGGGACGGCTGGGGCTCGTCACGCACTCGACCGCCGGGTTCATCGACCCCGGCTTCTCGGGCCACGTGACCCTGGAGCTGTCGAACCTGGCCACCCTGCCGATCAAGCTCTGGCCGGGAATGAAGATCGGGCAGCTGTGCATGTTCCGGCTCAGCTCGCCCGCCGAGTTCCCGTACGGCAGCGAGCGCTACGGCTCGCGGTACCAGGGGCAGCGGGGGCCGACGGCCTCCCGCTCCTACATGAACTTCCATCGGACCCAGGTGTGAGGCGGTCGCAGGCATGAGTGCAGTACGCGAGAACCTGACATACGAGGGCTTCGGGACCGCTGTCCGCGAGCTCGCCCAGACCATCGCCGACGACGGCTACGAGCCCGACATCGTGCTCTCCATCGCCCGCGGCGGCGTCTTCGTCGCCGGTGGTCTGGCCTACGCCCTCGACTGCAAGAACATCCACCTCGTGAACGTGGAGTTCTACACCGGCGTGGGGACGACCCTGGAGATGCCGGTCATGCTGGCCCCCGTGCCGGACGCGATCGACTTCAGCGACAAGAAGGTGCTCATCACCGACGACGTCGCCGACACGGGCAAGACGCTGAAGCTCGTCCACGACTTCTGCGTCGACCACGTCGCCGAGGTCCGCTCCGCCGTCATCTACGAGAAGTCGCACTCCCTCGTGAAGTGCGAGTACGTGTGGAAGAAGACCGACGAGTGGATCAACTTCCCCTGGTCGGTCGAGCCGCCCGTCGTCAAGCGTGAGGGTCAGGTCCTCGACGCCTGAGGCGGAGAAGACCGAAGGCGGTAGTACAGCGGAGGAGGCCCCCGCCGGTTGGCCGGCGGGGGCCTCCTCTCGTGTGCGGGGCCGGGCTACAGCGTGCCCAGCTTGATCAGGCTCAGCAGGGCCACCAGCTGGATCGCCGACGCTCCCAGCGCCTTGGGCCAGGGCAGGTCGTGCGAGCGGCTCACCATGACGGTGAACAGGGCGCCCGCCGCCAGCCAGCTCAGCCAGCCGATGACCTGCACCAGGCCGTTCTCGCCGCCCAGGAAGGCCGCGAAGACCAGGCGCGGCGCGTCCGTGATCGACATGATCAGCATCGACAGGCCGACCGTCGGCTGCCAGGCCCCGTCGCCGCCCAGCTGACGCGCGAGGGTGTGGGTCACCGTGCCCAGGATCAGGCCGCCGACCACGAAGGCGACGGCCGTGATCAGGGCGGCCGAGAACGTCGGGTCGACCGTCTCCGTGCCGGTCTTCTCGAAGCCGAAGATCGCGAGCAGCCCGTAGAGGAACGTCACGATCAGCGCCGGGCCCCACACCGCGTGGTCCCGCATCCGCAGGAACGTGTCCGCCGGGCGCAGCACGATGCCGCTCAGCAGGGCCTTCCAGTGCAGCCGCGGGCCCGTCGGCGCGGGGGCGGCGCCGGCCTGGTACGTGGCGCCCTGGCCGTACGGGTCGTCGTGCACGCTGAAGACCTGGGTGTGGCCCGGGTTGTTCGCCGCCGTGTACTGCTGCCGGTCGTGCGGGTGCTGCTGCTGCCCGTACGGCGGCTGCTGCGGGTCGCCGAAGTACTCCGGCTCGCCGTACGCCTGCTGCTGGGGCTGCTGCTGCCCGTACTGCTGCGGGTACTGCTGCTGCGGGTACGGCGGAGGAGCCGCCTCGTACCCGTAGGGCCCCTGCTGCGGGCGTTGCGGGTGCTGCGGTTGTTGCGGTTGCCGCGGGGGGCCGCCGGCCCGGCCGCGTCCGTTCCTGAATCCAGCCACGTCCATGAACGTACCCGCTCCCGCCGCGGGATCGCTCCCCGGCGGCGGAGTGCGGCAGAGCTGTGACATCCCCTAGGGGTCGTGCGCGGGGTTACGCGGCCGATGGCTGGACCTCTGGCGTTCGTTACATGTCCGACGGATCGCCCACACATGGGGCTTCTACCTTCGATGTGTCGCCGAACGAACCAGGCAAAAGGAACTTTCCCATGCGTATCGCCCGTCGGACCCTGCGTACCGCCGTCCTCGCCACCGGCACCATCGCCGCCCTCTCCCTCCCGGCCGCCGCCGCCTTCGCCGACGACGCGCCCGACCCGGCGCCGGGCACCACCCAGGAGGGCCAGCGGGTCTTCGTCCAGTCGTACCGGCTCGCCGACGGGTCGGTCGCCAAGGTCTTCCAGACCGGCACCCAGACCGGCACGGACTCCTACGTCGCCGAGATCTGGGGGGACGGCTCCCTGCTCGACACCCTCGTCAGCACCGGCGGACAGCCCGCGTACGGCGAGAACAACGGGCTGCACGTCGTCCTGAACCCCGACGGGTCCCTCCGTTCCTGGACCGACCCCGCCCCCGAGCCCAAGCCCGACCGCGAGACCAAGCCCGTCCCCGAGCCGAAGCCCACGCCCAAGCCCGTCCCCAAGCCCGCGCCCCGGCAGGCCGATGCCCGGGTGACGCTGTCCGACGGCACGGTCGCCAGGTTCTTCAAGAAGGGGCCGCGCGTCGAGCTCCCCTTCGGCTCCCTCACCGCGAAGGAGCCGGTGCTCCACCACCACGGCTGGACGTACAAGCTCGTCCCGCAGGGCAAGGGCGGCTACCGCCTCGCCGTCGTCGGCACCCCGAAGCAGGGCGGCGACAGCTGGGTCTACGACTTCGGCGGCCGGCTCGTCGCCACGTACAAGGGCGAGAAGCCCGCCCCGGGCAAGCCGGGGACGAGCACCGTCGTCGTCCCGCGCGGGACCGTGCCCAAGGGGGCCGTGAAGGCCGGGGCCGAGGGTGTCGGCGACCCCGGCCGTGTCGCCGAGGTCGCCGGGGGGTCCCACCAGGCCGCCCTGCTCGGTGCGGGCGGCGGCATGGCCGCCCTCGGCGCCGCCGGGCTCGGCTTCGCGCTGTTCCACCGCCGCGCGGAGCGGGACTGACCCGCGTACGGACACGGGAAAGGGCCGCCTCCGCGTCGGCTGCGGGGACGGCCCTTTCCCGTACGGGCTACGGCGTCGGCGTCACGCCGCCGGCTCCGGCTCGGGCTCCGGCTCCTCGGCCGGCTCCGGGTCGACCGGGGTCTTCACCGAGTCGAGGAGCAGCTGGGCCACGTCCACGACCTGGAGGCTCTCCTTGGCCTTGCCGTCGTTCTTCTTGCCGTTGACCGAGTCGGTCAGCATGACCAGGCAGAACGGGCAGGCGGTGGAGACGATGTCCGGGTTGAGCGAGAGGGCCTCGTCGACGCGCTCGGTGTTGATGCGCTTGCCGATGCGCTCCTCCATCCACATCCGCGCGCCGCCGGCGCCGCAGCAGAAGCCGCGCTCCTTGTGGCGGTGCATCTCCTGCTGGCGCAGGCCCGGGACGGCGGACATGATCTCGCGCGGGGGCGTGTAGACCTTGTTGTGGCGGCCCAGGTAGCACGGGTCGTGGTAGGTGATCAGGCCGTCGACGGGGGTCACCGGGACCAGCCTGCCCTCGTCGATGAGGTGCTGGAGCAGCTGGGTGTGGTGGATGACCTCGTACTCGCCGCCGAGCTGCGGGTACTCGTTGGCGATGGTGTTGAAGCAGTGCGGGCAGGTCGAGACGATCTTCTTCGCCGACTTCGGCTTCCTCGTCTCCGGGTCGACCTCTCCGTCCTCGCCGAAGGACTCGCCGAACGCCATGTTCAGCATGGCGACGTTCTCCTGCGCGAGCTGCTGGAACAGCGGCTCGTTGCCCAGGCGGCGGGGGGAGTCACCGGTGCACTTCTCGTCGCCGCCCATGATCGCGAACTTGACGCCCGCGATGTTCAGCAGCTCCGCGAAGGCCTTGGTGGTCTTCTTGGCCCGGTCCTCCAGGGCGCCGGCGCAGCCGACCCAGTAGAGGTAGTCGAACTCGGAGAGGTCCTCCGCGTCCTTCCCGATGATCGGGACCTCGAAGTCGACCTCCTTGGTCCACTCGACGCGCTGCTTCTTGGCCAGGCCCCAGGGGTTGCCCTTCTTCTCCAGGTTCTTGAGCATCGTGCCCGCCTCGGACGGGAACGCGGACTCGATCATCACCTGGTAGCGGCGCATGTCGACGATGTGGTCGATGTGCTCGATGTCGACCGGGCACTGCTCGACGCAGGCGCCGCAGGTGGTGCAGGACCACAGGACGTCGGGGTCGATGACGCCGTTCTCCTCGGCGGTGCCGATGAGGGGGCGCTCGGCCTCCGCCAGGGCGGCGGCGGGGACGTCCTTCAGCTGCTCCTCGGTGGCCTTCTCCTCGCCCTCCATGGTCTTGCCGCCGCCCGCGAGCAGGTACGGCGCCTTGGCGTGGGCGTGGTCGCGGAGCGACATGATGAGGAGCTTGGGGGAGAGCGGCTTGCCGGTGTTCCAGGCGGGGCACTGCGACTGGCAGCGGCCGCACTCGGTGCAGGTGGAGAAGTCGAGGAGGCCCTTCCAGGAGAACTGCTCGACCTGGGAGACGCCGTAGACGTCGTCCTCGCCCGGGTCCTCGAAGTCGATCGGCTTGCCGCCGGAGGTCATCGGCTGGAGCGCGCCGAGGGCGGTCTCGCCGGTGGCGTTGCGCTTGAACCAGATGTTCGGGAAGCCGAGGAAGCGGTGCCAGGCGACGCCCATGTTGGTGTTCAGCGAGACCACGATCATCCAGATGAACGAGGTGCTGATCTTGACCATGGCGGTGAGGTAGATCAGGTTCTGGAGGGTCGCGACGCTCAGGCCCTTGAAGGCGAGGACCAGGGGGTACGAGGCGAAGTACGCGGCCTCGTAGCCCTCGACGTGGTGGATCGCGCCTTCGAGGCCGCGCAGCACGTAGATCGCGAGGCCGATGGTGAGGATGACGTACTCGACGAAGTACGCCTGGCCCGTCTTGGAGCCGGCGAAGCGCGACTTGCGGCCGGCCCGGCCCGGGAGGCTCAGCAGGCGGATGACCATGAGGACGGCGATGCCGAGGATGGTCATGACGCCGATGAACTCGATGTACAGCTCGAACGGCAGGAAGCCGCCGATGACCGGCAGCGTCCAGTCGGCTTGGAAGAGCTGTCCGAACGCCTGCGCCAGGGTGGGCGGCAGGGTCAGGAAGCCGACGGCGACGAACCAGTGGGCGAAGCCGACGATGCCCCAGCGGTTCATGCGCGTGTGGCCGAGGAACTCCCGGACGAGCGTCACGCTGCGCTGGTAGGGGTTGTCGGTGCGGGCGCCGGCCGGGAGGCGCTGGCCCAGCTTGAAGTACCGGACGAACTGACCGATGGCGCGAGCGAGCAGGGCAACGCCGACCACGGTCAGGGCCAGCGACACGATGATCGCGGCGAGCTGCATGAGGGGCTCCTCGGGCGGGGGCCAGTCGGGCCTACTAAGCGGTAACTTATTCAGTCCGTGCCGAGATTACCCGCTCGTGGCGCCGCACTGTAGCGGAGCTCACGGTGATCTGTGTCGCTCAGGCAACCCTTGCCGTCGGCGGTGCGTTGCGGCGTCGGCGGACTGCAGGAAGCGTACGCGCAAGGATCACCAGGTCCATGCCGAGCCAGTGGTGGTCCACATAGTGGAGGTCCAGCAGCTCGCGCTCCTCCCAGGGCAGCTCCGAGCGCCCGCTGATCTGCCAGAGTCCTGTCATCCCGGGGCGCACGGTCAGCCGGCGCCGTCCGTCGCCGGTGGACTCCCGGTGGCCGGGCGCCAGCGCGCACGGTCCCACCAGCGACATCTCGCCCCGTACGACGTGCAGCAGCAGCGGCAGCGTGGCCAGCGGGCTCTTCGTGCGGAAGGTCAGCATCGTGAAGACGCGCCCGCCGCGCCCCGCGACCGGGCGGCGGCGCAGCGCCCCGCGCGGGCTGCTGGTGCCGAGGGTGACCGAGAGGGCGACGAGGGCGATCAGCGGGGAGAGCAGCGCCAGCAGGGCCAGCCCGCCCGCCACGTCCACCGCGCGTTTCGCCGTCATGCGCGCGCACCTCCTGGCGAGAATCATGGGATATGTCCGGACTCTCTCACGCGCGGGCGGTCCTTATCGGGGAATGACGCGCCCTCTGCGACCCTTCGGGTGAGGGTCTGTGAGCGAGAGGGAGGGCGAAGAGTTGAGTCCATGAGACTCAAGTCTGTTGACTCGGGGCCGGTCGTCATGCATCCTTGAGTCAGATCCACTCAAGTCAGTTAGCTGGAGGAATCGAAATGGCACGTGCGGTCGGCATCGACCTGGGCACCACTAACTCCGTCGTCAGCGTTCTCGAAGGCGGCGAGCCCACCGTCATCACCAACGCCGAAGGCGCCAGGACCACGCCGTCCGTCGTCGCCTTCGCCAAGAACGGCGAGGTGCTCGTCGGCGAGGTCGCCAAGCGCCAGGCGGTCACCAACGTCGACCGGACCATCCGGTCCGTGAAGCGCCACATGGGCACCGACTGGAAGATCGAGCTGGACGGGAAGAACTTCAACCCGCAGCAGATGTCGGCGTTCATCCTCCAGAAGCTGAAGCGCGACGCCGAGGCGTACCTGGGCGAGAAGGTGACCGACGCGGTCATCACCGTCCCCGCGTACTTCAACGACTCGGAGCGCCAGGCCACCAAGGAGGCCGGTGAGATCGCGGGCCTCAACGTCCTGCGCATCGTCAACGAGCCGACCGCCGCTGCGCTGGCCTACGGCCTCGACAAGGACGACCAGACGATCCTCGTCTTCGACCTCGGTGGCGGCACCTTCGACGTGTCCCTCCTGGAGATCGGCGACGGCGTCGTCGAGGTGAAGGCCACCAACGGTGACAACCACCTCGGTGGCGACGACTGGGACCAGCGCGTCGTCGACTACCTGGTGAAGCAGTTCGCCAACGGGCACGGCGTGGACCTGTCCAAGGACAAGATGGCCCTCCAGCGTCTGCGCGAGGCGGCCGAGAAGGCGAAGATCGAGCTCTCCTCCTCGACGGAGACCACGATCAACCTGCCCTACATCACGGCCTCCGCCGAGGGCCCGCTGCACCTGGACGAGAAGCTCACCCGCGCGCAGTTCCAGCAGCTGACCGCGGACCTCCTGGACCGCTGCAAGACCCCGTTCCACAACGTCATCAAGGACGCCGGCATCGCGCTGTCCGAGATCGACCACGTGGTCCTCGTCGGCGGCTCGACCCGCATGCCGGCCGTCGCCGAGCTCGTCAAGGAGCTGACCGGCGGCAACGAGGCCAACAAGGGCGTGAACCCGGACGAGGTCGTCGCCATCGGCGCCGTCCTGCAGGCCGGTGTCCTCAAGGGCGAGGTCAAGGACGTCCTGCTCCTCGACGTCACCCCGCTGTCCCTCGGCATCGAGACCAAGGGCGGCATCATGACCAAGCTCATCGAGCGCAACACCACGATCCCGACCAAGCGGTCCGAGATCTTCACGACGGCCGAGGACAACCAGCCGTCCGTGCAGATCCAGGTCTACCAGGGCGAGCGCGAGATCGCGGCGTACAACAAGAAGCTCGGCATGTTCGAGCTGACCGGCCTTCCGCCGGCCCCGCGCGGCGTCCCGCAGATCGAGGTCGCCTTCGACATCGACGCCAACGGCATCATGCACGTGACCGCCAAGGACCTGGGCACGGGCAAGGAGCAGAAGATGACCGTCACCGGCGGCTCCTCGCTGCCGAAGGACGAGGTCAACCGGATGCGCGAGGAGGCCGAGCAGTACGCGGAGGAGGACCACCGCCGCCGCGAGGCCGCCGAGACCCGCAACCAGGGCGAGCAGCTCGTCTACCAGACGGAGAAGTTCCTCAAGGACAACGAGGACAAGGTCCCCGGTGACGTCAAGACCGAGGTCGAGACCGCCGTCGCCGAGCTGAAGGAGAAGCTCAAGGGCGAGGACTCCGCGGAGATCCGCACCGCCACCGAGAAGGTCGCGGCCGTCTCCCAGAAGCTCGGCCAGGCGATGTACGCCGACGCCCAGGCCGCCCAGGGTGCCGCCGGCGCCGAGGGTGCCCAGCAGGCCAAGGCCGACGACGACGTCGTCGACGCCGAGATCGTCGACGACGAGAAGCCGAAGGGCGGCGCTGCCTGATGCCGGAGGAGACCCCGGGCTTCGAGGAGAAGCCCGAAGTCCCCGCCGAGGGCACGCCCGAGGAGCCCGAGACCGCCGCCGCCTCCGCCGACAAGGCGGAGGGGGCGGCCCCGGCCGGGGACGCGAGTGACGTGGCCCTGCTGGCGCAGCTGGACCAGGCCCGTACGGCGCTCGGCGAGCGCACGGCGGACCTCCAGCGCCTGCAGGCCGAGTACCAGAACTACCGCCGCCGGGTCGAGCGGGACCGGGTGACGGTCAAGGAGATCGCCGTGGCGAGCCTCCTGACCGAACTGCTGCCCGTGCTCGACGACATCGGCCGGGCGCGGGACCACGGCGAGCTGGTGGGCGGCTTCAAGTCCGTCGCCGAGTCGCTGGAGACCGTCGCCGCCAAGATGGGGCTCCAGCAGTTCGGCAAGGAGGGCGAGCCCTTCGACCCGACGATCCACGAGGCCCTGATGCACTCGTACGCGCCGGACGTCACCGAGACGACCTGCGTGGCGATCCTGCAGCCGGGGTACCGGATCGGCGAGCGGACCATCCGTCCCGCGCGCGTGGCCGTCGCCGAGCCCCAGCCGGGCGCGGCCCCGGCCGGCAAGGAAGAGAAGAAGGCCGACGAGGAGAGCGGTGCCCCCGAAGAGGGGTGACGCAGTGACCGTCCGGAAGGAGGGACGTCGATGAGTACGAAGGACTTCGTCGAGAAGGACTACTACAAGGTTCTCGGCGTCCCCAAGGACGCCACCGACGCCGAGATCAAGAAGGCGTACCGGAAGCTCGCCCGCGAGAACCACCCGGACGCCAACAAGGGCGACGCCAAGGCGGAGGAGCGCTTCAAGGAGATCTCCGAGGCGAACGACGTCCTCGGGGACCCGAAGAAGCGCAAGGAGTACGACGAGGCGCGCGCCCTGTTCGGCAACGGGGGCTTCCGTGCCGGACCCGGCGGGGCGGGCGGCTCGTTCAACTTCGACCTGGGCGACCTCTTCGGCGGCGCCCAGGGCCCCGGCGGAGCCGGCGGCTTCGGGGGCGGCGGCGGTCTCGGGGACGTCTTCGGCGGCCTGTTCAACCGGGGCGCCGGCGGTGCGGGCACCCGCACCCAGCCGCGCCGTGGGCAGGACATCGAGTCCGAGGTGACGCTCAGCTTCACCGAGGCCATCGAGGGCGCCACCGTGCCCCTGCGGATGTCCAGCCAGCAGCCTTGCAAGGCGTGTTCGGGCACCGGCGACAAGAACGGCACCCCCCGGGTGTGCCCGACCTGCGTCGGCACCGGGCAGGTCTCGCGCGGCAGCGGCGGCGGCTTCTCGCTGACCGACCCGTGCGTGGACTGCAAGGGCCGCGGCCTGATCGCGGAGAACCCCTGCGAGGTCTGCAAGGGCAGCGGCCGGGCCAAGTCCTCGCGGACCATGCAGGTGCGCATCCCGGCGGGTGTCAGCGACGGCCAGAAGATCCGGCTGCGCGGCAAGGGCGCCCCGGGCGAGCGCGGCGGGCAGAACGGCGACCTGTACGTCGTCGTGCACGTCGACGCGCACCCGGTGTTCGGCCGCAGGGACGACAACCTCACCGTCACGGTGCCCGTCAGCTTCGCCGAGGCGGCGCTCGGCGGCGAGGTCAAGGTCCCGACGCTGGGCGGCCCCCCGGTCACCCTGAAGCTGCCCGCGGGCACGCCCAACGGGCGCACCATGCGCGCCCGGGGCAAGGGCGCCGTCCGCAAGGACGGCACGCGCGGCGACCTCCTGGTGACCGTGGAGATCGCGGTGCCGAAGGACCTGGGCGACAAGGCCCGCGAGGCCTTGGAGACCTACCGCGAGGCCACGGCGGGTGAAGACCCCAGGGCAGAGCTGTTCCAGGCCGCGAAGGGAGCTTGAGGACATGGACGGTCGTCGCCGTAACCCGTACCAGCTGACCGACGAGACGCCGGTGTACGTCATCTCGGTGGCGGCCCAGCTGTCCGGTCTGCACCCGCAGACCCTCCGCCAGTACGACCGCCTGGGCCTGGTGTCCCCGGACCGCGCCGCGGGCCGAGGGCGCCGCTATTCGGCCCGCGACATCGAGCTGCTCCGCCAGGTGCAGCAGCTGTCGCAGGACGAGGGCATCAACCTGGCCGGCATCAAGCGCATCATCGAACTGGAGAACCAGGTCGCGGCGTTGCAGAGCCGGATCGCCGAGCTGTCCTCGGCGGTCGAGGGCGCGGCGGCGGCGATGCGCCAGCGCGAGGCCCAGGTCCACGCCTCGTACCGGCGGGACCTGGTGCCCTACACGGACGTGCAGCAGGCCAGCGCGCTGGTCGTCTGGCGGCCGGGGCACAAGCGCGGCGAGTAGCCCGTCCCGTACGCCGGGCCGCGAAGCCCGCCGTAGTCGCCGTACCTCCCTCGGGACGCCGTCCCGCAGGCCCTGAGGACCCTCACGAGGCCCCTTCCGCTCCGGCGGAGGGGGCCTCGTCGAGGATTCCGGACTGGGCGATGAGGTAGCCGAGCTGCGCGCGGCTGCCGCTGCCGAGGGTGGTGGCCAGCCGGGCGATGTGGGCGCGGCAGGTGCGCACGTTCATGCCGAGGCGGCGGGCGATGGCCTCGTCGACGTGGCCCTCGACGAGGAGCTTGGCGATGGAGTGCTGGACGCCGCTGATGCCGCCCTTGCGCTGGGCGCCGGGGACCTGTTCGCCGAAGGGGGTGGCGCGGGCCCAGGACTGCTCGAAGACGGTGGCCAGGTACTCCACGAGCCCCGGGTGGCGCAGTTCCAGGGCGACCTGGCGGTCCTGGCGGGCGGGGATGAGGGCGATGGAGCGGTCGATGATGATGAGCCGCTCGATGCTCTCCTCCAGGGTGCGGACCTGGAGGCGGTTCATGCCGGCCTGTTCCAGGTAGACCTGCATCCCGGGGCTGTGGCGGGCGGTGTGCTGGTAGAGGGTGCGGACCCGGACGCCTCGGTCCAGGAGCGGCTGGACGCGGTTGAGGGCGGTGTTGAGGGTGTGCTCGCTGCGTCCGCCGCCGGGCTGGACGGTGAGGAGCTCCTGGGAGCACTCGGCGGTGGCCCGGCCGAGCACGGCGTCGATGCGGTGGATGCCTTCGAGCACGGTGATGGCGTGGGTGGTCGAGGGGTCCTGGGCGCTGATGGCCATGAAGGGCTCGAAGGTGCTGGAGAGGCCCATGGCCAGGGCGCGCCGGTCCTGGATCTCCCGCTCCAGGGGCTGGACGAGCCGGGCGAGCGCCGCCGAGGGCGGGACGGGCCGCAGCCAGGAGGGATCGTCCGGATCGGGATGCAGCAGGTCGAGGTCCATGAGGCAGGGTGCGGCTTCTGCCTCGGTCCTGGTTATTCGCCCGATCCGCAACGCACTTGCGTACAAGTCCGTTCCGGCTGCACAGAGGTCGACATGCCCGTGAGGATGTGTCGGGTCTGTCGGTTTCTGCGGCATATGCACACCCCCCAGGATCCTGTATTTCAGGAACATGATGCATTGCCCCGGTGGTGCCAGCGCAAAGACTGAGCCATCGTCTTGTACGCGGGGGAGAGGAAACCATCAAGTGAGGTCGAAGCCGCTCATGTCCACGAAACTGCTTCGCTCGATACTTGCTTCCGTCTTCATTGGGGCGGCGGCAGTAGGAGCGCTGGCCGTCAGCGACCCGGTGTGGGACAGCGCGCCCGCCAAGGTCGTCGCGGCACCGATTGACCCCGTCTGGGACTTCGCCCCGGCCGGTCAGCTCGACCCCGTATGGGACTCCAGCCCGGCGGACGCGGACGCATGACCGTGCCCCCGGACGACAGGACCTTCCGGCGGGAGATGGCTTCGGCCTACCGGTCCGGGTGGCACTTCGTCGATCTCGTCACGGCCATCCCCCACCGTGGCGACTCGCTGATGGTCACCCTCTTCGGAGAACCGATCGTCGTCGCCCGGGAACAGGACGAGGACGTCCGTGCCTACCGGTGTCTGCGCCGGCCCCGTGGCGCCCCGCAGCCCGTCCGCTGTGCCATCCGGTACGGCATGATCTTCGTCAATCTCGACCAGCGGGACCACCAGCTGGTCGAGGCCGAGACCATCACCGCCACCCCCCGCAGTGCCTGAGCGATTCCCCCGTCGTTGTAGATCGCTCCGGCACTTCCCCCACACAGCGGCGCCATCGCGGACCTGAAACGCGATGGCGCCGTTGTGCGTCTCCGGCCAGAATCGGCCGTTCCGCTTATGGCCGGAATTGGCCCTTCCGCTACGCCCGGCCCATCGCGCGGGTCAGCGTGATCTCGATGACCACCCGGTCCGGGTTCGGCTCCGGGGTGCGCCCGTAGCGCGCCGCGTAGCGGTCCACCGCGTCCGCGACGGCCTCGGCCTCCGTGCGGATCCTGGCGATGCCCTCCAGGGTGGCCCAGCGCCCCTTGTCGACCTGGCAGACCGCCGCCTTGGCGCCCTCCGCGCCCGCCGCCAGCACGTTGGCGACCTTCCGGCTGTGCTTGTTGGTGATCACCCGGGCCACCCCCTGCTCCGGGTCGTACGTGACGCCCACCGCCACCACGTGCGGGGTGCCGTTCGGGCGGAGGGTGGTCAGGGTCGACATGTGGTACTCGCGCCAGAAGCCGAGATACGAGTCGCCGGGGTTCCTCGGGTCGGTAGCCATGCCCGGAAACTACCGCCGAGGGGCCCCGCGCCGAAACCTTCACCTTGAGCGGAATAGACTCAACTTTATGTACGCTGTATGAGTCATACGGGTACGAGGAGTACGTACGAGTCGAGCTCAACGGAGGAGACCCCGCACGTGGACGCCGAACTGACCAACAGGAGCCGGGACGCGCTGAACGCGGCCAGCAGCCGCGCCGTGTCCCAGGGGCACGCCGATCTGACCCCCGCGCATCTTCTCCTGGCGCTGCTCACGGGTCAGGACAACGAGAACATCACCGACCTGCTCGCCGCCGTCGAGGCCGACCAGGCCGCCGTGCGCTCGGGCGCGGAGCGGCTGCTCGCCGCCCTGCCCAGCGTCACCGGGTCCACGGTCGCGCCCCCGCAGCCCAACCGCGAGCTCCTCGCGGTGATCGCCGACGCCGCCGACCGCGCGAAGCGGCTGGGCGACGACTTCATCTCCACCGAGCACCTGCTGATCGGCACCGCCGCCAAGGGCGGGCAGGCCGGCGGGGTGCTCGACGCGCAGGGCGCCACCGCCGCCCGCCTCCAGGACGCCTTCGAGAAGAGCCGGGGCGCCCGCCGGGTGACCACCGCCGACCCGGAGGGCTCGTACAAGGCCCTGGAGAAGTTCGGCACCGACTTCACCGCCGCCGCCCGCGAGGGCAAGCTGGACCCGGTCATCGGCCGCGACCACGAGATCCGGCGCGTCGTCCAGGTCCTCTCCCGCCGCACCAAGAACAACCCGGTCCTCATCGGCGAGCCCGGCGTCGGCAAGACCGCCGTCGTCGAGGGCCTCGCCCAGCGGATCGTGAAGGGCGACGTGCCCGAGTCGCTCAGGAACAAGCGGCTGATCTCGCTCGACCTCGGCGCCATGGTCGCCGGCGCGAAGTACCGAGGCGAGTTCGAGGAGCGGCTGAAGACCGTCCTCTCCGAGATCAAGGAGAGCGACGGCGAGGTCATCACCTTCATCGACGAGCTGCACACCGTCGTCGGCGCGGGCGCGGGCGGCGACTCCGCCATGGACGCCGGCAACATGCTGAAGCCGATGCTGGCCCGCGGCGAGCTGCGCATGGTCGGCGCCACCACCCTCGACGAGTACCGCGAGCGGATCGAGAAGGACCCCGCGCTGGAGCGCCGCTTCCAGCAGGTCCTGGTCGCCGAGCCGAGCGTCGAGGACACCGTCGCCATCCTGCGCGGGCTCAAGGGCCGCTACGAGGCCCACCACAAGGTGCAGATCAACGACTCCGCCCTGGTGGCCGCCGCGACCCTGTCCGACCGGTACATCACCTCCCGCTTCCTGCCCGACAAGGCCATCGACCTCGTCGACGAGGCCGCCAGCCGGCTGCGCATGGAGATCGACTCCTCGCCCGTCGAGATCGACGAGCTCCAGCGCTCCGTCGACCGGCTCAATATGGAGGAGCTCGCCCTCTCCAAGGAGACCGACGCCGCCAGCGTCCAGCGCCTGGAGAAGCTGCGCCGCGACCTCGCCGACCGCGAGGAGGAGCTGCGCGGGCTCACCGCCCGCTGGGAGAAGGAGAAGCAGTCCCTCAACCGCGTCGGCGAGCTCAAGGAGCGTCTCGACGCCCAGCGCGGGCTCGCCGAGCGCGCCCAGCGCGACGGCGACTTCGACACCGCGTCCAAGCTGCTGTACGGGGAGATCCCGGGCCTGGAGCGGGAGCTGGCCGAGGCCACCGAGGCCGAGCGCGCGGCCCAGAAGGACACCATGGTCAAGGAGGAGGTCGGCCCGGACGACATCGCCGACGTCGTCGGCTCCTGGACCGGCATCCCCGCCGGGCGCCTGCTGGAGGGCGAGACGCAGAAGCTGCTGCGCATGGAGGACGAGCTCGGCCGCCGCCTGATCGGCCAGAGCGAGGCCGTGCGCGCCGTCTCCGACGCCGTCCGCCGCACCCGCGCGGGCATCGCCGACCCTGACCGGCCCACCGGCTCCTTCCTCTTCCTCGGCCCCACCGGCGTCGGCAAGACCGAGCTCGCGAAGGCCCTCGCCGACTTCCTCTTCGACGACGAGCGGGCCATGGTCCGCATCGACATGTCGGAGTACGGCGAGAAGCACTCCGTCGCCCGGCTCGTCGGCGCGCCCCCCGGCTACGTCGGCTACGAGGAGGGCGGCCAGCTCACCGAGGCCGTCCGCCGCCGCCCGTACAGCGTGGTGCTGCTCGACGAGGTGGAGAAGGCGCACCCGGAGGTCTTCGACGTGCTGCTCCAGGTCCTGGACGACGGGCGGCTCACCGACGGCCAGGGCCGCACGGTCGACTTCCGCAACACGATCCTGATCCTCACCTCCAACCTGGGCAGCCAGTACCTGGTGGACCAGGGGACCTCCGAGGACGAGAAGCGGGCCCGGGTGCTGGACGTGGTCCGGGCGAGCTTCAAGCCCGAGTTCCTCAACCGGCTCGACGAGATCGTGGTCTTCTCCGCCCTGGACCGGGACGAGCTGGGCCGCATCGCGCGCCTCCAGATCGACCGGCTGGCCCGCCGCCTCGCCGACCGCCGGCTCACCCTGGAGGTCACCCCCGAGGCCCTGGCCTGGCTGGCCGACGAGGGCAACGACCCGGCGTACGGCGCCCGCCCGCTGCGCCGCCTGATCCAGTCCGCGATCGGTGACCGGCTGGCCCGGGAGATCCTGTCCGGCGAGGTCCGCGACGGGGACACGGTCCGGGTGGACCGCTTCGAGGACGGCCTGATCGTCGGCCGGGCCGAGGTCTGACCCGCCCACGGAGCGGCGCCCCCGCGGCCCGGATCAGCTTGCAGCGGATCCAGGCCGTGGGGGCTTGCCACCCCCCGCCCGGCATGAGGGAGGATGGCCGCATCCGTACGAAGGGAAATCCCGGTGAGCATCGACCCGTCCTCGATTCCGAATTTCGGGGGTCAGCCCCAGCCCCAGGCAGGACCGGCGGGCCCCGTCGTTCCCGACCAGGACCTGGTGAAGCAGCTCCTCGACCAGATGGAGCTCAAGTACGTCGTCGACGACGAGGGTGACCTCGCGGCGCCGTGGGAGGAATTCCGCACGTACTTCATGTTCCGCGGCGAGGACGAGCAGCAGGTCTTCTCGGTCCGCACGTTCTACGACCGCCCGCACGCGGCGGACGACCGCGCGAAGGTCCTCGACGCGATCGACGACTGGAACCGCCGCACCCTGTGGCCCAAGGTCTACACCCACCTGCACGAGGAGGAGGACGGCTCCGCCACCCTCCGCCTCATCGGCGAGGCCCAGATGCTGATCGGCACCGGTGTGTCGCTGGAGCACTTCGTGTCCTCCACCGTCAGCTGGGTGCGCGCCTCGATCGAGTTCGACAAGTGGGTCGTCGAGCAGTTCGGCCTGGAGTCCCCGGAGGACAAGGAGCCGGGCGAGTCCGGCGAGTGAAGCGCCACCGCTCCTGACACCTGTGGCGCCCATGGCGCCTATACGGCCATGCGTGCCAGCGTGAGCACGTACGGCCCGTAGCCGAACGAGAGCCCGGCCAGGCCCGCGATCACCAGGATCGCGGCGCGTGGCCGGGCTCTCGTCAGTGCCAGGGCCACCGGGAGCAGCAGCGGGAAGGCGGGCAGCAGGAAGCGCGGCTTCGACTCGAAGAAGCCGGAGCCGCCGACGGTGATCAGGACGAGCACCCCGGTGTAGACGAGCACGGGCAGCGGCGGGCGCTCCACGAAGGCGAGCAGCGCGAAGAGCAGCACCCCGACGCCGGTGATCACCAGGGCCATCACGAAGCCCGCCTGGGTCGGGCCGCGCAGCATCTCCCGGACGAAGCGGAGGGCGCCCCGGCCGAGGTCGAAGCGGGAGGTCCAGCCGGACTGGACGGCGAAGTAGCCGCCGAGCGGATCGCCCTCGCGGACCCCGACCCACAGCACGTACGAGAGCCAGCCGGCCGGGGCGAGCAGGGCCGCCGCCCAGGGGCGCGGCCCGGTCCGGCCGCGCCGCCGCCACAGCTCGGCGGCGACGGCGGCCAGCACGGCGGCGGCGACGGCCACCCCGTTGGGCCGGGAGAGTCCGGCGAGCGCGGCGAGGGTGCCCGCGAGGAGCCAGCGGCGGGTCAGCAGGGCGTGGAGCGACCAGGCGGCGAAGGCGGTCATCAGGGGTTCGGTGTACGCCATGGTCAGCACGACCGAGTGCGGCAGCAGCCCCCACAGCAGCACCAGCACGACGGCCGCCCGGCGGCCCGCGATCCGCTCGGTGACCAGGTAGATCCCCCAGGCCGCGGCCCCGGCGGCCAGCCAGGACAGCAGCAGGCCGGCCGTCCCGTACGCGACGGGCAGGACGGTCGCGACGGCGCGCACGAGGCCCGGGTAGAGCGGGAAGAAGGCCAGGTCGGACTGGACGGCGCCGTCTCCCCAGGGCACGGTGCGGCCGTAGCCGTGGGCGGCGATCCGGGTGTACCAGTCGGAGTCCCAGGACTTCGCGAGCAGGGCCCGGGGGGAGCGGTCGAGGTGCCAGGCCCACAGGGCGAGGACCAGGGTGCCGGTGAGGCGGGCGGCGGCGAACAGCCCGAGCGCGGGGGCCGCCCGGTGCAGCGCGGCCTGCCATCGGGGCACCCGCCGGGCGGCGGCGGGGGCGGTGCGCGGGGCGGACGCCGGGCGGTCGAGGGTCTCGGCGGACAGGGGGGCACCTCCGTGCACGCGGAAATCCGGTCACATCCGACACATCGGACGAAACGTCGTACGACAAATCGGTTTACCCGATCAACCGCGCGGCACGGAGGGGGCGCGCGGGTCAGAAGCGCCGGATCACCCGGAGCTTGCCCGTGTACGTCTCGCCCGGGTCGCCGTCGAGCACCGACCGGCCGCCGACGTCGGCGAGGGTCGGGCCGTTGGGCGTCTTGCGGCTGGACAGGAAGCGGCGCAGGCCACGGTGGTCCGCGCCGGCGTAGATCCCGATGTGACCGCCCGCCGAGGGGTCCGTGTCCGGGTCGAAGAAGACCACGTCGCCGATCCGCAGCCCGTCCAGCGGCGGGGCCGAGGTGCCCCCGTCGGCGATCTTCACGCCCGGCCCCGAGCCCGCCTGCCGCGTCGAGGTGCGGGGCAGTCCGCGCAGGTCGGGGGCGGCGTTCTCGTGCAGCAGGGGCAGCTTCATGTGGAAGCCGTAGACCATCCGGACGTACCCGGAGCAGTCGAGGGACTTCAGGTACGGGGCCTCCGGCTGCCGGACCGGGAAGCCGTCGAACTTGTACGAGATCCCCAGGTACTCCTGGAAGTCGGCGCCGATCGAGCGCTCGCCGGTGTCCGGGGCGGGCGCGCTGTAGCGGGAGGTGCCCAGCAGCTGCGTGGTGCGCGGCACCTTGTCGCCGTCCTCCACGACCCCGGTCACCGCCGGTGCCCCCGGCAGGTACATGGCGGCGTACGCCAGCGCGTCCGGCGAGGAGTCGCCCGCCCAGGCGCCGACCCGCTGGGCGAGCGCGGGCGTCCAGGTGCCGTCGAAGGGCTCCGGGAGCACCCGGACCCAGGTGTCGTGGCTGATCACCGGCGGGTCGGTCCAGGACGCCTCCTCGACGAGGAAGTCGTAGACCCGGGCCTCGGTGCCCGCCGAGGCCGTCTCGGCGGCGTGCGCCCGCACGCCGACGGCCCCGGCGCCGAGGGCGGTGTCCGGCTCGGGGTCGCGCAGCGCGAACCGCCAGTCGGGGGTGGCCTCGCCGTGCTTCCAGGCCCGCGCGCGCAGCGTCCCCTCGGCCTTCTCGACCTGCACCCACCAGTGGTCGAAGGCGGCGAAGCCGGTGCCGACGGTGACGGGGGCGGCGAGCACGACGACGTTCCTGTCGTCGAGCGCCTTCTCCATCGTGAGCTGCACCTCCCCGGCCGGGGTGACGATCAGGCGGGCCCGGTAGTGGGTGACCAGGGCCGAGAGGGAGAAGGTCAGCGCGAGCGAGAGCGGGCCGCCGACGGGCTTCCTGTCGAAGGAGAAGCGGGCGCGGGCCCGGACGTCGCCGATGGCCTTGTCGGAGAGGTAGGAGTGCCGGCTCTCGCCGGGCGTCCGGAGCGTGACGACGGCCCGGCCCTGCTCGACCTTGTAGTCCCCGACGTGGGCGTCGTCCTTGCTGTTGGGGATCCAGGAGCCGCCCTCGGGGGACTGGCCCCAGCCGGTCGTGCCCGAGGTCAGGGTCCGGTCGAAGGCGTCCGTGACGGGCCGCTTCTGCTCGGTGAACCAGCGCCGGGGCCCGCGCACGGTCACGGTCCGCGCCCCCGTGGTGAGGGTCGCGAGGACACCCCCGGCGTCCGCGACCTCCAGCCCGCCGGGTATCGCCCGGGTGGTCAGCGGCCCGGCCGGGTGGGCGGTGTAGTGCCAGGGGTCGGTGGGGTCGAGGACCATCGGCAGCCGGGCGCCGGGCACCGGGGCGGACGGCAGCGGCGCCGCCCCGGCCGGCGGGACGTCGGCGGCGACGGCGGGCGCCGCCCCGGCGAACGGGAGCGCCCCGCCCGCCGCGACACCGGCGAAGGCGAACAGGGCGGCCCGGCGGCTGGGCGCGAAACGCGCGGACGCGGGCGCGGACTCGACCGCGGACGGAGACACGGACGGAGACGCGGACGGAGACGCGGACGGGGCCGCGGGCTCGGGTGCGGCGGAATGCGGTGCGGACATGGACGGGTACCCCCCGGGGTCTAGGGCCCGATCGCCTCGTCGACGATCAAGGACGAGGGGACCCTACCCGTGCCCCCGCGCCGCCCTCAGGCCAGCCGCTTCAGCCGGTCCACCGCCTCCTGGAGGACTTCGGTCCGCTTGCAGAAGGCGAAGCGGACGAAGGGCGCGCCCTCCTCGCGGTGGTCGTAGAAGACCGCGTTCGGGATCGCGACGACGCCCGCGCGCTCCGGCAGCGCCCGGCAGAAGGCGAAGCCGTCGCTCTCGCCGAGGGGGCGGATGTCGGTGGTGACGAAGTAGGTGCCGGCCGGGCGGTGCACGCCGAAGCCCGCGGCGGCCAGGCCCTCGCTCAGCAGGTCCCGCTTGGCCTGGAGTTCGGCGCGCAGGCCGTCGGTGAAGGAGTCGGGCAGCCGCAGCGCCTCGGCGACGGCGTACTGGAAGGGGCCGGAGGAGACGTAGGTGAGGAACTGCTTGGCGGAGCGGACGGCGCTCGTCAGCTCCGGGGTCGAGGTGATCCAGCCGACCTTCCAGCCGGTGAAGGAGTACGTCTTGCCCGCCGAGCCGATGGTCACGGTCCGCTCCCGCATCCCCGGCAGGCTCGCCAGCGGGACGTGTTCGGCGCCGTCGAAGACCAGGTGCTCGTAGACCTCGTCGGTGACGACGAGCAGGTCGCGCTCCTGGGCGAGTTCGGCGATCGCGGTGAGCTCGGCGCGGCTGAGGACGGTGCCGGTGGGGTTGTGCGGGGTGTTGAGGAGGATCAGCCGGGTCCGGTCGGTGACCGCCGCGCGCAGCTCGTCCAGGTCGAGCGCGAAGGCCCCGTCGTGCGGGCGCAGGGTGACGGGCACCCGGGTGCCGCCCGCCATGGCGACGCAGGCGGCGTACGAGTCGTAGTACGGCTCCAGGGCGATGACCTCGTCGCCCGGCTCGACCAGGGCCAGCAGCGCGGCGGCGATCGCCTCGGTGGCCCCGGCGGTGACCAGGACCTCGCTGTCGGGGTCGTACTCCAGGCCGTAGCGGCGGCGCTGGTGGTCGGCGACCGCCGCGCGCAGCTCGGGGATGCCGGGGCCGGGCGGGTACTGGTTGCCGTGCCCCTCGCGCAGCGCGCGGACCGCGGCCTCGCGGATCTCCTCGGGGCCGTCGGTGTCGGGGAAGCCCTGGCCCAGGTTGATCGAGCCGGTGCGGGTGGCGAGGGCGGACATCTCGGCGAAGATCGTCGTACCGAACTCGGCGAGCCTGCGGTTGAGCGGCGGTCGTGTCATGCCCGTCATCCTGGGGCGAAGCTCTGGACTTGCTCAAGTGGGCTTTGAGCGTCGCCGGGGCCGGGAATCCCCCTCGCACGCCGGGAGAACGGCGGACGGAGACCGTGCCGGGGGGCACGGTCGGACATCACGGGGGAACAGTCATGGACGTCTTCATCATCGCGGTCTTCGCGGTCCTGGTCATCGGCGGCACCGCGGCCGTCCGGCGCAACGCCGCGGCCAAGCGGCGCCGGCGCCGCCGCGGCTGGGCGGGCGGCGGCGGCAGCGGGAGCAGCGGCAGCACCAGCGCCGGCTGCGGCTCGTCCTCGTCCTGCGGCTCCTCGTCCTCCTGCGGCTCGTCCTCGTCCTGCGGCTCCTCCTCGTCCTGTGGCGGCGGGGGCGGCTGCGGCTCCAGCTGACGTACGCAACGGGCGTCGCGGGCGCTTCCGTTGGGCCGGTGGGGGAGCCACACGATCGATTCCGACTGAACAGTTGAACCGTGGGGCCCCCTAGGGGATGGAAACCACGCCAAGTTGGGTAAAAACGCTGTGACCTACCCACGGTTCATGATTCCCTCGCTGTTGAGAACATCCAGCCCCTCGGACCGTGTGTGGACCCGAGCCGGCGATCCCCATTCCCGGTCGGAGCCCCTTCGCCGGGACGCCCCCGGCCCACCCGCCAAACCGTGTTTGCGGAGCCGATCCATGCTCACGACCCTGAAGACCTCCTACACCGACACCCGCGCCGCCGACCTGGCCTGGGCGCTGGGGCGCGATCCGCTGCCCGCGCTGGCGGTGCTCGACCTCGAACTGTCCGGAGCGAAACTCCAGTTGCGGCTGCTCGGCGCCTCCCACCAAGTGCTCCTGGAGGAGGCGGACCGCACCTGTTCGGAGACCGTCGCCTGCATGCCCGGCAGCAGCACACCGCTGCCGCTGGGCGTGTCCAAGCGGGTCGGCGAATGGGAGTACGAGTTCGCCGCGCGCGTCGAGACCCTGACGCAGGGCTCGTTCGCGGGCCGCGCCCAGGAGTTGCTCGCGCTCGTCGCCGACCACCCGCACGGCCTCGCGGGGACCTTCCCCGGCTCGCCGCACGCCTTCACGGCGATGCTGGCGCAGCGCCACGAGGGCCAGGTGCGCTGGCGCACCTGGCACGCGTACCCGCAGGAAGGGCAGTTGGTGGTGACCAGAACCCGGATCGGCGCGCGTATGCCCGCGACACTCTGACGCGCCGAGGTTTCACCCCAGGTGCACTCGTGTGGGTGACAAACAGCGACAGATGAGTGACGTAGCGTTACGAGCATGATCGACCCGCCCGTGACCGCGCCCCCGCCAGCCCAGCGGGCGGTGCGGTTGCCGCCGGGTCGGCCGCGCCCGGTGCGCTATCCGGTGCTGGCGGTCGTGTTCGTGTGCGCCGCCTGCGGCCTGGTGTACGAGCTGGAGCTCGTGGCGCTCGCCTCGTATCTGATCGGCGACTCGGTCACCCAGGCGTCCGTCGTGCTGTCCGTCATGGTCTTCGCGATGGGCGTCGGCTCGCTGCTCGCCAAGCGGCTGCGCTGCCGCGCCGCCGTCGGCTTCGGCCTGGTCGAGTGCGGCCTCGCGCTGATCGGCGGCAGCTCGGCCATGGTGCTGTACGCGGCCTTCGCCTGGCTCGGCGAGGCCCGCTATGTGCTGGTGGCGTTCTCGCTGGCCATCGGCGTGCTCATCGGCGCCGAGATCCCGCTGCTGATGTCGCTGATCCAGCAGGGCCCCCGGCGCGAGCAGGACGCCGCCGGAACCGTCGCCGACCTCTTCGCCGCCGACTACGTGGGCGCGCTCGTCGGCGGGCTCGCCTTCCCGTTCCTGCTGCTGCCCTGGCTCGGGCAGCTCACCGGCGCCCTCGTCACCGGCGCGGTGAACGCGGTGGCCGGCGGCGCCCTCGTGCTCTGGCTGTTCCGCCGCGACCTCACCCGCCGCTCCCGCTGGCTGCTGGTCGGCGCCAACGTCGTCGTGCTCGCCGCGCTCGGCGCCGCCACCGCCCTCGCCGACGACTTCGAGGAGGCCGCGCGCCGGGCCGTCTACGGGGCCGACGTGCGGGTCGCCGTCCGCACCCCGCTCCAGGACGTGGTGGTCACCGGCGGCCTCGGCGGCCCGCCCGACCTCTTCCTCGACGGGCGGCTGCGGGTCGGCGGCCGCGACGAGTACCGCTACCACGAGGCCCTGGTGCACCCCGCGATGAACGGGCCCCGCGCCCGGGTGCTGATCCTCGGCGGCGGCGACGGACTGGCCGCCCGCGAGGTGCTGCGCTACGCCGACGTCCGCGCCGTCACCGTCGTCGAGCTCGACCCCGGGGTCGTCCGCCTCGTCCGCACCGACCCCGAGCTCGCCGCGCTCAACGGGCAGGCCTTCCGCGACCCCCGCGTCACCGTCGCCTACGGGGACGCCTTCCGCTGGCTCCGCACGGCCCGGCTCCCACGGGACCGGTACGACGTGGTGATCTCCGACCTCCCCGACCCCGGCCTCACGGCCGGCGCCAAGCTCTACTCGGAGGAGTTCTACGGGCTGGTCGCCCGCGCCCTCGCCCCCGGCGGGCGGCTCGTCGTCCACGCCGGATCGGCGGGCGCCCGCCCCCGCGCCTACTGGACCGTCGACGCCACCCTGCGCGCCGCCGGCTTCGCCACCCGCCCGTACGGGGCGGACCCGGGCGCGACAGCCGCCCCCGCGCGGGCGGCTCGGGCGCCCACCGCCCCGTGGGGCTTCCTGCTGGCCGCCCTCGCCCCGGACCGCCCGCCCCTCGCGCTCGCCCCGGCCGCGCCCCGGCTGCGCTCCCTGACCACCCGCTCGCTCACCACGGCGGAGGCCCGCGTCGAGCGGACCCGCACCCCACGGGAGGCCGGGCTGCCGCCGTCCACGCTCGTGCACCCGCGCTACTGACCGGGCATCCGGCGTCCCCGGTGGCACGCGAACAGGCGACGGGCGGCGTCCGTCTGAGTAGGCTCGGCTTCCATGGAGCATGAGGTGTTCGTCCCGGTCCCGGCCGAGGTCCTGCGCGCCACGCTGACGGACCCGGCGCGGGTCGCGCGCTGCGTCCCCGGTCTCCAGCAGGACCCCGCCACGGACACGGACCCGCTCGCCGGGCGCCTGAAGGTCCGGGTGGGCGGCAACACCATCACCTACCGAGGCGCCCTGCGGCTCACCGCCGGCGCGGACGGCGCCTTCGCCGTCGTGGGCGAGGGCGAGGAGGTGCGCGGCAAGGGCTCGGCGGCCCTGGAGCTGACGCTCACCCTCACCCCGGTGGCCGAGGGCACCACGCTCGGCTTCACCGGCCGCGTCGACGCCTCCGGCCGCCTCGCCGAGGCCGACCCCGAGGCCCGCCACACGGCCGGCGCCCGCCTCCTCGACCGCTTCGCCGAGGCGCTGGCCGCCGTCGCCGACGTCGAGGCCGAGCTGGCGGCGGAGGGCGGCGACGACGACAGCGACGACGACGGGGTGGACGACGGGGTCGAGGAGCCCGGGGGTGCGGACGCGGCCGACGGCACCGACGGCACCGACGGCACCGACGGCACCGACGGCACCGACGGCACCGACGGCACCGACGGCACCGACGAAGCCGACGGCGGTGCGCCACGGCGTGGGCTCGACGGGCTCGACGGGCTCGAACTCGACGACGACCCCGGCGCGGCGGCCGGCCGGGGCGGCCGTACCGACCCGCTGACCCCGCCCGCCGCCGAGGCCGCCCACGCGCGCCGCACGATGATCGGCCGCAGCGCCGAGGAGGTCGACCACGCCCCGCCGCGCGGGCGCTACGCCCCCGTCCCGGCCCCCGAGACCTCCAGCGCCACCGCCACGCTGCGCTGGATCGCCCCCGCCGCCGCCCTCGCGATCGCCTCCGCCGTCGTCGTCGGACGGGCCCTGCGGCGACGCCGCTGACGGGGGAATCGGAGCAGGCCATAAGGTCGGTGTGTGAGCACTCTGACGCGACTGACGGCCGGCGACGCCGAGTTGACCATCGACCCCGAGCACGGCTGCCGCATCGTCGGCCTGCGCATCGGGGGCACCGAACTGCTGCTCCAGGGTGAGCGCTTCGGCTCCTTCGTGATGGCGCCCTGGGCGGGCCGCACCGCCGACGCGCGCTTCCGCAACGGCGGCACCGTGCACCGGCTGCCCGTCAGCGAGCACGCCGCCCCGCACGCCCTGCACGGCACCGTCCGTGACGTCCCATGGAAGACCGCGGAGGTCACCGCGAGCACCGCCGCGTTCACCACCGCGCTCACCGACCCCTGGCCGTACAGCGGTCTGGTCACCCAGACCTTCGAGCTGACCGAGGACTCCCTGACGCTCCAGCTCGGTGTGGAGACCCTCGGGGCCTCCTTCCCGGCGCAGGTCGGCTGGCACCCCTGGTTCCGCCGCAGCCTCGGCGGCGCGGACGTCGAGCTCGACTTCGCCCCGGGCTGGCAGGAGGAGCGCGGCGCCGACCATCTGCCCACCGGCCGGCGCGTCGAGCCGACCCCGCGCCCCTGGGACGACTGCTTCGGGATGCCCGGCGGCGTCGACATCACCCTCACCTGGCCGGAGCAGCTCGAACTGGGCGTGACCAGCCGGGCCGAGTGGCTGGTGATCTACGACGA
Organism: Streptomyces sp. NPDC042100; assembly: GCF_055582325.1. Lineage (NCBI taxonomy): Bacteria > Bacillati > Actinomycetota > Actinomycetes > Kitasatosporales > Streptomycetaceae > Streptomyces > Streptomyces sp. NPDC042100. The sequence continues at coordinate 136,404 of NZ_JBVJDK010000009.1, forward strand.
GCCGGCCGACGCGGTCTGCGTCGAGCCGCAGTCCGGCCCGCCGAACGGCCTCAACACCCACCCGCGGCTCGTCACCTCGATCGACCCCCTGGAGCTCGCGGCGACCTGGCGCTGGCGTCGGCTCTGACCGGGCGGCTTTAAGCTCGTGAGCATGACTGACGTACGCGCTGAGCTGCTCCAGCAGATCAAGGACAAGGCCGTGGTGCACGGCAAGGTGACCCTCTCCTCGGGTCGTGAGGCCGACTACTACATCGACCTGCGCCGGATCACCCTGGACGGCGAGGCCGCGCCGCTGGTCGGCCAGGTCATGCTCGACCTGGCCAAGGACCTGGACTTCGACTGCGTCGGCGGTCTGACGCTGGGCGCCGACCCGGTCGCCACGTCGATGCTGCACGCCTCGGCCGCCCGAGGCGAGCGCCTGGACGCCTTCGTCGTGCGCAAGGCGCAGAAGGCCCACGGGATGCAGCGCCGGATCGAGGGCGCCGACGTCAAGGGCCGCCGCTGCCTGGTCGTGGAGGACACCTCCACCACCGGCGGCTCGCCCCTGACCGCCGTCGAGGCGGTCCGCGAGGCCGGCGGCGAGGTCGTCGCCGTGGCGACCATCGTCGACCGGGGCGCGGCCGGTGCCATCGCCGAGGCGGGGCTGCCGTACCTCACCGGTTACCAGCTCTCGGATCTCGGTCTGGCCTAACGGCGCCAAGTCGTGACTTAGGTCCCGGCGCTGTCGTAGGGCCCGTTCTGACCTGCGCTTTTGTGAAAAGGCGGGGTGTTTCACGTGAAACACCCCGCCTTTGCGTGTGCAGGGCCCGTGGGAGCTCGTACAGGAGTCTGGAAAGATGGGTGGTGACGATGACGTCGCCCCCAGGTCAGGGCCTAGCACCACACACCCGCACATCACAAGGAGCGGACGAATGCCCATCGCAACCCCCGAGGTCTACAACGAGATGCTCGACCGGGCGAAGGCAGGCAAGTTCGCCTACCCGGCCATCAACGTGACCTCCTCGCAGACTCTCCACGCCGCCCTGCGTGGTTTCGCGGAGGCCGAGAGCGACGGCATCATCCAGATCTCGACCGGTGGCGCCGAGTTTCTGGGCGGCCAGTACAAGAAGGACATGGTCACGGGCGCCGTCGCCCTGGCCGAGTTCGCGCACATCGTCGCCGCCAAGTACGACATCACGGTCGCGCTGCACACCGACCACTGCCCGAAGGACAAGCTGGACGGCTACGTCCGCCCGCTGCTCGACATCTCCGCCGAGCGCGTGGCCCGCGGCCTGAACCCGCTGTTCCAGTCGCACATGTGGGACGGCTCCGCCGAGACCCTCGCCGACAACCTGGCCATCGCCCAGGAGCTGCTGGCCAAGGCCGTCGCCGCCAAGATCATCCTTGAGGTCGAGATCACCCCGACCGGCGGCGAGGAGGACGGTGTCACGCACGAGATCAACGACGAGCTGTACACCACCGTCGACGACGCGCTGCGCACCGCCGAGGCGCTCGGCCTGGGCGAGAAGGGCCGCTACCTGCTGGCCGCCTCCTTCGGCAACGTCCACGGCGTCTACAAGCCGGGCAACGTCGTCCTCCGCCCCGAGCTCCTCAAGGACCTCCAGGCCGGTGTCGGCGAGAAGTACGGCAAGTCCTCGCCGTTCGACTTCGTCTTCCACGGCGGCTCCGGCTCCACCGCCGAGGAGATCGCCATCGCGCTGGAGAACGGCGTCGTGAAGATGAACCTCGACACCGACACCCAGTACGCCTTCACCCGCCCGGTCGTGGACCACATGTTCCGCAACTACGACGGCGTCCTGAAGGTCGACGGCGAGGTCGGCAAGAAGAACACCTACGACCCGCGCACCTGGGGCAAGCTGGCCGAGGCCGGCATGGCCGCCCGTGTCGGCGAGGCGTGTGTCGCGCTGCGCTCGGCCGGCACCAAGATGAAGTAAGCAGTCGCTGTTCATGTCGGGAGGTCCGGCTCCGGTTTCACGGGGCCGGGCCTCTCGGCGTTCCGGGGAGGAAACGAGACATGGTGGACGCGTTCGACTTCGACCGTGAGATAGACCGGCGGGGGACCTGGTCGGTGCAGTGGGACGGCATATCCGACCGCTTCGGCGTGCCCGACCTGCTGCCCTTCACCATCTCCGACATGGACTTCGCCTCCCCGCCGGCCGTCCTCGACGCCCTGCGCGAGCGCGTCGGCCACGGGGTCTTCGGCTACACCGACTGGCGGCTCGGGGAGTTCCGGGAGGCCGTCCGGGACTGGTACGCCGAGCGGTACGGGACCGTCGTCGACCCCGAGGCCATGGTCTACGCGCCCTCCGTGCTCAACCAGCTCTCCCAGCTGCTGCGGATGTGGACCGGACCGGGAGACGGCGTGGTCGTCCACCGCCCCACCTACGACGGCTTCCGCAAGGCCGTCACCGGGCTCGGGCGCGAGCTGCGCGGGGTGCCGCTCGACGACCCCGAGGCCCTGGAGCGGGAGCTGGCCCGGCCCGACAGCCGGATGCTGCTGCTCTGCTCCCCGCACAACCCGACCGGGCGGGTCTGGAGCGCCGACGAGCTCAAGGAGTTCGCCCGGCTCGCCGAGCGGTACGGCGTCGCCGTCGTCAGCGACGAGATCCACGCCGACCTGACCGCCGCCGGGCACCGCCACGTGCCCTGGGCCGCCGTCGCCGAGGCGGGACGGGGGCGGCGCTGGGCGATGGTCACCTCCGGGACCAAGGCGTTCAACTTTCCCGCGCTCTCCGGCTCGTACGGGTTCCTCGGCGACCCCGACGAGCGGGTCGCCTTCATCCGGCGCATGGAGACCGGGGAGGGCCTGGCCTCGCCCGCCGTGCTCTCGCTCACCGCGCACATCGCCGCCTACCGGCACGGGGCGCCCTGGCTGGACGCGCTCCGCGCCTACGTCGCCGGGACCATGCGGCTCGTCGAGGAGCGGATCGCCGAGGGGCTGCCCGGCGTCGTCTGGTCCCCGCCGCAGGCCGGCTATCTCGCCTGGATCGACCTGCGCCCGCTCGGCATCGACGAGTCCGCGCTCCAGGAGGAGCTGGTGACCGCCGAACGGGTCGCCATCATGCCCGGCGGGACCTACGGCACCCCCGGCTTCGTCCGGCTCAACGTCGGCTGCCCTCGGGCCAAGGCCGAGCGGGGGATCGACGCGCTGGTGCGGGCGGCGGGGCGGCTGCGGGTGAGCTAGGGCCTGTCGTCAGACCCGCGCCCGGCTCGCGGCGACCGGCCCGCGCCCCGTGCCGGTTTCGGTGGGCGGGTTCCGCTCGTTCGCGGGACCATGCTGGCATGGACATCCGGCTCGCCTCGGGCACGGGGCGCTGGATCGTGTTCACCACGGTCCTCGGCTCCGGCATGGCGCTGCTCGACTCGACCGTCGTCAACGTCGCCCTGCCGCACATCGGCGAGGACCTCGGCGCCGACCTCGCCGACCTCCAGTGGACCGTCAACGCCTACATGCTCACCCTCGCCGGGCTGATCCTGCTCGGCGGCTCGCTCGGCGACCGGTACGGGCGGCGGCGGGTCTTCGTGATCGGCGTCGTCTGGTTCGCCGTCGCCTCCCTGCTGTGCGGGCTCGCCCCCAACGCGGGCGTCCTGGTCGCCGCGCGGGCCCTCCAGGGTGTCGGCGGGGCGCTCCTCACGCCCGGCTCGCTGGCGCTGATCCAGGCCAGCTTCCACGAGGACGACCGGGCGAAGGCGGTCGGCCTGTGGTCCGGCTTCGGCGGGGTGGGGGCGGCGGTCGGGCCGTTCGTGGGCGGCTGGCTGGTGGACGGGCCCGGCTGGCGCTGGGTCTTCTTCCTGAACGTGCCGCTCGCCCTGGTCTGCGTCCCCGTCGCCCTGCGGCACGTCCCCGAGTCCCGCGACGAGGCCGTGCACGGGCGCTTCGACGTGCTGGGCGCGGTGCTCGGCGCGGCCGGACTCGCCCTCGTGACGTACGCGCTGATCGCGCAGGCGTGGTGGGCCGGGGCGGCCGGGGTGCTGGTCGGCGCCTGGTTCGTCGGCGTGGAGCGGCGGCGGGCCGAGGGCGCGATGGTGCCGCCCTCGGTGTTCCGGTCGCGGATCTTCACCGCCGTCAACCTGGTCACGCTCTGCGTCTACGGGGCCTTCGGCGGGTTCTTCTTCCTGGCCGCGCTCCAGCTCCAGGTGGTGTCCGGCTACTCGGCGCTCGCCGCCGGCACCGCGATGCTGCCGACGACGGTCCTGATGCTGCTGGGCTCCGCGAAGTCCGGCGAGCTCGGCGAGCGCACCGGGCCGAGGCTGCCGCTCACCGTGGGGCCGCTGCTGTGCGCGGCCGGGATGCTGCTGATGCTGCGGGTCGGCGAGGACGCCTCGTACCTGACGGACGTGCTGCCCGCCATGCTGGTGCTCGGGCTCGGCATGACGACCCTGGTCGCGCCGCTCACGGCGACGGTGCTCGCCTCCGTGCCGGTGGCGCGGGCCGGGCTGGCCAGCGGGATCAACAACGCGGCGGCCCGCGCGGCGGGGCTGCTCGCGGTGGCCGCGCTGCCCGCGCTGACCGGGATGAGCCCGGAGGCGTACCGCTCGGCGGAGGAGTTCGGGGACACGTTCCGGCGGGCGATGCCGCTGTGCGCGGGGCTGCTGGTCGTGGGCGCGGGGCTCGCCTGGGCGGTCGTCCGGTCGCCCGAGGCGCCGGCCCGGCAGCCCGAGAGCCGCTACCACTGCGGGGTGACCGCGCCGCCGCTGGACCCGGGCGACCAGGGCTGAAGCCCCGGCACCGCCCGCGCGGGATGCGGGGCGCCCGC
>NZ_JBVJDK010000009.1:141257-387445 GCF_055582325.1 Streptomyces sp. NPDC042100
CGCCGGGTCCCGCGCTCCGCCGGGTCCCGCGCTCCGCCGGGTCCCGCGCTCCGCCGGGTCCCGCGCTCCGCCGGGTCCCGCGCTCCGCCGGGTCCCGCGCTCCGCCGGGTCCCTGGGCTCGGCCGGGTCCCTGGGCTCGGCCTGGTCCGGGGCGCCCGCCGGGTCCCGCGCTCCGCCGGGTCCCTGGGCTCGGCCTGGTCCGGGGCGCCCGCCGGTCCCGCGCTCCGCCGGGGTCTCCGGGGCTCGGGCGCTGGGTCCCGGGCGGGCCCCCCGCGCCGGCCCCCCCCCGCTCCGGCCCCCTCGCGTCCGTCGCCGTCCTGGCCTCGACGGGTCCTGAGGCAGACTGGGCGCATGGCCATCCACGAGAACCTGCTGGGGGGACCGGCCCCCACCCATCTGCCCGACGACCCGGAGCCGCGCGAGCTGCTCGCGGGCGGGACCGCGCCGGCCGACGTCGCCGCGAAGTACCCGACCTCCTCGCTCGCCTGGGCCCAGCTCGCCGACGACGCCTACGAGCGCGGCAGCGTCGTCGAGTCGTACGCCTACGCCCGTACCGGCTACCACCGCGGCCTCGACGCGCTGCGCCGCAACGGCTGGAAGGGCCACGGCCCGGTGCCGTGGGAGCACGAGCCGAACCGCGGCTTCCTGCGCGCCCTGCACGCCTTGGCCCGCGCGGCCGGCGACATCGGCGAGAAGGACGAGTACGAGCGCTGCAGCACCTTCCTGCGGGACTCCTCGGAGACCGCCGCGGACACCCTGGGCTGACGCCTCGGGGACGGGAAGGGGGAGGGAGGATTCCGGACGGACTTCGTGAGGTGTCCGAAACCCTCCCTTCCCCCTTTCGGCCCTTGCCCGGGCCGTGATGACGCGGCAGATCAAAGGGCCGGGCGAGGGTCGGTCGAACGTCTTTCCGCATGTCGAAGGGGAGCTCTACATCGCCGGGCCCGCCGTGTCATGATGCGCTTGGGAGGTCGTGCGACGGAGCACGCCTTCCGAGGGGACCGGGGCTCCCGTGCCGGACGGCACGCGGAAGGAGCGGACCGCTACCCGGTAGCACGTATCGAGGAGACAGCGATGTCGGCCTTTCCCCCCGATGCCTCCGGAGCCGGTTCGGTCAGCGATGACCCGAATCTCGACTTCGCGGGCACCACGCCGTACGAGGACTACGTCCAGGCGGACGTCCTGACCCATCTGCAGCACCTGCGCTCCGACGACCCCGGCGAGATGGTCTTCCTGGTCACCACCCAGGTCATGGAGCTGTGGTTCACCGTGATCGTCCACGAGTGGGAGACCGCCGGCCGGGCGCTGCGGCGCGATGACCTGGGGGTCGCGCGGGACGCGCTCAAGCGGTCCCTGCGCGAGCTGGAGGCGCTCAACGCCTCCTGGCGGCCGCTCGCCCAGCTCACCCCCGCCCAGTTCAACTCCTACCGGGGCGCCCTCGGCGAGGGCTCCGGCTTCCAGTCGGCGATGTACCGGCGCATGGAGTTCCTGCTCGGCGAGAAGTCGGCGTCCATGCTGGTGCCGCACCGGGGCGCGCCCCGCGTCCACGCCGAGCTGGAGAAGGCGCTCCACGAGCCCAGCCTGTACGACGAGACGCTGCGGCTGCTCGCCCGGCGCGGGCTGGCGGTGCCGGACGAGGTCCTCGGGCGGGACCTGGCGCTGCGCTACGAGCCGCATCCCGAGGTCGAGCGGGTGTGGGCGGACATCTACGCCGATGCCGATCAGAACGCCGAACTCGTCCGGCTCGGCGAGGCGTTGAGCGATGTCGCCGAGCTCGTCTGGCGCTGGCGCAACGACCATCTGGTCGCCACCCGGCGGGCCATGGGGTCCAAGACCGGCACCGGTGGGTCGGCCGGGGTGGCCTGGCTGGAGAAGCGGGCCCAGAAGAACGTGTTCCCCGAGCTGTGGACGGCGCGCAGCCATGTCTGAGCACCTCGCGGCACGCGCCGCCGAGCTGGACGCCGGTGACGGACTCGCCGTGCACCGGAAGAAGTTCGTCCTCGACTCCGGGGTCTACCTCGACGGCAACTCGCTCGGCGCGCTGCCCGCGCACGTGCCGGCGCGGATGGCCGAGGTCGTCGCCCGCGAGTGGGGCGAGCTGCGCATCCGCTCCTGGGACGAGTCCGGCTGGTGGACCGCGCCCGAGCGGGTCGGCGACCGGATCGCCCCGGTCGTCGGTGCCGCCCCCGGTCGGATCGTGGTCGGCGACTCGACCAGCGTCAACGTGTTCAAGGCCGTGGTCGCGGCGGCGCGGCTCGCGGGGGAGGGGCGGGACGAGATCCTCGTCGACGCCACCACCTTTCCCACGGACGGGTACATCGCCGCCTCCGCCGCCCGGATGACCGGACACCGGGTGGTGCCGTGCGCGCCGGGTGAGATGGCGGCCTCGGCGGGGGAGCGGACCGCGCTCGCCCTCGTCAACCACGTCGACTACCGCAGCGGGCGGCTCCAGGACCTGCCCGGGATCACCGCCGCGCTCCACGCGGCGGGCGCGCTGGCCGTGTGGGACCTGTGCCACAGCGCGGGCGCGCTGCCGGTCGGGCTCGACGCGCACGGGGTGGACCTCGCGGTCGGCTGCACCTACAAGTACCTGAACGGCGGGCCCGGTTCGCCCGCCTTCCTGTACGTGGCCGAGCGCCACCAGGCCGCCTTCGACTCGCCGCTGCCGGGCTGGAACTCGCACGCCGACCCGTTCGGGATGACCCCCGGCTACGAGGCCGCCGACGGCGCGGTCCGGGGCCGGGTCGGCACCCCCGACATCCTGTCCCTGCTCGCCCTGGAGTCGGCGCTCGACGTCTGGGACGGGGTGCGGATCGAGGACGTGCGGGCCAAGTCGCTGGCGCTGACGGACTTCTTCCTGGAGTGCGTGCGGGCCTACGCCCCCGCGGGCCGGGTCGAGCCGGTGACGCCGGAGGCGCACGCGGAGCGGGGCAGCCAGGTCGCGCTGCGGTGTGCCGAGGCGCCCGAGGTGATGGCGGAGCTGATCCGGCGCGGAGTGGTCGGCGATCTGCGCCGCCCGGACATCCTCCGCTTCGGTTTCACCCCGCTGTACGTCTCTTTCGCGGACGCGGAGCGGGCGGCGCGGGTGCTCGGGGACGTGCTGGCCGGATAGGTCCGATGATCGCCTGATCGGCGGGTGCCTGACTCCTGGTACGGTCCCCGCAGGTCAGGCCAATTCGGCCGCGTATCCGAGAGGTTGGAAGCATCATGCCGGACCCCGCCGCGCGCGACGCCGCCGAAGAGGCTTCGGCCCTCTCGCACCCGGCCGTCGTCCCGGACGCCACGGCGGCGTACGGGGCGCATCCCGACCAGGTCGTCGACTTCTACGCCCCGCGCGACGGCGGCCGGAGCGCGCCGCTGGTGGTCGCCCTGCACGGCGGTGCCTGGCGGGCCCCGTACGACCGGGGGCACCTGACGCCGTTCGCGGACTTCCTGGCGCGGTGCGGTTTCGCCGTGGCGAACGTCGAGTACCGGCGCGGCGGCGGGATCCCCCGGCAGGGCGGTACGGGGCCGGTGGCCGGGCGCTGGCCGGAGACCTTCGACGACGTGGCCGCGGCGCTCGACGCCGTACCGGAGCTGGCGGCTGCGGCGCTGCCTTCGGCGGACCCGCGCCGGATCGTGCTGACCGGGCACTCGGCCGGCGGGCACCTCGCCCTGTGGGCGGCGGCCCGGCACGTGCTGCCGGCCGGCTCGCCCTGGCGGCTGCCCGCGCCGCCGGCGCTGCGCGGGGTCGTGGCGCTCGCCCCGATCGCGCACTTCGCGCGGGCGGTGGAGCTCGACGTGTGCGGCGGGGCCGTCACCCAGCTGCTGGGCGGGGAGGGGGAGGCGCGGGCGCGGTTCGCCTTCGCCGATCCCGCCGCGCTGCTGCCCACCGGGATCGCCACCACCGTCGTCCAGGGGCGCGAGGACACCGTCGTCCCGGCCGCCGTCGCCGAGGCCTATGCGGAGGCGGCGGCCAAGGCGGGCGAGACGGTCGGCTTCACGCTGCTGGAGGACGCCGGGCACTTCCCGCTGATCGACCCGGCGGCGGACGCCTGCGCGGTGGTCGCGGAGGAGATCGCCCAGCTCGCCTGGTAGCCCGCGCGGGGCCGCGTAGTCCTTGAGGCGGACCCCCGGGGATCCGCATCCAGCCGGACGACCGGCGGCGCGGCCCGCCCGTACCGTGGTCGGGTGACTTCGACGACCAGGACCCCCGAAACCAGCGGAAGCCCCGAGCTCCGCATGACGAAGAAGGCGCTCGGCGGGCTGCGGGCGGACCTTCTCGACGATGCCAGCCTCTACCGCCCGCTGCCCCGCATGAACACGGACCGGGGCCCGGTCCGCTTCCTCCCGGAGGGGATACGGACCCATCTGGGACTGCTGCCGCACGCGCTGGTCGTCGGCCTCGCCGTGATCGTGTTCGGCATCGGCTTCGTCTCCGGCGGTTTCTACGGCGTGCGCGGGCTGCTCTTCGCGGGCCTCCCGGCCGCGACGGTGCTGCTCACCCTCGTGCGGCCGGTGTTCGCCTTCTGGGTGTCGCTCGGCGCGACCCCGTTCCTCGCGTACGTGGGGTACTCCGGGCTGTGGCCCTGGGAGGCGAACTCCCTCGCCGGCCACCTCGTGGTCCTCACCATCGTGGCCATGCGCACCCGTCCCCGGACGGCCGCCGGGATGTGGCTGATCACCGCCGGGTACGCCTTCTTCGCCACCTTCCTCTTCGGCATCGGGCGCACCAACGACGCCCCCCAGCTGCTGTTCTTCTCCGCGCTGGTGCTGCTGGCCGTCAGCCTCCGGCAGGTCCGCCGGGAGGCCGCCGAGGAGGTCACCGCCCAGCAGTCGGTGACGGCCGTGGAGCGCTCGCGGCGCACCCTCCTGGAGGAGCGCACCACCATCGCCCGTGAGCTGCACGACGTCGTCGCCCACCACATGTCGGTGGTCGCGATCCAGGCCGAGGCCGCCCCGTACCGGGTGGAGAACCCGCCGCCGGAGCTGGAGCAGGCCTTCGCGACGATCCGCGAGAACGCGGTGGCGGCCCTGACCGAGCTGCGCCGGGTCCTCGGGGTCGTGCGCGCCGAGGACTACGAGGCGCCCGACGCCCCGCAGCCGACCCTCGCGGACCTCGACGGTCTGGTCGGCAACGTCCGCGAGGCCGGGCTCGACGTGACGCTGACGGTCGTCGGCGCGGTGCGGGAACTGCCGCAGGGCGTGGAGCTCTCGGCGTACCGGATCGTCCAGGAGGCCCTGTCGAACGTGCTGCGGCACGCCCCCGGCGCCGCCGCCAAGGTCGAGGTGAGCCATGTGCTCGGCGGGATCGGGCTGCGGATCGTGAACGGTCCGGCGCGCGGGCTCGTGAAACCCGCCCGTCACCCGGCCGCCACCCCTGAGGGAGGGCTGCGCCAGCCCCCTTCGATGGGCGCCGGGCACGGCATCACCGGGATGCGGGAGCGGGTCGCCATGCTGAACGGCGAGATGACGGCCGAGCCGACCGACGAGGGAGGATACGCCGTGACCGCGTACATCCCCGTGCCCCGTGAGGAGGCCGCCGAATGACCATCCGCGTGCTGATCGTCGACGACCAGATAATGGTCCGCGAGGGCTTCTCGGTGCTGCTGGGGGCGATGCCGGACATCGAGGTGGTCGGCGAGGCCGTCAACGGGCGCGAGGCCGTCGCCCAGGTGGCCGCGCTCCGCCCCGACGTGGTCCTGATGGACATCCGGATGCCGGAGCTGAACGGCATCGACGCCACCCGCGAGATCGTGGCGGCCGACGCCGACGCGAAGGTGCTGGTGCTGACCACCTTCGACCTCGACGAGTACGTGTACCAGGCGCTGCGCGCCGGGGCCTCCGGCTTCCTGCTGAAGGACGCCTCGGCCCGGCAGCTCGCGGACGGGGTCCGGGTGGTCGCGGCGGGCGAGGCGCTGCTCGCGCCGACCGTCACCCGCCGGCTGATCACCGAGTTCGCCCGCTCGGCGGTCTCCCCCCGGCCGCCGGCGATGGCGCAGATCGGGGAGCTGACCGAGCGCGAGACGGAGGTCCTGGTGCTGATCGCGCAGGGCCTGTCGAACGTGGAGATCGCCGACCACCTGGTGGTGGCCGAGTCCACGATCAAGACGCACGTCAGCCGGATCCTGGTGAAGCTGGGCCTGCGGGACCGGACGCAGGCGGCGGTCTTCGCGTACGAGGCGCGGCTGGTCCAGGTCGGCGGCTGAGGCGGTACGGGGGGTCCGGGGGCCGGGGGGCCGGTAGCGTCCGGTCATGGACGCTGCCTTCGACCCCTGGTCCCCGGAGTTCGTCGCCGACCCCTACCCCGCGTACGAGCGGCTGCGGGCCGCCGGGCGGGCCCACTGGTTCGCGCCGAGCCGCCAGTGGCTGGTGCCGCACCACGCGGACGTGTCGGCGCTGCTGCGGGACCGCCGCCTCGGGCGGACGTACACCCACCGCTTCAGCCACGAGGAGTTCGGGCGGGAGGCGCCGGACGCGGCCCACGAGCCCTTCCACACGCTCAACGACCACGGGCTGCTGGACCTGGAGGGCGCCGACCACGCCCGGATCCGGCGGCTGGTCTCGCAGGCGTTCACGCCCCGGACGGTGGAGCGGCTGGCCCCGACGGTGGAGCGGCTGGCGGCGGAGCTGGTGGCCGGTCTGGTCGCGGACGGCGGCGGGGACCTCCAGGCGCGGGTCGCGGAGCCGCTGCCGGTGGCGGTCATCGCCGAGATGCTGGGGGTGCCGGCCGACGAGGAGGAGCGGGGGCGGCTGCGGCCCTGGTCCGCGGACATCTGCGGGATGTTCGAGCTGAACCCCTCGGCGGAGACGGCCCGGCGCGCGGTGCGCGCCTCGATCGAGTTCTCCGACTACCTGCGGGAGCTGATCGCCCGGCGGCGCGAGGAGCCGGGCGACGACCTGGTGTCGGCGCTGATCGGGGTGGCCGGGCTGACCGAGCAGGAGATGATCTCCACCTGTGTGCTGCTCCTGAACGCGGGCCACGAGGCCACCGTGAACACCACGGTGAACGGCTGCCGGACGCTGCTGGAGCACGGCGTGTGGGCGGAGCTCGCGGAGGGCGTGGGGGCCGGTGGGGCCGCTGCCGAAAAGTTGTCCACAGCTGTGGAAGAACTGCTGCGCTTCGACACGCCGCTCCAGATGTTCGAGCGCTGGGTGCTGGACGACATCGAGCTCGGCGGCCTGGTCATCCCGCGCGGCTCGGAGGTCGCGCTGCTCTTCGGCTCGGCCAACCGGGACCCGGCCCGCTTCGGCCCCACCGCCGACCGGCTCGACCTGGCGCGCGCGGACAACCCGCACCTGACCTTCGGCGCCGGCATCCACTACTGCCTGGGCGCCCCGCTGGCCCGCCTGGAGCTGACCGCCGTCTTCGGCGAGCTGCTGCGCCGGGCGCCGGGGCTGCGGCTCACGGCGGAGCCGGTGCGCAGGCCGGGGTACGTGATCCGGGGCTTCGAGGGGCTGACGGTCGAGGTCTGAGCGGGGCGGTTCGGGCGGCTCGCGGGAGAGCGCCGAGCACCGCGGCGGCCCCGGCCCCGTGACGACGGGACCGGGGCGGGGGCCGGGCGCGGGGGCGGGCTCAGCCCGCCAGGTCCCGGCGCCGCAGCACCGCGAGCCCGGCCAGCGTCCACACGGCGGGGAGCTGGGCGAGCGAGGCGCCCACGACCCGGCCCGGCCCGTGCCCGTAGGACAGGGCCAGGCCGCGCCCGCTCAGCCCTGAGCGGGCGCCTCCGGCGCGTGCTCCGGCGCGGGCCCGGCGCCCGGTCCGGCGCCCGGTCCGGTCTCCGGCGCGGGCCCGGCGTCCGGTCCGGCGCCCGGTCCGGTCTCCGGTGCGGGCTCCAGCAGCCCGGCCAGCCGGCCCAGCAGCTCGGCGCCGTCCGCCGTGCCCGCCTCCAGATACGGCCCGGCGGGCCACAGCGGCCGGTCCCCGAGCCACGGCACCACCACGGGGTCCCGCTCGTCCGAACCGTCCCGGTCCAGCCAGCCGCGCAGCTCCACCGTCCCGGTCGGCGGCACCCGCCGCTGGTCCGGCAGCAGCGGCAGCAGCGCCTCCGGCCGGTCCTCCGGTCCGCCGTGCGCGGGAAAGAGCACCAGGAAGACGTCGTTCCCGACCGGCGCGGGCACCAGCGCGTACCGCCGCTCGACCGGTACGGGCGCGAGCGCGGCCCGGACCAGCACCCGGACCACCGGGAGGCCCCGGGTCCCCACCTGGAACGCCTGCCACAGGGTGAAGGCCGCGGCGGCCGTCATCATCAGCACCGTCCCGGTCGGCGGCTCCCCGCCCGACCCCGGATCGGGCCAGATCAGATCCATGGCCGTCAGCCCGCCGAACACCGCGACACCGGCCAGGCCGAGGCCGACCGGGGGCAGCCCCGCCGTGCTCCGCAGCGACCGGATCCGCCACCACGGGGCCGTGCGCGGGTCCGCCTCGGGGCCGCGCGGGCGCTCACGGGCGGACCGGACGGGGGCCCAGGCCACGGCGTGCGCGGCGAAGCGCCCGTACGAGGGGAGCTCGGCCCCCCGGGCGGCGGCGGGGGCGCCGGGAGCGGGCGGTGTCTCCCGGGGCTGGGCCGGCGGCGGGAGCGCCGTCAGGCCCACCTCGTCGGCGCGGTCCAGCAGCCGCCGCCGCGCGGCCATGCCCCGCACCGGCTTGGCCCGGAACAGCGGGCCGCCGCCGGGCGCCGCGAGCACCCCGCCCTCCCGGGGGTCACCGCACCACCACAGCACGCCCGACGGGACCGGCCGCACCTCCTCCCAGCGCGCGCGGCTCGCGATCACCCGCAGCGGCAGCACGTTCCCGTCGGCGGTCGCCAGGACCACGGCCTCCCCGCTCCAGGAGCGCACCACGGCCGTCGCGGGGTGGGCCGTCCAGGGCCCGGCGGCCAGGATCCGGCGGAAGCGGCGCGCGAGCGGCAGCCGGACGAGGCCGAAGGCGACGGCGATCACTCCGAACAGGCCCAGGTATCCGGCCAGGTCCCGCGCCCACGGCGGGTCCTCCGGCAGCAGGCCGAAGGCGACGCCGGCCACCACGAGCAGCACCAGCCCGAACCCGGCGATCAGCAGACCCCCGCGCCGGTACCGCCGCAGCTCCTCCGCCGTCTCCGGCAGTTCCAGCGCGCTCACCGCGTGCCCTGTGCTCACCTCAGGCCCCCCGGCCACATCCACCACCCCTGTCCCCGCCGACGCGTACGCAGGGACAGTAACCGCGCCCGCGCCGGGCTCAGGCGGCGGGCGGCGGCGCGAGCCGCGCCAGGACCGCCCGGGTCTCCGGAGCGCCCGCAGTCAGCTCCTCGTACGGCCCCGAGGGCCAGACCGGCCGCCCCTCGATCCAGGGCACCACGAACCGGGCCCCGCCCCCGGCCGGCTCGTCCCGCCCCGGCGGCCCCTCAGGCGTCCCTCGGCAGCGTCAGCGCCCAGGCCCCCGCCCGCACCCGCCACTCCCGCCGCCGCACCGGGCCCGAGACCGTGGCGTCCGCGCGGTAGCGGAAGTCCGGGCCCGTGACCGTCAGGGTCTGGGCGGTCGCGTGGCGCGGCGGGGCGCCGGCCGGGGCCAGGGTCAGCGCGGCCGAGCCGCCGAGGGCGCGCACGGTCAGGCCGGACAGCGGGGTGTCCACGTCGCTGAGCAGCACCCCGTCCGCCTCCACCCGCAGCCGGTGGGCGCGGTCCGGGAGCGGCGCGGGCGCGGGCCGGACCAGGGTGCGGACCAGCGAGCGGCAGGTGTCCCAGACGGTCGGCGGGGCGGCGGCGAGCAGCCGGGCGGCCGGGACCTCCAGGCGGTGCAGGACCACCCCGCCGCTGTCGTCGACGAGCAGGTCCAGGCGGCGCGCCACGCCGTCGAGGACCGCCCGCGCGGCGGCCACCGGACCCGGCGGCACGCCGAGCGCGCGGGCGGTCTGGATCCGGTCCGGGGCGCCGACCGGGACCAGTGCGAGGGGCGCCCCGGCGGGGTCGCCGTCCCGCTCCAGCAGGGTCACCGCGCGGAGCAGCGCGCGGTCGTCGCCGAGGACGACGGGGCGCCGGGAACCGCGTCTGGCCAGCATCCGGGCGAACTCCTCGGGACCGTCCGGCAGGCAGATCTTCGCTTCCGCGCCGGCGGACAGCACATCCTTCGCGATGCGCACGGACTCGCCGTCCAATCGGCGGGCGACCGGGTCGATGATGACCAGCAGCTGGTCGTGATCCGACACCTCGGTCCTTCCTCGGGTAGCATCTTTGTGCAAGAGCCCCTTGCGCTATTGCGCCAGGGGCTTCGTCTATTCCGGGGCACACCGGTGAGGCGGCGTACGCCCCCTGACCTTGGACATGCCCCACCCGGAAGGGGTGTACGCCTGTGCCCGCACTTGTGCTGCTCGGTGCTCAGTGGGGTGACGAGGGCAAGGGAAAGGCCACCGACCTCCTCGGTGGATCCGTTGACTATGTGGTGCGCTACCAGGGCGGCAACAACGCCGGCCACACGGTCGTCGTAGGCGACCAGAAGTACGCGCTGCATCTTCTCCCTTCCGGAATCCTCTCCCCGGGGTGCACCCCGGTGATCGGAAACGGTGTCGTCGTCGACCCGGCGGTCCTGCTCTCCGAGCTGAGCGGACTGAACGAGCGCGGCGTGGACACGTCGAAGCTCCTGATCAGCGGCAACGCGCACCTGATCACCCCGTACAACGTCACCCTCGACAAGGTGACGGAACGGTTCCTCGGCAAGCGCAAGATCGGCACCACCGGTCGGGGTATCGGCCCGACCTACGCCGACAAGATCAACCGCGTGGGTATCCGGGTCCAGGACCTGTACGACGAGTCGATCCTCACCCAGAAGGTCGAGGCGGCGCTGGAGGGCAAGAACCAGCTGCTCGCCAAGCTGTACAACCGCCGCGCGATCGACTCCGCCCAGATCGTGGAGGAGATGCTCCAGTACGCGGAGCAGATCAAGCCGTTCGTCGCGGACACCACGCTGATCCTGAACAACGCGCTCGACCAGGACAAGGTCGTGCTCTTCGAGGGCGGCCAGGGCACCCTGCTCGACGTCGACCACGGCACGTACCCCTTCGTCACCTCCTCGAACCCGACCGCCGGCGGTGCCTGCACGGGCGCCGGCGTGGGCCCGACGAAGATCAGCCGGGTCATCGGCATCCTCAAGGCGTACACGACCCGTGTCGGCGCCGGCCCGTTCCCGACCGAGCTGTTCGACGAGGACGGCGCCGCGCTGCGCCGGATCGGCGGCGAGCGCGGTGTCACCACCGGCCGTGACCGCCGCTGCGGCTGGTTCGACGCGGTCATCGCCCGCTACGCGACCCGCGTGAACGGCCTGACCGACTTCTTCCTCACCAAGCTCGACGTGCTCACCGGCTGGGAGCAGATCCCGGTCTGCGTGGCGTACGAGATCGACGGCAAGCGCGTCGAGGAGCTGCCTTACTCGCAGACCGACTTCCACCACGCGAAGCCGATCTACGAGATGCTGCCGGGCTGGTCCGAGGACATCACCAAGGCCAAGACCTTCGCCGACCTGCCGAAGAACGCGCAGGCGTACGTGAAGGCGCTGGAGGAGATGTCGGGCGCCCCGATCTCCGCGATCGGCGTCGGCCCCGGCCGCACCGAGACCATCGAGATCAACTCGTTCCTGTAGGCCCCGCCTGCCACGGAAGGGCCCGCACCCGGATCGGAAGACCGGGGGCGGGCCCTTCCGCGTGCCGGGGACAGGGCGCCTAACCCCGTACGTACTCGCCCGGCTCGCCGTCCGCCGACATCCCGTACATCAGCAGCCGCTCCTTGCCCTGGTGGCGGACGATCCGCAGATTGGTGGAGACGTCCTCGACGCAGTCCGGGTCCCAGGTGTCCGGGTCGCGGGTCTGCGGCCCGAGCACGAGGAGCCGGCCGGCGGCGTCGACGACGGCGGTCGCCGCGCAGTCGACGTCCTCGGAGGTGACGTCGCCCTGGTCGTCGGTGCGCGGATACGACTGCTCCAGCCGCACCAGCGCGGCGCCGACCGGGCCCTGGGTGACCGTGAGCCGGTTGATCCAGCGGTCCGCGCCGCCCGGCGGGGGCCCGGCGAGCGGGACCTGGTTCCAGGTGCCGACCAGGGCCGCCGGGACGACCGCCCCGCCGGTCGCGGCCCGCTGGAAGGTGCTCTTGGCGACGCCCGACCTCCATTCGGCCACCTCGGCGGAGCGCAGCCGCAGGGTCTGGCGGGCGGCCGGGGTGCAGCGCCCCTCGGGCACGCTCGCGGTGACCTCGGCCTCGCCGAGGACGAGTTCGTCGTCGTTCGCGGACAGCAGCACCGCCCGGCCGATGCACAGCCGCTCGCCGGTGACATGGGTGTAGACGGCGCTGCGGCTGCCCGCCGCTCCCTGCCCGATCTCGATCCGGCTGACCTCGTACGGGGCGTCCGCCGCGCCCCGCAGCACGCCCTCCCAGGCGCCGAGGAAGGCGGCGGGCACGATCCCGGCGGGCCGCGCGGCGGAGGTGCCGCCGGTGGCCCGGCCCTTGCCGTCCGCCCCGCCGCCGCTGCCGTCCGCCCGCTCCTGCGGCCAGGAGACGTACGCGAGGGCGACGGCGCCCGCGACGGCGAGCGCGGTGAGGGCGGCGGTGAGCCCGCGCCGGCGGCGGCGCGGGGCGACGGTGTCGGCGCTGTCGGGGGCGGCGGGGGCGGCGGGGGCGGCGGGGGCGGTGGGGGCCGGAGTCGCGGCCGCCGTGACGGGCCCCGCCGCGTCCTCCGCCGCCGCCTCGGTCTCCGCCTCCAGCAGCCGGGCCGCGTGCCGCCCGAGGGAGGCCAGCAGACCGGCGGGCAGCCACGGCTCGGTGACCTGGAGGGTCTCGACGAGTTCGGCGGCGGTGGGCCGCCCGGCCGGGTCCTTGGTGAGGCAGGCGCGGATCAGCCCGGTCAGCTCCGGCGCCAGGTCCGTCAGGTCGGGTTCGTCGTGGGCGATCCGGAACATGGTGGCGTGCACCCCGCTGTCGGCGCCGCCGAACGGGGTGCGCCCGGTCGCCGCGTACGCGAGGACGGCGCCGAGACAGAACACGTCGGACGCGGGTGTCAGCCGCTCGCCGCGCACCTGCTCCGGCGACATGAAGCCGGGCGAGCCGACGACCGCGCCGGTGCTGGTGAGCCCGCCGTCGGTGACGGTGTCGACGGCGCGCGCGATGCCGAAGTCGATGATCCTCGGCCCGTCCACGGTGAGCAGCACGTTCGAGGGCTTCAGGTCCCGGTGGACGAGCCCCGCCGCGTGCACGTGGACGAGGGCGCGGGCCAGCCCGGAGGCGAGGGTGCGGACGCTGTCGGTGGGCAGCGGCCCGTAGGAGTCGCCGACGACGGTCCGCAGCGAGGGCCCCGGCACGTACCCGACGGCCACCCAGGGCGGTTCGGCGGCGGTGTCCGCGCCGAGGACGGGCGCGGTGCCGGTGCCGCCGACCCGTTCCAGGGCGGCGACCTCGCGGGCGAAGCGGCGCCGGAACTCGTCCTGGGCGGCCAGTTCCGCGTGCACGACCTTCACGGCCACCATGCGTCCGCCGGCCGAGCGGGCCAGGAAGACCCGGCCCATGCCGCCCACGCCGAGCCGGCCGATCAGCCGGAACGGCCCTATCGTGACCGGGTCTTCCGCGTTCAAGGGATCCACCCGGAAGAGGATGCCAGACGCCCGCGCGGAGGCGGGAGTTCAGCCCTCGCCGCAGATCCGCAGCCCCTTCGGGGTGGCGCAGGGCAGGTGCCCGTGGGCGCTGATGACGGCCTGCCCGCCGCCGCTGCCGAGGAAGGCGAGGAAGCCGGCGGTCAGCGAGTCGGCCGGCGGCACGCCCCAGGTGTAGGCGTACTCGATCTCCCGGTACGGGTAGGGGGAGGTGCCGATCTCGTCCACGTTCGGGTGCCGCCCGTCGATGCCGACGCGGTGCAGGCCCTTCAGCCCGCTGCCGGAGCGCAGTTCGGTGTAGCCGATGGCGCCGGGCAGGGCGGCGACGGTGCCGAGGACCTGGTCGGTGCTGTCGAGCTCGCAGCGCACCACCCGGGCCTCGGGATCGTCCTTGTGGACGCAGTCGCGGGAGGAGTTGGCGGGCTCGTTGCGGCCGAGGACACGCCGCTGGAAGACCTCGCGGGTACCGGAGTTGGCGTCCCGGCTGACCAGCAGGACGGGCAGGCGGGGGCCGCCGAGCCGGCTCCAGTCGACGACGTCGCCCCGGTAGATCCGGCGGACGGCGTCCAGGGACAGGTTCGTCAGCGGCACCCGGTCGTTGACGACGAGGGTGAAGAGGGAGACGGCGACCGTGGTCTCCCGGAGCTGCGGGTAGCCGTCCGGCTTGCGCCCGTCGGAGAGGGCGATCAGCGCGGGCGCGCTCTTGGGGCTCCGCGCGCCCCGCTCGGCGAGCTCGCGGATCCCGGCGGTGGAGCCGTGCGTGTCGACGAGGACGGTGGCGCCGTCGCAGTCCTGCTCGTACCGGCGGGCCAGGTCGCGCAGGACGGGCGCGAAGGCGGTGGAGCCGGTGACGGTGAGGGTGCCTCGGGCGCAGCCCATGGGCGGCGGGGCGTCGTCGCGGACCACGATGATCGTGGCGAGGACGATGACGCAGACGGTGAGGACGACGGTGACGGCGCGGGCGGCGCGGCCGAAGACGGGCGGGGTGTCGTCGAGGGTGGTGCTGTGGTTGGTGTGGAGGTCGCCGTCGCGGATGCCGCCGGAGACGGTGACGGGGGTGCCGACGGGGCCGCCGGTGAGCAGGGCGAGCAGTTTGAAGTACTGGCCCCGGTTGAGCGGCACCTTGGGGAGCCGGACCTGGCTGCCGCCGTGGCTGAGGGCGGCGGCGGTGAAGGGCGCGCCGGTGGCGGCGACGGCGCGGACCCGGCGGGGGCCGAATTCCACGGTCAGCCCGTGCTCCTCCAGTTGGTAGTCCTCGCGGCCGATGGAGACGGCGCCGTCGTTCTCGACGCGCAGCAGGACGAGGGTGGCGTCGGCCATGTCGGGCTGCCCGTGGAAGAGCCCGGCGTCGGGGTTGTCGCGCTCACCGACCGGGGTGTCCAGTTGCACGCGGTAGCCGATCCGCTTGCGGCGCGGCACCCGGCGCTCGATGACGAGGACGCCGAAGGTCACCACGACGCCGAGCAGCGCGGTGACGACGGCGATGACGTTCTCGGGGCTGACCCAGTCCACGGCGGCCACGGTACGGACGTACGTGCGACCGGGTCCGGGTCCTGGCCACCCCGCCACCCGGTGTTCGTGCTTCCGCCACCCGCCGGGGCCGCCGGGGGCCGTCACGGGGGCCGCCGCCCGCCGGGCCCGCCGTCCGGGCCCGCACCTGTTGCCGGGGGTGCCGGGCGTGGGTGTAATGGCCACGAGGGGGCTGCCGCAGGAGGAGAACCCCATGCGTGTCGTCGAAGTGACCGCCTACGGCGGACCCGAGGTCCTCAGCATGGCCCGCCGCCCGGAACCAGCGGCCGGGGACGTGCCGGGGAAGGCGCGGGTACGGCTGAAGGCGGCCGGTGTGACCATGGCGGACCTGAGGATCAGGAAGGGCCTGTACGCCGACGCGATCGGCGCTCTGCGCCCCCCGTTCGTCCTGGGCACGGACTTCGCGGGCCGCCTCCTCGACCCGGCGGGCGAGCTGCCGGCCGGCACCCGGGTGGCGGGCTTCGTCCCGTGGTTCGCGGAGCTGACGGGCGAGGGCACGTACGCGGAGGTCATCCGGGTGGACCCGGAATGGCTGGCGCCGGTCCCGGACGACGTGGACTTCACGGCCGCGGCCTCGGTGCCGCTGGGAGCGGTCACCGCCCGCCAGGGCCTGGCGAAGCTGGACCTCCCGCCGGGCGCGACGCTCCTGGTGACGGGCGCCAGCGGCGTCGTGGGCCGCTTCGCCGTCCAGCTCGCGGCGGCGGCCGGGCTGCGGGTGGTGGGCGTGTCGTACGAGGGCGACGAGAACGAGCTGAAGGTCCTCGGCGCCGAACACGTCGTCCCGCGCGGGGAGCCGGCGAAGGTCCTCGCGGACGTCCTGGCGCACGTCCCGGACCGCTTCGACGGCGTCTTCGACGGCGCCCTGCTCGGTACGCCGGTGCTGGCGGCCCTGAAGGACGGCGGCACCTTCGTCGCCCTGGCCCCCGACCGCACCCCGACGGCCGAACGCCGCATCGAGGTCCACACGGTCGTCGGCCACCCCGACCCGGCGGCCCTGGCGGGGCTCCTGGAACAGGTCGCGGCCCGCGAGCTGATCACCCGCGTGGCGGACGTGATGCCCCTGGAGGAGGCGGCGGAGGCCCACAAGCGCGCGGAGTCGGGGCACCGGCCGGGCCGGATCGTCCTGATGATCTGAACGGACCCGCACAGATCTGAACGACGACCGGCCCGCCGGGCCGCGAGCGGGGCCTACTCCGCGTAGAACCCCTGCACGTCGGCGATGAGGTCCGCCGTGCCGCCGTGGTTGTAGAAGGTCACCTTGCCGTCCTTGACGGGGACGACGACCAGGTTGGAGACGGTCGCGCCCTTCGGCACGTTCAGGTGGGACGCGGCGGTGCGGGTGGTGCCGAACGGGTAGGCCGTGACGTACGTGGCCGCCGTGGTGTTGGTGGCGGTCACGTTGAGGACGACGGCGGTGGCGCCGGTCGCCGGGACGCCGTTCTTGCCGGCCACGGTCAGGGTGACCGTACGGCCCGCGCCGACCTTCGCCTTGGCGACGCCGGTGCCGTCACGGGTGTCCATGAGGCGCCGAGGGGAGACCGACTCGTAGAGCGAGCCCGGCGCCGAGGTGTAGTAGCCGGCCACGTCGGCGATCAGGTCGACCGAGCCGGAGTGGTTGTAGAGGTCCACGGCACCGCCGTAGACCGGCACGACCACCAGGTTGGAGCGGGTCTCGCCCCGGCCGGGGTTGAGGTGCGAGCCCGCGATGTCGCCGCCCTTGGCCACGGCGGCGACGAAGGTGTCGCCGGTGACGTTGGTGGCCGTCACGTTCAGGACGACCGCCGACAGGGGGACGCCGTCCAGCGCCGTCCCCGCGAACGACAGCCGGGCCCGGCCGCCGCCCTTGACCTTGGCCTTCGGAGCGCCGAGCCCGCTGCGGGTGTCGAGCGCCCGCCACGGGGCCATCGGCCGGAACAGCGAGCCCTCGTCGCCGTACGTGTTCTCGCCGGTGAGGTCGGCGACGAGGTCGACGGTGCCCGCGTGGTTGTACAGGGTCACCTTGCCGTGGTCGACGGGGACGACGACCAGGTTGGAGGCCGTCTTGCCGGCCGTCACGTTGAGGTTCGACGCGGCCGAGCGGCCGACGGCGCCGTTGTACGCGGAGATGAACGTGCCCGCCGTCGCGTTGGTCGCCGTGATGTGCAGGGCCACCGAGCTGGTCGTGTTCCTGTCGACGGAGGCCATGGCCGAGAGGTCGAGGGTGACGGTGCCCTTGGGGCCCACCTTGCCCTTGCGGACGCCCGTGCCGTTCCGGGTGTCGAGCACCCGCCAGGAGCTGAGCGGGCGGCTGAAGCTGGAGTGGGCCGCCGAGGCGCCGCCGCGCAGCCGGACCTCGCCGCTCACCGTCGTCGGCGTGCCGGAGGCGCCGTCGGGGCGGGCGGTCAGCGTCCAGGTGTACTGGCCGTTGCCCATGAGCGCCCCGGCCTTGTCCTTGCCGTTCCAGCTCGGGCGCAGGACCCGCCCGTCGGTGCCGGAGGCGAGTGTGGTGACCTCGCCGGTGGTGTGGTGGCGGGCCGTCAGGGTCCAGTCGCCGAAGGGGCGGGAGGGGACGAGCGTGGCGAGGGTGACCGGGCTGTCCGGCTTCCGGCCGTCGACGACGGCGCCGGGCGTGTCCTCGCGGGAGAGCAGCGTCAGCGGCTGGCGCGCGACGCCGCTCGGCACCACGTGCACCCGCCCCTCCGTGTCGGCGTACGCGAGGTGGCCGCCCCACTTGTCGACGGTCCAGGTGATCCGCCGCTGCGCGCGCCCGGTGTCGGGGAGCTCGCCGACGACGCGGGAGGATGCGGTGGCCTCGGCGCCGGTCAGGACCAGCTTCCCGGCGGCCTTGTCGTGGGTGACGACGTAGCCGTCGCCGAGCAGCGCCTCGCCGGACGGCACGGTCCTGCCGGTCTTGTCCGTCCGGTCGTAGACCCCGGCGGGTCCGTTCGCGCCGCAGGACCAGTAGAGCCAGCGGCCGGCGGCCTGGAGCTCCTCGGGCACGCAGGGCGCGCCGGTGTTCAGCGTCTCGACGGCCTTGCCGGTCTTCAGGTCCTTCGCGGTGACCGCGCCGCTCTCGGCGCCGGCGCTCCACAGCCAGGAGCCCCACAGGGCGGCGGCGACGGGCGCGCGCTCCTCCAGGACCTCGGTCTTCTCGTGATCGGCCGTCATCCGCAGCACGCGCTGGGTGGTGGACGTGCGCCCCTTGGTGTCCACGACGAGGTACGAGCCGCTGAGGTCGCGGACGCGCGCCTCGCCGCCGGGGAAGGCGGCGCGGTAGAGGCCGTCCTCCCAGCCCTGGACGGTGATGTAGCTGTCGCTGCCGCCGATGCGGCTCAGGAAGGCGCCGTCGCCGGAGGGCCAGAGCTCCTCGCAGGCGGTGTCCCCGTCGGGGCAGGGGTCCAGCCAGAGGCTCTTGGTGTCGCGCTTCTCGTAGGCGAGGCCGGCGCCCGTGCTCAGCCCGCGCCGCCAGGCGCGCGCGTTGGCCGAGGAGTCGTCGCTCCGGTCGACGACGGTCAGCTGTCCGTGGTCGAGCGCGAGGCGCTCGACGGGCACGGGCTTGCCGGGGACCTTCTTCAGGACGGAGACGGCCGGCCTGCCGTCGGCGCCGACGGTGATCCGCCGCACGGCCCAGTCGGAGTTGTCGGGGCCGCCGACGAAGACGGCGCCGTCGGCGCCCTGGCCGATGCCGCCCCAGGTGTCGCCGGTGAACAGGTCGACGGGGGCGCCGCCCTTGAGCGGGACGGCCGTCAGCTTGCCGTACGGGTTGTGCACGACCCAGTCGCCGACGAGGGCGACCTCGTTGCCGTACACCTGCGCCGGTACCTCGACGAGCGGCGCCGCCGGGTTGGCGCGGGAGCCGACGAGGACCTTGCCGGTGCGGTAGTCGCCGTAGAAGAGGACGTACGCCGAGGAGATCCTGGCCCGCGCGTAGCCGGCCGGGACGGCCGGGAAGCGGCCCTGGGCCTTGCCGGTGGCGGCGTCGACCAGGGTGTAGGTGCGCAGGCCGCCGGTCTCGGGGCCCTGCAGGAGGACCGACGTCGGGTCGCCCGCGACGGCGGGACCGTAGTCGACCCCGTCCGGCTCCGTGACGACCAGATCGGCGGTGCCGCCGCCGTCGCCCGTGGACAGGAGGTGGGTGCGGCCCGAGGCGTCGTCGCCGACGGCCCGCAGGCCGTACACGTTGGGGTCCTTGAGCCCGGCGGGCAGCGCGAGGGTCCGCACCCGTCCGTCCGGGTGCCGCAGCTCGACCGTGTCGGCCGACACGAACGCGAGCGCGTCGGTGCCGGTGCCTCGGCCGGAGCCGGTCGCCGAGTCGATGCCGGGGATGGCGGAGGTCCTGCCGTCGCTGTAGCGCGTCCAGACGGGCTGGGTGCGCCCGTCCTCGCGGACGAAGACGCCCTCGGTGCCGACGCTGTCCGCGTCGCCGTACTCCGACTGGCCCGCCTGGTAGACCCGCTCCCAGAGCGGGTTGTTCTTGACGGCCGCCGGGACGACCAGCTCCCCGGGCGCTCCCGGAGTGTCCGCTGACGCCGATGAGGCCAGCGGTATCAGGCCACCTGCGGCGACCGTGAGTCCGAGCGCGGCGAGCGAAGCCCTCCGCGCGAGGGTATGACGAACCACCTGGTGTTCTCCCCGTGTTCCCCTGGGCCCCGAGGCTCTGCCCTCGGCTCCCGCTGTTGCTGATGTTGCCTGTGTTGCCTGTGTGGCGCCCATGCGTCCCCCCGGGCAGGCCGAAAGGGAGCGTAACAGTGGAACTTCCCGCACCGTTTCTGCTTTTCCCTCTGGTCTAGACCTTGACGGGTCCAGACCAATCACGCTTCGCTGGGCCTTCCCCCACCGGAAGGAAGAGCGCGTGTTGCGACGTCTTCTCACCGTTCTCGCCGCGATCTGTACGGTCGTCGGCCTCGCCGTACTCCTCCCCGCCACCTCCGCCGCCGCGGCCCCCGCCTGCGCCGCGGCCTGGAGCTCCGGCGCGGTCTACACCGGCGGCATGACCGCCTCGTACAACGGCCACAACTGGCAGGCCAAATGGTGGACCCAGAACGAGACTCCCGGCACCACCGGGCAGTGGGGCGTCTGGGCCGACCAGGGTGTCTGCGGTGGCGGCGGCGGCAACCCGGACCCGTCCGGATTCGTCGTCTCCGAGGCCCAGTTCAACCAGATGTTCCCGAACCGGAACCCCTTCTACACGTACGCCGGACTCGTCGACGCCCTCAAGTCGTACCCGGCCTTCGCCACCACCGGCGGCGACACCGTGAAGAAGCAGGAGGCCGCGGCCTTCCTCGCCAACGTCAGCCACGAGACCGGCGGCCTCTACTACATCGTCGAGCAGAACACCGCCAACTACCCCCACTACTGCGACGCGACCCAGCCCTACGGCTGCCCCGCCGGCCAGGCCGCCTACTACGGCCGAGGCCCGATCCAGCTCTCCTGGAACTTCAACTACAAGGCGGCCGGCGACGCCCTCGGCATCGACCTGCTGAACAACCCCTGGCGCGTCGAGCGCGAGCCGGCCATCGCCATGGCCACCGGCCTCTGGTACTGGAACACCCAGAAGGGCCCCGGCACCATGACCGCCCACAACGCGATGGTCAACGGCGCGGGCTTCGGCCAGACGATCTGGGCGATCAACGGCGCCCTGGAGTGCAACGGCGGCAACCCGGCCCAGGTGCAGAGCCGGGTCACCAAGTACCAGCAGTTCACCCAGATCCTGGGCGTCCCCGCCGGGTCGAACCTGTCCTGCTGATCAGCAGGGCTTGGCGACGTTCGCGCAGTAGATGAAGCCGCGGGCGGGCGACGACACCTTGTACCAGCGGTTGCCCGCCGGACTGGTGGCGGTGCCCGTCACGTAGACCTGCTCCCCGTACGAGGTCGGGTAGACGATCGCGCAGGAGACTCCGGCGCACTCCCTGATGGGTCCGCCGATCGACTGGACCCACTCGGAAGCGGCACGCGTGCCGGTCGTGCCCGTCGCGGTCGCCTGGGCCGGGACGACGGTCCCGGTGAGCGCGGCGGTGGCGAGGACACCGGCGGCGGCGAGGATACGGAAACGCATGATGGCTCCTCCGTCGAGAGAGGGCCCCGGGATCACGGGGCCTGACGGGGCGCCACTCTTGTCGCGGCCACCGGGCCGCGGAAGGCGGAGGGCCGTCCGGGACACGTCCCGGACGGCCCTTCCGCGCGTCCGTCCGCTCCCGCTCCCGACCCGTCACCATGTCCCTGTGAACGCTTTGGAGAGTGAGTGGAACGCCGGACCGTGCGACTGGCTGCCGCGTTCCGGATTCCAGCTCCGCAAGGCCGGCGTGCGGTTCGACGCGGTACGCGTCGACGGTGACGAGGGCCGGCTGCTCGCCGACTGGATGGAATCCCTCACCGGGGGCGACCCGGGACCCGTCGTGGCCGAGGCGAACGGGCGGCGCGGGGTGTACTTCCTGCTGCCGCCCGGCTCCACCGCGCGCCGGGCGTGGCCGCGCGGGGTGACCCGGCTCAACGCGGGCCCGGCCCATGTGAGTTACGTGCCGGTACCGGCGCTGACGGGGAAGACGTGGCCGCTGTCGTGGCGCTGCCCGCCGACGGAGCCGGGGCGGCTGGTGCACCCGTTACTCCTGCGGAGCACGGTGACGGAGCTGTTCGCGGATCCGTACGCGGATCCCCGCATCGGCCACTAATTCCCGGCACCGGCGGCGCCGGTCCGATTATCGTGCGCGCGTGACCGACTGGAACAGCGTCGTGGACGCCGACTACGCCGTGCCCGCCCACCGTGACCTGGACGAACTCGTGGGAGAGCTGTCCCGCGCGCTCGCCGACCGGGACCCGGAGGTGCGGGACGGCGCCCCGTACGCGGTGCTGTACACCTGGCTGGACCGGGGGGTGATCGGCGCGGCGCGGCGGCAGGAGCTCGGCGACGAGATGGCGGCGCGCTTCGGCGCCCCGGAGGTCCAGGCGCGGACGTTCGCGCCGCTGGTGCTCGACATGGTCGTGGGTGCCGGGGGCTTCAGCCCCGCGTGGGTGGACGCCTTCGAGCGGTGGTACGCGGCGGAGGGCGACCTGCGCGGCCACGACCCCGCGTTGGGCTGGCTGCACGCGGTCGCGCACGGGGCGGACCTGCTCGACCGGTTCGGGCGGCACCCGGACGTGGACCCGGCGCGGATGCTGGAGCTGGCCGCCGCGCGGCTGACGGCGCCGACCGGGCACGTGCTGGACCAGCTGGAGGACGACCGGCTCGCGCGGGCG
Source organism: Streptomyces sp. NPDC042100 (assembly GCF_055582325.1). Classification (NCBI taxonomy): domain Bacteria; kingdom Bacillati; phylum Actinomycetota; class Actinomycetes; order Kitasatosporales; family Streptomycetaceae; genus Streptomyces; species Streptomyces sp. NPDC042100. The sequence goes on from NZ_JBVJDK010000009.1 coordinate 163,586, forward strand.
GTGGCCCGGGTGCTGACCCGGGCCGGTCTGGGCGAGCAGGGCTCGGTGGAGTGGCTGGACGCGGTGGAGGCGGAGTTCGGGGCGGACCGGCTGGTCACGCCGGTGCCGGCCGCGTTCTCCAACTGCCTGCGGACGCTGCGGCTGCTGTACGTGCTCGCGGACCGGGGCGTGCGCGCGCCGGGCGCGCCGGCGGCGGCCGAGCCGGAGGCGCTGCGCCACGCCGGGGCGGTGAAGGCCCGCCTCGGCGAGGTGCTGGACCGGATGGCTCCGCGCTGACCCGGGAGCCCCCGGCCCGGGAGCTCTCGGCCCGGGAGTCGCCGGCTCAGGAGCTCTCGGCCCGCGCCGGCTCAGGAATAGGGAGCGGTGCTCTCCAGTGCCTCCATGGCGCCGATCAGCCGCTCCAGCACCCGTACGGTCTCGTCGAACGCCTCCTGGCCGCCCAGCTCCCGCGTGAGCAGGGCGGCCAGTTCGGCGTGGGCGGGGCCGATGCGGCGGACGGCGGCGCGGCCCGCCTCGGTGGGCGCGAGGAGCTTGGCGCGGCGGTGCGCCGGGTTCGGCGCGTAGGCGGCCAGGCCCTCCTTGACCAGGAGGTCCGCGATCCGCTGGACGCTCTGCCGGGTGATGCCCATGGCGCGGGCGATGCCGGAGACGGGCAGCGGCTCGGGCAGGACCGCGCCGAGGACCTGCCACCAGGCGGCGGTGAGGCCCGCCGGCTCGGCGAGCCGCTCCGAGACGGCGAGGAACTGCCCGTTGAGCCGGAACACGCCGAGGGCGGTGCGGGAGAGGGCGTCCTGCTGGCGGCGGCTCACCCGTTCAGCTCCGCGAAGGCGGCCGGGTCCGAGTCGTGGAAGAGGCGGAACCAGGCGTCCCGCTTCCCCTCGTAGGCGCCGAGCCGGGCGAAGATCTCGCGGGCGAAGGCGACCGGCTCGGTGGGCCCGGCGGTGATGACGTCGCCGCCGGTGACGGCGTCCGCCGCCACGTACCGCTCGGCGCCCGCGTAGCCCGTGGCGGCCAGGTAGAAGGGGGCGGCGCTGGTGTGCGGGCGGTCGTCGAGCAGGCCCGCGCGGGCGAGTCCGGCGGTGGCACCGCAGATCGCGGCGACCGGCACGCCCGCGTCGAGGAAGGCGGCGGCCTTGGCGGTGAAGGGGGCGAGCTCGTCGCCCTCGTCGTACTTCTCGGCGCCCGGGAGGATCAGCAGCGCGCTGTCGGCGGGGTCGAGCGCGTCGAGGGAGAGGTCGGGGAGGATCCGGATCCCGGCGATCGTGGTGACCGGCTTGTCGGCGGCGGCGCCGACCGTGCGCACGGTGTAGCCGGCGCGGGCCAGCCAGGCGGTCGCGTGGCCGGTCTCCCAGTCGGCGAGCGTGTCGTAGACGGCGAGGTGGACGGTCTTCGGGGGCACGGGGCTGTTCGTCATCGCATCCATGACAGAAGGCTGTCATGATGACAGCTTGCTGTCAATGAAGCCCATGGGCGGGCCCCCGTCCGGCACACTGTCTCGTCCGTCCCGGTCTCGGTGGACAAGATGGCCATGGCCCGCCCCACCTGCGGTTCCTTACCCTCGACCCATGACCCCTCATGTCGAGCCCGACCCCCAGGCCGGTGCGGCCGTCAAGGCCGCCGACCGCGCGCACGTGTTCCACTCCTGGTCCGCCCAGGGCCTGATCGACCCGCTCGCCGTCGCCGGCGCCGAGGGTTCGTACTTCTGGGACTACGAAGGAAACCGCTACCTCGACTTCACCAGCGGTCTCGTCTACACCAACGTCGGCTACCAGCACCCGAAGGTCGTCGCGGCCATCCAGGAGCAGGCCGGCAAGCTGGCGACCTTCGCGCCCGCCTTCGCCGTGGAGCCCCGCTCCGAGGCCGCCCGCCTGATCGCCGAGCGCACCCCGGGCGACCTGAGCAAGATCTTCTTCACCAACGGCGGCGCCGAGGCCGTCGAGAACGCCGTCCGCATGGCCCGTCTGCACACGGGCCGGGCCAAGCTGCTCTCGGCCTACCGCTCGTACCACGGCGGCACCCACACCGCGATCAACCTGACCGGCGACCCGCGCCGCTGGCCCTCCGACACCGCCTCCGCCGGTGTGAAGCACTTCTGGGCGCCGTTCCTCTACCGCTCGCCGTTCTACGCGGCGGACGAGGCCGAGGAGTGCGCCCGCGCCCTCCAGCACCTTGAGGACACCATCGCGTTCGAGGGCCCGCACACCGTCGCCGCGATCATCCTGGAGTCCGTGCCCGGCACCGCCGGCATCATGACCCCGCCGCCCGGCTACCTGGCCGGCGTCCGCGAGATCTGCGACAAGTACGGCATCGTCTTCATCCTCGACGAGGTCATGTCCGGCTTCGGCCGCACCGGCAAGTGGTTCGCCGCCGAGCACTTCGGCGTCGTGCCCGACCTGCTGACCTTCGCCAAGGGCGTGAACTCCGGCTACGTCCCGCTCGGCGGCGTCGCCATCAGCGAGAAGATCGCCGCGACCTTCGACCAGCGCCCCTACCCGGGCGGCCTGACCTACTCCGGCCACCCGCTGGCCTGCGCCGCCGCCGTGGCGACGATCCAGGTCATGGAGGAGGAGAAGGTCGTCGAGCACGCCGCCCACATCGGCGAGACGGTCCTCGGCCCCGGCCTGCGCGAGCTCGCCGAGCGCCACCCGTCCGTCGGCGACGTGCGCGGCCTCGGCGTCTTCTGGGCGCTGGAGCTGGTCAAGAACCGCGAGACCCGCGAGCCGCTCGTCCCGTACAACGCCTCCGGCGCGGACGCCGCCCCCATGGCGGCCTTCGCCGCCGAGGCGAAGAAGAACGGCCTGTGGCCCTTCGTCAACATGAACCGCACCCACGCGGTCCCCGCCTGCAACGTCTCCGAGGCGGAAGCCAAGGAGGGCCTGGCGGCCCTCGACGCCGCGCTGACCGTGGCGGACCGCTACACCGTGTGACGAAACCGGCCCCCTCCGTGCCCTGGACTAGGGTGTCCGGGAGCCGGACGGAGGGGGCCGACCACCATGCCCGCGAGCGGAGCTGTCACCCGCAACACCCTGCGGCAGCAGATCGCGGACGCGCTGCGTGACGAAGTCCTCGCGGGGCGTCTCGCGCCTGGTGAGGAATTCACCGTCAAGCAGATCGCCGAGCAGTACGGGGTGTCCGCGACCCCCGTGCGCGAGGCGCTCGTGGACCTCTGCGCCCAGGGCCTGCTCGACTCCGACCAGCACCGAGGCTTCCGCGTGCACCGCTTCTCGGTCGCCGACTACCGGGGCATGGTCGAGGCCCGGATGCTCGTCGTCGACGGCATCTTCCGCCGCGCCGCCCCCCGCACCCCGCCCGCCGAACCCGACCTCTCGTACGGGGTCACCCTGGTCTCCATACGGCGCCGGGGCGAGGCCGCCGCCCGCGCGGCGCGGGCCGGCGAGCTGGAGGTCCTCATCGGCTACGACATCCGCTACTGGCGTGAGCTGGGGCGGCTGGTCTCGGCCAACGACCACATCGCCGACTTCCTGCACCGGCTGCGCGTCCAGGCCTGGGTCTTCGCCGTGCCCCACCTGCGCGCCGACGCCGAGTACACCCGCCGGCTGTGGAGCGGGCACGTCGAGCTGGTCGACGCGGTCACCCGAGGCGACGCGGACACCGCCGTCACCGTCGTACGGGACCACAACGCGCGCGCCCTGGAATGGGCGCAGCGGCTGGAGCGGCTGGAGCGGCTGGAGAGACCGGAGCGACCGGAGCGACCGGAGGGGTCCGAGCGCCGGGAGCGCCGCCCCCGCTGAGCCGAGGCGGCCGGATCGGGCCGGATCGGGCGGATCCGGCCGGCTCCGGGCGCCGCGATGGGCCCGCCGCCGGTTGAGGCGGCCCGCGCCGGGGCAGTTCCCCGGCGGGGTGTGCGGCGCGCGGGGGCCCGACTACCCTGGCCGTCCCTGCACACCGCCCGTGCCGACCCCGCGAACTGACGGAGAGCGAGCCTCCCTTGGCCTGTGACCTGTGGCTGGTCCCCCTCGTCGACGTGCTGTGCCACAGCGCCGACAACCCCTTCGCCGAAGAGATCGCCGCCTACGACCACGCCCTCACCACGGCCGGGCTGCCCGCCGTGCCCGTCTACGCCTACATGCCGGGGCTCTCCGGCGACGTCGCCCCGGTCGCGGGCTTCGACTACGAGGCCCTGCACTTCCTGCGCCGCGCCTACCTGCTCCAGATGTGCGGCCTGCCGGTCGAGCCGGTCGGCGAGCTCGGCGGCGACTACGAGCAGCTCCTGGAGATGTTCGAGGCCACCGCCCAGCAGTCCCACCTGGTCTGGCACTACGACCACGCGGGCGCCTACGTGCCCGTCGACTTCCCCGTACCCCTCTCCAACGACGAGCTCCTGGAGGGCGGCGGCCCGCTGGGCTCCTCGCACGGCCTGCTGCGCGAGCTCCAGTTCGTCGCGCCCGCCATCGGCATCGACCCGGCCAACCCGCCGGCCGCGCCCGCGGCCCCGGAGCGGCCCACGGCCCTGGAGGAGCCCGCCGCCCCCGTCCCGTACCAGGACGACAGCCCCTTCGCCCGCGAGCGGCACGTCTGGCTCGGCCTCCACGCGGCGGCGACCCGCAGCCTCGCCCAGGGCTCGATGATCATCCTGAGCTGAGGCGGCGGGGCCGCCAGGGGCTCAGCGCGGCTCCGGCGGGCGCTGCCGGGGCATGTTCGGCCGGGTGCCCGGGGGGAGCGGGAAGCGCCCCGAGGGGTGCCCGCCCTCGGGGCGGGCCGTCGAGGTGCCGACCGCCTGGAGCGCCAGCGGCGCCGGGCCCGAGCGGAATTCGACCATCCAGTCCGCCGTCTCCGCCCGGACCAGCTCCGTCACGTCCTCCGAGAAGCGGCGCAGCACCCCCAGACAGCGCTCGGCGGCCTCGCTGGCCGTCCCCTCGGTGGGGCCGAGGACCTCGCGCACGCTCTCCGAGGCCCAGTCGAACTGGAGCGACTGGAGCCGCCGCTGCACGGCCTGCGTGGTGGCCACGGCCCGCATCCAGCCCGAGGTCAGCCCGAAGTACCGGTCGCAGGCCAGGCAGGCGGCGCCGAGCAGCAGCGACAGATAGCCCCAGCCGGCCGCGCCCCGGGCCACCCCGGTCAGGTCGAGCAGCGGCAGGGCGGCCCCGGCGGTCACCCCGAGGGCGGTGCCGAGCCGCAGCACGCGCGCGGCGCGGCGCTTCCAGACCCGGTCGGACAGGTACCACTCGGCGGTGCGCAGGGCGTTCGTCTCGACCCAGCGGTAGAGCTCGTCGAGGCGCTCGGCGGGTTCGCCCCAGTCGCCGAGGGGGAAGGGCGACCCGGTCAGGTCGCGGTCGGGCGCCGGACCGCCGGCTCCGTCCGTCCCGCCGGTCCGGCCCTGGCCTTCGGGATTCCCCGGCTGCGGCTGCATGTCCGGCTGCTGGCTCACCGGGGAACTCCTCTGTTCAGCTCGGCGCTCGTGTCCTTCTGTGACGCGCGGTGCACGTGGTGCCCGCCCTTCCTACCGCCGAATGGTGGGCGGCGGGCCCGGAATCCCGGGATTTCCGCCCGCAAGAGGGTCTTGATCAGGTAGGGGAGCCCACGGTTTCTCACCCGAAAGTGTTGTGTCGGCACCCCGCTCGACGACCACGTAGGCTCGTTTCACCAAGTCCCTGAACCTGAGGAGTGACCGTGATCCCCGGTGGTGGCCAGCCCAACATGCAGCAGCTCCTCCAGCAGGCGCAGAAGATGCAGCAGGACCTCGCCCGCGCCCAGGAGGAGCTGGCGAGGACCGAGGTGGACGGGCAGGCGGGCGGCGGCCTGGTCAAGGCCACCGTGACCGGCTCCGGTGAGCTGCGCGGCCTGGTCATCGACCCGAAGGCGGTCGACCCGGAGGACACCGAGACGCTGGCGGACCTGATCGTGGCCGCCGTGCAGGCCGCCAACGACAACGCGCAGCAGCTCCAGCAGTCCAAGCTCGGCCCGCTGGCGCAGGGCCTGGGCGGCGGGATGCCGGGCCTCTTCTGACCCCGGTTTCCCTCTTCTGGCACCGGTTTCCAGCCACTACCGTAAGAATCAAGCACTTCCGAGAAGGGCGTTCCGTTGTACGAAGGCGTGGTTCAGGACCTCATCGACGAGCTGGGCAGGCTGCCCGGCGTCGGTCCCAAGAGCGCGCAGCGGATCGCCTTCCACGTCCTCCAGGCCGAGCCGACCGATGTGCGCCGGCTCGCGCAGGCCCTCCTGGAGGTCAAGGAGAAGGTCCGGTTCTGCGCGGTCTGCGGGAACGTGGCGCAGCAGGAGCAGTGCAACATCTGCCGCGACCCGCGCCGCGACCTGACGGTGGTCTGCGTGGTCGAGGAGCCGAAGGACGTCGTGGCGATCGAGCGGACCCGCGAGTTCCGCGGCCGCTACCACGTGCTCGGCGGCGCGATCAGCCCGATCGAGGGCGTCGGCCCGGACGACCTGCGGATCCGCGAGCTGCTGGCCCGCCTGGCGGACGGCACGGTCACGGAGCTGATCCTGGCCACCGACCCCAATCTGGAGGGCGAGGCCACCGCCACGTACCTGGCCCGGATGATCAAGCCGATGGGCCTGAGGGTGACCCGGCTCGCGAGCGGTCTGCCGGTCGGCGGCGACCTCGAATACGCGGACGAGGTGACGCTGGGGCGTGCCTTCGAGGGGCGGCGGCTGCTAGATGTATGACGACCGGGTCCGTGCGCACGACGGCGCACTCTCAGGGAGGCTCCTCGATGTCTGACGCCACGCTGCACTCCATCACGCAGGACCCGGACGACTTCGCCGTCCAGATCGCCGACTCGATCGAGAGCTTCATCGTGGCGACGACCGAGGTCGCCAAGGGCGACGAGCCCGACAGCGCGGTGCCCTTCCTGCTCCTGGAGGTCTCCCAGCTGCTGCTGGCGGGCGGGCGGCTGGGCGCGCACGCGGACATCGTCCCGGACGAGCGCTACGAGCCGGACCCGGGCCCGGACCTGGACGTGGACGAGCTGCGGCTGCGGTTCGCGGTGCTGCTGGAGCCGGTGGACGTGTTCTCGGAGGTCTTCGACCCGTACGAGCCGCGCAAGGCGCCCGTCCCGGCCCGTATCTCCGACAACCTCGCCGACATCGTCACCGACCTGCGGCACGGTCTCGCCCACTACCGGGCGGGCCGGACCAGCGAGGCGCTGTGGTGGTGGCAGTTCTCGTACTTCTCGAACTGGGGCCCCACGGCCTCCGCCACCCTGCGCGCCCTCCAGTCCCTCGTCGCCCATGTGCGGCTCGACCAGCCGCTGGCGGCCCTGGACGGCCTCGACACGGACGAGGACCTCACCGAGGAGGACCTGGCCGAGGAGGCGGGCCGGGTGATGGCCGAGGAGATCGCGGGCCCGCTGGGCCTGGGCCTGGGCGGCCCGAAGGGCTGAGGAGCCCGCCGGGAGCCCTCGGGGGGCGGCCTCAGCCCTCCCCGGGCGGCCTCAGCCCTCCGGGAGCGGCCCCAGCCCTCCGGAGCGGCCCGAGCCCTCCGGGAGCGGCCCGAGCCCTCCGGGAGCGGCCCGAGCCCTCCCCGAGGCAGACGGGGGTTGGACGACACCCCCTAGAGCCGCCCCGCCTCCACGATCCGCTTCAGGAAGCGCTGGGTGCGCTCGTGCGTGGGCGCGCCGAAGACCTCGGCGGAGGTGCCGCGCTCCAGGACGACGCCGTCGGCCAGGAAGCAGACCTGGTCGGCGACCTCGCGGGCGAAGCCCATCTCGTGGGTGGCGATGACCATCGTCATGCCCTCCTCCTTGAGGTCCCGGACGACGTTCAGGACCTCGCCGACCAGCTCCGGGTCGAGCGCCGCCGTCACCTCGTCGAGGAGCAGCAGCCGCGGCCGGCAGGCCAGGGCGCGGGCGATCGCCACGCGCTGCTGCTGGCCGCCGCTGAGCCGGTCCGGGTACTCGGCCGCCTTGTCGCCGAGCCCGAGCCGGGTGAGCAGCTCGCGGGCGTGCTCCTCGGCCTCCCGGCGCTCGGTGCGGTGCACCCGGCGCGGGGCGAGCGTGACGTTGTCGAGCACGCTCATGTGCGGGAAGAGGTTGTACGCCTGGAAGACCACGCCGATCCGGCGGCGTACGGCGTCGGCGTCGACGCGCGGGTCGGTGATGTCCTCGCCGTCCAGGAAGATCGCGCCGTCGTCGATCTCCTCCAGGAGGTTCGCGCAGCGCAGCAGGGTCGACTTGCCGGAGCCGGAGGCGCCGATCAGCACGGTGACGGAGTGCTGCGGGACCTCCAGGTCCACCTCGCGCAGCACGGGGTGCCCGGCGTAGGTCTTGCGGACGGATTCGAGCCTCAGGACCGCGGTCATACGGTGCCTCCCTGCGACTGGCGCCGGTTCATGCGCGCGGTGACCCAGTCGGTGAAGCGGGTCATGGGGATCGTGAGCACGACGAACACGAGGCCCGCGACGACGTACGGGGTGTAGTTGAAGGTCTTGCTGGCGAGGATCTGCGCCGCGTACACGGCGTCGACCGCGCCCGCGATGGAGACCAGGCCGGTGTCCTTCTGGAGCGACACCAGGTCGTTGAGGAGCGGCGGCACGACCCGGCGGACGGCCTGCGGCAGGACGACGAAGCGCATGGTCTGGGCGTTGGAGAGGCCGAGCGAGCGGGCGGCGGCCCGCTGGCTGGGGTGGACGCTCTCGATGCCGGCGCGGAAGACCTCGGCCATGTACGCCGAGTAGGTGAGCACCAGCGCGGTGCCGCCCAGCACGACGGGGTCGGTGGGCACGCCCTGGAGGCGCAGCGCGGGGACGCCGAAGATCACCGCGAGCAGGCAGATGATCAGCGGCAGGCCGCGGAAGAAGTCGACGTACGCGGTGGCCAGCGCGCGCAGCGGGAAGAACGCCGGGCCGCGCAGGGTGCGGGCGACGGCGAGCAGCAGGCCGAGCACGAGGGTGACGGCGCCGCAGACGAGGAGCAACTGCAGATTGAGCCAGAGGCCGTCGAGGACCTTGGGCAGCGCCTGGCGCGCGTACTCCGGGTCGAAGAAGGTCTCCTTCGTGCGCGGCCAGCCGGGGGAGCCGGTGATCACGAAGAACAGCGCCGTCAGGGTGGCGGCGGAGCTGAGGGTGGCGATCGCCGTCGCGCGGCGGGTGCGGGCGCGCTTGTAGCGCTCGCGCTCGATCCGCCGCCGCGACGGCCGGTACATGTGGCCGGGGGAGTCCTCCCCGGCCTTGCCCGGCTTCTCCAGGGTGGTCACTTCAGCACCGGGGCGCCGGCGGCGTCGGACAGCCACTGCTTCTCGATGGCGGCCAGGGTGCCGTCCGCGCGCAGCGCGTCGACGGCCTTGGAGACGCAGGAGGTCAGCGCGCTGTCCTTGTCGAGGACGAGGCCGAACTGCTCCTTGGCGGCGCCGGCGGGGGTCTCGAACTGGCCGACGACCTTGGCCTCGGTGACCTCGGCGCCGGTGATGTAGAAGGCGGTGGGCAGGTCCACGACGATCGCGTCGACCTGGCCGTTCTTGAGCGCGGCCTTGGCGAGGTCGTTCTTCTGGAAGACGGACGGCTGCTGGTCCGGCTTGATGAGGTCGTTGACGACGTCGAGGCTGGTGGTGCCGACCTGCGCGCCCAGCTTGGCGCCCTTGAGGTCGGCCAGGCTCGTCGCCTTGGCCGCCTTGGAGTCCTTCAGCGCGATGATCGCCTGGCGGACGTCGTAGTAGCCGGAGGAGAGGTCCACGGCCTTGCGGCGGTCCTCGCTGATCGACACCTGGTTGACGTCGAAGTCGAAGGTCTTGGCGCCGGGGGCGAAGGCGTTGTTGAAGGCGACCTTCTGCCAGACGACGTCGCCCTGGGCGAAGCCGAGCCGCTTCGCCACGGCGTACGCGACGGCGGACTCGTAGCCCTTGCCGTTGGCCGGGTCGTCGTCCTGGAACCAGGGGGCGTACGCGGGCGTGTCGGTGCCGACGGTGAGCTTCCCCTTGGCCTTGGTGGCGAGCGCGGCCGCGGTGCAGGAACCCCCGGCCGTACCGCCGCCGGAGGCCGAGGCGGAGGACGTGCCCGAGGCGCTGCCGGCCGTCTCCTGGGGCGCGCAGCCGGACGTGGCCAGGGCCGCGACGGCGGAGAGGACGGAGGCCGCGGCTATGGCGGCGGAGCGAGTGCGCATGGCGGGAGAGTGGCAGCCGGGCGGGCATGTGTCCAGGTCACACCGTTGTCGTCTCGTATGCCGGAACCATTGTGTCGGGGGTGTTGCCAGCCGCTATGGGGCCGGGCGGGGCGGCCGAGGGGGCGCGGGACCGGGCGGGCGGCGCCGTGGGGCGCCCGCCGCTTCCGATGATCACCCTCTGAGCAGTCTGTCTCACCATGCGATATCAGGTCGGCGTTTTCCGGTCCCTCGTTAGACTGAGCCGACCGCAGCGCGTGCTGCGGCGAGGACTGAGCGAGGAGCGCACGTGGGCCTTGTCGTGCAGAAGTACGGAGGCTCCTCCGTTGCCGATGCCGAGGGCATCAAGCGCGTCGCCAAGCGAATCGTGGAAGCCAAGAAGAACGGCCACCAGGTGGTCGTCGTGGTCTCCGCGATGGGCGACACGACGGACGAGTTGATCGATCTCGCCGGGCAGGTATCCCCGATGCCGGCCGGCCGTGAGTTCGACATGCTGCTGACCGCAGGAGAGCGGATCTCCATGGCCCTGCTGGCCATGGCGATCAAAAACCTGGGCCACGAGGCCCAGTCGTTCACGGGCAGCCAGGCCGGTGTCATCACCGACTCGGTCCACAACAAAGCTCGCATCATCGATGTCACGCCGGGCCGCATCCGCACCGCGCTGGACGAGGGCAACATCGCCATCGTCGCCGGCTTCCAGGGCGTGTCCGCCGACAAGAAGGACATCACCACCCTGGGCCGGGGCGGCTCGGACACGACCGCGGTCGCCCTGGCCGCCGCGCTCGACGCCGAGGTCTGCGAGATCTACACCGACGTCGACGGCGTCTTCACCGCCGACCCGCGCGTGGTGAAGAAGGCGCGGAAGATCGACTGGATCTCCTTCGAGGACATGCTGGAGCTCGCGGCCTCCGGCTCCAAGGTGCTGCTGCACCGCTGCGTCGAGTACGCGCGCCGCTACAACATCCCGATCCACGTCCGCTCGTCCTTCTCCGGACTGCAGGGCACCTGGGTCAGCAACGAACGACCCGTCGAGCAAGGAGCCGAGCAGGTGGAGCAGGCCATCATCTCCGGTGTCGCCCACGACACCTCCGAGGCGAAGATCACCGTCGTCGGCGTCCCGGACAAGCCGGGCGAGGCCGCCGCGATCTTCCGGGCCGTCGCGGACGCCGAGATCAACATCGACATGATCGTGCAGAACGTGTCCGCGGCCTCCACGGGCCTCACGGACATCTCCTTCACGCTCCCCAAGGCCGAGGGCCGCAAGGCCATCGACGCCCTGGAGAAGACGAAGCCCGTCATCGGCTTCGACTCGCTCCGCTACGACGACCAGATCGGCAAGATCTCCCTCGTCGGCGCCGGCATGAAGACCAACCCCGGGGTCACCGCGGACTTCTTCAAGGCGCTGTCCGACGCGGGCGTGAACATCGAGCTGATCTCCACCTCGGAGATCCGCATCTCGGTCGTCACCCGCGCCGACGACGTCAACGAGGCCGTGCGCGCCGTCCACACCGCCTTCGGCCTGGACAGCGACTCGGACGAGGCCGTCGTCTACGGCGGCACCGGCCGCTGACCACCGGACGTCTGCGGATGCGCGGAGAGGCGACGCTCGCCGTCGTGGGAGCGACCGGGGCGGTCGGCGCCGTGCTGCGCCGGATGCTCACGCACCGCGCGGACGTCTGGGGCGAGATACGGCTGCTCGCCTCCCCCCGCTCGGCCGGCCGCGCGCTGGCCGTGCGGGGGGAGGAGAGCGAGGTCCTCGCGCTGAGCGAGGAGGCGCTGGAAGGCGTCGACCTCGCCCTCTTCCTCGTACCCGACGAGATCGCCGCCCGCTGGGCGCCGATCGCCGCCGCCAAGGGCGCGGTCGTCGTGGACACCTCCGCCGCCTTCCGGGCCGACCCGGACGTGCCGCTGGTGGTCCCCGAGATCAACCCGCACGCCGCCCGGATCCGGCCGCGCGGCATCGTCGCCAGCCCCGGCTGCTCCACCCTGGCGCTGATCGCCGCCGTGGGCGCCCTGCACGCCGAGTTCGGCCTGGCCGAGCTGGTCGTCACCGTCCAGCAGGCGGCCAGCGGAGCCGGCCGGGCGGGCACCGCGGCGCTCCGCGAACAGCTCGCCCTGGTCACCGGCAGCGAACTGGGCGTCCAGCCCGGGGACGTGCGCCGGGCCGTCGGCGAGCGCACCGGACCCTTCCCCGGCCCCGTCGCGCTCAACGTGCTGCCCTGGTCCGGGAGCCCCGCGGCCGACGGCTGGTCCTCCGAGGAGCTCGCCGTCCGCGAGGAGACCCGCAAGGTCCTGGGCCTGCCGGGGCTGCCGGTGGCCGCCACCTGCGTCCGGGTCCCCGTCGTCGCCGGGCACGCCGTCTCGGTGCACGCCCGCTTCGAACGGCCCGTCACCGTCCCGCGCGCCCACGAGATCCTGGCCACCGCGCCCGGCGTGGTGCTGTACGACGATCCCGCCAGCGGCGACTTCCCCACCCCGGCGGACGTCGTGGGCACCGATCCGGCCTGGGCCGGCCGGGTGCGGCGCTCGCTCGACGACGAGCGGGCCCTGGAGCTCTTCGTCTGCGCGGACAACCTGCGCAAGGGAGCCGCCCTGAACGCCCTGCAGATCGCCGAGTCGATCATCGCCGACTGAGCGGCGGGTGTCCGGAAATCGGCACCGCGACTCCGCTCAACTTTGTACGATCTGTGAAGCCCTTGTGAGCAAATCGGCTTCGGACGCCTCTTGAACAGGTCAGATGTCCTGGATGACGATGCTGTTCCCTCCCCTCCGCAACCGGCGGTCGGGCAGGCGGCGTCTTCGCGTGCACCCATTCACTGAGTGGCCGTCCGGACAGCGCGAAGCACACCGCGGAAGCGGGGCATCGGGGGAGAACGGGTACGCATGAGGACGAACGACGCACCGTCAAAAACGGTGCCGTACGCGTACAACCCTGACGGGGGTCGGCGTGTCCAACAGGCGTGGCAGAGGTACTCGACATCGCTGCGGTCATCCCGCTGCGCGGCACCGCGGCGCGCCCGCTCCGGCGGCAGCGCCCGGCCGGCGGCATACCGGTGATCGCCCCGATGCCCATCAGAACCCGACCGACCGTGAACGGCATCCCGGCGCCCCGCGAGGGCGCCGACGACGCGATCGCCGCCGGCACCACCGTCGACCACCTCACCGAGACCTACCGCTCGCACTACCGCTCGCTGCTCGGGCTGGCCGCCCTGCTCCTCGACGACACCGCCTCCTGCGAGGACGTCGTGCAGGAGGCCTTCATCCGGGTCCACTCGGCCCGCGGCCGGGTGCGTGACCCCGAGAAGACCCTGGCCTACCTGCGCCAGACGGTCGTCAACCTCTCGCGCTCCGCGCTGCGCCGCCGCATCCTCGGGCTGAAGCTGCTCTCGAAGCCGATGCCCGACATGGCGAGCGCCGAGGAGGGCGCCTACGACCAGCTGGAGCGGGACGCGCTGATCAAGGCCATGCGCGGCCTCCAGCGGCGCCAGCGCGAGGTCCTGGTGCTGCGCTACTTCGCGGACATGACCGAGGCTCAGGTGGCCGAGACGCTCGGGATCTCCCTCGGCTCGGTGAAGGCGTACGGCTCGCGCGGCATCGCGGCGCTGCGCGTCGCGATGGAGGCGAACGCATGAGCGGCCCGTCAGGCGGCGGGACGCGCCCCGAGCACGACGACCGGAACGACCTGGGCAGACGCGCCATGCTGAACGAACCGCCGGAACCCTCCGCGGCCGCCGACGACGAGTCGGCGCTGCGGCTGCTGCTCCACGGCGCGGTGTCCGGGCTCGAACCCTCCGAGGGCACCCTGGAGCACCTGCGCCGGGCCGTGCCCGCGCGCCGGGCCCGCAGGCGCCAGGCCGTCGTCGGCATGGCCGCCGCCGTCGTCCTCGTCGGCACGGCCGTCCCGGCCCTCGTCCACGTGGCCTCCTCGGGCGGCATCAGCGCCGACAAGGCGGTGAACGCGGGCCACGGCCAGCAGGCCCAGGGCGGCACCGGCACCGAGACCGGCGTCGAGGGCGGGCAGCGCAGCCGCACCCCGGCCCCCGGCGCCGAGGCCGAGGCCGAGAGCGGCACCGGGGGAGCGGGCAAGCCCAGCGTTCCGGTGCCCGGCACCGGCGGCGTCGGCTCCGGCGGCGACGCCGGCACCCCGAGCAGCTCGCCGGTCCCCACCTCGCCGGTCTGCGAGGCCGGCCAGCTCAGCGTCAGCTCCGTGCAGGCGGGCGCCCCGGACGCCGAGGGCAAGGTCTACGGCAGGTTCCGCGTCTCCAACGTCTCCGGCAGCGACTGCGCGGTCGGCGGCCCGGGACGGATCGGCTTCCAGGCGCGCGGCGCGGCCGACCCGGCGAAGATCGCCGTCGTCCAGCACACCTTCGGCGACCCGGCGCGGGGCCTGCCCGACCCCGGGCAGGAGTCGCCGACGCTGGTGCTGCCCCCGTCCAACGCGTACGAGGTGCGCTTCGCCTGGGTGCCCAGCGAGACCTGTCCCACCACGGGCCCGGAGCCGACGCCCACCCCGACGGCGACGCCGGGAGGCGGCGGCGGGACCGGCCCCACCGGCGGCTCGGCCGGCACGGGCACGACGGGCAACCCGGCGAGCGCCCAGCTGGCGACCGACGGCGCCCCGGCCGAGGGCAGTGTCTCCGTGACGCACACGGCGGAGGCGGGCGGCCCGGCGGCCGAGACGGTCATCCCGCACGCGTGCGCGGGCACGATCTACCGCACCGGAGTCCTGGACGCCTCCTGAGGCGCCTGTGGCCCCTGACGCCACAGGCCCCGGGGCCCGGGGGCCGGCCGCCCTGGGAGGGCCGGCCGGCTACAGCCCGAGGGCGGCGTCCCGGGAGGCCTCGGCCTCCCGGCGGACCAGCCGGAACCACATGAAGAGCACGAAGCCGGCGAAGACGAACCACTCGGCCGTGTAGCCCAGGTTCTGGAACGCCTTCATGTCCAGGCTGGTCCCGGCCGCGGCCGAGGCCGGCACCGGGACGAGCCCGGCGGGCGAGTCCACGAGCGTGATCCAGGCGTCGTAGACGTCGTCCGTCACCACGTTGACCAGCGCGGCGGCACTGATCATGCCGAGCTGCCCGGCCGGCAGCCCGCCCGCCGTGTTCACGCCCTTGGTGCCCGGATTCTCCGAGGCCTGGAGCGCGCCGGAGACGGTGACCTCGCCGGACGGCGGGGCGGGGGCCGCGGTGCCCGTGGGCAGCCAGCCCCGGACCACCGGCAGCACCTTGCCGCCGTCCGTCTTCAGGAGGGTGAGGACGTACGCGCCGGAGCGCCCGTCCAGTGTCCGGTCGGGGACCAGGAACTGCTCCCCGTACCGCCCGCTGGCCTCGGCCACCCGGCCCGAGGTCTCCTTGTCGACGGGGAGCAGCGAGTCCAGCGGCTCGGTGCGCTGGGTCGCCGGGTCGGGCCGCCGCTCGGCCTCCCTGTGGGAGTCGACGCGGTCCTCGAACTTGCCGAGCTGCCAGGTCCCCATGAACACGCAGAACGGGATCGCCAGCAGGACGAAGACGTTGATCCCCCACCAGCGGGGCGTTCTCAGGAACCGGTACACACCCCCACCGTACGCAAGCGGCCTCAGTCCCCCTTCGCCCGGGTCCCCAGGTGCCGGGCCGCGAAGGCCAGGTCCAGGGCGACCTGCTTGATCCGCTCCTCGACGACCAGCGACCCGTGCCCCGCGTCGTACCGGTACACGTCGTGCACCGCGCCCCGGGCGGCGAGCCGGTCCACGTAGTTGTCGATCTGCCGGATCGGGCAGCGCGGGTCGTTGACCCCGGCCGTGATGTGCACCGGCGCCTTCACCGCGTCCACGTAGGTGAGCGGCGAGGAGGCGGCGAACCGCTCCGGCACCTCCTCGGGCGAGCCGCCGAGCAGCGTGCGGTCCAGCGCCTTCAGGGCCTCCATCTCGTCCTCGTACGCCGTCACGTAGTCGGCGACGGGCACGGCGGCGAGCCCCACCGCCCACGCCTCCGGCTGGGTGCCGAGGCCGAGCAGGGTCAGATAGCCGCCCCAGGAGCCGCCGGACAGCACCAGCCGCTCCGGGTCGGCCAGCCCGCTCGCCACCGCCCACTCCCGGACCGCGCCGATGTCCTCCAGCTCGATCAGCCCCACCCGGTGCTTGAGCGCGTCGGTCCACTCCCGGCCGTAGCCCGTCGAGCCCCGGTAGTTGACCCGGACCACCGCGTAGCCGTGGTCCACCCACGCGGCCGGGCCGGAGGCGAAGGCGTCGCTGTCGTGCCAGGTCGGGCCGCCGTGCACCTCGAAGACCGTCGGGAACGGGCCCTCGCCCTCCGCCGGGCGCTGCACGAGCGCGTGCACCCGCCCGCCGGGACCGTCCACCCACACGTCCTCGACCGGCACCGACGGCGGCGCCTTCGGGCCGGGCGGGTCGAGCACCACCGAGCCGTCCGTGGAGCGCACCACGGGCGGCCGGGCGGCCGAGGACCACAGATACTCCACCGAGCCGTCCGGGCGGGCCGTCGCGCTCGACACCGTGCCCGGCGGGGTCTCCACCCGGACCAGGGCGCCGGTGCCGATCTCGTACCGCCACAGCTCGCTGCGGGCCTCGAAGCCGTGCACCACGAGCAGCCCCGAGCCGTCCGGATACCACTCGGCCGACACGTCACCCGGCAGGTCGAGCCGCAGGTCGGTCTCGGTGCCCGTCGCCACGTCCCACAGCATCGGCTCCCAGCGCCCGCGCCGCTGGTGCCCCACGAGCAGCCGGGTGTCGCCGTCGACCGGGGCGAAGCCGAGGACGCTCAGCCCCAGCTCCTCCGTGCCCCCCTCGGTGTCGTCGAGCTCGGCCGCCACCGAGCCGTCCGCCGCCCGCAGGATCCGGATGGACGAGTGCATGGAGTCGCCGTGCTCGGTGTGCTCGACGGCGATCAGCGAACCGTCGTGCGAGAGGTCCCCGACGCCGGCCGACTCGCGGTGCCGGTAGATCTCCACCGGCTCCGGCGCGCCCGGCCGCAGCAGGTGGACGGTCGAGCCGTCCTCGTCGGTGGAGCGGCCCACCACGACCGTGCCGTCCCGGCCGATGGCGAGGCCCGCCGGATAGGAGGGCTCCAGGCCCGGCACGGCGGGCTCGTCCGCGCCCCCGTGGAAGGGCTGGCGCAGCCACACGCCGAACTCGTCGCCGTCGGTGTCCGCGAACCACCAGATCCACCGCCCGTCGGGCGAGAGCGTGCCGTCCGTCGTCCCGTTCGGCCGGTCGGTGACCTGCCGCTGCCCGCCGTCCGCCCGGTCCCAGGCGTACAGCTCGTACGTCCCCGTCGCGTTCGACACGAACAGCGAGCGGTCCGGCGCCTCCTCGGCCCACTCGGGCAGGGAGACCCGCGGCGCCCGGAACCGCCGCTCCCAGCCGGGGACGTCCTCGCTCGCGGTCCCGCCGGCCGTGCTCTCCGTCACCTTGGTCTCCTCGCTCTCGGTCATGCAGCCATGATGCTCCGGTCCGCCGACAATTCGTTCGCCGCGCCCTCAGCCTGTGGATAACCTCCGGGGCATGTACGCACCGACCCCAGACGACTGGTACGCGGCCAACCGCGCCATGTGGGACGAACGCGTCCCGATCCACATGGCCAGCGACTACTACGGACTCGACGACTTCCGCGCCGGGAAGGACGCCCTGCGCGACTTCGAGGTCGCCGAGGTCGGCGACGTCACCGGCCGCTCCCTGCTGCACCTCCAGTGCCACATCGGCCTGGACACCCTGTCCTGGGCCCGGCACGGCGCCTCCCGCGTCGTCGGCCTGGACTTCTCCGAGCCGGCCGTCGAGGCGGCTCGCTCGCTCGCCGCCGACCTGGGCCTCGGCCCGGACCGGGCCGCCTTCGTCGCCGCCGACACCTACGACGCCGCCGAGGCGGTGCCGGACTCCTCGTACGACATCGTCTACACCGGCGGCGGCGCGCTGTGCTGGATGCCCGACCTGGACCGCTGGGCCGAGACCGCCGCCGCGCTGGTCGCGCCGGGCGGCTTCCTGTACGTCGCCGAGTTCCACCCCATGGCGGACTCCTTCGACGACGAGACGGCGACCCGGCTCGTGCACGACTACTTCGTGCGCGAACCGTGGGTGGACTCCTCCTCCGGCACGTACGCGGAGCTCGAAGCCGCCACCACCCACAACCGCAGCGTGGAGTGGGTGCACCCGGTCGGCGAGGTCGTCACGGCCCTCGCGAAGGCGGGGCTGCGCATCGAGTTCCTGCACGAGCACGAGATGACGCTGTTCTCGCGCTTCCAGTCGCTCACCCGGCAGGACGACGGCTACTACCGCTTCGCCGCCGACCACCCCCGCATCCCGCTGATGTACTCGATCAAGGCGTCCAAGGGGCGGTAGGCGCGGTAGGCGCGGCGGGCGGCGTAGGCCCGGAGGGCGCCGTGGCTCCGGAGGGCGAAGCGGCCGGGGCCGCCACGGACGGCATCCGGATCACGGCGCGCCCGCCCGCCAGATCCACCGTGGAGCGGTGCGGCGGGGCGCCGTCCTCCTCGTCGTCCCGCATCACGAGGGCGCTCTGCCGCTCCTTGAGCTCGTTCTGCTTGCCCTGCGAGAAGGTGGCGTGCAGCTGCTCGAAACCGGTCGAGGAGATCTGCCCCGACCGCCGCCCGCGCCCGGTGGCGCGCAGGATCTGATCGCCGAACGCGATCGCGGTCAGCAGGATCACGAGCCCCGGCAGGGTCACGAACACGGCGAACTCCATACCGCCATTCTCACTCCGGCCCGCACGGCACGGAAGGGGCCCGGCGCCCCGGGCCCCTTCCGCCCCGTGCCGGCCGGATCCCGGCGCCCCGTCAGGCGAAACGGTCCTGCCGGAGCGGCGCCCGCAGATCCGGCCGCACATGATGCAGCCGCCGCCCGTCCGGCCCCAGCACCTGCGCCCCCGTCTTGTGCGTCCGCAGGCTCAGCGAGGTCCCGGTGATCCGCAGCGAGGGCGCCGCCCGCTCCATCGCCATGGTGATCTCGCGCAGCTCGCCGACCGAGCGCAGCCAGGCTCCGACGGCCAGGTTGTGCCCGCCGGTCACCGAGGTCACCAGCCGGGTCTGCCGCAGCCGGGCCGTGGCCGCCGCCGCGGCGGCCATCGCGAGCGCCGGGACGTCCGCCCGGATCAGCGCCCACACCGGCCGCCCCGAGAAGCGCGGCGCCGGCACGCAGTGGTGGATCAGCGCGTCACCGCCGGCCAGCGCGTCCAGCCGGCGCCGTACGGTCGACTCGCTCGCCCCGCAGGTCCGCGCCAGCTCCGCCGCGCTGCGCCGGCAGTCCCCGGCCAGCTCCAGGACCAGGGCCTCGTCCAGTTCGCCGAGCTCCCGCCCCCGCCGCCGGGGCGCCGCCGGGCCGACGGCCTGCGCGGGCACCGGGACGGCGCCCGTCAGCTGCCGGACCTGGCGCGGCGTCAACTGGTCGAGCTGCCACAGGTTCCGCGCGCTGTGCACCCCGGTCACCACCTGGGTCCGCGAGCGCGTCACCCCCGGCAGCCGCCGCACCCGCAGCGACAGATAGGCGTCGAGCGCCGCCAGATCCGGGCAGAGCACGAGCAGCACCAGATCGGTGTCCCCGGTCACCTCGTGCACGCCCAGGGTGTACGGGTCGCGGGTCAGCTCGACCGCGGTCTCCTCCGAGCGCCCGGCGGCGCAGTCCACCTCCACCCACGCGTACAGCGGCGCCTCGGGACCCTGCCGCCGGACGAGGAAACCGGCCCAGGCGTAGCCGCCCGCCGTCAGCAGCTCCCAGCGCCGCGCCAGGGTGTCGGGACCGGCGCCGAGCACGGCCGAGAGCTGGGTCCAACTGGCGCGCGGGACCAGTTGCAACGCGTGGATCAGCGCCAGATCCGCCTCGCCCAGGACGGATTCACCGGTTGGCATGTGCCTCCTTGGTGGATTCACGGCAATGGCTTGGCCGGTTTGCTCCTGGCCTCCAGGATTTCGTCCCGGGGCATATGCATTCAAGCCGCAGCCACGGCTCCCCGTCATGAAGACAGTCATGAAGACAGATATGAAGACAGGCGAGAAGGCAGGTGCGAAGACAGTCATGAAGACAGGCGCGAAGACAGCGGACACGGCAACGGGGCGGTAAGGGGCAGATGGCGGAAACGGGGCGGACGTTGAGGGGCCGGGAGCACGAACTGGCGGCCCTGCGGAGTGGTGTGCGCGACGGCGTGCGCCTGCTGACCCTGACCGGGCCACCGGGCCCCCTCAAGACCCGGCTGCTGCGCGAGGCGCTGCGCCGCGAGGGCGCCGAGGCCCTGTGGGAGCCGGCCGGCCTGCTGACCCGGGAGAACCTCCCCGCCCTGGCCCGCCTGCTGCGCCGCAGGCTCGCCGCGCGGGGAGCGCCCCGGGTCCTCGTCCTGGACGGCTGGGAGCGCCTGGGGCGCGCGGGCGCGGCCGTGGTGGCGGGCCTGCTGCGGGAGTCCCCCGCCTGCTCCCCCGGACTCACGGTCCTGGTCACGTCGCCGCGCGCGCTGGGGCTGCCCGACGAGACGGTCGTGCCCGTGCCCCCGGGCCCGGCCCGCCCGGGAACGAAGGCGGGGACGGGGACGAAGGCGGGGACGGGGACCGCGTACGCGTACGGGGTCCCCGTCGCGGAGGGCGGGCCGGACGGTGGCACGGGAGGCGCGCCGGGACACGCGGCGGAGGGCCCCGCCGCCACGGCACCGTCGGCCCTGGCGGCCGCCGAACGCGGCTACGAGCGCTGCGAGGCGCCGGAACGCCTCCTCTGGGAGCGGCTCTCCGTCTTCGAGGGCTCCTTCGGCCGTGAGGCCGTCCGCGAGGTGTGCGCCGCCGGGACGCTCCCCGCCGACGCCGCCCGGGACGCCCGGGACGCCCTGGACGCCTTGGACGTCCTCGACGTCTTGGACCGGCTCGCCCCGCTCGCCCTGCTCCCCGTGGACGACGGCGACCCGGGCGAGGACCGCTACTGGATGCCGCCGCCGATGCGCGCGGTGGGCGCCCGGCGGCTCAGCGAGCGCGGCGACCGCTGGGCCGTCGTGCGGGAGCACCGCCGCTGGTGCCTCAGGCTGGCGCGGCGGGCGGCCGACTGGTGGCAGAGCGGCCGGCAGCTCGACGCCCGCGCGCTCGCCCTGCTCGAACTCCCCGACCTGGCCGCCGCCATGGACCCGACGACGGCGCCGCTCGCCCCGGCCGCCGAGGCGGAGACGGCGGTGGACATCGCGGTCGCCCTGTGGTTCCTGTGGCTGGCCTGCGGCCGGGTCACCGAGGGCCGCTCCCGGCTGCGGCACGCGCTGTCCCTCCACCCGGGCCCGGTGCCCGCCCGCGCGCTGTGGCTCGCCGCCTATCTGGAGCTGGAGTCGGGGCGCCCGGAGGACGCCGATCCGCTGCTGGTGCGGTCGTGGGCGGCGGCCGTGCGGGAGGGCGACGGCACGTGCCTGGTGCTGCTGGCGCATCTGCGCGGGGCCACCGCCCTGTACCAGGGGCGGGGGGAGGCGGCGGCGGCCGAGTTCCGCGACGCCCTGGAGACGCTCGCCGAGTACCCGGACCTCGGCCCGACCCGGCAGCTGTGCTGGACGGCGCTGTCCCTGGCGCTGGTCCGGGTGGACCCGGAGGCGGCTCAGGAGGCCCTGGACCGGGCCGCCGTACACAGCTGGGGCGGGCGGGACCTGTGGGCCGACGCCTGGGCGCAGTACGCCCGCGCGGAGCTGCACTCCTGGGACGGGGAGCCGGGCCGGGCCGCCGAGCTCGCGAGCCGGGCCCTGCGGGAGCACCTGCGGCTCGGCGACGCCTCCGGAGCGGCCTGCGCGGCGGAGCTGCTGGCCCAGACGCGGATCCTGCGCGGCCGGCCCACCACGGCGGCGCATCTGCTGGGCGCGGTGGACCTGCTGCGCTCCACGGCCTTCGAGGACGGCTACCGCCCCGCGCGCTTCTGCGCGGCGTCCCGGGAGCGCAGCGAGTCGGCCCTGCGCGACCACCTGACGGACGGCGAGCTGCGCCGGGCGTACGAGGAGGGCGCGCGGCGCGGGCTGCGCGAGCTGGCGGCGGAGCCTTGAGGGGCGGGGCGGGCGTCGTGAACGGCGGTGATGTCACCGCGGCTGTCTACGATGAGCGACATGTTCGCCTACGTCGTGTCCGCCGTGTTCCTGCTGCTCTTCGGGGCGGGGGTGCTGCGCGACCGGCGCCGCTTCAGCAACGCGGTGTATCTGGGCCTGTCCGTCACCTTCTTCGGCCTGGGCCTGTTGGCGAGGCTTGAGGACGCCCCGCCGGGGGTCGCCGAGACGGTGACGGTCCTGCTGCTGCTCGTGCTGGCGCTCGGCCCGCTGGTGCTGGCGGGGCTGCTGTGCGCGAACGGGGTGAAGATGGTCCGCAAGGAGGGCCGCCGCCCGGCGAACCTGCTGTCGCTCCTCGCGGGCCTGAGCATCTTCGGCGTGATCGCCCTGATGGCGACGGCCGTGGTCACCCACTCGCGGTCGCTGGGCATCATCGCGGGCACGCTCCTGATGGTCCTGGGGTACGTGTCGTTCCTCTTCCTCTGCTTCATCGGCTACGCCTTCCTGTACGGCAGGATGCGCATCCGCCGGGACGCCGACTACGTGGTGGTGCTCGGCTCGGGCCTGATCGGCGGCCGGCGGGTGCCCCCGCTGCTGGCGAGCCGCCTCGACCGGGGCCGCCAGGTGTACGAGGCGCTCGCCGCGCGGCGCGAGGTGGAGCGGCCGCCGGTGCTGATCACCTCCGGCGGCCAGGGCCCGGACGAGGAGCTTCCGGAGTCGCACGCGATGGCGGACTACCTGGTGGAGCGGGGCTTCCCGGTGGACCGGGTGGTGCGCGAGGACCGCTCGCGCACGACCGAGGAGAACATGCTGTTCAGCAAGGCGCTGATGGAGGCGGACCGGCCGGGCGCGGAGTGCGTGATCGTCACCAACAACTTCCACGCCTTCCGGGCCGCGCTGATGGCCCGCAAGGCGGGGGTGAACGGGCAGGTGGTGGGCTCGCCGACGGCCGCGTACTTCTGGCCGAGCGCGACGATCCGCGAGTTCGCGGCGGTGTTCCTCCAGTACCGGGCGGTGAACCTGGGGGTCTGCGCGGCGCTGGTCCTCCTCGGCTGCCTGGCCTGGTTCGCCAGCTGACGCGCTCCGCGCGGGCCCGCCCTACGCTGGAACGGAGGGGCGGCCAGGTGTCCGGCGGCGGGGGCGACGGAGGCGACGTCATGAGAGCACGGCACCACTTCCACATCGACTACCGGGGCCACTCGGTCAGCGCCACCGTCCAGACCGGCCACACCCCGGTGGTCGAGGTCCTGGTCGACGGCAAGGAGACGGGCCGTGCCACGTCCCGGGACGACCGCCCGGTGGCGGTCGAGATCGAGCTGCCGACCGACCCGCCGACCCCCGTCACGGTCCGTGCGACCCCGGGCCCGGGCGTGCCACGCTGCCTGCTACTGGCCCCGGAACACCCGGAGGGCCACGTAATGCCCCCAAGAACGTACTAAACCAACCAACCAGCCAAACCACCCACCCACCAACTAACTAACTAACTAACCCAGGCCATCCCGATCAACAGGAAGACGACGAAGGCGATGGCCCCGGCGACGGCGGCGGTTCTACGGGGACGGCGCCGGGAGATCGCGGCGAGCGGGTTCCCGGCCGGCGGCTGCGCCCGGCGGGCGCGCGGCGATGCCACGGGGGCGGGCGGGGCGGCCGGCGCCGGGGCGGGCACGGGGCTCGGCGGGGGCAGCGGCAGCGGCTGGTCCCGCCAGGACCCGGCGGAGAACCACTCGGCGATGGCCTGCGCCGGAGGCCGCTCCTCCGGCCGCTTGGCCAGCATCGACAGCAGGAAGGACTCGAAGGCGGCCGGCATGGCGACGCCGACCTGGCGCGGCGGCGCGGGCGGCGTGTCGATGTGCTGGTACAGCAGGGCGGTGGCGGTGTCGCCGCGGAACGGCGGCTGGCCGGTGAGCAGTTGGTAGAGCACGCAGCCCAGCGAGTACACGTCGGAGGCGGGCGAGGCGGGCTGCCCCAGGGCGCGCTCGGGCGCGAGGTAGAGCCCGGTACCGACGATCTGCCCGGTGGTGGTGAGCGCGGCGGAGGGATCGTTCACGAACCGCGCGATGCCGAAGTCGGCCAGCTTCACCGTCCCGTCCGCGTCCCGCAGCAGGTTCCCCGGCTTGATGTCCCGGTGCACCACCCCCTGCCGGTGCGCGGCGGCGAGCCCGGCGGCGGTGTGCGCGGCGACGGTGGCGACCTGCTCGGGCGCCAGCACGGGCCCGGCGAGGCTGTCCCCGTGGACCAGCTCCATCACCAGGTAGAGCTTCCCGTCCCAGGTCCCGAAGTCGAAGACCCCGACGACGTGCGGATGGCTGAGCCGCGCGGCGGTCTGCGCCTCCATCCGGAACCGGTCGGCGGCCGAGGGATCATGCTCGTGCCCGAGCATCAGCTTGACGGCGACATCCCGCCCGAGCACCTCGTCGGTGGCCTGCCACACCTCACCCATGCCGCCACGCCCGACACACATATGGAGCCGATATCGGTCCGCGACCAGCACTCTGAGACCCACCCTTCTTCTGGACGCCCCATCGTAGAGCGACCACCTGAAGCCCCATCAGCGCGGGGAACCCGCCCACGGGCGCCGGGCCGGGGAAACGGCAAAAGCCGGAGGGCCCTCACCGAATCGGTAAGGGCCCTCCGGCCTACTGCTTAGCTGTCGGGGTGGCGGGATTTGAACCCACGACCTCTTCGTCCCGAACGAAGCGCGCTGCCAAGCTGCGCTACACCCCGATGTCGCTGCTCTGTTCTTCACGTCGCGGCGACATCGATTACTTTAGCCCACCCGCGCCCAGAGACGAAATCCGTTCCCCCCGGCCCCGCCGCCACGGCCGGAGGCGGTCGGCGAGGACCAGGGCGAGGCCCAGGGCGTAGAAGGCCAGGCCCAGGACCAGGGCGTTGGTCAGGACGCCGGCGTAGCCGTGGGCGGGGACGTCCAGGAAGGGGTACGGGTAGCGGGTCGGGGTGTCGGGGGAGATCAGGGCGCCGCGGGTCAGGGCGAAGGCCAGGTAGGCGCCGGGCGCGGCGAGCCACTGGGCCGCGTGGCGGGGGCGCAGGGCGCCGGGGCGGGTCAGCAGCAGCCAGTCGAGGAGCACCCCGATCGGGGTGACCGTGTGGAGGAGCTGGTTGGCGACGGCCCGCGCGCCGGTCAGCCGGGCGATCGCGGCGGACTCGTCGAAGCCGCTCGCCGGGTTGTCCAGGACCAGGTGGAAGACGAGCCCGACGACGGCGACGCACAGCAGTACCCCGCCGGTCCACAGCGCGGGCAGCGGCGGGCGCCGGGTCCAGGCGCGGGCGGCGCCCCAGCCCAGGACCACGGCGACGGCGGTGTTCGTCCAGACGGTGAAGAAGCTGAAGACGACGAGGGGATTCCCCTCGACGCACTCGATCGCGATCCCGGTGACCGCGGCCAGGGCGATCAGGCCGCGGAACGCGGCGGTGACGGCGGCGGGGCGCATACGGGACCCGGTCCCCGGCTCAGCCGCGGGACGTCAGCGTCAGCAGGGTCGCCTCCGGCGGGCAGGCGAAGCGGACCGGGGTGAAGCGGTTGGTGCCGCAGCCCGCCGAGACGTGCAGGTAGGACGTGTGGCCGCCCGCCGTGTGGGTGGAGAGGCCCTTCACCCGGTCGGTGTCCAGGTCGCAGTTGGTGACCAGGGCCCCGTAGAAGGGGATGCACAGCTGCCCGCCGTGGGTGTGCCCGGCCAGCAGCAGCTCGTACCCGTCCGCCGTGAACGCGTCCAGCGACCTGAGGTACGGCGCGTGCACCACGCCCACCGAGAAGTCGGCGTCCCGCTCGGGCCCGCCCGCCACCCGCTCGTACCGGTCCCGCTTGATGTGCGGGTCGTCGACGCCGGTGAAGGCGAGGTCCAGGCCCGGCAGCTTCAGCCGCCCGCGCGTGTTGGTGAGGTTCACCCAGCCCGCCGCGTCGAAGGCGTCCCGCAGGTCCTCCCAGGGGTTGTGGACGGCGCCCACCACCGGCGGGTTGCCGTTGAGCCCGTGCCGGCCCTGGATCTTCTCCTTCAGGTAGAGCGCGGGGTTGCGCAGCCGAGGCCCGTAGTAGTCGTTGGAGCCGAAGACGTACACGCCCGGGAACTCCATCAGCGGCCCGAGCGCGTCCAGCACCTCGGGTACGGCGTTCGGGTCGGAGAGGTTGTCGCCGGTGTTCACGACGAAGTCCGGACGCAGCCCCGCCAGCTTCTGCAGCCAGCCGCGCTTCTTGTCCTGGCCGCTCACCATGTGGATGTCGGAGACCTGGAGAACCCGCAGGTCACGCATGCCCGGGGGCAGCACCGGGACGGTCACCCGGCGGAGCCGGAAGGAGCGGGCTTCGAAGCCCGCCGCGTAGACGATGCCGGCCGCGGCCGTCGCCGTCAGGCCTGCCGTGATCTTCAGGGGGATCCCGTACCGTGCGCGCATCCCCTTATCGTCGCAGACCCGATGGGCGGAAATGCGCGGGCGGTCCATGCTCGGCACCTGAGACACTTGGTCCCATGACCACGCTGAAGGCCAAGCTCCACGACGACCTCATCGCCGCGATCAAGGGACGCGACGAGCTGCGCTCCTCGACGCTGCGGATGACCCTCGCCGCGATCAACAAGGAGGAGGTCGCGGGCAAGACCAAGCGCGAGCTCTCCGAGGACGAGGTGCAGAAGGTGATCGCCAAGGAGGCGAAGAAGCGCCGCGAGGCCGCCGATGCCTTCACCCAGGGCGGTCGCGCCGAGTCCGCCGCGCGCGAGGTGGCCGAGGGCGAGATCCTCGACGCCTACCTGCCCAAGCAGCTGTCCGACGCCGAGCTGGAGGCCGTCGTGGCCGCCGCCGTCGAGGAGGCCAGGGCCGGCGGTGCCGAGGGGCCGCGGGCCATGGGCGCCGTCATGAAGATCGTCAACCCCAAGGTCGCCGGACTGGCCGAGGGCGGCCGGGTCGCGGCCACGGTGAAGAAGCTCCTCGCGGGCTGATCCGCGGACGCGGAACGAGAAGAGGGGCGCTTCCCGGATCTCCCGGGAAGCGCCCCTCTCTATGTGCCGTGTGCTGTGCCGTGCGCCGCGCCGTGTCCGTGGACAGCGGCGCTATCCATCAGCCGCGCCCGCCACCGCCACCGCCACCGCCGCCACCGCGCCCGTTCCCGCCGCCGATCAGGCCGTCGGGAAGCGTGATGCCGCCGGGAAGGTCGGTGCCGCCGGGGCGCTGGCCGCCCGGCTTGTTGTCGTCGCCGGGGCGCTGCTTGCCCTTGTCCTTCTCCTTGTCCTCGCCCGTGGAGCCGCGAGGCACGTTGATCGGGATGAAGCCCGGCGTCTGGGAGGCGTCGAGCGCCCCGGTCATCGCGATCTTCCAGATCGGGCCGGGGAGGCAGCCGCCGCAGACCTTGTCGTAGTACTGGCCGCCGATGGTGATGTCGTACATCGAGGTCTTCTCGCCGACGTCGTCACCGACCCACACCGCCGTGGACAGGTTCGGCGTGTAGCCGACGAACCAGGCGTCCTTGCGGTCGTTGGTCGTACCCGTCTTGCCCGCGTTGTCGCGGTCGCTCAGACCGGCCCGGGTGCCCGTGCCGTCCTCGACGACGCCCTTGAGCATCTGGTTGATGCTGTCGGCGGTCTTCTCGGTCATCGCCCGCGAGCACTCGGTCTGCGGGACCTTCACCTTCTGCCCGTTGGCCGTGGTGATCGACTCGATGGCGACGGGCGTGCAGTACGTGCCGCGGTTGGCGAAGGTCGCGTACACCGCCGCCATGTCGAGCGGGGTGGCCTCCTGGCCGCCGAGGGTGATCGAGGGGAGCTCCTTCAGGCTCTTGCCGAGCTCCTTCTCGTACCCCATCTTCTTCGCCATCTGGACCGTCTCGCAGAGGCCGGTCATCTGCTCCAGCTGCGCGAAGTACGTGTTGATGGACTTGCCGAGCGCGCTGGTCATGTCCCAGCTGCCGGCCTCGGACTGCAGCTCGTTCTGCAGGTCCCAGCTGCCGCCGCCGGACGGGCCGCCCTTGCAGGTGGTGTACGAGTTCATCGGCACCGAGATCTTCCACGGCGTCGAGAACGACTGGGCCGGGCTCAGCCCCTTCTCCAGCGCCGCGGCGGCCGTGATCGGCTTGAAGGTCGAGCCGACCTGGAAGCCGAACGTGGTGCCGCCCATCTTCTTGCCGACGGCGAGGTTCAGCGTCGTCTGGTGCAGCTTCTGGTCGAGGCCGTACGGGCGCGACTGCCCCATCGAGAGGATCTTGCCGCTGTTCGGCTGGACCTGGACCACCGAGGCGGCGACCTTGTCGTCCTTGTCGATCTTGGCGACGGCGGCCTCGTTCGCGGCGGCCTGGGCGCGCGGGTCGAGCGTGGTGCGGATGGTCAGGCCACCCAGGTTCCACAGCTTCTGGCGCTCCTCGGCCGTCTTGCCGAAGACCGGGTCGTTGAGGATCGTCTTGCGGACGTAGTCGCAGAAGAAGCCGGCGCCGTCGACGGCGGTGATGCAGCCGTTCTTCGGCGTCTTCACCTTCAGCTTGATCGGCGTGGCCTTCGCCTTGTCGGCCTCCGCCTGGCTGACGTCCTTCACGTCGGCCATCCGCTGGAGGACGATGTTGCGCCGCTTGGTCGCCTCCTGGATGTCGTTGACCGGGTCGTAGCGGCTCGGCGACTGCACGAGGCCGGCCATCATCGCGGACTCGGCGAGGGTCAGGTCGGCGGCCGGCTTGGAGAAGTAGCGCTGCGAGGCGGCCTCGATGCCGTACGCCTGCTGCCCGAAGAACGTGATGTTGAGGTAGTTCTCCAGGATCTTCTTCTTGCCGAGCTCCTCCTCGACCTGGATCGCGAACTTCAGCTCGCGTACCTTGCGGCCCATGGTCTGCTGGGTGGCCTGCGCGACCTTCTCGGGGTCGTCGCCCGCCTCCTCGACGAAGACGTTCTTCACGTACTGCTGGGTCAGCGTGGAGGCGCCCTGCGCCACCCCGCCGGACTGCGCGTTGCGGTTGATCGCGCGCAGCACGCCCTTGAGGTCGATCGCGCCGTGTTCGTAGAAGCGCGAGTCCTCGATCGCGACGATCGCCTTCTGCATGTACGGCGAGATCTTCTCGATCGGTACGACCTTGCGGTCCCGCGAGTACACGGTGGCGATGTGGCCGCCCTGGGAGTCCAGGATCTGAGTACGCTGACTCAGCGGCGGCGTCTTCAGATTGGACGGGATCTCGTCGAACCCCTCGACCGTGCCCTTGGCGGCCAGTCCGAGTGCTCCGGCCGCGGGCAGGGCGATGCCTGCCAGCACGGCTCCGGAGAGCACGCTGACCCCGAGGAACTTGGCGGCCTGCTGGGTCCCGGTCAGACCTCCGCCCGAGCGCTTCTTTGCCATAGAGGGCAGCCTAATCCGAAGTGATGAGCGTTCCGTAGGAGCAGGGGCCTCTCGGAGCGTTCGCGTACCAGACCGTGACATCCGGAGGGGTCCTCAGGCGTTTCGGTCACGCGCGCTCCGGTCCGGCCGGACCAGAATGGGCGGTACACGGTGGTGTGCGGCGGCGTACGGCTGCACACATCCGCGCACGGCGATGTGCGTGCGGACGTCCGTCGGTGTTCGCCGGTGTTCGTCGGCGTTCGCATTCGCCGGACACACGGATATGCCTTGGCCTAAGCTGCTCACAACTGTCACAGCAGCGCGGTCTCGCATCAAGACCCGTGCGTGACGTCGGCGTGAATTTCCGTGTACCCGAAGCACGGGAATTTCATGCCTGAATTCGGCCCATGCCCGATAAGGGTGGTATGTCCTCGGATCACTCCCCTGGGTGATCTGACGCGCACGCATAGTCCGTTCGGACCATTCAAGATTGGGCCCGAAGGGGGTGTTGCGCTGTCCCCGCCTTCCGTAACGTCCCAACTGGCAGCGGTGAATATGCCGCTACCGCCGTGGGGGAGCCTCGATTCGGGAGAGGACGGCGCCGGTATGGGCTGGGTAGCTGACTGGAGTGCGCAGGCGGCCTGCCGCACTACCGATCCGGATGAACTTTTCGTACAGGGTGCGGCGCAGAACAGGGCGAAGGCGGTGTGCACCGGATGCCCGGTGCGGACCGAATGCCTCGCCGACGCCCTCGACAACCGCGTGGAATTCGGCGTCTGGGGCGGCATGACGGAGCGCGAGCGCCGCGCCCTGCTGCGCCGCCGGCCGACCGTCACCTCGTGGCGCCGGCTGCTGGAGACCGCGCGCACGGAGTACGAGCGCGGAGCGGGCCTGCTGCCCGTGGCGATGGACGACGACGCGACGTACGAGACCTTCGCGGCGGCGGGCTAGTCCCGCCGGGCCACGGGGCCGGGCCCGTCGCCAGGTCCTGTACAGGTCTATGAGGTCTACGGGGCTACGGGGCCTACGAGGGCACGCGGCCCGTCGCGAGACGGTCGCCGATGGCCCGCAGGCCCGCGAGGTCATGCACATCACCGGGGAGCGCCGCCACTTCGGCGACCGCCACCTCGGGGTGGAGCGCGGTGAAGCGATCGCGCGTGCGCTGTTCACGCGCGAGCACCCGCATCCGCTCGGCATGGAGCCGGAGCAGTCCTGCGGTGAGCTGCTGGACATCGACGTCGACGTCGACGTCGACGTCAACATCGGCATCGACGTCAACATCGACATCCACATCCGCTTCGGCTGTGGGGGCAGCCTCGGACGTGGGCGGTACGGCGGCGGTGGCGAGGTCCGCGGCGGAGGCCGCGGGAGGGTCGGGCAGCGGGTCGGGCGAAGGGTCCTGCACGGGGTCTGACAACTCGGGGGAGGTGGCACGAGGGCCACGCCCAGCAGCCTTCCCGCCCCCCTGATCCACAATGCGCCCCTCGTCAAGATTTTCCGCCGCGGCCCGCGCCCGCTCGGCCGACAGGCCGGCGGCGCCACTGGTGTGGACGCGGTTGATGACGAGACCCGCCAGCGGCATCCGCTCCGCGGCCAGCCGCTCCACGAAGTACGCCGCCTCGCGCAGCGCGTCCCGCTCGGGCGCCGCCACCACGAGGAAGGCCGTGCCCGGCGCCTGGAGCAGCTTGTACGTGGCGTCCGCGCGGGTGCGGAAACCGCCGAACATCGTGTCCATCGCGGCCACGAAGGTCTGCACGTCCTTCAGGAACTGACCGCCCAGCAGCTTCCCCAGCGTCCCCGTCATCATCGACATGCCGACGTTGAGGAACTTCATCCCGGCCCGGCCGCCCACCTTCGCGGGAGCCATCAGCAGCTTGATGAACTTCCCGTCCAGGAAGGAGCCCAGCCGCTTCGGCGCGTCCAGGAAGTCCAGCGCCGACCGGGACGGCGGCGTGTCCACGACGATCAGGTCCCACTCGTCCCGGGCCCGGAGCTGGCCCAGCTTCTCCATCGCCATGTACTCCTGCGTACCGGCGAAACCTGCCGACAGGGACTGGTAGAAGGGGTTCTCCAGGATCGCCCGCGCCCGGTCGGCGTCCGCGTGCGCCTCGACGATCTCGTCGAAGGTCCGCTTCATGTCGAGCATCATCGCGTGCAGCTCGCCCGCGCCGGAGCCCTTGATGCCCTCGACCCTGCGCGGCACGTTGTCCAGCGAGTCGATGCCCATGGACTGGGCCAGCCGGCGCGCCGGGTCGATGGTCAGCACCACGACCCGCCGGCCGCGCTCCGCCGCCCGGACGCCGAGCGCCGCCGCCGTCGTCGTCTTGCCGACCCCGCCCGCGCCGCAGCACACCACGATGCGGGTGGCCGGGTCGTCGATCAGCGGGTCGAGCTCCAGGACGGGGACCGCGTCGAGCCCGTTCGCCGTCTGCTCCGGCCGCCGCTCCCCGGCCCCGCGGGCATCCGTCCCGGCGGCATCCGTCCTGGCGGCGTCGGTCCCGCCGGAGTCGGTCCCGGCGGCCTCGGTCTTCGGCGCCTCGGCCTTCCGCGCCTCGGTCACGCGCCCACCCCTTGCCTCCGCAGTTCCTTCGCCAGCCGGTAGAGGCCGGCGATGTCCGCCCCGTCGCCCAGGAAGGGCAGCTCGTACGTCGGCACCCCGATGCCGTCGAGCACCGCCCGCTGGGCCTGCTCCAGCTCCACCCGCTGGGCGTGCTCCCCGGCCTGCTCCAGCAGCGGCTCCACCAGCGCCGGGCCGCCCTTGACGCCCGCCGCCGCCAGGGTCGCGGCGATCGCGGCGCGGTGGTCGCCGGAGGCGGCCCGTACCGCCGCCTCGTCCAGGACGTGGGGGCGGACCATGTTCACGATGGCGCGGCCCACCGGCAGTTCGGCCGCGCGCAGCTCCGCGATGCCGTCCGCGGTCTCCTGGACCGGCATCTCCTCCAGCAGCGTCACCAAGTGCACCGCTGTGTCCGGGGACTTCAGGAAACGCATGACGGCCTGGGCCTGATTGTGTATCGGGCCGATCCTGGCGAGACCGGCCACCTCGTCGTTCACGTTGAGGAAGCGGGTGATGCGGCCCGTCGGAGGGGCGTCCATCACCACGTAGTCGTACGCGAAGCCGCCCTGCTTCTCGCGCCGGCGCACCGCCTCGCAGGCCTTGCCGGTCAGCAGCACGTCCCGGACGCCCGGGGCTATGGTCGTCGCGAAGTCGATCGCGCCCAGCTTCTTCAGGGCCCGGCCCGCGCCGCCCAGCTTGTAGAACATCTGGAGGTAGTCGAGGAGGGCCCGCTCGGCGTCGATGGCCAGGGCGAACACCTCACCGCCGCCCGGGGCCACGGCGATCTTGCGCTCCTCGTACGGCAACGGCTCCGTCTCGAAGATCTGCGCGATGCCCTGTCTGCCCTCGACCTCCACGAGAAGGGTGCGCTTGCCCTCGGTCGCGAGGGCGAGCGCGAGTGCGGCGGCGACCGTGGTCTTACCGGTACCGCCCTTGCCGCTGACGACCTGGAGCCTGCTCACGCCTTCGAGCCTAACCACTGCCGGCCCGGCCCAATCAGAGGGCCGCCCCGGAGCCGCCCCGGAAGCCGACCCCGAGGCGACCCGGAGACGGCCCCGGAGGGACCGCCTCGGCGGGACCCGTCCCCGGCAGCGGCTACAGTCGGCTCATGACCAAGTGGGAGTACGCGACTGTGCCGCTGCTGGTGCACGCGACGAAGCAGATTCTGGACACCTGGGGCGAGGACGGCTGGGAGCTCGTCCAGGTCGTGCCCGGGCCGAACAACCCCGAGCAGCTCGTGGCCTACCTGAAGCGGGCCAAGTCGTGAGCGGGGCCGTCGAGGCGAAGCTCGCCGAGCTCGGCCTGACCCTGCCGGAGGTCGTGCCGCCGCTGGCCGCGTACCAGCCGGCCGTGCGGTCGGGTGTCTACGTCTACACCTCGGGCCAGCTCCCGATGGTCGCGGGCGAGCTGCCCGTCACCGGCAAGGTCGGCGCCGAGGTCACGGCCGAGGAGGCCAAGGAGCTCGCCGCCACCTGCGCGCTGAACGCGCTCGCCGCCGTCAAGTCGGTCGCCGGTGACCTCGACCGCGTCAAGCGCGTCGTGAAGGTCGTCGGCTTCGTCGCCTCCGCCACCGACTTCACCGGCCAGCCCGGCGTCATCAACGGCGCCAGCGAGCTGCTCGGCGCCGTCCTCGGCGAGAAGGGCGTGCACGCGCGCAGCGCCGTCGGCGTCGCCGTGCTCCCGCTCGACGCGCCGGTCGAGGTCGAGGTCCAGGTCGAGCTCGTCCAGGACTGACCCGCCCCGAACACCCCGCCCGCGGTCGCGGGCGCACGAAGAGCCGGTTCTCCCCAGGTGGTTTTCCACAGGCGGAGGATCGGCTCTCGTGCATTCCGATGCTTGCGCATAGCATCCGGCCATGTCGAATGGTCAGTCGAATGGTCAGTGGTACCCACCGGAATGGCCCGACCGGATCCGCGCCCTCGCCGCCGGTGAGCTGGTCCCCGCCACACCCAGGCGGGCGGCCACCGTGCTGCTCCTGAAGGACGGTGCCGAGGGCCCCGCCGTCCACATGCTGCGCCGGCGCGCCTCCATGGCCTTCGCCGGCGGGGCGTACGCGTATCCCGGCGGCGGCGTGGACCCGCGCGACGAGCAGCCGGTGCGCTGGGCCGGGCATTCCCGCGAGGAGTGGGCGGCCCGCCTCGGCCTCACCGAGCCCGCGCAGGCCCAGGCGGTCGTCTGCGCCGCCGTCCGCGAGACGTACGAGGAGGCGGGCGTGCTGCTCGCCGGGGAGACCCCCGACAGCGTGGTCGGCGACACCACCGGGGACGCCTGGGAGGCGGACCGCGCGGCGCTGGTGGCCCGTGAGCTGTCCTTCGCCGACTTCCTCGACCGGCGCGGGCTCGTGCTCCGCTCCGACCTCCTCGGCGCCTGGGCCCGCTGGATCACGCCCGAGTTCGAACCCCGGCGCTATGACACCTGGTTCTTCGTGGCCGCCCTCCCGGCAGGCCAGCGCACGCGCAACGCGTCGACCGAGGCGGACCGCACCGTCTGGATCCGCCCGGCCGAGGCGGCGGCGGGCTACGACCGGGGCGAGCTGACGATGATGCCGCCGACCATCTCGACCCTGCGCGGCCTGGAGGGCTTCGGCACGGCGGACGAGGCCCTCGCGGCGGCCGGACGGCAGGACCTGGCGCCGGTCCTCGCGCAGGCGCGGCTGGACGGCGACGAGCTGGTGCTGAGCTGGCCGGGGCACGACGAGTTCACCAAGCACATCCCCATCGGAGGCGCCGCGTGAGCTCGGCCGCCGACCTGCCGGGGCAGCCGCGCGGGGCCGTCGTCTCCGGCCCGGCGACCGCCCGCGCGGTGAACGTCCTCGCGCCGAACGCCTCGGCGATGACCCTGGACGGCACCAACACCTGGATCGTCGCCGAGCCGGACGCCGAGCTCGCCGTCGTCATCGACCCGGGCCCGCTCGACGAGGGGCACCTGCGGCGGGTCGTGGAGACCGCCGAGAAGCTCGGCAAGCGGGTCGGGCTCACCCTGCTCACCCATGGGCACCCGGACCACGCCGAGGGCGCCGTGCGCTTCGCCGAGCTGACCCGCAGCGCGGTGCGGGCGCTGGACCCGGCCCTGCGGCTGGGCGACGAGGGCCTCGGCGAGGGCGACGTGGTCACCACCGGAGGGCTCGAACTGCGGGTCGTGGCGACCCCCGGGCACACCTCCGACTCGCTCTCGTTCCACCTCCCGGCCGACGGCGCGGTCCTCACCGGCGACACCGTCCTGGGGCGGGGCACGACGATGGTGGCGCACCCCGACGGGCGGCTCGGGGAGTACCTGGACTCGCTGCGGCGGCTGCGCTCGCTCACCGTCGACGACGGGGTGCACACCGTCCTGCCGGGGCACGGCCCGGTCCTCGAAGACGCCCAGGGGGCCCTGGAGTTCTACCTGGCGCACCGCGCGAGCCGCCTCGCCCAGGTGGAGGCGGCCGTCGGGCGTGGGGCCAGGACCGCCCCCGAGATCGTCGCCGAGGTGTACGCGGCGGTGGACCGCTCGCTGTGGCCGGCGGCCGAGCTCTCGGTGCGGGCGCAGCTGGACTATCTGAAGGAGCGCGGCCTGGTCTGACGGCGAGGGGGGGCGGGCCGGGCCCGCCCGGGGCGCCCCGCAACCGGGCGGCCCGGCGGAGTGTCTTACGCTCCGCGTACATCTGGTCAAAGCTCGTGGGGGGAAGCCCGTGTTCGTCCTTGCCATCCTGTTGGTCATCGTGGCGGTGGTGCTGTACATCGTCGGCCGCGTCAACGACTCGTCCGGTCTCAAGTTCGGTGGTCTCGGCGCCCTGATAGCCGGCCTGTTCTCGCTGATCGCGAGCATGACGTACGTGATCAGCGCGTACGAGGTCGGCGTCCCGGTCGCCTTCGGCAAGGTGGGGACGCCGATGACCTCCGGGATGCACGTGAAGTCGCCGTTCACCGACGTCACGACCTTCTCGACGCGCCCCGTGGACCTCAACCTCTCCGACAAGGACGTGGTCGAGGTGCGTTCCTCGCAGGGCGGCGTGATGTACGCGGAGGTCACCGTGAAGTGGGCGGTGCACCCCTCGAAGGCGGTCGAGCTGTACAAGCTGGCCGGCAGCGAGGACGCCATCCAGCAGCGCCTGGTCTACCCGGACAGCCGGGAGATCGTCCGCAACGTCTTCGCGCGCTACTCCAGCGAGCAGGGCTACGCCTCGGACCGCGAGAAGATCAACGCGGAGATCGCCGGCCTCATCAAGGAGCGGCTCGCCCCGCGCGGGATCGACGTCACCACGGTGAACCTGCGCAACGTGAAGCCGTCGAACGCGCTCCAGGGCCAGATCGACCGCAAGATCCAGCAGCAGCAGTCCACCGAGCGGGCCCTGGAGGCCGCCCGTACGGCCAAGGCGGAGGCCGACCGGCGCCGCATCGAGGCCGAGGGCATCGCCCGCGCCAACAAGATCCTGAACGACTCGCTGACCGACAAGGTCCTGATGAACCAGTGCATCGACGCGTACCGGGAGGCCTCGGCCAAGAACCCGGTCTACGCGGTGCCCTGCGGCGGCGGCGGCACGAACCCGCTGATCGTGGACGGCACGAAGCGCTAGAGCGGGTCCGGCCGGCTCGTACGGCACGCGGAAGGGGCCGCCCGGTTCGACCGGGCGGCCCCTTCCGTACGGACGCGGTGCCTAGCGCGAGCGCTTGGCGAGGCGCTCGACGTCCAGCAGGATCACGGCGCGGGCCTCCAGGCGCAGCCAGCCGCGCTGGGCGAAGTCGGCGAGCGCCTTGTTGACCGTCTCGCGGGAGGCGCCGACCAACTGGGCCAGCTCCTCCTGGGTGAGGTCGTGGACGACGTGGATGCCCTCCTCCGACTGCACGCCGAAGCGGCGCGACAGGTCGAGGAGCGCGCGGGCGACCCGGCCCGGCACGTCGGAGAAGACCAGGTCGGACATCTGGTCGTTGGTCTTGCGGAGCCGTCGGGCGACCGCGCGCAGCAGGGCGCTGGCCACCTCGGGCCGCGCGTTCAGCCAGGGCTGGAGGTCGCCGTGGCCGAGGCCGAGCAGCTTGACCTCGGTGAGCGCGGTCGCCGTGGCGGTGCGCGGGCCCGGGTCGAACAGGGACAGCTCACCGATGAGCTCGCCGGGGCCGAGGACCGCCAGCATGTTCTCGCGCCCGTCGGGCGAGGTGCGGTGCAGCTTCACCTTGCCCTCGGTGACCACGTAGAGCCGGTCACCCGGGTCGCCCTCGTGGAACAGCGCGTCGCCGCGGGCCAGCGTCGCCTCACTCATCGAGGCGCGCAGCTCGGCGGCCTGCTCGTCGTCGAGCGCCGCGAACAGCGGGGCGCGCCGCAGAACGTCGTCCACGAGTTCTCTCCTATGTCGACCTCAGTGCGATCAATCACAACAAGTTTGACTCACCGGACGGCCTTTCCGTACGTCAGGGGCCCGATTGGGTCGTGATCGGCACCGGACGGGGCGGATGTCGGCGGCGGCGCCTAGGCTGGCCGGGTGTCCAACTCGCCGGTGAGAGCACAGGCCAAGGGGGCTGGAAGAGTGCCGGACGAAGGTAATTCCGCTGTGGGCGAACACGGCGTGTCGAAACAGACGAAAGCGGCGAAACGCGCACCGGGGAAGCGGTCCGCGACGAAGCCGGAGCCGACGGCTTCCGGGACGGCGAAGCCCGCGAAGCGGGCGGTGAAGAGCGCCACGCCCGCCAAGGCGAGCGCGAAGCCCGCGGCGAAGAGCGCCAAGGCGAGCGCGAAGCCCGCGGCCAAGCCCGAGTCGCATCTCGCCATGGTGCGGCGGGCCCGGAAGATCAACCGGGAGCTCGCCGAGGTCTACCCGTACGCCCATCCCGAGCTCGACTTCCGCAATCCCTTCGAGCTCCTGGTCGCCACGGTCATGTCCGCGCAGACCACCGACCTGCGGGTCAACCAGACCACCCCGGCGCTCTTCGCGAAGTACCCGACCCCCGAGGACCTGGCCGCCGCCGTCCCCGAGGAGGTCGAGGAGCTGATCCGGCCCACCGGCTTCTTCCGCGCCAAGACCAAGTCGATCATGGGCCTGGCCGCCGCCCTCCGGGACGACTTCGGCGGCGAGGTCCCCGGCCGCCTGGAGGACCTGGTCAAGCTGCCCGGCGTCGGCCGCAAGACCGCCTTCGTCGTCCTCGGCAACGCCTTCGGCGTGCCCGGCATCACCGTGGACACCCACTTCATGCGGCTCGCCCGCCGCTGGAAGTGGACCGAGCAGGAGGACCCGGTCAAGATCGAGGCCGAGGTCGCCGAGATCTTCCCGAAGAGCGAGTGGACGATGCTCTCGCACCGGGTGATCTTCCACGGCCGCCGCATCTGCCACGCCCGCAAGCCCGCCTGCGGCGCCTGCCCGATCACCCACCTCTGCCCCGCGTACGGCGAGGGCGAGACGGACCCGGAGAAGGCGAAGAAGCTGCTCAAGTACGAGAAGGGCGGCTTCCCGGGCCAGCGGCTCAACCCGCCCCCGGACTACCCCGGCCGCCCGGCTCCGCCGCTGGGCGCGAGCTCCTGAGGGAACGAACCCACACTCCGACCGCGTTGTGAACCACGGGGGTGCCTATGACGCGCACTGGCGAAGAGATCCACGGTACGGGCGGCCTGATCAACGGCGCGGGCCTGCCCGGCTGGCTGGCGCCGGTCGAGCGGGCCGCGCGCACGGTCGCGCCCGAGCAGCTGAGCCGCTTCCTGCCGCCCGAGGACGGCGGGGGGCGCCAGTCCGCCGTGCTGATCCTCTTCGGCGAGGGCGAGCGGGGCCCCGAGCTGCTCCTCATGGAGCGCGCCGGCACCCTCCGCTCGCACGCGGGACAGCCCTCGTTCCCCGGCGGCGCCCTCGACCCCGAGGACGGCGACCCGGCCGACGGCGGGCTGCTGCGGGCCGCGCTGCGCGAGGCGCGGGAGGAGACCGGCCTCGACCCCTCCGGCGTCCAGCTCTTCGGCGTGCTGCCCCGGCTCTACATCCCGGTCAGCGGCTTCGTCGTCACCCCCGTGCTCGGCTGGTGGCGCGCCCCCAGCCCGGTCGGGGCCGTCGACCCCGCCGAGACCGCCCGGGTCTTCACCGTCCCCGTGGCGGATCTCACGGATCCCGCGAACCGCGCGACCTCCCGCCACCCCAGCGGGCACACCGGCCCCGCCTTCCTCGTCGAATCCGCCCTGGTCTGGGGTTTCACCGCCGGGGTGATCGACCGGATCCTGCACTACTCGGGCTGGGAGCGCCCCTGGGACCGGTCGAAGCAGGTCCCGCTCGACTGGCGCTCATGACAGGCTGACCGCTGACCCCGGGCGACCGAACATCAATCTGCGAGGCTACTGACGGTGAACGTGCTGGACATCCTCTTGCTGCTCGCCGCCGTGTGGTTCGCGATCATCGGTTACCGCCAGGGATTCGTGGTCGGCGTCCTGTCGGTGATCGGCTTCCTCGGCGGCGGCCTCGTCGCCGTGCTGCTGCTCCCGGTCGCCTGGAACGCGCTGACCGACCGCAGCCAGGTCACGACCACGGCGACCATCGTCTTCGTGGTCGTGGTCATCGTCTGCGCCTCCGTCGGCCAGGCCTTCACCACCCACCTGGGCAACAAGCTGCGCCGGCACATCACCTGGTCCCCCGCGCGCGCCCTCGACGCCACCGGCGGCGCCCTGGTCAACGTCCTGGCGATGCTGCTGGTGGCCTGGCTGCTCGGCTCCATGCTGGCCCGCACGGCGATGCCGACGGTGAGCAAGGAGGTGCGCAGCTCCAAGGTGCTCCTCGGCGTCGAGCGCCTGATGCCCGCTCAGGTGTCGACCTGGTTCTCGAACTTCACCTCGACCCTCGCGCAGAACGGCTTCCCGCAGGTCTTCAGCCCCTTCGCGAACGAGCCGATCACCGAGGTCCGGCCGCCCGACCCGGCGCTCGCGGGCAGCCCGGTGGCCGCCCGTGCCCAGCGCTCCATCGTGAAGGTCGTCGGCACCGCCCCGAGCTGCGGCAAGGTCCTCGAAGGCACCGGCTTCGTCTTCTCCGACCGCCGGGTCATGACCAACGCCCATGTCGTCGGCGGGGTCGACGAGCCGACCGTCCAGATAGGCGGCGAGGGCAAGCTCTACGACGCCAAGGTCGTGCTCTACGACTGGAAGCGCGACATCGCCGTCCTCGACGTGCCCGACCTCGACGCGAAGCCGCTCCGGTTCACCGACGAGGACGCCCGGAGCGGCGACAACGCGATCGTGGCCGGCTTCCCGGAGAACGGCTCCTACGACGTGCGCTCGGCGCGCGTGCGCGGCCGCATCAGCGCCAAGGGCCCCGACATCTACCACCGCGGCGAGGTACGCAGGGACGTGTACTCGCTGTACGCGACGGTCCGACAGGGTAACTCCGGCGGCCCGCTGCTCACCCCCGAGGGCGAGGTGTACGGCGTGATCTTCGCCCGCTCCCTCGACGACGCGGACACCGGCTACGCGCTGACCGTCGACGAGATCAAGGGCGACATCGCCCAGGGCCGCGCCGCCAACCAGCAGGTCGACACCCAGGGATGCGCCCTCTAGCGGGGGAGCCGGGGGAGGCGAGTGAGCCGGGTGCGCCGGGTGGTGCCGGCGCCCCAGGCCCGCTACGTACGGGGGTGGCGCAGCCGGGCGGAGACCCAGCGGGCCCGCCGCCGGAGGATGCGCGAGATGCCCACGTCCCGCGCGGGATGCGCGCGGCCGTGCTCTCGCATGCCGCCCCCTTCCGGGGCCTCGGTGCCGCCGATCGAGCGGCGGTCGCGTGCGGTGTCACCGTAGTCGTGCGTCCAGCCCATACCGGGACGTCTGCCCGGGGCCCAAGGTCGGTAACCGCCTGAGGGCCCGCCAATTGGCGTATGCGCCGGGCACATGGCAGGAAGCCCGCGCCTCAGCGGTCCGGCTCGGGATCCTTCAGCCAGTTGACCAGCTCCGCGGAGAACGCCGACGGGTCCTCCTCGTGCGGGAAGTGCCCCAGCCCGTCGAAGAGCCGCCACCGGTAGGGCGCCTCCACATACTGCCCGGA
This sequence comes from Streptomyces sp. NPDC042100, assembly GCF_055582325.1. Classification (NCBI taxonomy): domain Bacteria; kingdom Bacillati; phylum Actinomycetota; class Actinomycetes; order Kitasatosporales; family Streptomycetaceae; genus Streptomyces; species Streptomyces sp. NPDC042100. The sequence goes on from NZ_JBVJDK010000009.1 coordinate 204,458, forward strand.
ACCGGCCGCGCTACGCGTCCGCGTCACCGGGTCGAGCGAGCCGTGCAGGTGCAGCGTGGGCACCCGTACCGGCCGCTTCATGCGCCGGTTGAACTGCACGCCGTCCGGGCGGGCCAGCGAGCGCACCATCCAGCGGTACGGCTCGATCGAGCAGTGCGCGGTCGACGGGATGAGCATCGCCCGCCGGTAGACGTCGAGGGCGTCCCCGTCCGCCGCCGAGCGCGGGTGCGGCCCGGACCAGTCCTCGATCAGACGCCCCACCAGCGCCGCGTCGTCCGCGACGAGCTGACGCTCCGGCAGCCAGGGGCGCTGGAAGCCCCAGACGTGGGAGCCGGCGCGCGACTGCGCGAAGTCCGAGAGCATCGCCGAGCGCCAGCGGCGCGGGTGCGGCATGGAGGACACCACGAGCCGCCGCACCAGCTTCGGCCGCATCACGGCCGCCGTCCAGGCGAGGTAGCCGCCCAGGTCGTGCCCGACGAGCGCCGCGTCCGGCTCGCCGAGCGAGCGGATCACGCCGGTGACGTCGAGCGCCAGGTTGGCCGGGTCGTAACCGCGCGGGGTGCGGTCGCTGCCGCCCACGCCGCGCAGGTCCATCGCCACGGCCCGGAAGCCGGCCTCGGCCAGCACGGGAAGCTGGTGCCGCCAGGTCCACCAGAACTGCGGGAAGCCGTGCAGCAGGAGCACCAGCGGCCCGTCGCCCATCTCGGCGATGTGGAACCGGGCGCCGTTGGCCGCCACGTCTCGGTGGGTCCACGGACCCTCGATCCGCACCGGGCCTCCGGCGCCGCTGCCGCTGCTGCTCTCAGGGACGGTCATACGGACGAGCGTGCCACAGCCGCGGCCTTGTCCCGCGCCGCGGCGACCTCGGCACGGGGGTGCGGCTTGACGTTCCCCATGATCGCCGCGGTCTGCTTGGCGGAGGCGATGGACTTCTCCGGCGGCTTCACCTTGCGGAACTTCGCGTACGCCACGAGCCCGAGCAGCAGCGCGAGCAGCACGTTCGCCGCGAACGAGAGCAGGAAGCAGACCGAGATGTGCCAGTGGCTCCACGCCTGGATGCCGTAGGCGAGCGCGAAGCTCAGCAGGGGCAGCGAGAACAGCAGCACCACCACGGCCACCAGGCCGGCCGCGCTGCCGATCGCGCCGCGCTTGACGTCCTGCTTGATCTCCGCCTTCGCCAGGGCGATCTCGTCGTGCACCAGGGCGGACATCTCGGCGGTCGCCGAGGCGACCAGCTGGCCGAGGCTGCGCTCGGCTCCGTCGAACGGGTCGCTCATCGCTGCTCCCTTTTCTCCTGTAACGGTCCGCCTCAGATCATGCCGGACGGTCGGCCTCGTCGCGCGATGCCCCCGCCAGTTCGGCGCGCTGACGGTGCTCCGCGGCCTTCTTCTCGTAGATCTCCGCCATCCGGAGGTGGAACGCGGGGTTGTCCTCCTCGTACATGTCCGGGATGCCGTCCTGGTCCTCGTCGCGCTCCTCCTCCGCGATCAGCGCCTGGTACTTGCGGACCCGCAGCTTCAGCAGGACGGAGGCGAGCGCGGCGGCTATCAGCGAGCCGACCAGGACCGAGGCCTTCACCTCCTCCATCAGCGCGGGGTCGTCGACGAAGGCCAGCTCGCCGATGAGCAGCGAGACGGTGAAGCCGATGCCGGCGAGGGAGGCGACGGCGAAGACGTCCGGCCAGACCAGCTCGGGGTTGAGCGAGGCCCTGGTGAAGCGGGCGGCGAGCCAGGTGCCGCCGAAGATGCCGACGGCCTTGCCGACGACCAGGCCGAGCACCACACCGAGGGTGACGGGCTGGGTGAAGACGTCGCCGAGGGCGCCGCCGGAGACGGTGACGCCGGCGGAGAACAGGGCGAACAGCGGCACGGCGAGACCGGCGGAGATCGGCCGGACCAGGTGCTCGATGTGCTCGCCGGGGGAGTGCTCCTCGCCCTCGCGGGTGGTGCAGCGCAGCATCAGGCCCATGGCGACGCCGGCGATGGTGGCGTGGACGCCGCTGTTGTACATCAGGCCCCAGATGACCAGGGCGAGCGGGACGTACACGTACCAGCCGCGGACGCCCTTGCGCAGCAGCAGCCAGAAGACGGCGAGTCCGGCGAAGGCGCCGCCGAGGGCGGCGAAGTTCAGGTCGCTGGTGAAGAAGACCGCGATGATCAGGATGGCGAACAGGTCGTCGACGACGGCGAGGGTGAGCAGGAAGGCGCGCAGGGCCGAGGGCAGCGAGGTGCCGATGACGGCGAGGACGGCGAGCGCGAAGGCGATGTCCGTGGCCGTGGGCACCGCCCAGCCGTCGAGGGAGCCGTTCCCCGCCACGTTCACCAGCGTGTAGACCAGGGCGGGCACGGCCATGCCGCAGACGGCGGCTATGACGGGGAGCGCGGCGGCCTTGGGGTCGCGCAGCTCGCCCGCGACGAGCTCGCGCTTGAGCTCGATGCCGGCGACGAAGAAGAAGATCGCGAGCAGGCCGTCGGCGGCCCAGTGCTGGATCGAGAGGTCGAGGCCGAGGGCTGCCGGGCCTATGTGGAAGTCGCGGATCGTCGCGTAGCTGTCCTTCAGGGGCGTGTTGGCCCAGACGAGCGCGGCGATGGCGGCGAGCAGCAGGAGGACGCCGCCGACGGTCTCGGTGCGCAGCGCGTCGGCGAGATAGCGGCGCTCCGGGAGCGACAGCCGGCCGAGGAATTTGCGGTCGGTGGTGGTGGGCTCGGGCGCGGGCACGGTGAGAACCTCCGGTCGGTGGGCAGGACGAAGCACATGCCGACCAGACTTCCCGGCGCACCTAGATGTTCTTGTCGCGTCACTGACGCGATCCTTACTTTACCTAACGGTGCGCGGTGGTGTCCGGTGATCTTCACTTTAGGTGCATAACCGGCGTCGGGCATGTGAGCGCCCGGCATCTGTGGACAAACCCGTCCCCAGCCTGTGGACAACGCGCGGGCGCCCGCCCCGCGTGCTGCGGGACGGGCGCCTGCGTACGGCCGGAAGGCCCCGGAAGGCCCCGGAAAGCCCGGGAGGGCCGGGAAGGCCCCGGGAGGACTCAGTCCTCGCTGGAGGAGGCCGGGAGCTTGGTCTGGATGAGGTCCATGACCGAGGAGTCCGTCAGGGTGGTGACGTCGCCCAGCTCGCGGTTCTCGGCGACGTCGCGCAGCAGCCGGCGCATGATCTTGCCCGAGCGGGTCTTGGGCAGCTCGGCGACCGGCAGGACGCGCTTGGGCTTGGCGATCGGGCCGAGCGTCTTGCCGACGTGGTCGCGGAGCTCGGCGACGAGGGCGTCGTCCTCGCTGGCCGAACCGCGCAGGATCACGAAGGCCACGATGGCCTGGCCGGTCGTGGCGTCGGCGGCGCCGACCACGGCGGCCTCGGCGACGGCCGGGTGGGAGACGAGCGCGGACTCGACCTCGGTGGTGGAGATGTTGTGGCCGGAGACGAGCATGACGTCGTCGACCCGGCCGAGCAGCCAGATGTCGCCGTCCTCGTCCTTCTTCGCGCCGTCGCCGGCGAAGTACGTGCCCTCGAAGCGGGACCAGTAGGTGTCGACGTACCGCTGGTCGTCGCCCCAGATGGTGCGGAGCATCGACGGCCACGGCTCGGTGAGGACCAGGTAGCCGCCGCCCCCGTTCGGCACCTCGTTGGCCTCGTCGTCGACGACGGTGGCGGAGATGCCGGGCAGCGCGCGCTGCGCCGAGCCGGGCTTGGTCTCGGTGACGCCGGGCAGCGGCGAGATCATCATCGCGCCGGTCTCGGTCTGCCACCAGGTGTCCACGATCGGGCAGTTGTCGGCGCCGATGTTCTTGCGGTACCAGATCCACGCCTCGGGGTTGATCGGCTCGCCGACCGAACCGAGGACCCGCAGCGAGGACAGGTCGAACTTGGCGGGGATGTCGTCGCCCCACTTCATGAACATCCGGATCGCGGTCGGCGCCGTGTAGAAGATGCTGACCTTGTACTTCTGGATGATCTCCCAGAAGCGCCCCTGGTGCGGGGTGTCCGGGGTGCCCTCGTACATCACCTGGGTGGCGCCGTTGGAGAGCGGGCCGTAGACGATGTACGAGTGGCCGGTGACCCAGCCGATGTCGGCCGTGCACCAGTAGACGTCGGTCTCCGGCTTGAGGTCGAAGACGGCGTGGTGGGTGTAGCTGGCCTGGGTGAGGTAGCCGCCGGAGGTGTGCAGGATGCCCTTCGGCTTCCCGGTGGTGCCGGAGGTGTAGAGGATGAAGAGCGGGTGCTCCGCCTCGAAGGCCTCCGGGGTGTGCTCGGCGGACTGGCGGGCGACGATGTCGTCCCACCAGACGTCGCGGCCCTCGGTGAAGGCGGTCTCCTGGCCGGTGCGGCGGACCACCAGGACGTGCTCGACCTGCGGGCAGCGGGCCACGGCCTCGTCGATCGCGGGCTTCAGGGCCGAGGGCTTGCCGCGGCGGTAGCCGCCGTCGGCGGTGACGACCAGCTTGGCGTCGGCGTCCTGGATGCGGGAGGCCACGGCGTCGGCCGAGAAGCCGCCGAAGACGACCGAGTGGGCGGCGCCGATGCGGGCGCAGGCCAGCATCGTGATGGCCGCCTCGGGGATCATCGGCAGGTAGACCGCGACCCGGTCGCCCTTGGCGACGCCCAGCTCGGTCAGCGCGTTGGCCGCCCGGGAGACCTCGTCCTTGAGCTCGGCGTAGGTGATCGAGCGGCTGTCGCCCGGCTCGCCCTCGAAGTGGATGGCGACGCGGTCGCCGTTGCCGGCCTCGACGTGCCGGTCGACGCAGTTGTACGCGACGTTGAGCTCGCCGTCGGCGAACCACTTGGCGAACGGCGGATTCGACCAGTCGAGGGTCTCGGTCGGCTCGGTGGCCCAGCTCAGCCGCTTGGCCTGCTCGGCCCAGAAGCCCAGCCTGTCCGCCTTGGCCTGCTCGTACGCCTCCGCCGTCACGTTGGCGTTCGCGGCCAGCGCGGCCGGCGGCGCGAAACGGCGCTCTTCCTTGAGCAGATTGGCCAAGGATTCGTTGCTCACGACATCTCCCTTTCCCAGGGCGTCCCTATGTGCCTGTGTGTCCCGTGTCATAGCTCATCAGGCGGATGCCCGGGTGACAAGAGCCTCCGGGGAATTGGTGTAGACCTGTGAGTGCGCACGTGGCGGTGGCCCCCGCCTCCCGAGCGGAAGGAAGCGGGGGCCACACACTTTCACGCGAGAACGGAACAGATGGTTCAGGACGCGCGGACGGGCTCCGGCGGCCGCGTCCCCGAAACCGTCCCCGGAGCCGCCTCGGGCCGCGTCCCCGAAGCCGCCCCCGGGGGCACGTGGTTGAACACGTCGTCGTAGCTGTGCACCTCGTCCGTACCGGCCAGCAGATACGCCTGGGCCTCGCCCACGTGGAAGTACATCCCGTGCAGCGTCAGCGTCCCGTCCGCCAGCCGCCGCGCCACCGGCTCGTACGCCCGCAGGTGCTCCAACTGCTGCACCACGTTGGTCAGGCACAACTGCTCGACGGCGTCGGCCGGGAGGCGTCCCGCGATCCTCGCCCAGGCGTGCCGGCGGCTCGCCATCCGCTCCAGGCTCGGCAGCCCGTGCCGCAGCCAGCGGCGCAGCGGGCTCGGCGGGGCGGCGGGATCGCTGTTCAGCAGGGCCTGCATGGCGCCGCAGCCGGAGTGGCCGCAGACCGTGATCGACTCGACCCGCAGCACCTCCACCGCGTACTCGATCGCCGCCGCCACGGAGTCGTCCCCGCTCTCCTCGCCGGGCAGCGGGACCAGATTGCCCACATTGCGCACGGTGAACAGGTCGCCGGGGCCGCTGGACGTGATCATGCTCGTGACCAGGCGGGAGTCGGCACAGGTCAGGAAGAGCTGCGAGGGGCGCTGGCCCTCCCGGGCCAGCCGGGCCAGCTCGTCGCGGACCAGCGGCGCGGTGTTCCGCTGGAAGGCGCCGATGCCGCTGGCCAGCCGCTGCCCGGTGGTCCCACCGGTCCCGCCGGCCGGGGGCCGCTCGTCGCACTGGTGGTTGCGCCAGGGGGTCCAGGGGCGGCAGCAGGGCTGGCCGCCCAGCGCGTGCGCGCCGGAGCGGGCGGCGGCGCCCCGGGAGCCCGCCCCCGCCCCGGGCTCCGCGGCGGCCCGGCCGGGCGGCGCGGGCTCCGCGATCCGGCCGCCGCCGGGGCCGGTCGTCTCCACCGTGCCGCCGTGGGCGACGTGGGAGGACTGCCAGTCGTGCAGCGCCTCGAACGCCGCGTGGTCCATGAACGAGCCGTCCAGCTCGACCACCGTGTCGGCGCCCGGCGGGATCTGGTGCAGGGCCCGGCTCAGCCGAGGCACCGCGAGGAAGGTCAACTGGCCCCTGATGCGGACCACATGCCGCCCGTCCCGCTCCTCGCGGGTGATCCGGGTGCGGGCCAGCCGGTGCATGGCGACGGCGACCGCCACGGCGATCCCGAGGGCCACGCCCTCCAGGATGCCGACGAACACGACTCCGGCCACCGTCACCGCGTACACCAGGACTTCACGGTGACGGGTGACCGTGCGGATGTGCGTGATGCTGACCATCTGGACGCCGACGACCATCACCAGGGCGGCCAGCGCGGGCAGCGGGATGAGGTCGAGGACGGGGACGAGCAGGAGCGCGGCGAGGACGATCCACAGGCCGTGCAGTATCGAGGAGTTGCGGCTGACGGCGCCGGCCGACACGTTCGCCACGCTGCGGACCGCGACTCCGGCGACCGGCAGCCCGCCGAGCGCCCCGGACACCATGTTCGCCGCGCCCTGGCCCGCCAGTTCGCGGTCGAGCCGGGAGCGGGGGGCGGCGGTGCCGGTGGCGCCGGCGCGCTTCGCGGCCAGCTTGTCGACGGCGACCGCGGACAGCAGCGACTGCACGCTGGTGACCAGCGTGATGGTGAGGACCCCGGCCGCGATGCCGAGGACCGGGCCCTCCGGCAGGCCGGGCAGCGCGTGACTGCTCCAGGACGGCAGGTCCACCCGGGGCACGCCGAGTCCGGCGAGCGCGGTGACTGCCGTGGCGGCGGCCACCGCGGCGAGCGCGGCGGGCACCGTGCGCAGGATCCGGCCCGCACGTCCGGGCAGGCGCGGCCAGAGCAGCAGCAGCGCGATGGTCAGGCCGCTGACGACGAGCGCGGCGGCGGAGGCGTCCGCCAGCTGCGCGGGCAGTCCGAGGGCGTTGTCCACGGCGGAGCTCTGGGGGGTGCCGCCGAGCACGATGTGGAGCTGCGCGAGGGCGATGGTGACGCCGATGCCCGCGAGCATCCCGTGCACGATGGCGGGCGAGACGGCGAGCGCGGACCGGGCCACTCGCAGGGCGGCGAGGCCGAGTTGGGCGAGTCCGGCGAGGACCGTGATGGCGCAGGTGGTCCGCCAGCCGTAGCGCTGGATCAGCTCGGCGGTGACGACGGTCAGGCCGGCGGCGGGGCCGCTGACCTGGAGCGGGGAGCCGCCGAGCCGGCCGGCGACGATGCCGCCGACGGCGGCGGCCACCAGTCCGGCCTGGAGCGGGGCTCCGGTGGCGAGGGCGATGCCCAGGGAGAGCGGCAGGGCGATCAGGAAGACGGCGATCGACGCGGAGACGTCCGCGCCCGCGATGCGGAAGCGCCGGGGCGGCCCGTCCGGCGGGCCGTGGGGCCGCTGGGCGCGGGGCCGGTTGGTCGTGGTCGTACGGGCAGGGGGGCAGAGGGTCATGTTCCCGTCTCCTCCGGGGCAGCGTGGTCGCGGCTCGTGCGGGGTGCAGCGGCGGGACACCGGCGCGGCTGATGACGCACGGTAAATGAATGGTAATGGTGAGTAAAGACTCCGGCATTATTTTCAGGGCAAATAGGGCAATGAATCACTGGATCCAGTGACAGAACGTAGATATGCCGCTTGTCGTTGACGCTCTTCGGTCCCTCTGGTGCGACGTTGACGCCGCTTGTACGCAAATCCGAGGAACCGAGGAGAGGTGGGGCGGATGTCAGCCGCCGGGAGAAGGAACCCTGTCCGTGCGCCCAGGAGGGTGCTCGCCGTCGGCGCCCTCGCCGTCGCCCTGACCGCCGGCCTGGCCGGCTGCTCGGGCTCCGGCGACGCGGCCCGCCCCGGCGGGCAGGGCGGCGCCGGCGCCAAGAAGGCGCCGGCCGCGGCCCCGGAGAGCGCGGTGCGGCTGATCGGCGACGGCTCCACCGCCTACACCGGCAAGCAGCCCGACCAGCCGGTCTGGCAGCGCCTGAAGCCGGGTCAGGAACCGCCGCAGTTCGTGGTGTTCTCCTGGGACGGCGCCGGCGAGGACAGCCAGAAGCTCTTCTCCCACTTCCGCAAGGTGGGCAAGCGGTACGACGCGAAGATGACGTACTTCCTCAGCGGCGTCTACCTGCTGCCCGAGTCCAAGCGTCAGATGTACGACCCGCCCCAGCACTCCGCGGGCCGCTCCGACATCGGCTTCAACGACGTCCAGGGCATCCGCGACACCGTGCGCGAGCTGCGCGGCGCCTGGGAGGAGGGCAACGAGGTCGGCACCCACTTCAACGGGCACTTCTGCGGCGCGGAGGGGGGCGTCGGCACCTGGTCCGTCGAGGAGTGGAAGAGCGAGATCAGGCAGGCCAAGTCCTTCGTCAAGAACTGGAAGACGAACGCGGGCCTGAAGGAGGAGAAGCCGCTCCCGTTCGACTACGACAAGGAGCTCGTCGGCGCCCGCACGCCCTGCCTGGAGGGCCGCGCGAACTTCGTGCAGGCCGCCGCCCAGCTGGGCTTCCGCTATGACACCAGCGGCGTCAACGACCAGATCTGGCCCAAGAAGGACCTGGGCCTGTGGGACCTGTCGATGCAGCTCGTCCCGGTCCCGGGCCGCGCCTTCCAGACCCTGTCGATGGACTACAACTTCCTGGTGAACCAGTCCGGTACGACCCAGGGCGACCCGTCCCAGCACGAGTACTGGGGCAACCAGATGCGCGACGGCCTGGTGCAGGCCTTCGAGCGCTCCTACCGGGGCAACCGCGCGCCGCTGATCATCGGCAACCACTTCGAGTCCTGGAACGGCGGCACGTACATGCGCGCCATCGAGGACACCATCGCCACGGTCTGCGTGCAGAAGGACGTCAAGTGCGTCTCCTTCCGCCAGCTCGCCGACTGGCTCGACGCCCAGGACCCGGCGGTCGTCGCCAAGATGCGCACCCTGAAGGTGGGCGAGGCGCCGCAGGGCGGCTGGAAGACCTTCCTGGCCGCGCAGCCGGCCGCCCCCGCGGGCGCCCCGGCCCCGGCCAAGCAGCCGGCCGCGCGCCCCTGACCCACGCCTTCCATGCGCCTCCGGGACCGGCCCTGTGGCGCGGGGCCGGCCCCGGAGGGCGGCCCCGGGGGCGGGGCCGCGCGGGCCTTCGGCCGGTGCGCCCGGGCCCCGTGTCCCGGGCGTCCCGGCCTCAGCTGGGCTGGGGCGTGGCCAAGGCCTCGTCGAGGACGAAACCGGGGTCGACCTGCGCCGCCAGGTCGGCCCCGGTCTTGGCGTTGCCCCAGCTCTCCGCGTTCCGCAGGTGGAAGTGGACCATCTGGCGGGTGTACCGCTCCCAGTCGCGGTGGGCGTACGAGTCGTCCGCCGCGTTCTGCAGGGCCTGCAGGGCCATCCGGTTGGCGGCCTCCAGGAGCTCGAAGCGGGGCGGGCGGCCCTTCTCCATCGCGCGCACCCAGTCGGAGTGGCCGACCGTCACGAGCAGGTCGTCGCCGACCTCGTCGCGCAGGAAGTCCACGTCCTCCGGACCCTGCACCTTGTTGCCGATCACCCGCAGCGAGACCCCGAAGTCCCGCGCGTACTCCTTGTACTGGCGGTAGACCGAGACGCCCTTGCGGGTCGGCTCGGCGACCAGGAACGTCATGTCGAAGCGGGTGAACATGCCCGAGGCGAACGAGTCCGAACCGGCGGTCATGTCCACCACCACGTACTCGTCGGACCCGTCCACCAGGTGGTTGAGGCACAGCTCCACGGCGCCGACCTTCGAGTGGTAGCAGGCCACCCCGAGGTCCGACTCGGTGAACGGGCCGGTCGCCATCAGCCGGATCCCGCCGTCGTCGAGGGCGACGGCCCGCGCGCAGGCGTCGTAGACGGGGTTCTCCTCGCGGACCCGCAGCAGCCGCGAACCCTCCCCGGGCGGGGTCGTCTTGATCATCGTGTCCGAGGAGGTGATCCGAGGATTGGAGCCCCGCAGGTACTCCTTGATCAGCGGCAGGTGCGCGCCCATCGCGGGCAGCGCGGCGGCCTCCTCGTCGGAGAGGCCGAGCGCCGCTCCGAGGTGCTGGTTGATGTCGGCGTCCACCGCGATGACCGGGGCGTCGGCGGCGGCGAGGTGTCGGATGAAGAGCGAGGACAGCGTCGTCTTGCCGCTGCCGCCCTTCCCCACGAAAGCGATCTTCATGTTCACCTACCGTAGCGGCTTCCTCGCACCCCGTGGTCGAAGTGCGTGAAGAAGACCACTCCAAGGTGGGGCGGCGGCCCCGGGCGCGTAGCCTCCCTACTTATGAGTACGCACGCCTCTGACCCCCTGGCCGCCCTCGGCTCCCTGCCGGGCGTCGCCGACTCGGTGGACTCCGTACGCAAGGCTGTCGACCGGGTCTACGGCCACCGTGTGATGCGCCGCCGCAGCAACGAGATCACCGCCGAGGCGGCCCTGCGTGGGGCGCGCGGCTCGGCCGCCCTCTCGGGTGCCGACTGGGCCCTGGAGGAGGTCCGGCGGCGTACCGACTTCTCCGGCGACGAGGAGGCCCGCACGGTCGGCGCCGCCCTGCGGCTCGGCGCGGAGTGCGGGCAGCTCCTGTCGATCTGGCGCCAGTCGCCGCTGCGGGTCCTCGCCCGGCTGCACCTCGTCGCCGAGGGCGACCCGCGCGAGACCACCGGCCGCCCGCGCCAGGTCGGCGAGCCCGTCGACGAGCCACTGATCGAGGCGCCGCTGCCGGACCCGGCCGAGGTCTCGGGCCGGCTGGACGGCCTCGCGGACCTGATCATCGCGGGCGGCAGCGCCCCCGCCCTGGTCACCGCCGCCGTGGTACACGGCGAGCTGCTGGCGCTGCGCCCCTTCACCTCGCGCAACGGCCTGATCGCCCGGGCCGCGGAGCGGATCGTGCTGATCGGCAGCGGCCTGGACCCGAAGGCGATCTGCCCGGCCGAGGTCGGACACGCGGAGCTGGGGCGGGCCGCCTACGCCGCGGCCTTCGAGGGCTATCTGTCCGGCACCCCGGAGGGCATGGGCGCCTGGATCGCGCACTGCGGGCGCGCGGTGGAGCTGGGGGTCCGGGAGTCGACGGCCGTCTGCGAGGCGTTGCAGCGCGGCGCGGCCTGATCGCCCGCCCTCGTCCGTCCCCGAGCGGGGCCTGGGTGGGGGCGGGGGGCGCTCAGGGCCTGGACGGGGGCTGAACAGGGTCTGAGCAGGGGTTGCGGCGGTACCAAGGAGCGGTACCGCCGCTGGCACGTCCGCCCAGTTACCAAGCGTCCTCGATATGTGCCCATCAGGCGGGGACTTTGCCCATCGCCTGGTGCGGCTGGCCCTTAATCGAAGGGTCGACGTCGCGTGGGTGCCGGGTTTCCGTACTTAGGTCCGTGGGGCCGTGATGCTCAACAGGTGATCCTCTCGGATGTCCTAGGTCTCGCGGGCCTGATTCCTTTCTACTCCTGTCCGGGTGGAAGCGAAAGTCCTGATTCCGCTTCTTTGCGTTCTTCTCAAATCCGGGCAAAGCGATCGACAAGTCCGGCGGTCTTCGCTGCTTCCTTCGCGGCTTTCGCCGCCTGGGCCGCCGCGGCGTGCTTGCGGCGGCTGGCGTACCAGACGAGGCCGGCGGTGGCCGCGGCCGCTCCGACGGCCGCGGCGGCGACCAGGGCCGGGCGGGGCGGCATCCGGAACTCCGGCAGGCGCTGCTTCAGCCGGACCGGCTTGTCGAAGACCAGCACCGGCCAGTCCCGCGCGGTCGCCTCGCGCCGCAGCGTCCGGTCGGGATTCACGGCGTACGGGTGGCCCACCGACTCCAGCATCGGCAGGTCGGTCGCCGAGTCGCTGTAGGCGTAGCAGCGGGAGAGGTCGTAGCCCTCGGACTCCGCCAGCTCCCGGACCGCCTCGGCCTTGGTCGGGCCGTAGGCGTAGTACTCCACCTCGCCGGTGAAGCAGCCGTCCTCACCCACCACCATCCGGGTGGCCACGACCCGGTCGGCGCCCAGCATCTCCCCGATGGGCTCCACGACCTCCGCGCCCGAGGTCGAGACGATCACGACGTCGCGGCCGGCCGCGTGGTGGCCCTCGATGAGCGAGGCGGCCTCGTCGTAGATGATCGGGTCGATCAGGTCGTGCAGGGTCTCGGCGACGAGCTCCTTGACCTGCGCGACGTTCCAGCCTTTGCAGAGGGCGGAAAGATATTCGCGCATCCGCTCCATCTGGTCGTGATCGGCTCCGCCCACCAGGAACACGAACTGGATGTACGCCGTCCGCAGCGCGGCTCGGCGACTGATCAGTCCGCCCCGGTAGAAGGACTTGCTGAAGGTCAGCGTCGAGGACTTCGCAATGACCGTCTTGTCCAGGTCAAAGAAGGCGGCTGCGCGCGGCATCGAGTGGTTTTCCACGAGCCCGAGCATAGGTGCCCGCCATTCGGCGTACGCTGGGGCGCGTGGGTTTGCCTGAGAAGGCTCTCGGGTACACCATGGAAGTCACGGATCGTTCGCGACCGTGCTAACCCGGTCCGGCTCCTCCCCCCCCGAGTCGGCCGGAGAGACGACCCCAGCTCTCCCCCCCGGCTGGGGTCGTCGCATGTCCGGACATGTTTTGGTCCGTCCTTCCACTACTTTCCCGCCTCCTCTCGGCCCGTGGCCCGGCGAGGGCCGGGCGGAGACTCGCATCCCGATTTCGCTACTCAGCGTAGTCGGAGCGGTGCGCTCCGGGCAGTCCCGGTTTGGGTGACGAAGTTATTCACAAGCCCCGGGTTATCCACAGTTTTCGAGCAAGATCCACACGATTTCCGAGTCGGCGTCACCGTGATTCCGGCCGCGAACTTCGCGGACCGCAGGATTCACGTGAGGGGTGTGTGCCGTGGAGGGATCGAAGGCTTCCGGAACGCCGGAGAGCGCCGGTTCGGGCATGGGTGCGGGTTCGGGCGGAGAGGGGGAGCGGGAGCAGGAGCGGGGCCGAGGGTTCGGCGGCGGGCGGGAGCGGGACCGGGAGGCCGGTGGGGGCCTTGCGCGGGAGCGGGACGGGATTCAGGACCGGAATCGCGAGCGGGAGCGTGGGCGGGAGCGAGATCGGGGACGAGACGGGGGCCGGGATCGGGAGCGTGGGCGGGATCGGGGGGCGGGCGCGGCCGGCCGGTCGGGGCGGGACGGGCCGGATGGCGGGGCCAAGGCTCCGCGGCCGCTGATCGTCACCGAGGATCTCGCCCTCCTCGACGACCTGCTGCGGCTCTGCGCCGCCGCGGGCGCCGAGGCGGAGGTGCACCACACCGTGCCCGAGCGCGGCGGCTGGACCGATCCGCCGCTCGTCCTCGTCGGCGACGATGCCGCGGCCCGCTGCCGGGGTGCCACCCGCAGGCAGGGCGTGCTGCTCGTCGGCCGCGGCCCCGACGATCCGGGCGTGTGGCGGCGCGCCGTCGAGCTCGGCGCGGACGAGGTGCTGACGCTGCCCGGCGACGAGACCCGGCTCGTCGACCGCATCGCCGACGCGGCCGAGGGGACCGGCACGCAGGCGCTGACCGTCGGCGTCATCGGCGGACGTGGTGGCGCCGGGGCCTCGACCCTCGCCTGCGCCCTCGCCCTCGGCGCCGCCCGGGCCGGACGGCGCACCCTCCTCGTCGACGGGGATCCGCTCGGCGGCGGACTCGACGTGCTCCTCGGCGGGGAGCGGGAGGAAGGCAGGCGCTGGCCCGACTTCGCCGCCTCGAAGGGGCGGCTGGCCGGCGGAGCCCTGGAGGAGTCCCTGCCCTCGGTGCGGGGACTGCGGGTGCTCAGCTGGGACCGGGGCGACTCCGTCACCGTGCCGCCCGCGGCCATGCGCTCGGTGCTCGCCGCCGCCCGCAGGCGCGGCGGAGTGGTCGTCGTGGACCTGCCCCGCCGGGTCGACGGAGCCGTCGCCGAGGCCCTCGCCCAGCTCGACCTCGGACTGCTGCTGGTCCCCGGTGAGTTGCGGGCGGTCGCCGCCGCGCACCGGGTCGCGTCGACGGTCGGCATGGTGCTGCGGGACCTGCGCGCCGTGGTCCGCGGACCGTACGCCCCCGGGCTCGACGACCGCTGGATCGCCGACGCCCTCCGCCTCCCCCTCGCCGGTGAACTCCCCTATGACCCGGGGCTGTCGGCGGCCCGCGACGGCGACCCGCCGCCCGGTGCCGACGCCCGGGGCGGACTCGGCCGCTTCTGCACGGCCTTCTGGGAGCGGGTCCTCACGCCGGAGCGTGCCGCGTGAGCGGGGCGGGGCTCCTCGAAGCCGTGCGGCAGCGGCTCGCCGAGAGCGGCGCCGAACCCACCCCGGCCCGGGTCGCCGCCGCGCTGCGCGCCCAAGGGCGCCTGCTCGGCGACGCCGAAGTGCTCGGTGCGGCGGAGGAGTTGCGGAGCGAGCTGATCGGCGCCGGACCGCTGGAGCCGCTGCTCGCCGACCCGCGCGTCACCGACGTGCTGGTCTCGGCGCCCGACCGGGTCTGGGTGGACCGGGGCGCCGGACTGGAGCGGACGGGAGTGCGCTTCCCCGACGCGGCGGCGGTGCGGCGGCTCGCGCAGCGGCTCGCGGCCGTCGCCGGGCGCCGGCTCGACGACGCCCGGCCCTGGGTGGACGCGCGGCTCCCGGACGGCACCCGGATGCACGCCGTGCTGCCGCCGGTCGCGGTCGGCTCCACCTGCCTCTCGCTGCGCGTGGTGCGCCCCCGCGCCTTCTCGGTGGCCGAGCTGACCCGCGCAGGCACGGTTCCGCCGGGCGGGGCGCCACTGCTGCGGGCGCTGGTCGAGGCCCGGGTCTCCTTCCTGGTCAGCGGGGGCACGGGCTCGGGCAAGACGACCCTGCTGTCCACGCTCCTCGGCCTGGTGGGCGAGCGGGAGCGGATCGTCCTCGCCGAGGACTCGGCCGAGCTGCGCCCCGACCACCCGCACGTGGTGCGGCTGGAGGCCCGGCCGCCCAACCAGGAGGGGGCCGGGGCGGTGACCCTGCGGGACCTGGTGCGGCAGGCGCTGCGGATGCGGCCGGACCGGCTGGTGGTCGGCGAGGTCAGGGGCCCGGAGGCGGTCGATCTGCTGGCCGCGCTCAACACGGGCCACGAAGGGGGCTGCGGCACCGTCCACGCCAACACCGCCGCCGACGTCCCCGCCCGCCTGGAGGCCCTCGGCACGGCGGCGGGGCTGGACCGGGCCGCCCTGCACAGCCAGTTGGGCGCCGGGCTCTCGGTGGTGCTGCACCTGGCGCGGGACCGCGAGGGCCGGCGGCGCGTCGCCGAGGTCCACGTCCTCGCGCGGGACCGGGACGGGCTGGTGGTGACGGTGCCCGCGCTGCGCTGGGCGGCGGACGGCTTCCGCCGGGAGCGGGGCTGGGAGCGGCTGCGGTCGCTGATCGGAACGGCCATGACGGACGGGGAGGCGGCACGGTGACAGGGATCACGGGAGGGCTCGCGGCCCAGGGTGCGGCGGCGCTGTGCGCGTGCGGCGCGCTGTGGTGGACGGCCGAGCGGCGGCGGGCGCTGCACCGGGCCCGGTCGGTCCTGGCACTGCCCGGCGGCGGCGAGGCCCTGTGGCCCGCGGCCCTCGGGCGGTGGCGGGACCTGGCCCGGCGGCGGCCGGAGTGGCTGTGCCTGCCGTTGGCGGTGCTGCTGGCGCTGCTCGGCGCCTCGGTGTTGCCCCTGCTGGCGGGGGCGGCGGCGGTGCCGCTGGTGGGGCGGCGGCTGCGGGCGGCCCGGGAGAGGCGGGAGCGGGAGGCGCGCGCCGACGGTGTGGTGGCCCTGTGCGGGGCGGTCGCGGGCGAGCTGAGAGCGGGCTGGCAGCCCGCGCAGGCGCTCGCGTTCGCGGCCCGCTCCACGGGGGCGCTGGGCGCTCAGGAGGCGGCGGTGCTGGCGGCGGCCCGGTTCGGCGGCGACGTGCCCCGGGCGTTGCGGCGGGCGGCGCGGCAGGACGGCGCCGACGGGCTCGCCGGGCTGGCGGCCTGCTGGCAGGTGGCCGTGGACGGCGGCGCGGGACTGGCCGCCGGGCTCGACCGCCTGGAGGCCGCGCTGCGGGCCCACCGGGACCAGCGGGAGCGGCTGCGGGCCCAGTTGGCCGGGGCCTGGGCGACGGTCGCGGTCCTCGCGGTGCTGCCGGTCGCGGGACTCGGCCTCGGGGCGGCCCTCGGCGCCCGGCCCCTGCGGGTGCTGCTGCACACTCCCGCCGGTCTCGGCTGCCTGGCCGTCGGCGGGGCTCTGGAAGCCCTGGGCCTGTGGTGGGCGGCCCGGATCGTGCGGCGGGGGGAGGAGCCGTGACGGTGCTGCTCGTGCTGCTCTGCGCCTTGGTGCCGGTGGCGGGCGCGGCGGTGGCCGACCAGCGCCGTGAGCGGCGGCTGCGCCACCGGGCCGCGGCGCTGCTCGCGGGCCGCTCTGATCCGGGACCGGTTCCGGGACCGGTTCCGGGACCGGCGTTAGGGCCGACCCGACCGCGCCGCTCCTGGCCGCCGCCCCGGCTGCGGGCCTGGGCCGTTCCCGGGGCGGCGGGTGTGGGCGGGTACGTGCTGATCGGCGGGGTGCCGGGTATCGCCGCCGGGATCGGAGCGGCCTGGCTGCTGAGGCACCTGCGCGCTCGCAAGGCGGCGGGCGGGACGCCGGAGGATCCGGAGACCGTACGCCGGCTCCCCCTGGCGGCCGACCTGCTGGCGGCCTGCGCCTCGGCGGGGGCGGGCCCGGGGGAGGCGGCGGAAGCGGTGGGCCGGTCCCTGGGCGGGCCCGTCGGCGACAGCCTGGTCCGGACGGCGGCGGAGCTGCGGCTGGGCGGGGAACCGGCCGAGGTGTGGCGGAGGTTCGGCGCGCTGCCGGGCGCGGAGGGCCTGGCCCGCTGCCTGGAGCGGGCCGCCTCCTCCGGGGCGCCCGCCGCCGAGGCGGTGGCACGGCACGCCGAGGGCCTGCGCGCGGCCCGCGCCCGCGCGGCGGCGGTCCGCGCCCAGCGGGCGCAGGTCCTGATCACCGCGCCGGTGGGGCTCTGTTTCCTCCCTGCCTTCCTGGCCGTGGGGGTGGCCCCGGTGGTCATCGGCCTGGCGACCGGGCTTCTGGGCGGCGGCTGAGGACGCGGGCGCCAAGGCCCAGGCCCAGGCCCAGGCCCAAGGCCAGGCCCAAGGCCAGGGCGAAGCAGGGAGGTGTCACGACCGGCGAGATCGACGCGTGCGATGCGACTGGACGACCGACGAAGGACAAGGAGACGGACACGATGCGAATGCCGACGACTACTGCGACGACTGCGATGACGACCGTGCCAGGGGCTGTGACGGGGGCTGCGATGACGACTGCGACGGGGTCTGTGACGGGGGCTGCGACGACGAATGCGGTGGGGGTTGGGGTGCCCCTCGTGGAAGGGCGGGCGGTGGTGCGGCTGCTGCGGATCGGCGCTTTCAGGGCCGTGTTCCGCGGCTGGTGGCGGGTGCGACGGGAGGCGGTGCGCCGGGACGCGGGGATGAGCACGACGGAGTACGCGATGGGCACGATCGCCGCGGCGGCGTTCGCGGCCGTGCTGTACAAGGTGCTGACCAGCGGGGCAGTCACGAAGGCGCTGGAATCGGTGATCGGGAAGGCGCTCGATGCGCCGTTCTGACCGGGGTTCGGTGACCGCCGAGACCGCGGTCGCGCTGCCCGCGCTGGTGCTGTTCACGGCGACCCTGCTGTGGGCCCTGGGCGCGGCCGGGGCGCAGATCCGGTGCGTGGACGCGGCCCGCGCCGGCGCGCGGGCGGTGGCCCGGTCCGAGCCGGTGGAGGCGGCGGAGGCGGCGGCGCGGGCCGCCGCCCCGGACGGGGCCAGGGTCATCGTGGCCCGCTCCGGCGAGCTGTGGCGGGTCACGGTGGAGGCCCCGGCGCCCGGCCCCGGCGGCCTGGGGCTGACGCTCCGGGCCGGGGCGGCGGCGCTGGCCGAGGACACGGTGGGGGAGGCGATGGTGCCGTGAGGGGCGGCGACCGGGGATCGGCGACCGTGTGGACGGCGTTCGCGGCCTGCGCCCTGTGCGTGGTGTTCGGGGCCGTGCTGGCGCTGGGCCAGGCGGTGGCGGCCCGGCACCGGGCGGGCGGGGCGGCCGATCTGGCGGCCCTCGCCGCGGCCGACCGGGCCCTGTGGGGTGAGGCCGACGCCTGCGCCGCCGCTGCCCGGGTGGCGGCGGCGCAGGGGGCCACCGTGGTCGGCTGCCGGGTCCGGGAGGACATCGCGGACGTCACGGTCCGGGCGACCGGCGGCCCCTGGTCCGTCGAGTCCACCTCCCGAGCCGGACCTGCGGGTCTGCCGGGTCTGCCGGGTCCGCCGGGCTTCGGTGGGGCGGGGGGCCTGCGTGACGGCCGGGGCCTCTCGGCGGGCCCGGACCGCCGGGCGGACCGGCGAGGGTCCTCGGCTCCGCTCGGGGTTACGGGGAGGGGGCGGGCTCCTCCGGGGGCGGTTCCGGGGACTCGCGGAGGAGTTCGGTGAGGAGGCGGATCGCGCCTCGTTTGTGGAGGGGGTCGTTGCCGTTGCCGCACTTGGGGGACTGGATGCAGGACGGGCAGCCGGAGTCGCACTCGCAGGAGGCGATGGCCTCGCGGGTCGCGGAGAGCCAGGCGCGGGCGGTGTGGAAGGCGCGTTCGGCGAAGCCGGCGCCGCCGGGGTGGCCGTCGTAGACGAAGACGGTCGGGAGCAGCGTGTCCGGGTGGAGCGGGACGGAGACGCCGCCGATGTCCCAGCGGTCGCAGGTGGCGAAGAGCGGCAGCATGCCGATGGAGGCGTGTTCGGCGGCGTGCAGGGCGCCGCCGAGGATCTCGGGGTTGATCCGGGCCGTGTCGAGCTGGTCCTCGGTGACCGTCCACCACACGGCCCGGGTGCGCAGGGTGCGGGGCGGCAGGTCCAGTTTGGTCTCGCCGAGCACCTCGCCGGTGATCAGGCGGCGGCGGAGGAAGGAGACGACCTGGTTGGTGACCTCGACGGAGCCGTAGCAGAGGCGGCCGGCTCCCCAGGGGATCGCGGTGTCGGTGGACAGGACGGAGATGGAGGTGGTGTCGCGGGCGGTGGTCGAGTAGGGCGGGGCGGCCTCTTCGACGAGGGCGACGGAGTCCTTGAGGTCGAGTTCGCGGACGAGGTAGGTGCGGCCCTGGTGGAGGTGGACGGCGCCCTCGTGGACGGAGGCGTGTGAGGCGGCTTCGTCGACGGTGCCCAGCAGCCGGCCGGTGCCCGTCTCGACGATCTGGACCGGGCTGCCCCCGTCGCCCCGGATGTCGGTGAGGTCGGCGGCCCGCTCCCGGCGGGTCCAGTACCAGCCGGTGGAGCGGCGGCGCAGCAGGCCGGCCGACTCCAGCTGGGGGAGGAGGTCCGGCACGGCGGGGCCGAAGAGGGCGAGGTCGGTGTCGGTCAGGGGGAGTTCCGCGGCGGCGGCGCAGAGATGGGGGGCGAGGACGTACGGATTGTCGGGGTCCAGGACCGTGGATTCCACCGGGCGCTGGAAGATCGCCTCCGGGTGGTGGACCAGGAAGGTGTCCAGCGGGTCGTCGCGGGCGACCAGGATCGCCAGCGCGCCCTCGCCCGAGCGCCCGGCGCGGCCCGCCTGCTGCCACAGGGAGGCGCGGGTGCCCGGGTAGCCGGCGATGACGACGGCGTCCAGGCCCGAGACGTCCACGCCCAGCTCCAGGGCGGTCGTGGCGGCCAGGCCGAGGAGTTCGCCCGAGTGCAGGGCGCGCTCCAGGGCGCGGCGTTCCTCCGGCAGGTAGCCGCCCCGGTAGGCGGCGACCCGGCGGGCCAGGGAGCGGTCGACCTCGGCGAGGCGTTCCTGCGCGATGACCGAGATCAGCTCGGCGCCGCGCCGGGAGCGGACGAAGGCGACCGAGCGCACGCCCTGGACGGTCAGGTCGGTCAGCAGGTCGGCGGTCTCGGCGGTGGCGGTGCGGCGGACCGGGGCGCCCTGTTCGCCGTGCAGTTCGGTCAGCGGCGGCTCCCAGAGGGCGAAGACCAGTTCGCCGCGCGGGGAGGCGTCGTCGGAGACCTCTGTGACCGGCAGGCCGGTCAGGCGGGCGGCGGCGTGGGCGGGGTCGGCCGAGGTCGCCGAGGCGAGGAGGAAGACGGGATCGGCCCCGTAACGGGCGCAGACGCGGCGCAGCCGGCGGACGACCTGGGCGACGTGGGAGCCGAAGACGCCCCGGTAGGTGTGGCACTCGTCGATGACGACGTAGCGGAGGGAGCGCAGGAAGGAGGACCAGCGGGGGTGGGACGGGAGTATGCCCCGGTGGAGCATGTCGGGGTTGGTGAGCACGTAGTTCGCGTACTGGCGGACCCATTCTCGCTCCTCGACCGGGGTGTCGCCGTCGTAGACGGCGGGCCGGATCCGGTTGCCGAGCGGGGCGGCGAGCTCGCGTACGGCGCGCCGCTGGTCGGCGGCGAGCGCCTTGGTGGGGGACAGGTACAGGGCGGTGGCGCCGCGCCCGTTGGCGGCCTCGGCGCCGTCCAGGAGGGTGGAGAGCACGGGGGCGAGGTAGGCGAGCGACTTGCCCGAGGCGGTTCCTGTGGCGATCACCACGGAGGTGCCGTCCAGGGCGTGCTCCGCGGCCTCGGCCTGGTGGGCCCAGGGGTGCTCGATCCCGGCGGTCCGGATGGCGTCGATCACCTCCGCGCGGATGCGGTGCGGCCAGACGGCATGGCGGCCCTCCCGGGCGGGCAGATGCTCCGTATGGGTGATGCGCGCGGCCCGGCTCTCGCCAGTGGAGAGACGGTCGAGCACCTGACCGGGAGAGGGGCGGTTGCCCGTCTCCCCGGCGGGTCGGCGGGGGCGGTGATTCTTGGCCATCGGCATCGAGTGTGTCACCGGCGTGACGGACAATGCTTCCAAGGCGTCGTGCATGGCAGTCGGTAAGTGATTGAATGCCATCGCGGCCGGCGTTCCGTCCCGTGACTCCGCACGGGAGTTCCGAGGGACGGCCGCTCGATAGCTAGGTGCTGGAGGACCCGTGGACCTGTCTCTGTCGACTCGCACTGTGCCCGGCCCGTCTGGCGACCGCACGGTCGTCGAGGTCGGTGGCGAGATTGATGTGTATACCGCGCCCAAGCTGCGCGAGCAGTTGGTCGAGTTGGTGAACGACGGCAGCTACCACCTGGTTGTCGACATGGAAGGCGTGGACTTCCTCGACTCGACCGGCCTCGGCGTGCTGGTGGGCGGTCTGAAGCGCGTGCGCGCGCACGAGGGGTCGCTGCGTCTGGTGTGCAACCAGGAGCGCATCCTGAAGATCTTCCGGATCACCGGACTCACCAAGGTGTTCCCGATCCACACCTCGGTCGAAGAGGCCGTCAACGCGGCCGACTGATCCGTGTAGCCGCCCAGGACCCCAGGGGGATCTCATGGCCACCGTTGAACTCCTCTTCAGCGCTCAGCCCGAGCACGTCCGCACGGCCCGTCTCGTGGCCGCCGCGGTCGCCCGCCGGGCCGGGGTCGACGAGGCGGTCCTCGACGAGGTCAGACTCGCAGTCGGCGAGGCGTGCTCCCGCGCGGTCGGGCTGCACCGCAGCAACGGGGTCACCACCCCCGTCCGCGTCGTGCTCACCGAGGAGGAGAAGACCTTCTCCATCGAGGTGGGCGACGAGGTGCCGGGCGCGGGTGTGGCGGCGGCCGACGCCGCCGGTGTGCCGGGGGCGAGGGACGCCGCCCCGGCCGAGGACTTCGACGACGCGGACGGTGAGGACGAGATGGGTCTCGCGGTGATCCGCGGGCTCGTCGACGACGTGGAGGTGAGCGCCGGCGAGGACGGCGGCACCATCCGCATGAGCTGGCCCGCCCACCCGGACGCAGCCCTCGCCTGATCCGCAGCGGTCCGAAGAAGCAGGAGGAAGAGGTCCCGCCTTGTGCGGGGCCTCTTCCTCGTTCACGGGGGAGTGTTAGCGCGTTCGGCGGTATGCGTGCCGCTGTTGTTAGTCGTTGTCACCTTTTGGCACGAATTTCTTCTTAGACTCCGCCCTGTCTTGGCCTCGCGTACGTCAGGAGGACGAATGGCGGGTCTCGCAGCCGCGGTGCTCACTCAGGAGAACCGGGTCGTCGTGGGCGTCGTCGCGGCCGTGGCGCTCGCCGCGCTGGTCGTGGCACGGATCCTGGTCCGGCAGGTGCTGGCGGCCGGTGAGGGCACGGAATCCATGCGGCGGATCGCGGCGGCCGTGCAGGAGGGCGCCAACGCCTATCTCGCCCGGCAGCTCCGTACCATCGGCGTCTTCGCCGTCGTCGTGTTCTTCCTGCTGTTCCTGCTGCCCGCCGACAACTGGTCGCAGCGGGCCGGACGGTCGCTGTTCTTCCTGGTGGGCGCGCTCTTCTCGGCGCTCACCGGGTATCTCGGGATGCGGCTCGCCGTCCGCGCGAACGTGCGGGTCGCCGCCGCGGCCCGGGACGCCACCCCCGGACCCGGGGAACCGGAACGGGACCTGACAGATGTGGCTCACCGGGCGATGAAGATCGCGTTTCGTACGGGTGGCGCCGTCGGCATGTGCACCGTCGGCCTCGGCCTGCTCGGCGCCTCCTGCGTCGTCCTCGTCTACGCCGCCGAGGCGCCCAAGGTCCTGGAGGGCTTCGGGCTCGGGGCCGCGCTCATCGCGATGTTCATGAGGGTGGGCGGCGGCATCTTCACCAAGGCCGCCGACGTCGGCGCCGACCTCGTCGGCAAGGTCGAGCAGGGCATCCCCGAGGACGACCCGCGCAACGCCGCCACCATCGCCGACAACGTGGGCGACAACGTCGGCGACTGCGCGGGCATGGCCGCCGACCTCTTCGAGTCGTACGCCGTCACGCTGGTCGCCGCCCTGATCCTCGGCATGGCCGCCTTCGGGGACCAGGGCCTCGCCTTTCCGCTCATGGTGCCCGCGATCGGCGTCGTGACCGCCATGGCGGGGATCTTCGCCGTCTCCCCCCGGCGCGCCGACCGCGGCGGGATGACCGCCATCAACCGGGGCTTCTTCCTCTCCGCCCTGATCTCGCTGGTCCTCGTCGGCGTCGCCGCCTTCGCCTACCTGCCGTCCTCCTACGCCGGCCTCGAAGGCGTCACCGACCCCGGCATCCCCGGCCACGAGGGCGATCCGCGGGTCCTGGCGCTCGTCGCGGTCGCCATCGGCATCGTGCTGGCGGTGCTGATCCAGCAGCTCACCGGCTACTTCACGGAGACCGGCCGGCGCCCCGTCCGGGACATCGGGAAGTCCTCGCTGACCGGCCCCGCGACCGTCGTCCTGGCGGGCGTCTCGCTCGGCCTGGAGTCCGCCGTCTACACGGCGCTGCTGATCGGCCTCGCCGTCTACGGGGCGTTCCTGCTCGGCGGCGGCTCCGTCATGCTCGCGCTGTTCGCGATCGCCCTCGCCGGCACCGGGCTGCTGACCACGGTCGGGGTGATCGTGGCGATGGACACCTTCGGTCCCGTCGCCGACAACGCCCAGGGGATCGCCGAGATGTCCGGCGACGTCCAGGGCGCCGGGGCGCGGGTCCTCACCGAGCTCGACGCCGTCGGCAACACCACCAAGGCGATCACCAAGGGCATCGCCATCGCCACCGCCGTGCTCGCCGCGGCCGCGCTCTTCGGCTCGTACCGCGACGCGATCGCCACCTCGGTCGCCGAAGTCGGGGCCAAGGCCGGTGAGATGAATCTCTCCATGGACATCTCGCAGCCCAACAACCTGTTCGGGATGGTGCTCGGCGCCGCCGTCGTCTTCCTCTTCTCCGGGCTCGCCGTCAACGCCGTGTCGCGTTCGGCGGGCGCCGTGGTCTACGAGGTGCGGCGGCAGTTCCGGGAGCACCCCGGGATCATGGACCGCACCGAACAGCCCGAGTACGGCCGGGTCGTGGACATCTGCACCAAGGACGCGCTGCGCGAGCTCGCCACGCCCGGGCTGCTCGCCGTCCTCGCGCCGATCGCGGTCGGCTTCGCGCTGGGCGTCGGCGCGCTCGGCGCGTACCTCGCCGGGGCCATCGCCACGGGCGCGCTGATGGCCGTCTTCCTCGCCAACTCCGGTGGCGCCTGGGACAACGCGAAGAAGCTGGTCGAGGACGGCCTGTACGGCGGCAAGGGCAGCGAGGCGCATGCCGCGACCGTCATCGGGGACACGGTCGGCGACCCCTTCAAGGACACCGCGGGGCCCGCGATCAACCCGCTCCTGAAGGTCATGAACCTGGTCGCGCTGCTGATCGCGCCCGCCGTGGTGCGGTTCAGCTACGGGGACGGCGCCAGCGCCGGTCTGCGCGCCCTGATCGCCGCCCTGGCGCTGCTGGTGATCGTGGGCGCGGTGCGGTTCTCCAAGCGGCGTTCGGTGGCCGTGGAGGGCGGTCCGGCGGAGCGGAACGGGTCCTCCCGAGGGGTCGGCGTCATTCGGTGACGTTCGGTCAAGGTGAGGGCCGAGCCTGTCTTCTGACGTGACCTCCGCCCCTGTACCCTTGGTGTAAAAGGCTGCAATATTGGATGAATCGGTCGCACGATCGGTGGAAGTCATCCGTACGGCGTGTATGTTCCGGGGCCGAGAGCCTTGGAAGGGACCGATCCGGTGAACAAGAAGCTAGCCGCCGCGCTGTCCTGCGGTGCGGTACTGGTGCTCGCGCTGTCGGGTTGCAGTGACGACAAGGGCGACAAGGTGAACGACTGGGCGAAGACGTTCTGCGACCAGGCGCAGCCGCAGATCCAGAAGCGGGCCGACGCCAACCAGCTGATCATCTCCACGGCCGCCGACGGCAAGCCCGAGACGATCAAGGCCGCCGACTCGAAGGCCTTCGCCGACATCGCCGCCGCCGACCGCGCGTTGGCCAAGGCCGTCGAGAGCGCGGGAGCGCCGCCGGTCGACAACGGCGAGAAGATCCAGCAGGACGCGATCAAGCAGTTCAACGCCACGGCCGTGGCGTACGAGGGCCTGAAGAAGCAGGTCGACGCGCTGGACACGTCGAACCAGCAGAAGTTCGCGGACGGCCTCAAGGCCGTCTCCGAGGGCCTGGGCAAGATCCAGAACATGGACCAGGACGCCGTCGCCAAGCTCCAGGCCGGCGAGCTCGGACAGGCCATGGCGAAGCAGCCGAGCTGCCAGACGCCCCAGGGCTCCGCCAAGCCGAGCACCTCGGCCTCGCCGAAGGCCGGCTCCACGCCCGACACCAAGGCCACCACCTCGGCCAAGCTGTAGGCCAACGCCTCGGCCGAGCTGTAGGCCAACGCCTCGGCCGAGCCGTAGGGCGCCGGGAGGAGGGCCGGTCCGGCGCGCGGCGCGGGGCCGGCCCTCCGGCGCGTCCAGGGTCCCGCCGACGCCCGTCCGTGACGCGTCCGCGTCCACGGCGCGTCCGGGCCGCGTCCGACGGGTCCGTACGGGGCCCGTCCGGAGCGGCCGTGGCGCGTACGCGGCTGTCGGTGGCGGCCGTTGTCGGTGGTGCCCGTCACAATGGGGCACGTGAGTACGACCAGCACGACCCCCAGCCTCCCGGTGCCCACGCACGCCGCCCGACTGCGTGAGGCGCTGCTCGCCGCCGACTTCACCGCCGACGGTCTGCTCGACCTGCTCGGCGCCCAGGCCTATGCCGCGCTCGCCCGCAGCGAGACGGTCCCGGCCCTCCGGGCGACCCGTGGGGACTCCCCGCTGGAGACCCTCGTCCGGCTCTTCCTGCTCCAGGACGCCGTCGCGTCCGAGCGTGCCGCCGCCGCGCTGCCGCTGGAGGAGGCGCTCGCCGACGGCTGGGTCGTCCGGGAGGACGGCTCCGTGCGCGCGAGCGTCGACGTCCGGCCGTACGGCGGGCCCGACGGCGAGGACTGGTTCATCGTCTCCGACCTGGGCTGCGCGGTCGGCGGGGCCGGGGGCATCGGCAAGAAGGACGAAGGGGTCGTCCTCGGGGTCGGCGGGGCCTCCACCACCCTCGCCGGGATCACCGTCCGGACCCCCGTCGCCACCGCGCTCGACCTCGGCACCGGCTCCGGCATCCAGGCGCTGCACGCCGCGCAGCACGCCACGCTGGTCACGGCCACCGACCTCAATCCGCGCGCCCTCGACTTCACCCGCCTCACCCTCGCCCTGTCCGGGGCCAGGGGCGCCGAGCTGCTGACCGGCTCGCTCTTCGAGCCCGTCGACGGCGACACGTACGACCTGGTCGTCTCCAACCCGCCGTTCGTGATCTCCCCGGGCGCCGGGCTCACCTACCGGGACGGCGGCATGGGCGGCGACGACCTGTGCCGCACCCTCGTGCAGGAGGCGGGGGAGCGGCTCAACGACGGCGGATACGCGCAGTTCCTCGCCAACTGGCAGCACGTCGAGGGAGAGGAGTGGCAGGACCGGCTGCGCTCCTGGGTGCCGCGCGGCTGCGACGCCTGGATCGTGCAGCGCGAGGTCCAGGACGTCACCCAGTACACCGAGCTGTGGCTGCGGGACAGCGGCGACCACCGCGGCGACCCGGACGCGTACCGGGAGGCGTACGGGCGGTGGCTCGACGAGTTCGAGGCGCGGAAGACCAAGGGGATCGGCTTCGGCTGGATCACCCTGCGCAAGAGCGCGGCCGTGGCCGCCGGCGACGCCGAGCCCTCGATCGTCGTCGAGGAGTGGCCGCACCCCGTCGAGCAGCCCCTCGGCGACACCGTGCGCGCCCACTTCGAGCGCCAGGACTATCTGCGCGGCCGGGACGACGCGGGCCTGCTCGCCGACCGGTTCACCCTCGCGCCCGAGGTGGTCCAGGAACAGGTCGGGCTGCCCGGCGCCGAGGACCCCGAGCACGTGCTGCTGCGGCAGAACCGGGGGATGCGGCGGGCCACCCGGGTGGATCACGTGGCGGCCGGGTTCGCCGGCGTCTGCGACGGCACGCTCAGCGCCGGGCGGATCCTCGACGCCATCGGGCAGCTCACCGGCGAGGACCCGGTGCTGCTGCGCGACCGCACCCCGCAGGCGATCCGCCTCCTGGTCGAGGAGGGCTTCCTGCTGCCGGTGGTCTGAGCGGGCGCGGTCCCGGGGCCTGGCGGTCAGCGGGCGCGGTTCCGGGACCGGCGGCGGCTGCCCGTCCGCTCCGTCCCTGCGCCCGGCTGCCCGTCCGCCCGTCCGTCTCGCCCGGCTGCCCGTCCGCCCGTCCGTCTCGCCCGGCTGCCCGTCCGCCCGCCCGGCTCGCCCGGCTCGCCCCGCTCGCCCGTCCGCCCGTCCGCCCGCCCGTCCGGTCCGCGTGAGGACGTGACGAAGAAGGCCGGGCGTACCGGGGAGTACCGGGGAGTACCGGCCATCCTCGTGAAACCGGCCGGGCGGCTCCGTGGCGTTCACCGCGAATTCGCTCCGCTGACGCCGGGGGGTGCCAGCCTCGCTCCAGGGAGCCGGAGACGGCACGCGAGCGGAACGGGGTACGGGCATGGAGAGCGGGCCGGCGATCTTCGCGGGAGGGGCGTTCACGCTGTTCGGAGCCGCCCTGCTGGTGTGGACGGGGGTCCGGGTGGCGCAGGGCGAGCCCGTCGCGCTCGGCGTCGCGCCGAGGTCCGCCGCCGTCCTGGCGGGCCTCTCCGGCGTGGCCTTCCTCCTTCTCGGGATCTGGTGCTTCGGACGTCCGTGAGGGCGCCCCGGCGGAAGCCTCGCCCCGCCGGTCCGGCAGTCCGGGCGGCAGGAAGGGCAGGAGTCGGGTTACCGTTCGAGTGGCCGTTGCGGGCTTTCGCCGTTTGACACGGGGGCGGGTTGTACCGTCACACTCCGCAGCGACGGCAGTGTCACCCGAGTGCCACCGCCGTGCGAGCCAGCACCGTACGTACGCAGTGCGTGCCGGAGAGCGTCGACCGGAGAGAAGAGCCAAGTTGTCCCCGACCAGCGAGACCGCACAGGGCGGCCGTCGACTCGTCATCGTCGAGTCGCCTGCCAAGGCGAAGACGATCAAGGGGTACCTCGGCCCCGGCTACGTCGTCGAGGCGAGCGTCGGGCACATCCGCGACCTCCCGAGCGGCGCCGCCGAGGTGCCCGAGAAGTACACCGGCGAGGTGCGCCGCCTCGGTGTCGACGTCGACCATGACTTCCAGCCCATCTATGTCGTCAACGCCGACAAGAAGGCCCAGGTCAGAAAGCTGAAGGAGCTGCTCGCCGAGTCCGACGAGCTCTTCCTCGCCACCGATGAGGACCGCGAGGGCGAGGCCATCGCGTGGCACCTCCAGGAAGTCCTGAAGCCCAAGGTCCCGGTCCACCGGATGGTCTTCCACGAGATCACCAAGGACGCGATCCAGCAGGCCGTCGCCAACCCGCGCGAGCTGAACAAGCGCATGGTCGACGCCCAGGAGACCCGCCGCATCCTCGACCGCCTCTACGGCTACGAGGTCTCGCCGGTCCTGTGGAAGAAGGTCATGCGGGGCCTGTCCGCCGGCCGCGTGCAGTCCGTCGCGACCCGGCTCGTCGTCGAGCGCGAGCGCGAGCGCATCGCCTTCCGCTCCGCCGAGTACTGGGACCTCACCGGCACCTTCGCCACCGGCCGCGCCGGTGACCCCTCCGACCCGTCCTCGCTGGTCGCGCGTCTCGCGACGGTCGAGGGCAAGCGCGTCGCGCAGGGCCGTGACTTCGGTGCCGACGGCCGCCTGAAGAGCGAGAACGTGCTCCACCTCGACGAGGAGAAGGCCCGCGCGCTCGCCGCCTCCCTCGCCGACACCCGCTTCGCCGTCCGCTCGGTCGAGTCGAAGCCGTACCGCCGCTCCCCGTACGCCCCCTTCCGCACCACGACCCTCCAGCAGGAGGCGAGCCGGAAGCTGGGCTTCGGCGCGAAGGCGACCATGCAGGTGGCGCAGAAGCTGTACGAGAACGGCTTCATCACCTACATGCGTACGGACTCCACGATCCTGTCCGACACGGCCGTCGGCGCCGCCCGCGCCCAGGTCACGCAGCTCTACGGCGCCGACTACCTGCCGGAGAAGCCGCGCGTCTACGCCGGTAAGGTCAAGAACGCCCAGGAGGCGCACGAGGCGATTCGTCCTTCGGGTGATCGTTTCCGCACCCCGGCGGAGACCGGCCTGACCGGCGACCAGTTCCGCCTCTACGAGCTCATCTGGAAGCGGACCGTCGCCTCCCAGATGAAGGACGCCACCGGCAACTCCGTCACCGTGAAGATCGCCGGCGCCGCCGCCGACGGCCGCGACGTCGAGTTCTCCGCCTCCGGCAAGACGATCACCTTCCACGGCTTCATGAAGGCGTACGTCGAAGGCGCCGACGACCCGAACGCCGAGCTCGACGACCGCGAGCGGCGCCTGCCGCAGGTCGCCGAGGGCGACGCGCTCGCCGCCGAGGACATCACCGTCGACGGCCACGCGACCAAGCCGCCGGCCCGCTACACCGAGGCCAGCCTGGTCAAGGAGCTCGAAGAGCGCGAGATCGGGCGCCCCTCGACGTACGCCTCGATCATCGGCACCATCCTCGACCGCGGCTACGTCTTCAAGAAGGGGACGGCGCTCGTCCCGTCCTTCCTCTCCTTCGCCGTCGTCAACCTCCTGGAGAAGCACTTCGGGCGGCTCGTCGACTACGACTTCACCGCCAAGATGGAGGACGACCTCGACCGCATCGCGCGCGGCGAGGCCCAGGCGGTGCCGTGGCTGAAGCGTTTCTACTTCGGTGAGGGCGGCTCCGGCGCCGAGGGCGCGGGCGGCGCCGCCGACGCGGGCAACGGCGACGGCGACCACCTCGGCGGGCTCAAGGAGCTCGTCACCGACCTCGGCGCCATCGACGCCCGCGAGATCTCCTCCTTCCCCGTCGGCGACGGCATCGTGCTGCGCGTCGGCCGCTACGGCCCCTACGTGGAGCGCGGCGAGAAGGACCAGGAGGGCCACCAGCGCGCCGACGTCCCCGAGGACCTCGCGCCCGACGAGCTGACCGTCGCCTACGCGGAGGAGCTGCTCGCCAAGCCGAGCGGCGACTTCGAGCTGGGCACCGACCCGGTCAGCGGCAACCCGATCGTCGCCAAGGACGGCCGCTACGGCCCGTACGTCACCGAGATCCTCCCCGAGAACACCCCGAAGACCGGCAAGAACGCGGTCAAGCCGCGCACCGCCTCCCTCTTCAAGTCGATGTCCATCGACACGGTGACCCTCGACGAGGCGCTCCGGCTGATGTCGCTGCCCCGTGTCGTCGGCGCCGACGCCGAAGGCGTCGAGATCACGGCGCAGAACGGCCGCTACGGCCCGTACCTCAAGAAGGGCACCGACTCGCGGTCGCTCACCGACGAGGAGCAGCTGTTCACGATCACGCTCGACGAGGCGCTGGCGATCTACGCCCAGCCCAAGCAGCGTGGCCGCGCCGCCGCCAAGCCCCCGCTCAAGGAGCTCGGCACCGACCCCGTCAGCGAGAAGCCCGTGGTCGTCAAGGACGGGCGCTTCGGCCCGTACGTGACGGACGGCGAGACCAACGCGACCCTGCGCACCGGCGACAGCGTCGAGACGATCACGCCCGAGCGCGGCTACGAGCTGCTGGCCGAGAAGCGGGCCAAGGGTCCGGCGAAGAAGGCGGCCAAGAAGGCGCCCGCCAAGAAGGCCCCGGCGAAGAAGACCGCCGCGAAGAAGACCACCGCGACCAAGACGGCCGCGGCGAAGAAGACGGCCGCCAAGAAGACCACGACGGCCAAGAAGACCACGACGGCCAAGGCCACGGCGGCGAAGAAGACCGCCGCCTCCGCCTCGACGACGGCGGCGGCCGACGGCGAGTGACGCTCGTCCCGCGACGGGGAGGGCAGGGGCCGCGGCCCCTGCCCTCCCCGTCTGTTTGTTCGGGCGGAGGCCGCGGGGAGCAAGGGCGTCCGGATAGGGTGGACGGATGACGCGAGCAGAGCAGCCAGACACCACCGCCGCACTCGTCGCCGATTCCCGGGAGCGCGCCGTCCGCTCCCTGCTGCGCCACCAGCCGCTGCGGCGGCTGTGGAGCGCCCAGGCCCTCGGCGGCACCGGCGACGCGCTCGCCGTCCTCGTGCTCCTCCTGCTCGGGCTCCAGGCCGCCGTGGCCGAAGGCGCCCTCGGCGGGGGCTACCGGGGCGCGGCCTTCGCCGTCGCCGCCGTCATCGGTACGCGGATCCTCGCCGCCGTCCTCTTCGGCGCCGTCCTGCTCGGCCCGCTCACCGCGCTGACCGCGCCCGACGGCCCGCTCGACCGCCGCTGGACCATGGTCGGCGCCGACGGACTGCGGCTCGCGCTGCTCGTCGTCGCCCCGCTGTGGATCGACTGGACCTCCGACAAGGCGCTCTGGTTCCTGCTCGGCACCGTCTTCGTCACCGGAGCGGCCGAACGCCTCTGGACCATCGCCAAGGACGGCGCCGCCCCCGCGCTGCTGCCCGCCCCGCCGATCGAGGGCGCCGCCGTCCGCCCGCTCCCGGACCACCTGGGCGCGCTGCGCACCCTCAGCCTGCGCACCGGCTTCCTCGCCGTGCCCGCCGCCGCCGGCGTCCTGCTGCTCGCCACCCTCGTCGGCAACCTGCTCGGCAGCGGCGTCGACTGGTTCTCGCGGCACCAGGCAGCCCTCGGCTCCTACGTCGCCGCCGGGCTGTTCGCCGCCTCCCTCTCCGTCCTGGTCCCGCTCACGCTGCCCGGCGGCCGGACCCCGCGCCCCCGCTCGCCCCTGGAGGGCCTGCGGCTGCCCGCGGAGAAGGGCCGCACCGGCGCCCTCCCGTTCTTCGTGTTCGCCTGCGGCACCGTCGCCGGAGCCATCGCCGCCGCCGCGGCCGTCGCCGTCCTGCACGCCTACGACCTGGGCGGCGGGCCCGTCACGTACACGCTGCTGATCCTCGCGCTCAGCGGCGGCACCGCCCTCGGCATCCGCACCGCCGGCTCGGTCCTCATCGCGCTCTCCCGGCGCCGCCTGCTCGCCCTCGCCGTCGCCGTCACCGGCATCGCGCTGCTCGCCATGGGCCTGGTCCCGGACACGGCCACCGTCCTCGCGCTGGCCGCCCTCGCCGGGTACGCCGCCGGGGTCGCCGCCCGCACCGGGCACAGCCTCGTCGACCAGGAGACCGAGGAGGCCCGCGGGCCCCGCGTCACCGAGCACCTCCAGGCCGTGTCCCGCGCCGCGATGGGCGCGGGCGCGCTGGCCGCCCCGCTGCTCGCCGCCGCCATCGGGCCGCACCGGCTCGCCTCCGGATCCTTCGTCTTCGCCCACGGCGGCGCCGCCTTCACCCTGATCCTGGTCGGCGCGCTGCTGCTGCCCGTCGCCGCGCTCGTCCTCGCCAAGACCGACGACCGCGCGGGCGTCCCGCTGCGCCGCGACCTCGGCGACGCCCTGCGCGGCGCCGACCCGGCCCAGGCGCCCTCCCCGACCGGCTTCTTCATCGCCCTGGAGGGCGGCGACGGCGCCGGCAAGTCCACCCAGGTCGAGGCCCTCGCCGAGTGGATCAGGGCCAAGGGCCACGAGGTCGTCGTCACCCGCGAGCCCGGCGCCACGCCCATCGGCAAGCGGCTCCGCTCGATCCTGCTCGACGTCTCCAGCGCCGGCCTGTCCAACCGCGCCGAGGCGCTGCTGTACGCGGCCGACCGCGCCGAACACGTCGACTCCCTGGTCAAGCCCGCCCTGGAGCGGGGCGCCGTCGTCATCACCGACCGGTACATCGACTCCTCCGTCGCCTACCAGGGCGCCGGCCGCGACCTCTCGCCGACCGAGATCGCCCGCATCAGCCGCTGGGCCACCGACGGCCTCGTCCCGCACCTCACCGTGCTCCTCGACGTGTCGCCCGAGACCGCCCGCGAGCGGTTCACCGAGGCGCCGGACCGGCTGGAGTCCGAGCCGCCGGAGTTCCACGCGCGCGTGCGCGCCGGGTTCCTGGCCCTCGCCGCCGCCGACCCCGGCCGCTACCTCGTCGTCGACGCCGGCCAGGAGCCGGAGGCCGTCACCACCGCCGTGCGCCACCGGCTCGACCGGGTCCTGCCGCTCTCCGAGGCCGAGGTGAAGGCGCAGGAGGAGGCCCGCCGCAAGGCCGAGGAGGACGCCCGCCGCCGCGCCGAGGAGGAGGCCGCCCGCAAGGCCGAGGAGGAGCGCCTGGAGCGCGAGCGCCAGGCGCAGCTCGCCAAGCTGCGCGCCGAGGAGGAGGCCCGCCGCAAGGCCGAGGAGGAAGAGGCCCGCCGCCTGGAGGCCGAGCGCCAGGCCGAGGAGGCCCGGCAGCGCGCCGAGGAGGCCCGGATCGCGGCCGAGGAGGAGCGCAAGCGGCGCGAGGCCGAGGAGAAGGCCCGCCTCGCGGAGGAGGAGCGGCGCCGCAAGCAGGCCGAGGAGGAGGCCCGGCTGCGCGCCGAGGCCGAGGAGCGGCGCCTGGAGAAGCAGCGCAAGGCCGAGGAGGCCCTGGTCCGCGCGGAGGAGGCCCGCCGGCTGGCGGAGGCCGCCGCCGCGAAGGCTGCGGAGGAGGCCGCCCGCAAGGCAGCCGAGGAGGCCGCGCGCAAGTCCGCCGAGGAGGAGGCCGCAGCCGCCGCGCTGGCGGCCGAGGCCCAGCGGAAGGCCGCCGCCGCGGCGGCGCAGGTGAAGGCCGAGGAGGAGCGGGCCTCGGCCCGCGCCGCCGAGGAGAAGAGGCAGCGGGCGGCGGAGTCCGGTGCCCGGGGCGCGAGCGGGGCTGTGGCCGGGGGCGCGGCCGGGGCCGGGACTGGGGCCGGTTCCGGCGCCGGTGCCAAGGCCAAGGCCGGTGCCGGTTCGGGTGCCGGTTCGGGTGCCCGGAGGAGCGTCGAGGAGTCGGCGAACGAGGTCACCGTCGAGACGCCGATCGTGAAGCCCGGCGGGACCCCCGCCGGAACTTCGGCCGGAGCATCGGCCGGGACCCCGGACCACGAGGTCACCGTCGTCACGCCCGTCGTGTCCCCGAACGAGGTCACCGTCCCCACTCCGATCGTCCGCCTCGACGACGAGACGGCGGTCCTGCCCCGCGTCCGGGACACCCGGGACACCCGGGACACCCGTGCGGCCAAGGGGGGCGCCCCCGCGGAGAGCGACAGCGAGCGGACGGCGGTGCTGCCGACCGTACGGGACACCGCTCCGGCCGACCGGGTGCCGCAGGACTTCTTCCGGGACGCCGACGCGGCGGGCTCCGAGGACCGCACCCGCGAGCTGCCCCAGCTCGACGAGAACGGGCGGCCCAAGCGCCGCTCCGACTGGGCCGAGGACACCCCGCTGGACGACCTCCCGACCCTCGCGGACGAGCTCCTCGGGCCGCACGACGAGGAGCGCGGCGACGGGCGTGACGGGCGCGGCGAGAAGGGCGGCCGGGGCCGCCGCTGACGCGCCCGGCCCGGTCGGGGGTGGAGCCCGCTCCACCCCCGACCGGCCAGCCTGCGCCATACCATCCTGACCTGCGCTTTTCTAGCGTGGTCGGTATGACCACAGCACTTTCCCTCGACGCGGTGAGCCGGGTCCACGACGGCGGGCTCCGCGCGCTCGACTCGGTGAGCCTCACCGTTCCGCGCGGCCGGTTCCTCGCGGTGATGGGCGCCTCGGGCTCCGGCAAGTCCACGCTGCTGCGCTGTGCGGCCGGCC
This sequence comes from Streptomyces sp. NPDC042100, assembly GCF_055582325.1. Lineage (NCBI taxonomy): Bacteria > Bacillati > Actinomycetota > Actinomycetes > Kitasatosporales > Streptomycetaceae > Streptomyces > Streptomyces sp. NPDC042100. The sequence continues at coordinate 238,977 of NZ_JBVJDK010000009.1, forward strand.
TGGAACGCCCGACGGCCGGCACGGTCCGGATCGGGGACACCGACCTCGGGCGCCTGAAGCCCGCCGAACTGACCCGGCTGCGGCGCGACCGGGTCGGGTTCGTCTTCCAGTCGCTCAACCTCGTCTCCGCGCTCGACGCGCGCGAGAACGTCGCCCTCCCACTGCTCCTCGCCGGTGCCCCCGACGACGGCCGGGCGCTGGCGGGCCTGGCCGCCGTGGGGCTGGCCGACCGGGCGGGCGACCGGCCCGAGAGGCTCTCCGGCGGGCAGCGGCAGCGGGTCGCGGTCGCCCGCGCGCTGGTCACCGAACCCGAGGTGGTCTTCGCCGACGAGCCGACCGCCGCGCTCGACCCCGTCACCGCCGCCGAGGTCCTGAACCTGCTGCGCCGCGCCGTCGACGAGCACGGCCGCACGGTCGTCCTGGTCACCCACGACCCGGCCGCCGCCGCCTGGGCGGACGAGGCGGTCTTCCTGCACCGGGGCCGGATCACGGGCGTCGTGGAGCGGCCCGACGCCGAACGGGTCCGCGCGATGTTCTGGTCCGGAGCCGCCCGCGCGGTGCGCCGCCCGGCGGTGGCCCGATGAGCGCGGCGCGGCTGCTGGCCGCGCGGGCGCTGCGGGTCCACCGGCGCGAGTGGGCGGCGGTGTTCGCCGCGGTCGCGCTCGTCTCGCTGCTGCTCGGCGCCCTCGCCGTGACCGCCGGCTCGCTGGGGCTCGGGCACGCGCGCGTGGAGCGGTACGCGGCGGCGGACGTGGTGGTCGCGGGCGACCAGCGCGTCCAGCACACCGCCCGCCCCTGGGGCGGCGAGCCGACCACCGCCACGGCCCCGCTGACCGAGCGGGTCGGCGTACCGGCGAAGGCGGCGGAGCTGCTGCGGGGCGTGCCGGGGGTGCGGGCGGTGGTGCCGGACGACGGGTTTCCCGTACGGGATGCCGGTGCGGTGGGTGCGGAGGGCGCCGGGGGCGTACGGGATGATGCCCGTCCGGTGGGTGCGGAGGGCGCCCCGGCCGTACGGGAGTACTCCGGGCGGTCGTGGGACGCGGCCCGGCTCGGGGGGTACGGGCTCACCGCGGGGCGGGCGCCCGGGGCGGCGGGCGAGGTGGTCGCCGGGGGCGGCTCCGGCGTGCGCGTCGGGCAGGAGCTGGCCGGGTACCGGGTCGTCGGGCTCGCCGACGGGCCGGCCGCCACGCTGTACTTCGGCGCCGCCGAGGCGCGACGGCTCGCCGGGCACCCCGGCCGCCACGACGCGATCGGTGTGCTGGCCGCGCCCGGCGTACCCGTCGACACCCTCCACGCGCGGGTGCGGCAGGCCCTCGACGCGGGCGGGCTGCGGGAGGCGCGGGCCTTCACCGGGGACGGCAGGGGCGGCGTCGAGGACCTGCGGGCCCTGCCCGCGCGGAACGTGCTGCTCCAGCTCCTCGCCGCCGTGGCCGGGACCGTCCTCCTGGTCGCCGCCCTCGTCCTGACCTCGCTCGTCGCGCAGGCCCTCCACCAGCGCGCGGGGGAAAGGGAGTTGCTGTACGCCGTCGGCGCCTCGCCCCGGCAGGTGCGGGCCGCCGCCGGGCGCGAGGTGAGCCGGGTCGCGGGCGTTGCGGCGGTGCTCGGCGCGCTCGGCGCCGTACCGGCGGCCCTGGCGCTCCGGGCGGCACTGGGCGCGCGCGGGCTGCTGCCCGGATCGCTCGAACTCCCGCTCCCGGTCTGGCTGTTCGGGGCCGTTCTGCTGACCGCCGCCCTGACCCTGGGGCTCGCGCGGGGCGTGGTCGTCTGCGCCCTGGCGCGCCGGGGCCGGGCGTCCGGCGGCGGGGCGCGGCCGGCCTTCGGCATCGCCCTGCTGGCGCTCGGCGCGGGGGCCGCCGGGACCGCGACCCTCCAGTCCGGCGAGGCGGCCGGGGCCGCGGCGGGCGCGGCGACGGTGACGCTCGTGGCGGGCTGCGCGGTGCTCGGGCCGTGGATCGCGGCGGCGGCCATGCGGGTGGCGGGGCCGCTGCTGAACCGCTTCGGCGGGGTGCCGGGGCGGCTCGCCTCGGCCGGGGCGGCGGCGCACTCGCGCCGGCTCGGCGCCGCGCTGGTCCCGGCCGTCCTGGTCACGGCCTTCGCGACCGTCCAGCTCGCGGCGGGCGCCACCGCCGAGCGCGCGGCGGAGCGGCAGGCGCGGACGGCGATGACGGCGGACTTCGCGGTGACGGGGTCCGGCTCCGGTGCCGACGGGGGCACCGGTCGCGCCGGGGTCACCGCGGCCGAGGTGCGGCGGCTGCCCGGGGTGACGGCGGCGACCGACGTGCTGCGGTCCAGCGTCGTCCTGGCAGGTACCGAGGCGGGCGCGCCCCGGCTCGACCGGCTGCCGGTGCTGGGCGTGGACGCGGCCGGTCTGCCCGGGGCGCTGGACCCGGGCACGGTCGCCGGGGACCTCGCGGGGCTCGCCCGTCCCGGCACGGTCGCGGTCGGCGCGGACCGGGCCGACTCCCTTGAGGTGGGGCCCGGTTCGACGGTGGAGCTGCGGTTCGACGACGGGGCGCCGAGGCGGCTCACCGTGGTCGCGGTGTACGAACGCTCGCTCGCGCTCGGCGAGTTCCTGCTGCCCGCCGCCGAACTGGCCGCGCACATGGGCGATCCGCGTCCCGCGCGGGTGCTCGTGTCGGGGCCGGGCGGGGCGGCCGTACCCGGGGCCGTGGCCGGTCCGGAGCCGGAGCGGGTCGTCGCGGACGGGGCGGCGGCGGGGAGCCTGGTGTCGGCGGTCGTCGTCGCTGCGGTCGGCGCGCTCACGGTGCTCTGCGTACTGAGCACCCTCGCCCTCGTCGGCGCGGGCCGCCGGGACGAACTGCGGCTCCTCGCGCGGGTCGGCGCCGCCCGCCGGGGCCTGCGCGCGATGCTGCGGCTGGAGGCGCTCTTCCTCGCCGGGACCGGGCTCCTGCTGGGCACCGCCGTCGCCGCGCTGCCGCTGACCGCGTTCGCCTGGGCGCTCACCGGCGGCCTGCCCTACCTGCCGCCGTGGCAGGCGGGGCTGATCGCGGGGACGGTGCTCGTGACGACGTACGCGGGGACGGTGTGGCTGGGCGGGCTCGGGCCGGACGAGGGGGCTCGTGGGGCCCGTGGGGCTGGTGGAGCTGGTAGGGCTCGGTGGGGCCAGTAGAGCCTGTGGGTTCTGTAGGTCCTGTGGGTTCCGTGGGGCGCCACCGGCTCAGGCGCTCGGCCCGGGAGCCCGCCCGTGGCGTCCGCCCCGGGAGTCCGCCCCGGGCGTCCGCCCCAGCCGCCCGGCTCAGGCGTTGAGGTAGGCCAGGACCGCGAGGACCCGGCGGTGGCCGCTGTCGCTCGGGGGCAGGTCCAGCTTCGCGAAGACGTTGCCGACGTGCTTGTGGACGGCCCGCTCGGTGACCGTCATCGAGCGGGCGATCGTCGCGTTGTCGAGGCCCTGCGCCATCAGCTCCAGGCACTCGCGCTCGCGCGGGGTCAGCGAGTCCAGCGGGTCGTCGCGGCGGCGGGCCATCAGCTCGGTGACCACCTCGGGGTCGAGCGCGGTGCCGCCCGAGGCGACCCGGTCCAGGGCGTCCAGGAACTCGTCCACCCGGCCGACCCGGTCCTTCAGCAGGTAGCCGACGCCCCGGGCGCCGCCGCCGAGGAGCTCGGCGGCGTAGGTCTCCTCCACGTACTGGGAGAGCACGAGGACCGGCAGGCCGGGGAGTTCGGCGCGGGCGGCGAGCGCGGCGCGCAGGCCCTCGTCGCGGAAGCCGGGCGGCAGCCGGACGTCCAGGACGGCCACGTCGGGCCGGTGCTCCAGGAGCAGCGGGAGGATCTCGGGGCCGGTCGCCGCCACCCCCGCCACCTCGTGCCCCGCCGAGGTCAGCAGCAGGACGAGCCCCTCCCTCAGGAGGGCGTTGTCCTCGGCGATCACCACACGCACGGCAGCTCCACTTCGATCACGGTCGGGCCCCCGACGGGGCTGGTCAGGCGTACGGTCCCGTCGAGCGCGGCGACCCGGCGGCGCAGCCCGAGCAGCCCCGAACCGGCTCCCTCCGCCGCCTCGGCCCCGCCCCGCCCCTCGTCCCGCACGGCGGCACGCAGACCGGTGGGGGTGCGGGCGAGCAGGACGGAGGCGCGGGTGGCGCCGCTGTGCTTGGCGGCGTTGGTGAGGGCCTCGGCGACGGCGAAGTAGGCGGCGGCCTCGACGGCGGCGGGGGCGCGGGTGACGGGAGCGTCGGGGGTATCCGGGGCACCTGGGGCACCTGGGGCACCTGGGGTGCCCGAGGCGCTCGGGGCACCCGGGGCGTCCGGCCCCGGTCCCGCGTCCGGTCCCGGCCCCGGGGTCGCGCCCGGCCCCGGTCCCGCCCCCGGGGTCGCGGGCTCCAGCGCGTCGGTGGTCACCGTCACCTCCAGGCCGCTGCTCGCCGCGAGGGCCCGGACGGCTCCGGTCAGGCCCCGGTCGGTCAGGATCGGCGGGTGGATGCCCCGTACGACGTGCCGCAGTTCGGCGAGTGCCTGCTCGGCCTGGTCCTGGGCGTCGTCGAGCAGCCGGAGCGCCGCCTCCGGGTCGGCGGCGTACGCCCGGCGCGCGAGCCCGATCCGCATGGACAGCGCCACGAGCCGGGCCTGCGCGCCGTCGTGCAGGTCGCGTTCGATGCGGCGGAGTTCGGCGCCGTGCGCGGCGACCGCGCCCGCGCGGGTCGCGGTCAGCTGCTCGACGCGGGCGGCCAGCACGGCGTCCCGGGCGGCGGCGGGGCCCGGTGTCAGCAGGGTCCGCGACCAGTCGGCCGACAGGTCGGCGAGCCGGCCGATCAGCGGCAGCAGCACCGGGCGGCGGCCCAGCAGGCCGGTCCACATCCCGTCGACGAGCAGGGCCGGCGCCCACAGCACCATCACCGCGTACAGCAGGACCATGCCGTACAGCAGCTTCGCCGCCATCCAGAGGAGGTCGGCGAGGGTGGAGGGGTCGGCGACGGCGGTGCGTACGCGCTCGGGCAGCGGGCCTTCGAGCGGCAGATACGCCTCCGGGACCGGCGCCCCGGAACGGGCGGCGGCGAGACGGCGCTCCCAGCCGGCGAGCCGGCGCAGCAGCAGGACGCTCTCCGGCAGCACGCCGGCGCCGATGACGGTGAGGGAGAGGACGGCGGTGAAGAGGACGACGCCGATCATGAGGTAGCAGAGCAGCGAGACGACGGCTCCGAGCAGCAGGTGGAGCGTCGCCGTCGCCGCACTCCTGATCGACTCGCGCATGGGTTCAGGCTAGGCGACGGGCCGGGGCGGGACGGTGGAGCGGACTACACCATCGGTCCGGGGGAGCGCACGGCTGTGCGGGCGCCACGGAACGGCGAGGATCTGTGTCAGCGGCACCCGCCGCGTACCCCTGCTCTCCTCTGGAGGTCGTCATGAGGCCCGTGCTGTGGCTGCTGCTCGTCGCCGGTATCGCCGTGAACGTCTTCGTCACCAGCTTCTCCGGCTACAGCGGTGTCGACCACCTGATCGGCAGTGCGAGCTCGGGCGTCGTCGCGATCGGCGCGGGCGTCGGCCTGTGGCTGACCCGGCCCGCGCGGTCCGCCCGGTCCGAGGGCGTCTGACGACGGACCGCGCTTGACGACGGACCGCGCCTGACGGCGGACCGGGCTTGACGACGGACCGCGCCTGACGGCAGAGCCTGATGGCAGACCGGGCCTGATGGCAGACCGGGCCTGACGGCAGACCGGGCCTGACGGCAGACCGGGCCTGACGGCGGACAGGGCCTGACGGCAGACCGGGCTGTCGGTGCCGTGCCCCACAATGGGACGGGTACGCGAGGAGGGCCGAGGAGGGCTGCGGGCATGGCCGTATGGGACGACCTGATCGGACAGGCGCGAGTGGAGGAGCAGCTTTCCGCCGCCGCGCGGGACGCCGACGCGCTCGTGACCGCCCAGGCCGCAGGCGAGCCCGCTCCCGAGGCGTCGAAGATGACGCACGCCTGGCTGTTCACGGGCCCCCCGGGAGCCGGGCGGGACACGGCGGCGCGGGCGTTCGCGGCGGCGCTGCAGTGTGTGAGCCCGGACCGGGCGTTGGGCGGGGCGCCGGGCTGCGGCTTCTGCGACGGCTGCCACACGGCCCTGATCGGCACCCACGCCGACGTCGAGGTGGTCCGCACGGACGTGCTCTCGATCGGCGTGAAGGAGACCCGTGAGCTGGTGCGGCGCGCCCAGCTCTCGCCGGCCGGACGGCGCTGGCAGGTGATCGTCCTGGAGGACGCCGACCGCCTGACCGAGGGCGCGGCGAACGTGCTGCTGAAGGCGGTGGAGGAGCCCGCGCCGCGGACGGTCTGGCTGCTGTGCGCGCCCTCGCTGGAGGACGTGCTGCCGACGATCCGCTCCCGCTGCCGGCACCTGTCGTTGACGACGCCGTCGGTGGCGGCGGTCGCCGATCTGCTGGTGCGGCGCGACGGGATCGAGCCGCAGGTGGCCCAGGCGGCGGCGCGGGCGACGCAGGGGCACATCGAGCGGGCCCGGCGGCTGGCGACGGACGAGCGGGCGCGGGCGCGCCGGGCGGTGGTGCTGAAGCTGCCGCAGCGGGTCGGCGACGTGGGCGGCGGCCTGCGGGCGGCCCAAGAGCTGGTGGACGCGGCGGCGGAGGACGCGAAGCAGGTCGCGGAGGAGATCGACGTCAAGGAGGCCGAGGACCTGAAGGCGGCGCTCGGCGCGGTGAAGGGCGGCCGGATGCCGCGGGGCACGGCGGGCGCGATGAAGGAGCTGGAGGACCGGCAGAAGCGGCGGCGGACGAGGACGCAGCGCGACAGCCTGGACCTGGCGCTCACCGACCTGACCGGCTTCTACCGCGATGTGCTGGCGGTGCAGCTGCGCGCGGCGAGCCCGCTGGCGAACGAGGACGTGCGGGACGCGCTGGAGACGATCGCCCGCGACACGACGCCGGAGCGCACGCTGCGCCGGATCGAGGCGGTGCTCGCCTGCCGCGAGGCCCTCGACCGGAACGTGGCGCCCCTGCTGGCGGTGGAGGCGATGACGATGGCGCTGCGGGACTGAGCCGAGCGGCGGCGGTACGGCCCCCGGATTGGACACGGAGCGTACCCGTCCGGATACGCTCCGGGAATGGACTCCAGGCGCCTGCTCCGCATCTCGGCCACGGCCCTCACGGCCGCCGGTCTGATCCTGTCCGGCTGCACGAGCGGCAGCGACGCCGCCGCGCCGCACTCCGCTGGCGGCACGAAGGCGGCCCTGGAGAAGTACTACGGGCAGCGGGTGACCTGGCGGGCCTGCGGGGCGCCGGGCTTCCAGTGCGGCACGGTGCTGGTCCCGCTCGACTACGCGCGGCCCGCGGCGGGCGACGTGAAGCTGGCGGTGTCGCGGGTGAAGGCGACGGGGCCGGGCAAGCGGCTGGGCTCGCTGCTGGTCAACCCGGGCGGCCCGGGCGGTTCGGCGGTCGGCTACCTCCAGGGGTACGCGGGCATCGGCTACCCGGCGCAGGTGCGGGCGCGGTACGACATCGTGGGCGTGGATCCGAGGGGCGTGGCCCGCAGCGAGCCGGTCGAGTGCCTGACGGGCCCGCGGATGGACGCGTACACGCAGGTGGACCAGACGCCGGACGACGCGGGCGAGCAGCGGGCGCTGGAGGCGGCGTTCAGGGAATTCGCGGCGGCGTGCGAGAAGCGCTCGGGGCGGGTGCTGCCGCATGTGTCGACGGTGGCGGCGGCCCGGGACATGGACGTGGTGCGGGAGGTGCTGGGCGACCGGCGGCTGAACTACGTGGGGGCGTCGTACGGCACGTTCCTGGGCGCCACGTACGCGGAGCTGTTCCCGGACAAGGCGGGGCGGCTGGTGCTGGACGGGGCGATGGACCCGTCGCTGTCGGCCGAGGAGCTGAACCGGGACCAGACGGGCGGCTTCGAGACGGCGTTCAAGGCGTTCGCGGCGGACTGCGTGCGCAAGCCGGACTGCCCGCTCGGTACGGGGTCGGTGCCGGCGGCCACGGAGGCGCTGCGGGGCTTCTTCCGCGAGGTGGACGCGAAGCCGGTGCCGACGGGGGAGAGCCGGAAGCTGGGCGAGTCGCTGGCGACGACGGGGGTGATCGCCGCGATGTACGACGAGGCGGCGTGGCCCCAGTTGCGGGAGGCGCTGACGCGGGCGATGGGCGGCGAGGGCTCGGCGCTGCTGACGCTGGCCGACAGCTACTACGAGCGGGAGGCGGACGGCTCGTACGCGAACCTGATGTCCGCGAACGCGGCCGTGAACTGCCTGGACCTGCCGCCCGCCTTCACCGGCCCGGAGGCGGCGGAGCGGGCGGTGCCGTCGTTCGAGAAGGAGTCCCCGGTCTTCGGCCGCGGCCTGGCCTGGGCGGCCCTGAACTGCACCTACTGGCCGACCCCCGCCACGGGCCGCCCCCACCGGATCACGGCGGACGGCGCGCCCCCGATCGTCGTCGTCGGCACCACCCGCGACCCGGCCACCCCGTACAAGTGGGCCCGCTCCCTGGCCTCCCAGCTCTCCTCGGGCACCCTCCTCACCTACGAGGGCGACGGCCACACCGCGTACGGCCGGGGCAGCGACTGCATCGACACGGCGATCAACACGTACCTCCTGGAGGGCACCGCCCCGAACAACGGAAAGCGCTGCTCATAGCCCTGCCGGGCCCCTGGTCGGAGCACCCCGCGAAACTGTGTAGACTTGGCGACGCTGCTGCACCCACCATGGGAAGCACGGCTTGCCGCCTTAGCTCAGTTGGCCAGAGCAACGCACTCGTAATGCGTAGGTCTCGGGTTCGAATCCCGAAGGCGGCTCAGAGAAACCCCAGGTCACATTGCCCGTGACCTGGGGTTTTCTGTTGCTCAGGGCATGGCGCGTCACACGGCCGAGGTGCAGTGACTTTGCTTGCGTGAGCGATGCGTGAGCGGAGCGGCCGTCAGCCCTTCTTCGCGGCCTTCTTGCCCTTGGCCTTCTTCTTCCGCTTGGTCTTCGCCTTCTGGGCCTTCTTCGCCTCCTCGGCGGCCTGGCGGACCTGCGCTTCTTGCTCGGCCTTGCGCTGAAGCGGGACAAGCTTCGCGGTGGCCTCGGCGGCGCTCTTGCCGACGTGGGGGAGCACGCTCTGGTAGATGTCGCGCGTGATCCGGGTGTCGCTGTGGCCGAGCGTGTCCGACACGATCTTGATGTCGATGTCGGCCGCCAGCATGAGCGTGGCAGCGCCGTGCCGGAGATCGTGCAGCCGGATCGGCGGGAGGCCGGAGGCGGCGACGAGGCGCTCGAAGAGGTCGGTCACCTTGCTCGGGTGAAGCCAGGAGCCGTCCTCTTGGGTGAAGACGAGCCCGGTGTTCACCCAGGCCGAGCCCCACTCGGCACGGTCGGCCTCCTGCTGCTCGCGGTGCCGTTTCAGGACGTGGACGGTGTCGTCGTCCAGGGCCACGACGCGGAAGCCGCTGTCCGTCTTCGGCTCGGACGGCTCGACCTCCCAGCCGTCCTGGACGAGCTGGCCGGTGACCGTGAGGGAGTGCCGGTCGAGGTTGGTCTCCGACCAGGGCTGCCCGCACGCCTCTCCACGCCGCAGCCCGCGGAACGCGATCAGGTGCCACATCGCGTACAGCCGGTCGCCGGCGACGAAGTCGAGGAAGGCGCCGGTCTGTTCCGGCGTCCAAACCATCACGGGGGAGGGCTTCTCGCCGGTCTGTTCCCACTTGGCGACCCGCTCGTCCGTCCACACCAGCGCCTTCGGCTTGCGCACCGGGTCGATCTCGACGTGGGCTGCCGGGTTGAACGTGATGATCTGCTGCCCGATCGCGTCGTTCAGGGACGCCCGGAGCGTGGCCTTCACATGCTGGCGGGTGGCCGGGCCGGTGACTCGGCGGAAGGCCGGCATCGCGTCGAGCGCCGCCTTCAGCGCCTTCCGGCGAGCACGGTTCTCGGCCCCCTTCCACGGGATGGTCGCCAACTCCTCCACGGCTGCCCGCCGCTGGGCGTTCTGCTCCAGGACCTCGGCGTTGCCGTCGGCGATGGCGAAACCCCCTTCTGTGCCAGTTAGTTGACAGATGTAAGGCTTATCGGCCAAGTGGCCGAGACTGTCGTCCGATGAGGGCCCAGTGCAGCTGCTCCAGGCGGAAAACGCACTTCCTGCACGCGTGGATCTCGACCTCGACGTCGCCCACGGCGATGGACCCGATGACGGTCACCTCGACGTCGAGCCGTTCGCAGCGGAAGCAGCTTCCAGCGGCCCGCTCGAACCGCTGCCACAGCTGCTGAGGCTTCACGCGGCCGGCTGGCCGCGGGCCGGCCGGAGGCCGCCGATCGGCGCGGTCCACTCCTTTCCGCCGCCCTCCGGCCGCAGCCAGGCACTCGTGGGCGGCTTCTCGGAGTAGTTAGGCCACGGCTGCACCTCACCTCGACGGCCGGTGCCCGTGTCGATCACCAGCGCGCGGACCGTGAGCCAGTCCGGCAGCGAACTCCAGCCAGCCGCGGCTTCGACGGTCACGGGGCGCTGCGATACGGCCTGGAGCGCTCCTGCGGGGTCTTGCGGTGCGGGCTTCACGGCTGTGCCATCTCCGATCTCTCTGCCTGAAGAAGACGGGTGGAACGGACGGGCGTCATTAGCCAAAGCCATTTGATGCAAGACGAGTTGTTCGCATCTCCCAGCGGTGTTCTCGGTCTGCTGCGACAGTAGCCAGGGCTTCCGGCGGCACCCCGGAAAAACCTTCCGGGGTTCACTTCGGCCACGAGGTGATGATCAGGACATGCGAGGTATGACAGAGAACCTGACCATCGGCGAGCGCGTCGCCTGGTATCGGCGTCGGCGCGGCCTGTCCCAAGAGGTGTTGGCCGGCCTTGTCGGCCGTACCACGGACTGGCTGAGCAAAGCGGAGAACAACCGGATCGAGCTCGATCGCCTCTCGGTGATCACCTCACTCGCCGACGCCCTCGATGTCTCCCTTGGAGACCTGCTTGCCGAGCCGGCCCTCATGGAGTGGTCGGCCGACAGCGGTCACCGCACGGTTCCAGCGCTGCGGGAAACGCTCATGGACTACAAGCAGCTTGCCCCTTTACTCGGAGCCGCCAGCGGCGAGGAACCGCCTGCCCTGCCGGACCTTCGAGGCAACGTGGGCGACGTGCTCGATGCCTACCAGGCATCTCGGTACGGCTTCGCCACCCGACGTCTCCCCCTTGTTCTGGCCGATGCCCTCACCGCGTCCCGCGCCTACTCGGGGCACGAGGCGGAGGAGTCCCATGCCCTGCTCGCTCTCGCCTACCACGGCGCCGCCATGGTGCTGGGCAAGGTCGGAGAGTCCGAGCTGGCATGGATCGCCGCGGATCGCGGTCTGGCAGCTGCGCAGCTCAGCGGCCGCAGTGAAGTTACGGGATCGCTCTTCCGCGCGGTCACGCACTGCCTCCTGGCCACCGGCCGCTTCACAGCCGCGGTCCAGCTGGTGAACGACGCGGCAGCCGTCATGCAGCCGGAGCTGGGCAACGCCAACGACGAGTACCTCTCGGTGTACGGCACGCTGTTCCTCACCGGCGCGATGGCCGCCGCACGGGCAGAAGACCGGGCGACCACGCAGACCTTCCTCCGCGAGGCGAACGAGACCGCCCAACGACTCGGCGCCGACGCCAACCACATGTGGACGGCCTTCGGCCCGACCAACGTGGCCATCCACTGCGTGGCCACCGCCGGCGAACTCGGCGACATCCAGATTGCTGCGGACCTGGGCTCACGAATCGACACGACTGCCCTGCCCGTGGAGCGACGCGTACGGCACAGTCTCGAAGTCGCCAGGGCGCTGAGCTCCTGGAACCGCACCGACGAAGCCCTGGCCGTCCTGCTGGAAGCGGAACACGCCGCCCCCGAGCAGGTGCGCCACCACTACCTGAGCCGGGAGCTGGTCATCGGCTGGATTCGCGGTACCAGGGGCCGGCCTGCCCATCCCGTCGCAGACCTGGCCCGCAGACTAGGCATTGTCGCGGGCGGCTAGAGTCCGAACCGTGAGCGAGAACGAGCACGAAGCGAAGATGGCCCGCCCCCGCATGGCAGCCGGCGCTCTCTTCTTCGACGAAGAAGATCGAGTCCTCCTCGTCGAGCCGTCCTACAAGGACTACCGCGACATCCCCGGTGGCTACGTCGAGGAGGGGGAGTCGCCCCGACAGGCGTGTGTGCGCGAGGTCCAGGAGGAACTCGGCATCACGCCGCACATCGGCCGCCTCTTGGTCGTCGACTGGGCACCGAACCCCGGCGAGGGAGACAAGGTCCTCTACCTCTTCGACGGCGGCTGTCTGACCGCCGACGACCGCCGACAGATCGCCCTGCAAGCGGACGAGCTCCGCGGCTACGACTTCCACGACGCCGACCAGGTGCCGGACCTCACAATCCCCCGCCTCGCGCGCCGCATCGCTGCTGGCATCAAAGCCCGAGGGTGGGGTCTGACTGCCTACCTGGAGCACGGCGAGACGCCAGCGACGGGGTCAGGCCAGTCAGATCCGCGAGCGATCAAAGTGTGATTCGTGGCGCCGCGCTACAGGGGCTGGCTGCCTCGTTTGCGGCACCGTCGTAAAGTGCCTCGGCCAGGCATGTACGCCCTCGATGTGACTTCCTTCACGTCGAGGGAGTGCTAGGTGCGTACCCAACTCGAATGCACCTTTCGGCCAAACCGGACCGTATCGCCCAAGTGGTCTCGATCCTGTCGATGGCACCATCTACATTTTTGACCGTGAGCTGGCACCTCACTGATCAGCCCTCAGTGGGCGCCCCCTGTGCATTCGCGCCCGGAAGGAAACGCAAGTGGTCGACCTGAAGAAGGACGTCTGGGCAATTGCAGACACCCTGCGCGGCGTCTATGCCCGCAATGAGGCCGGTGACGTCATCCTGCCCATGACGATCCTGCGCCGCTTGGAGTGCGTGATGGCGCCCCAGCGCGCCCGGGTCGCTGAGCTCATTGCCACTCAGTCGAACGAGACTGTGCGCGTTAAGATGATCAAGTCTGTCACCGGTGGCGTGAAGTTCTACAACACGACCGAACACACCCTGGCCTCGGTATATGACTCCGGCAAGGACATGGTCGATGACCTGTTGGAATACGTGTACGGGTTCAGTAAAGACATCGACGTTTTCACGAACTTCGACTTGCCTCGGCACATCGACCGGATGAAGAAGGGTGGCATCCTCCCCACGATCGTCCGCCAGTTCCGCGACCTCGATCTGTCCCCCGATGCCGTGCCGAACTCCAAGATGGGCGAGCTGTTCGAGCATCTCATCTACATGGACTTCGAGTCCTCCAACGCCGAGTCCGGCGATCATTACACTCCACGCGACGCTATCAACCTGCTGGTCGACCTGCTCTTTGCCGAGGATGACGACGGCCTGTCCGGCGAAGCGATCCGCAGTATCTATGACCCCACCGTCGGTACCGGGGGCATGCTCAGCGTGGCAGAGGAACACCTGCACCGCATGAATCCTGACGCCGAGCTCGTCTTGTACGGGCAGGAGCTGCGTCCCGAGTCCTACGCCCTGTGCCGTTCCGACTTGCTGGCCAAGGGGCAGAACCCCCAGAACATCGTGCTGGGCAACACCCTGGTCAAGGACAAGTTCCCGGACGATACGTTCAACTACATTCTGTCCAACCCGCCGTACGGCGTGGACTGGAAGAACGATGCCGAGGTTGTAGAACAGGAGCACAAGAGGGGCTTCGGTGGTCGCTTCGGCGCTGGCCTTCCCCCCACTTCGGACGGGGCCCTGCTTTTCGTGCAACATGCCATCGCCAAGATGAACCCGGCCGACAGCGAGGACGGCGGTGCTCGAGCCGGCATCGTCCTTAACGGCTCGCCGCTGTTCTCCGGTGCCGCTGGGTCCGGCTCCAGCGAGATCCGCGGGTGGCTGCTAGAAAACGATCTGATCGAAGCCATCGTGGCGCTGCCGAACGACATGTTCTACAACACTGGCATCGCTACCTATCTGTGGATCTTCGACAATGCCAAGCGCCCCGAGCGTAAGGGTAAGGTACAGCTTGTCGATGCGACTGCGCTGGGCGTCAAGATGCGTAAGTCCGTGGGCTCTAAGCGAGTTGAAGTTGGGGATGTCGCTCGCGAGAGGGTGCTGCAACAGTATGCGGACATGGAGTCCTCGGACACATCCAAGATCTTCGACAATCTAGACTTCGCCTTCTGGCAGATCACGGTCGAGCGGCCCCTTCGTCTGAACTTCGAGACCACACCCGAACGTGTAGCCCTGGTTTCTGAGCACAAGACCCTCGGCAAGATCGACGGCCTCATCGATTCCCTGAAGTCTTTCAACGGGGGCCAGTACCTCAACCGCGAGGACTTCCTCAATGACCTGGGCAAGCACTTCGGTTCCTGCGGAATTGGCCTGACCTCCGCGCAGCGCAAGGCGCTGTGGCAGACCCTCGGCGAGCGCGACGAGAATGCCGAGATCTGCCGTGTCCAGTCCGGCAAGAACAAGGGTGAGCCGGAGCCTGACATCTCCCTTCGTGACTCTGAGATCGTTCCCTTCGGCTGGGGTGGGCACGCCAAGGGCCATGACGCTAAGGACGCCGCCACCAAGGCGTACTTCACGAAGGAGGTCAAGCCGCACTTCGATGACGCTTGGGTTGACTACTCCAAGACCAAGGTGGGCTACGAGATCCCCTTCCCCCGCCACTTCTACAAGTACGTTCCCCCGCGAAGCCTTTCTGAGATCGACGCTGACCTCGAGGATTCCCTGCAGGAGATCCTCGGCCTGCTTCGCAAGGTGGAGGAGAGCAAGTGAGCACCCCCCTTCCTTGGGGAGACACCAATCCGCCATGGGCAATCGGCCAGGTTAAGCATCTGGGTAGCGTCACTCTGGGCAAGATGCTGCAGACAAAAGACACTGGCCAGGATGTCCTTGCTGCGTACATGAGGGCGGCCAACGTCCAGCCTGATGGTGTCCTCGCGTTGGATGACGTCAAGGAAATGTGGTTCTCCCCCCGAGAGCTGCGCGACCTCACCCTCCGCCAGGGCGACGTGGTCGTGGTCGAGGGCGGACAGGGTGGCTTCGGACGTGCCGCGTACATCCGTGGAGACCTCGATGGGTGGGGGTTCCAGAACTCGATTAACCGCATCCGGTCGAACGGGGATAACGATGGACGATTTCTCGCCTACTATCTGATCGCCCTCCGTGCTACTGGATTCATTCGGAGATACTGCAACGTCGTCTCCATGCCGCATCTGACGGCCGAGAAGCTGGCCGCTATTCCCATACCGCTTCCCTCCGGTCCAGAGCAACGCTTCATTGCTGATCATCTGGATCGCGAGACAGGGGAGATTGACAGGCTCATTGCTGCGCAGGACCGGTTCGTTGGACTGCTGCAGGAACGACGCCAAGCTGTCGTGGAGCATGAGCTTGCAGGGGTCGTGCCAGCGGTGCCTGGTACACGGCTGAAGCACCTGGTGCAGTCCATTCGGCAGGGCTGGAGCCCGCAGTGCCTTCCGTGGCCTGGTGATGGTATCCAGACCTGGGCAGTTCTGAAGGCAGGGGCAGCCAACCGTGGGGTATTCCGCCCGGAGGAAAACAAGGAACTGCCAGAAGATCTGGTGCCGCGACCATCGACCGTTGTGCGGCGTGGCGATCTCGTGGTCTCGCGAGCTAACACTCGCGACCTAGTCGGTAGCGCAGCAGTGGTATCTGGGGATTATCCGCGGCTGATGCTAAGCGACAAGCTTTACGCCCTTGCCCTTGACGGGTCCAAGGCTTTGCCGCGTTATGTCGCCTATCTGATGGCTAGCCGGCGAATCAGGGACTTGATCGAGATGAATGCTACTGGCGCGAGCTCATCGATGCTGAACATCACACGGGATGAAATTGTCAATCTCCCAATGGATGTTCCCGAGATCGCTGAACAGTGTCGCGTCCTCAAACGTCTGGACGCTGAAATTGCAGACATCGACACTTTGATCGCAAAGACGCAGCGGCACATCGAACTCGCCAGGGAGCGTCGTAGGGCGCTCATCACGGCGGCCGTGACCGGCCAGATGGACATCCCGATGGAGGTTTGAGCGTTGGTGGACCTGACGTACGAGTCGGAGTTCGAGAAGCGCATCTGTGAGTACTTGGCTGCCAGCGGGTGGCTGTATTCGCCCAACGGCGAGGGGTACGACGCCGAACGTGCCCTGTTTCCGGATGATGTCGTCGGGTGGTTTCAGGACCAGGACCCACAGGCGTGGCAGCGTGGCATCGGTTCTGGCCCGCGGGCCCAAGAGGCAGAACAGGCGTTGCTGGACCTGATCGTGCAGTTGCGCTCGACGCCGCTCGACAACAGAGGTGGCGGCCCGGGCGGGACCCTCCAGCTGCTGCGATCGGACGTCCCAGTTGGGCTGCGCGACGAACTGAAGATGGTGCAGTGGCGGCCCTCCGACCCTACGAACGCCACCCGCGTGGCCGCTTACGACAAGGTGCGCCTGCGGATCATGCGGCAAGTGCATTACTCCCGGCAGAGGCCACACGACAGCATCGACCTGGTCGCGTTCGTCAACGGCATCCCTGTGGCCACGTTCGAGTTGAAGACCAACTTCAAGCAGTCCATTGACGCTGCGGTCAAGCAGTACGCCCAGGATCGCCATCCCAAGGGAGAGCCACTGCTGGCCTTCGGTACCGGAGCGCTCGTGCACTTCGTGGTCACCGAGTCTGAGGTTCGGATGACGACCCACCTCGAGGGTGAGAACACCCACTTCCTCCCATTCAACATGGGCAGCGACGGGGGAGCGGGCAACACAGTCAACGAGGACGGGCCGGCCACCGCGTACTTGTGGGAGCAGGTCATGGCCCGTGACACCTGGCTGGAGATCCTCGGGTCCATGCTGTTCGTGGACGTCAAGGCCGTCACGAACGCGATCACACGTGAGCGCAAGACGTCAACCAGTGTGATCTTCCCGCGCTTCCACCAGTGGAAGGCCGTCTCGCGGATGATCGACCAGATCGAAGCTGAAGGCGTTGGTGGCCGTTTCTTGATCCAACACTCGGCAGGATCGGGCAAGACGAACACCATCGGATGGACAGCGCACCACCTGTCGAACCTGCACGATCAAACCGGCCGCAAGACGTTCGACACGGTCCTAGTGATCACAGATCGCACGGTGCTGGATGACCAGATGCAGCGGGCGATCTTGCAGATCGAAGGCAAGCCTGACTACGTCTACAACGTCGACAAGAAGGCCCGCACCGGCGAAGGCTCCAAGTCCCGTGCGCTGCTCAAGGCCCTACAGGACCGCCGCCGCATCGTCGTGGTGACCATCCAGACCTTTCCAGCTGTACTCAAGCTCCTCTCCGAGGAGGATTCGCTGACCGGCCACCGTTTCGCGGTCATCGCGGACGAGGCGCACTCTTCTCAGGCCGGCGCAACGGCCAAGAAGGTTCGTCAGGTGTTGCGTTCCGGTGGGCAGGAATTGGACGAGGGTGTGGAGGTGGACGCCGAGGACACGATCAACGCACTGGCCGACATGCCGACTCCAAACGTGTCGTTCTTTGCGTTCACCGCTACCCCGAAGGCCAAGACCATCGAGCTGTTCGGGCGCCGCGTAACGCCTGAGGCGAAGCCGTCCGCGTTCGACGTCTACTCGATGAAGCAGGCCATCCAGGAGGGCTTCATCCTGGATGTTCTGCCGCGTTACCAGAGCTATGGGACCGTCTACCAGATCGCCGAGGCGATCAAGAAGAACGGCGTCAACGTCTCCGTCGACGAGGAGGACAACCTCGTCGACGAGACCGCCGCAGCCAAGGCCCTCAAGCGTTTCGTGCGGCTGCACCCGACGAACATCGCTCAGAAGGTCGAGATCATCGTCGAGCACTTCCGGGCCAACGTGGC
Source organism: Streptomyces sp. NPDC042100 (assembly GCF_055582325.1). Taxonomy (NCBI): domain Bacteria; kingdom Bacillati; phylum Actinomycetota; class Actinomycetes; order Kitasatosporales; family Streptomycetaceae; genus Streptomyces; species Streptomyces sp. NPDC042100. The sequence goes on from NZ_JBVJDK010000009.1 coordinate 256,747, forward strand.
GGGCCTGCTGGGCGGCCATGCCAAGGCTATGATCGTCACTTCCGAGCGCAAGCACGCGCTGCGGTACAAGTTGGCGATCGACAAACACATCAAGTCCAAGGGCTATGACCTGGGTACCTTGGTCGCGTTCTCCGGCACCCTCGATGACCCGGAGTACGGCATCCACGATGAGGTCTCCGAGGCCAAGATGAACCCGGGTGCCGGCCCGGACCTGGCCGAGGCGTTCGCCGAGCCGAACTACCGCGTGATGATAGCCGCGGACAAATTCCAGACGGGGTTTGACCAGCCACTGCTGTGCGCGATGTATGTCGACAAGCGTCTCGATGGCATCCAGGCAGTGCAGACGCTCTCACGCCTAAACCGCACCTTCCGGTCTGGCGGCATGGTCAAGGACCGGGTGTTCATCCTGGACTTTACGAACGAGCCCACGGACATCCAGGCGGCGTTCGCGCAGTTCTACGAAGAGGCCGAAATTGAGACCGAGACCGACCCCAATCAGCTGCATGTGTTGGCGTTGGGGCTGCGAACCTTCGGCATCTTCGATGCCCAGGACGTGACTCAGTTCGTCCAGGGCGCCGAACGCGGTGATCGCAACGAGATCACCGCAGCAATGAGCCGGCCGCAGAACCGGTTCGCCCAGGCATGGGCTCAGGCCCAAGCCGACGACGATACGCAGGCCGTGGAACGGCTCGAGCAGTTTCGCAAGAACACCTCCTCGTTCGTGCGCCTATACGACTTCCTGTCCCAGGTGTACGACTACTCCGGCTCACCGCTAGAAGACCTCTGCGCCTTCTGTCGGGAGCTTGCCCAGTGGATCAAGGCCGAGCGAGCCCATGACGAGGTTGATATCTCCAGCGCCCGACTGGTTGCGATCGAGCAGAAGGACAAGGGGACCACGAACGCTTCGGTCACCAAGAAGGGCTACAACCTCTCAGGCCCCAGCGCGCTGGGTACGGCCAGGGTCAAGGACCCCAAGATGGTCCCGCTGCTGGAAGTCATCGACACCCTTAACAACCTGTTTGACGACCTGTCGGAGTCGGCGGTCGCTGGCCTGATGGCCCTCGTGATCAACGCTGCGAAGTCCGACGAGGTTCTGAGGTCGCGAGCATTGGAAAACAGCCTGGAGAACTTCCTGAAGTCCGAGAAGGTTCGCGATCGCGTCCTGGACATGCTGCTCGCTGCTCCCGGGGAGCTGGGCAAGGTCGTGGCTGAGGTAGTCGGCGATGGTAAGGGCCTGGACAGCATCATCGCTGGCGCATTCCACGGTGTGCGACTGGATGTCGAGGCTGAGTCCAGCTGATGGCCAGGGAAGTGCCGGGTGTCTCAAATCGGCGGTGCTGGCAAGCTGGACCACCCCCGGTGGTGGGAGGCAATCCCTGCTGCTGAGCAGGTGGGAGTTGCTGGCCGGCGCGGCCGGACACGTGAGTGGTGAGTAGGCGGACAGGGCTCCACGACGGCTGGCTCGGCAAGCTGGCCAGCCGTCGTGGAGCCCACGGGTGGAGGGAATCACTCCAAATTCCGGTCCTCCATCCCGTCCCCGGCAGCAATCCGCCGCCAGAGTCGCTCAGCGATCTCTACGAGTGTTCCCTCGCCCGGTACCCGCCACTGCTTGGGTCCCTGGACAGCGCTCCACTGCTCCTTCCAATCGGCTTCGTTCCAAATATGGGAGACCAGCCCAGTCGGCGAGTAGCGTCGGCCGTCGGCCTCCCAGAGGATCGGAGTTTTCCGGTCGTTCACCCAGCTGGCTCGACGTCGCCGAGGGTCTGCGTCGAGCCAGCTGCCGATGGCTAGCTCCTCCGCGGCGCTAGGTGCATATTCGAGGGGGGTGCTGTCCTTAATTGCTTCGTAGTCGACGAGCAATCGAACCGTCTGGGGTCGTCGCTGTCGGCTCTGTACGGCACCCTCCAGGAGGGCCTTCCGTTTCATGGGGGATTCTGGTCCGGTTCCGCCCTCAAGCATGCTGAGGACAGCGGCAACGAGCTGTGCACAGCGTTCCTGGCTGGCGAAGGTGCTGGTCACGTAACTCTTGCTCGTAAAGAGGGTGTCGACCATGCTGATCAGGCACACCAGTACGGCAAGGACCTGTTCTGGCACCCCGGCAAGGACGTCATTCCATTCGCCATCTGACTCGTCGAGGCTGCCCCTGCCGATGCGTTGGAAGACCATGTGGGCAACAAGAAGTGCGCCGTTGTCTGCCACTGCGGCGGGGCGGCCAGCGAGCTTGGTCCGCAGCTCTGTCAATTGGTCACGCACGATCCGGAATACTTGGACGGCGCGCCAGATCTGCTGGGCACCCGGCTGCTGCCCGAACAACCGGGTATAAGCCCCGCCTGGCCCCTCGATCCAGAGTGCGTTTGTGGAACCCTTGACTCGCACGGCAAGTGATGAGTCCCGGTGCATGCAGGCGAGAGCCATGGCGGCCTCTGTGACTGAGCAGCCCGACTCAGGAGCAGGATCCAACTCGCCCCGTCGAAATACGTATTCCTTGTCCAGTGAGAGGCGGAAATCTTTCTGGATTTCACTTTGGACCGCATCGATTGCGATGAAGTCCCGTCGTTCCATGTGGTTTTGCGTATTGGTGGCTTTGGTGATGGAACGCCCGAAGCCTTCAGGTGCACCCTCGAGGGAGATGATCCGCACCAGGATGTAGGCTTCCGCGACCGCCTCGGGGTTGATCTCATTCGCGCGGAACGCTGAGGTGACTGTCTGTGCTCCGTTGACCACGCTGGCGTTGGTCAGGGTTAGAGTGGTCGGCTGGCCTACTGCTCGCTTGGAATGGTATTCCTGCTCGATCCGGTCGCACTGCACTGTGATGCCGTTGTGTCGATAGAGGAATCCTTCAGGGTCCTCCAACATGGAGTCCACCATTGTTTGGTTGACGCCAGTAAGCCCCAAAGAGCGGCGGACATTTCGATCGTATAGGCGCTCGCCGTGTCCTTTTTCATGTCCGGCGCTATCGCCTTTTCCGCCGTACCAACTCGCCAGCTGATCAGCGCTGACCTCGCCGATTACCGCCTTGAACGGGGTTTCGCGGGTGTACCATTCCCGATCCATGGTCGCCCTGAGCGTGATCGGCTGCGGCTCGAGGTCCTCTCGGATCGCCCGATGGAAGTCTCTCTGATCCACAACCTGGTACTCGACAGTGCGCCCGAGCCCGCCAAATTCTTGAGCAGCCTCGTCAAGGATATTGCGAGTTTCTGCGGAGAGTCGACCATCGCCCATGAGTGCCACAACCAGGTTGACCTTGCAGGTTGGGAGCCTTAGGACACCGTGTACGCGATCCGCCAGGAGCTGCAATCGCTCGTTGAAATGATCGAGATCCCGATTGTCGAATTTCTTCAGGCCGTGTACTAGTTTAAGGGCGGCTTCTGTGTCGAACCCGGCTGTCCCTTTGTCCTTCCATTTGGCCTGGATTAGCCAGAGTTCGGAGCCTGAGGCGGAGAATGCGACGCAATCAATTCCGAAGTCGTCTCGGCCGTCGATTACTCCAGCCGCCGCCTCATCTGAGTTGCAGTCCGCGAGAATACGGGCCGCCTTGGCCGATACCGCCCGTGACAATAGTGCTGTCTCGTGCTCTTTGGGGTCCTTCTTTTTGAAATCGTCCATGGAGATCCGGTGTTGAAATTCTCGAAGCAAGGCACTCCTGATGTGCTGCACTTCCAGAGGCATGCCGCCCTGCCCGCCTTTGTTCACCAACGCTCCCAACAGCCGCCCTGTGCAAGGCTGTTCAGCCTAGCTTTGATAGGTGCGCTACGTCACACTTTGCGAGATGTGGTCTGGGTGCCCGCGGTGTCGCATGCCGGAAGCTCCTTGCGGCGATCTGCGTGAGCGGTGCGTGAGCGGACGGGGTGGAACAGGGTGGATTGAGCGGCACGTGGGTTTCAGGGCGTAGGGCTCTGACCTGGGGAAACGGGATTCTGTGACACGGCCCGGCACCAGGCGGGATGATCTTGTGGGGCCTCGTAATGCGTAGGTCTCGGGTTCGAATCCCGAAGGCGGCTCAGACTGAACCCCAGGTCAGATTCACTCTGACCTGGGGTTTTCTGGTTTCCGGGGCCCCGGGCTCAGTTGAAGAGTTCGGCTATGTCCGACTGGAGGCGGCGGTACGCGTCCGGGTGGGTGGTGGTCCAGGGGGTGGCGGCTTCCGTGGTTTCGTGGGCGAGGCGGGCGGCGCGGTTCGGGTGGCCGGCCCAGAGGTACATCCTGGCCAGGCTCATCGCGGCGCTCGTCGTGGCCGGGTGGGCCGGGCCCGGGGAGCGGTGGGCGGCGCGGAGGGTGCGCTGCTGGAGTTCCAGGGCCTCGCCGTAGCGGCCGTTGTTCCAGAGGCGGTTGGCGCGCAGGGTGCGGACGTGCAGTTCCGCGAAGGGGTCGGGGCGGGCCAGGACGGCCGCCGCCAGGAGGAGCAGGGCGGCCAGCAGGGTGAGGTACGGGCCCGGGCCTGTCGTGAGGTCCGGGAGGCGGCCGGCGCGGTCGCGGACGGTGCCGGTCTCGGCGAGGTTCAGGGCGGCCCAGGCCGCGCCCAGTGCGGCGGCTCCGGCCAGGGTCACGCGGTGGACCGTGCGCCCTCGGCCGAGCGGCAGCAGGCCGGCCGGCCAGAGGGCGAGGGCGCCCGCGGCGAGGACGGCCAGGGCGTCGCCGCCCCGCAGGCCCGCCCGGGAGCCGAGGGAGGGGGTGCCGGTGGCCGGGTCCGCCGCGTATCCGTAGGGCATGGCGGTGCTGTCGGGGCCCGCCAGCCAGGGCAGTACGGCGCTCAGCAGCATCAGCACGGCCCCGGCGGCGGCCAGTACGGCCGGCAGGCGGCGGGCGGTGACCAGGGCCGCGAGGCGGGCGGGCGGCTTCATCCGCCCAGCCTGACGACGTCGGCGGTGAACGTGCTGACGGCGACGTAGACCACCACGGGCACCAGCAGGACCGCCGCGGGGGACAGCAGCCAGGTGCCGAGGGGGCGCAGTCTCGTGGTCCGGAGTCTGCGGGAGGTCCACAGGAGACTGCCGGGGATGAGCAGCAGCAGGGTGATCAGGGAGAGCGCGAAGCGGGCCGGGCCGTCGCCGGGGACGGGGAAGAGGAAGGCCAGCGGCGAGTCGTACGTCAGGCTGTCGACGCCCGAGGCCAGCCCCCGGAGGACCAGGCCGAGGATCGCGATCGGGGTGAGCAGCAGCGCCGGGATCAGGAACGCGCCGTCGCCGATCCTGCCGCCGGGCCCGCCGGCCGGGGGTGGTGCCGTGCCCCGCCATGCCCCGGCCGCCTCCGCGTCCCGCCGGTCTCGGTAGGCGAGTTCGCGGCCCGCTCCCGCGTCGCCGCCCCATTGGTAGGCGTCCCGGAGTTCCTGGTCGCCGGCGTACGTGTACATGCCCTTGATCTGGTAGTCGTCCGACATGGCGCTCCCCCTTCGTGTCAGTTCGCCAGGACCGGTGCGTCCGGGGCCAGGGTCCGCCGGTCGATGCTCCGGCGGCGCAGGACGGTGAAGAGCCAGAGCACCGCGCCGCCGCCCGCCACGGCCAAGAGGGCCGGCTGGGCGTCCTGCTCCGCCGGGGTCCGCTTCGCGACGGCCAGCCGGACGCCGGGGCCGCGCAGCGAGGTGTCCAGGGTGTACGTGCCGGGCTTCAGGCGGACCGTCGTGGTGGGCCAGCCCTGCCAGTGGCCGCCCTCGTCCGCGTACCAGTAGCGGTGGTCGACCGCCTCGCTCAGCGTCGGGGCGCGCAGGGCCTCCTTGGCGACGGGGCGCCCGCCGGCGGCGGAGACCGAGACCAGGGTGGTCGCGGCCTTGCGGCGGCCGGTGCCGTGCGTGGCGGCCTCCAGCACGGGCGGGCGGCGCAGGTCCGTGCGGCTCTCGATCCAGACCAGGTAGTCGGCGTCCTCGGCCACCCGCACCGGTCCCGGCCGGCCCGGGGCCGTGCGCTGGGCCGACGAGGCGGCGGCGTCCGTGTCCCGCTGGCCGCCGTGCGCGGCGAGCGCCACGCCCAGGAAGCCGACGACCCATAACGCGAGGGCCGCGTCCAGCCAGCGCCGTGACCATCCGGTGGGTACGAAGAGCTCGTCACGCGCCATGCGGGGCACCCCTGTTCGCCGCCGAGGGCCTGTCCGGGGCTTCAGTGTGCTCCCGGGGGTGCGGCCGTGTCCCGAGGTTGACCGAACCGCTGTGTCCGGAGACGGGACGGCCCGTGGTGGCGCGTGTCAGCCGTGTTCGTGGCCCCAGTCCTTGCACAGGGACCAGATGACGAAGACCGACACCGCGATCAGGATGAGCGCCCACCAGGGGGTGTACGGCAGCCACATGAAGTTGGTGATGATCGTGAGGGCGGCGATGCCGACGCCCGCGGCGCGGGCCCAGCTCGCGCCCTTCAGGAGGCCGAGGCCCACCAGGACGGCCAGGATGCCGATGATCAGGTGGATCCAGCCCCACGCGGTCAGGTCGAACTTGAAGACGTAGTCGCCGACCCGGGTGTAGACGTCGTCCTTCGCGATGGCCGCGATGCCCTGGAAGATGTCCAGGACGCCGATCACGCTCAGCACCACGCCGCCGAAGACGGTGCCTCCCGAGGCCCATTTCTCCGCCGTGGTCCTCGTCGTCCCCGTCGCTGTCGTCCCCGCCCCCGTCGTCCCCGTCCGAGGTTGTTCGGTCATGGCTCTCCGCTCCTTCCGCGGTCAGCCGGCCAGCACCTTCTCCTTGGCGCGCGCGTACTCCTCCGGGCTGATCGCGCCCCGGTCCTTCAGGTCGGCCAGCTTCGCCAGCTGGTCGGCGTGGCCGCCGCCCGGTGCCGGCGCGTTGGCCGTCGCCGCCGCCCGGATGTACTCCTGGAACTCCCGCTCCTGGCCGCGCGCCCGCTGTACCTCGCGCATCCCCATGTCCTTGCCCCGGGCGATCAGGTACACGAGGCAGCCCAGGAAGGGGAGGAGGACGACGAAGGCGGTCCAGCCGGCCTTGCCCCAGCCGCCCATCCCGTCGTCGCGGAAGATGTCCGCGATGATCCGGAACAGCAGCATGAACCACAGGATCCACAGGAAGACCCACATGATCGTCCAGAAGGTGTTCAGCAGCGGGTAGTCCATGGCCGTCCTCCTCGCCTGACCCCCGTGACCGGTGGCTTCGCGAAGTCCGCTCTTTTCATTCTGGTCCTCGCGGGGTTGGATCGCACTCGCTGGAAGATCGTCACGGAGCGGGTGGAGGGGGAGCGGCATGGAGGTCACCGAGCGGACGCGGCTGCGGCGGATGCGGGAGAAGGGGAGCCATCGGCGGGAGGATCTCGACGCCGTGCTCGCCGCCGGGTTCCTCTGTCACCTCGGTGTGGTCGTCGACGGGGCCCCGATGGTCGTGCCCACGGTGTACGGGGTCGAGGGCGATCAGCTCTACGTGCACGGGTCCGTCGCCAGCCGGAGTCTCGTCCAGGCGCCCGACGGGGTCGTGTGCGTCACCGTCACCCACGTCGACGGGCTCGTCCTCGCCCGGTCCGTCTTCGAGCACGGGGTCAACTACCGGTGCGCGATGGTCTACGGCGTTCCCCGGATCGTCACCGACCCCGACGAGAAGCTGCGCGGGCTGCGCGCCCTCACCGAGCGGGCCACCCCGGGACAGTGGGAGTACGCCCGGCGGCCCAGCCGCAAGGAGCTCGCCGCGACCTCCCTGGTGGCCCTCGACCTGACCGAGGCCTCCGTCAAGATCGCCGCCGGGCCGCCCGACGACGGCGACTCCCCCGACGCCGCGCTCGGGCTCTGGGCCGGGGAACTGCCCCTCGTCACCCGCTTCGGGCCCCTCGTCGCCGACCCCCTCCTCGCCGGCGGGATCCAGCCGCCCGCCCATGTCGCCGAGCGGGTCGGGCGCCTCCTCGGAGAGGCGTAGGCGAGGCGTAGGGCGAGGCGTGGGGAGAGGGGCGGCGAGGGGCTGCGACGAGGGAGGGAAGGAGGGCGGGATAGGGGGATGCGGGGGATAGGGGGGCGGGGTATCCGGGGGGTCTGACCTGCTCAGGTGACGTTCATTTACTTTTCATCATTCGCGGGCGGTTCCCGTGCTCCCGGTTTCTAAACCTGGTTTTTACGCAGTATCCAGTAGTGCTCCCGTCCTGTAATGTCACTGACCCGAAAGGGTGCCCTGACTCCTCGCCGGAAATGACCACTCCGGGGCCGACTGATTCGGGGCGATCGCCTGGTTCGAAAGATCGACCCGATGACTGAAGGTGAGAAAATGGGGGGCTTCGCCGACCCGTGCGGAGGGACGCGCCAGGGCGCCGGTTCCTCGTCGCTGGCGTCGCTGATAGGGCAGGACGAGACCTGCGTCGACGTCTACCGGCTCGTGATCACCCAGCCGGGGTGGGGGATCACCGAGATCGCCGAGGAACTCGGGGCCGCCGAGTCGACCGTCCGCGGATGTCTGGACAAACTCGCCGAATTGTCCATGCTCTATCCCGCCAAGGACGCCACCGACGTCGCCCCGATAAGTCCGGAAGTGGGACTCGCCGCCTACATCCACCGTCGCGAGACCGAAATACACTCGCAACAACTGGAGTTGGCCGCCATGCGGGCCGCCACCGCCGAGCTCACCGCGATCTACGCCTCGCAGCGCGCCCGGCACGGGAACGCCGGTCTGGAGCAGCTGGAGGGCGTCAACGAGGTGCGCGCCCGGCTGTCCGAGCTCGCCCGGCACGCCACCACCGAGATCCTCGCCTTCATGCCCGGCGGCGCCCAGAGCCCCGAGGCGCTGGAGGCGAGCCGCCCGCTCGACGAGCGGTCCCTGGCCGCCGGGGTGGCGCTGCGCACCATCTACCTCGACAGCGTCCGCAACGACCGCGCCACCACCGAGTACGCCCGCTGGCTCTCCGAGCTGGGCGGCGAGATCCGGACCACGCCCTCGCTCCCGCTGCGGATGCTCATCGCCGACCGGAACGTCGCGCTCCTTCCGGTCAGCCCCGAGGACACCCGGGCCGGCGCCGTCATCCTGCGCGCCCCCGGCGTCGTCACCGCCCTGCTCGCCCTCTTCGAGATGGTCTGGGAGAGCGCCGCCCCGCTGCACGGCCGTCAGCAGCCCGCCGCCGACGAGCCCACCCAGCAGGAGATCGAGCTCCTCCGCCTGCTGCAGAAGGGCCACACCGACGAGGTCGCCGCCCGCAAGCTCGGCCTCTCGCTGCGCACCACCCGCCGGATGATGTCCACGATCTCCCAACGCCTGGGCGCCCGCAGCCGGTTCGAGACGGGTGTGCTCGCCGAGCGGGCCGGCTGGCTCTGACGCTCCGCCCCCGCCGCCCGTATACCTTCGCGCGCTTCCCGTTCGCCGTATACGGTCCGAACCCCGGAAAGGGCTCACCGGATATCGGTGGGCCCTTTGCTGCCATGGCATCAAGCTGCCCCGGAGTTGGGGCCGGAGCCCGGTAAGCGGCTGGGATTCTCTCTGCCATGTACGCCATCCATCTCGACCTCCCGCCCGGTGAATTCGGGCAGGCGCGGATCGATCTCGACGATCTCGCCCGGGTGGTCCCCCAGGTCTCCAGATGTCACGTGGAGCACGTCTACCGGACGGTGCTCTACGTCTCCGCCGGCTCCGCCCCCGAGGCCGGCACCGGGGTCCTCGCCGCCGTCCAGCACCTGCTCCTGCGCCCCCATCCGAGCGGTCGGGTACGGGCGGAGCTGCGGGTTCCCCGCGAGGGGCGGGACATCGGGCTCTGCCATGGCGTCGTCTCCGTCGTCGAGGACGCCGGTGGCGCCGGGGACGTGGGGGGCGTAGGGGGTGTGGGGGGCGCCGGGGCCTACCCGTTCGGCCGTACCTGACCTGATTCCGCCGGTCCCCGCGGTCCTCGCGGACCCCCGGAGCGTCCCCGACGTGTCCCCGAGGCGTCCCTGCCCCGGCCCGCCCCGGCCCGCCCCGGCCCTTCCCGGCCCGCCCCGGCCGCCCGCGCGGCTTCTGGCCACTTGCAGCCACTGCACCTTGGTGCCACCGCGGATCCCTTGTAGGGCCCTCGCCGCCCTGACACATTCGAGAAGGCCGGGGCGTTCCCGCCGAATTCTTCACCCGCGTTCTTGCTTCATCCGCGTTCCTCAGTCTTCTTTCTCAGTCTTCTTCGTCGGTCGTATTCATCGGTCGCATTCTCCGGTCCTATTCGCCGGCCGCACCCAACGGTCGCACTCGACGGTCGCATCCTTCAGTCGCATTCTTCGGCCGTATCAGTCGGTCGCGTTCCTCGCCCGCATTCCTTCCTCTCCGCTGTCCTCGTCCTCCCTGTCCTCGTCCTCGTACATTTCTGGGAAAGGTATTCCGTCCAATGAAATCCGGTGTCACCCTCCACGAGAATTTCGAGCGGACCGCCTCGCGCTTCCCGGATTCCGTCGCCGTCACCGACGGCCGCACCCGGCTCACCTACCGGGAGCTGGACGAGCGGGCCGAGCGGCTGGCCGGGGCGCTGCGGGCCGCGGGTGCGGGGCGGGACCGGCGGGTCGGGCTCTGCGTCGAGCGGGGCGCGGACCTCGTCGTCGGCCTGCTGGGCATCCTGAAGGCCGGCGCCGGTTACGTGCCGGTCGACCCCGCCTACCCGGCCGAGCGCCGCGAGTTCGTCCTCGGCCACTGCGACTCCGGCCTGGTCGTCGCCCACGCCGCCACCGCCTCCCTCGTCGAGGGCCGTCAGGTGGTCCGGGTGGACGCGCTGCCGGAGGCCGCCGAGGGCGCCGAGGTCCCGGCCGGGCACCAGGCGGCGGACGCGGAGAGCCTCGCGTACGTCATCTTCACCTCGGGTTCCACGGGCGAGCCCAAGGGCGTCGAGATCGAGCACCGCAACGCGGTCCGCCTCTTCACCGCCACCGCCCCGGTCTTCGCCTTCGACGAGACCGACGTGTGGACCAACTTCCACTCCACCGCCTTCGACTTCTCCGTCTGGGAGATCTGGGGCGCGCTGTTCTTCGGCGGGCGCCTGGTGATCGTCGACCGCGACACCGCCCGCGACCCGCAGGCCTTCCTCGCGCTGCTGCGCCGCGAGCGCGTCACCGTGCTCAACCAGACCCCGTCCGCGTTCCGGAACCTGATCAACGTCGACGAGGGGCAGCCGCTCGACCTGCGGTACGTCATCTTCGGCGGCGAGAAGCTGGACTACCGCTCGCTGAAGCCCTGGGTGGCGCGCCACGGCGTCGAGACGCCCGCGCTCGTCAACATGTACGGCATCACCGAGACCACGGTGCACGTCACCTGGAAGATCATCGCCGAGGCCGACCTGAACGGCGAGGGCGACAGCCTCATCGGCAAGCCCATCGGCGACCTGCGGCTCGCCGTCCTCGACGAGGACGGCGCCGAGCTCCCGATCGGCACCGAGGGCGGGCTGCACGTGGCCGGCGCCGGTGTCGCCCGCGGCTACCTGGGCCACCCCGAGCTGACCGCCGCCCGCTTCGTCGAGCGGACCCTGGCCGACGGCTCCACCGAGCGCTGGTACGACTCCGGCGACCGCGGCGTCCAGGTCGCCTTCGGCCAGTTCGCGTACGCCGGCCGGGCCGACCGCCAGGTCAAGGTCCGCGGCTACCGCGTCGAGCCGGGCGAGATCGAGGCCGTGCTCCAGCAGCACCCCGCCGTCCGCGACGCGGTCGTCCTCGTCGCCGACTTCGGCTCCGGCGACCCGCGCCTGGTGGCCTACCCGGTCGTCGAGGCCGGCACCGACGCGGAGGCCCTCGTGGCGGAGCTGAAGGAGGCCGTGTCGGCCGCGCTCCCCGCGTACATGGCGCCCTCCACGTACCTCGCGATCGACGAGCTCCCGGTCACCGTCAACGGCAAGCTCGACGAGGGCGTGCTGCGCAAGCGCCTGGAGACGCAGCTCGCCGAGGCGGCGGCCGGCGCCCGGGAGCGGAGCGCGGCCGGCGACTCCGTGGCCGACGTGCTGCGCGGCGTCTGGGCCGAGGTGCTCGGCGCGGACGCGGCCTCCCTCGCGGACACCGACGAGTTCTTCGACCTCGGCGGCACCTCGTTCTCCCTGATCCACATGCTCAGCGTCGTCAACGACCGCTACGGGCTCAGCCTCAACGTCGGGACGCTCGCCGAGGGCGCGAACATCGCCGCCCTCGCCGCCGCCGTCCAGAACCAGCTCGCCCTCACCTCCCGCTAGGAGACACGGACATGACCACCGAAGCCACCGAGACCACCGAAGCCGCCGAGGCCCGGAAGTCCTTCGCGCTCTCCCCCGAGGAGATCGAGCAGTTCCACCGGCAGGGCTTCATCGGCCCGTTCACGCTCTACACGCCGGAGGAGATGAAGGCGCAGTGGCGCAAGACGCGCCTGCAGCTGCTGGACCGCAGCGACGCCGTCTACCCGGACGACGCGCTGGCCGGCGCCACCAACATCTCCAACTACGACCGCCACCTCGACAACGACTTCCTCGCCTCCCACATCGGGCGCGCCGAGATCGTCGACCGGGTCAACTCGATCCTGGGCCCGGACGTCATCTGCTGGCGCACCGAGTTCTTCCCGAAGCACCCGGGCGACGAGGGCACCGACTGGCACCAGGCGGACACCTTCGCCAACGCCTCGGGCACCCCGCAGATCCTGTGGCCGGACAACTCCGACTTCGGCGGCACCATCACCGTCTGGTCGGCCTTCACCGAGGCCGCGGTCGAGAACGGCTGCCTGCAGTTCATCCCCGGCACCCACGAGTCGATGAACTACGACGAGACCAAGCGGATGCACTACGACCCCAACTCGATCAACTCGGTCGACAAGGACGGCGTCCGCCGGGGCTTCTTCGGCTACGACTACCGCCAGCTCCAGAAGGACCCGAACTGGACGCCGGACGAGGACGCGGCGGTCTCGCAGGTCATGCGGCCGGGCCAGTTCATCATCTTCTGGTCGACGCTGATGCACGCCTCGCACCCGCACGAGGGCAAGACCAACGAGATGCGCATGGGCTTCGCCTCCCGCTACGTGCCCTCCACCGTCACGGTCTACCCGGACAGCGAGCACATCGAGGAGTACGGCGGCCGCATCAGCCTGGACCGCTACGGCTCCGTCCTGGTCAGCGGCGAGAACAACAACGCCGCCAACCGCATGGTCACGGAGACCACCCGGGGGAAGAAGTTCTGACATGACCACCAAGACCCTGAGCGTGGTCGAGGTCCTCGAACTGTGCCAGCCGCTGCTCGCCGCCTCCTCGAAGACCCTGCGCGTCTTCCCGGCCGGCGAGCGGGCCGCGGAGGAGTACTCCGCGGCCGAGGCGGCCCGCTGCAACGAGGTCCTGGCCGCCGTCGGCGACGCGTACGGCCTGGTCGTCCCCTGGTTCGAGGCGACCGCCCCCCAGCAGCCGTCCGCCCTGGAGGTCGCCCTCAGCACCTATGTCGACCTGGAGCTGGGCAGCTGGCGTCCCGTCGCCGAGAGCTCGGGGACCCCGGAGGACCTCGCGGCGGGCCCGTCCGGGCTCGCCGCCCTCCCGGGCCGGCGCCTGGTCGAGGCGCCGGGCGTGCCGCCCTTCGAGGCCTTCTCGGCGGGACCGGCGGACGCTTCAAGGGGGGAGGCGATCGTCCTGATCCTGCCCTCCGGCGTGCCGGCGACGCTGTTCCGGCCCTGGCTGGAGGAGCTGTCCTCGGGCCCGGACGGCCGGCTGGTCGTCACGTACGAGAACCCGTACCTCTTCGGCGACTGGCGCGGACTCGACACCCCGGCGGGCGACTTCGCCGAGGAGACCGCCCTGATGGGCGCGCTCCTCACGGCGTACGGCATCACTCGCGCCCACCTCGTCGGGATCTGCGGCGGGGCGCCGGTCGGCGTGGCCGCGGCGGCGGAGTTCGGCGACCGGGTGGAGACCCTCACGGTGCTCCACCCCGACCTGAACTTCGGCGCGGGCGTCACCCGGACCCCGTTCCAGAAGCAGTTCCAGAGCGTGCTCGCCACGGCCGCCGCCGGGGCCGACAAGGCCCGGAGCACGCTGAACCTCTTCCTCGACCCCAACATGCTGTTCGGCGTGGAGCCCCGGCTGGCGCCGTTCATCCTCTACCCGTACGGGGACGTGGAGCTGTTCCACCGGTACGCGAAGCAGAACTACGCCCTCATGGCGTACGACGCGAACGAGGCGGCGCGGGCGATCACCCAGCGGGTGCTCATCGCCACGAGCAGCACGGACCGGATGACCCACCCCGAAACGGCCCGCCACTTCGGCGGGCTGACGCGGGGCGAGGCCCGGGTCGAGGAGCGGGAGTCGGGCACCCACCACGACATCCTGATCCCGGACCCCGAGGTCTACACGATGCTGCGGGAGTTCATCGGCGGTGCCGCGTGAGCGCGGACACCCCTTCCGCCGCCGGTGCGTCCGGCTCCCGCGGCGCCGCCCCGGCGGAGCGCGTCGCCCTGGTCACGCAGGCGACGCGCTACGCCGGGCCCGGCGCGGTCGAGGCGCTGCGCAAGGCCGGGTACACGGTGTTCTGCCAGGACGACGACTTCCTCGACGAGGCGGCCCGCGCCGCCTTCGAGGACGGCCGGGACGGGGCCTTCGCGAGTGACGCGAAGACCCCGGCCGGGGCCGTCGGGCAGGCCGTCAAGCGCTTCGGCCGGCTCGACGTGCTGGTCAGCAACGACGTCTACCCGGCCCGCTACCAGCCGGTCGACCAGCCCGACGCGGCCGAGCTCCGGCGGGCCGCCGAGGCGCTGGTCGTCACCCCGGCGGCCGTCCTCGGCAAGGCCGCCGCGCACATGCGGCGGCGGGGGAGCGGCCACATCGTGGTCCTCACCTCGGCCGCCCCGGTCCGCCCCGAGCCCGGCTTCGCCGTCTACAGCTCGCTGCGCGCCGCGGCCTCCGTCTACGCGCAGGCCGCGGCCCGCGAACTCGCCCCGCACGGCGTGGTCGTGCACGCGATCGCCCCCAACTTCCTGGAGAGCGAGACCTACTACCCGCCGGAGGCGTGGGCGACCGACGAGGGCCGGGCCAGGCTCCGCGGCCTGCTGCCGGCCGGCCGGCTCGGCACCGCCCGCGAGATCGGCGACCTGGTGGTCTTCCTGACCAGCGGCTCCGCCGACTTCCTGACCGGCGACGTCATCCCCTTCACCGGCGGCTGGGCGTAGTCCCCTGCCGTACCCCCTTCTTCGTGACGAAAGTGAGAGTTCCGCTGTGAGTGCTCGGCAGACAGCCATCGAGGAGTCCGAGGTCACGCCGGGTCGGAGCCTGGTGGAACAGACCCTCGTCGAGATCTGGAAGACCACGCTGGACCGGGAGTCCGTCGGGCTCGACGACGACTTCTTCGCGACCGGGGGCGACTCCCTGCTGGCCCTGGTCACCATCGAGCAGATCAACCAGCGGCTCGGCTGGTCGCTCAACATGGGCGACCTGCTGCGCCACCGCACCCTCCGCAAGCTGTGCGCCAACAAGGCGCTGCTCCAGGCCGCCCCGACCGAGCGGTCCGTGATCCGGATGAGCAACCAGGGCTCCCGCACCCCGCTGGTCTTCATCCACCCCGGCATCGGCCTGGTCGACGGCTACGGGCACCTGGTGCGGCTGCTCGGCTCCGACCGCGCCTGCTACGGCATCCAGTCCCCGCACATCAGCGACGTCGCCGTCGCCGACGACATGCGGGAGATCGCCGAGCAGTACGCGGACCTGATCGAGGACGAGTTCGGCGAGGACGACTTCCACCTTGTCGGCGCCTGCGCGGGCGGCGTCATCGGCTACGAGCTCGCCCGCATCGCGGAGGAGCGCGGCCTGGGCCTCCAGAAGCTGGTGATCGTCGACGGCTACCTGGACGGCTCCCGCACCGGCGCCGAGGAGCCCGGCACGGAGCAGGCCCGGCTGGTCGAGTACCGCTACGACATGCTGCGGCTGATCGCCCCGCACATCGAGCACGCGAGCCTGGACCCGGCCGACGCCGAGCACGACCGGGTGTACGCCGAGGTGGCCGAGGTGCTGTTCGGCGCCGAGGCGGCGGCGGCCGGCGGCGGCGCCACCGACTTCGCCGAGCGGGTCTACCGCGCCTTCCGCACCACCGCGCGGGCCCTGGAGACCTACCGTCCCGAGCCGCAGGACGTGGACGCGCTGATGCTGCTCGCCAAGGACAACGAGACCTTCGGGCTGTGGCGCGAGGCGATCACCGGGGAGCTGACCGCCGAGGTCATGGACTCCGACTCGTACGGCGTGAAGCTGTGCATGACCGACGCGGTCGAGATCGCCGCGCGCATCGACGACTTCGTGGGCGAGGGCTGAGGACATGGGCGAGGCACAGCGGACGGACGAGGCGACCAACCCGTTCGAGAACGAGCGGGGCGTCTACCGCGTCCTGACCAACACCGCGGGCGAGCACTCCCTGTGGCCCGACGTCGCCGAGGTGCCGGCCGGCTGGACGGCCGCCTTCGGACCCGGGACGCGCACGGCGTGCCTGGAGTACGTCGAGGAGCACTGGACGGCCCTCGCGCCGGCCGCGACCACCGGACGGGACCTGCACTCATGACCGCACAGCTGGAGCACTCCGCGGACGCCGCGGCCCCCTGGGCCGACGGCCTCGTCGGCCGCTTCGAGGCGACGGCCGCCCGCGTCCCGGACGCGGTCGCCCTCACCGACGGCACCACCGAGCTCACGTACGCGCAGCTCAACGCCCGCGCCAACCGGATCGCGCACCGCCTCGGCGGCCTCGGCATCGGTCCCGGCGACACCGTCGCCGTCGCCCTGCCGTCCTCCCCGGAGCTGGTCGCCGCCCTCCTCGGCACCCTCAAGGCCGGGGCGATGTACCTGCCGCTCGACCCGGGCTACCCGGGCGAGCGCCTCGCCTACATGACGGCCGACGCCCGCCCCCGCGCCCTCATCACCACCCCGGCCGTCGAGCCGGGCCTCGGCGCGCTGCCCGAGGGCACCGCGCGCCTCTACCCGGGCGAGGAGGCCGCCGCGCCGGAGAGCGACCCCCGGGGCCGCTCCACCGGGCCCGCCCAGGGCGCGTACACGATCTACACCTCGGGTTCCACCGGCCGCCCCAAGGGCGTCGTGGTCACCCACCGCTCGCTGGCGAACTTCCTCGCCTTCATGACCGACCGGTACGGCGTCGGCGAGGCCGACACGATCCTGTCGACCACCCCGATCTCCTTCGACATCGCGGGCCTGGAGCTCTACCTGCCGCTGGTCAACGGGGCCACCCTGCACCTGGTGCCCCGCGAGACCGCCGTCGACGGCGCCGCGCTGCGCCGCCGCCTCGCCGAGGCCCGGCCGACCCTGGTCCAGGGCACCCCGGCGCTGTGGCAGCTGCTGCGCGAGGCGGGCTGGTCCCCGGCCGAACTCCCGGCCGGCATCCGCCTGCTGTGCGGCGGCGAGGCGCTGCCGCAGGACCTCGCCGACTTCCTCGCGGCCGACGGGCACGCCGAGGTGTGGAACCTGTACGGCCCGACCGAGACGACCATCTGGTCGCTGGTCGCCCCGGTCCGCGCGGGCGAGCCCGTCACCATCGGCACGCCGATGTGGAACACCGGCGTCCATGTCCTGGACGAGCGGCTGCGCCCGGTCGCCGACGGCGAGCCCGGCGAGCTCTACCTGTCCGGCGACGGCCTGGCCCGCGGCTACCACGGGCGCCCCGCCCTGACCGCCGAGCGCTTCGTCGCCTGCCCCTTCGGCGACACCCCCGGCGCCCGGATGTACCGCACCGGCGACGTCGTGCGCCGCCGCCCCGACGGCGCCCTCGACTTCCTCGGCCGCGTCGACGAGCAGGTCAAGATCCGCGGCTACCGCATCGAACTCGGCGAGATCGAGGAGGCCCTGCGCCGCCTCCCCGAGGTCGCCCAGGCCCGGGTCGTGGTCCGCGAGGACGGCGGCCCCGGCTCCACCCACCTCGCCGGCTACGTGGTGCCCGCCGCCGGGCACACCCCCGAGCCGGCCGCGCTGCGCACCGCGCTCGCCGCCTGGCTGCCCGCGCACATGGTCCCGGCCGGCGTCGCCGTCCTGGACCGCTTCCCGCTCACCCCGGCCGGCAAGGTCGACCGCAAGGCCCTGCCGCCGCTGGAGTTCGGCACCGCCGCCTACCGGGCGCCCGCCACCGACGGCGAGAAGGCGCTCGCCGCGCTCTTCGCCGAGGTGCTGCGGGTGGACCGGGTCGGCGCCGACGACGCCTTCCTCGACCTCGGCGGCAACTCGCTGCTCGCCACCCGCCTGGTCGCCCGGGTCCGCGCCGAACTCGGCGTCGAACTCCCCCTCCGCACCGTCTTCGAGGAGCGCACCCCCGCCGCCCTCGCGCTCCGCCTCGACGCGGGCGCCCCGGCCCGCCCCGCGCCCGCCCGGCGGGAGCGCGGCGCGCACCTGCCCGTCTCGTACGCGCAGGGCCGGCTGTGGTTCCTGCACCGCCTGGAAGGCCCCAGCACCACCTACAACCTGCCGATCGCGGTCCGCCTCACCGGCGCACTCGACACCGCCGCGCTCCAGAAGGCCGTGGACCACCTGGTCACCCGGCACGAGAGCCTGCGCACCCACTTCGGCGAGGGCCCCGAGGGCGCCGAACAGATCGTGGTGCCGGCCGCCGAGGCCCGCGTGGAGATCACCTTCCACGAGGTCCCCGAGGCGCGGGCGCAGGCCGCCGTCGACCAGGCCGCCGGCTACCTCTTCGACCTGTCGGCGGAGATCCCGACCCGCGTCGACCTGTTCCGCACCGGCCCCGACGCGCACATCCTGCTGCTCTGCATCCACCACATCGCCTCCGACGGCTGGTCGCTCGCCCCGCTGGTCGAGGACCTGTGCGCGGCGTACGAGGCGGCCCGGCGCGGCACCGAGCCCGACACGGCGCCGCCGGCCGTCCAGTACGCCGACTACACGCTGTGGCAGCGCGAGCTGCTCGGCTCCACCGACGACCCGGACTCGGCGATGTCCCGGCAGCTCGGCTACTGGCGCGAACGCCTCGCCGGCGCGCCCGAGCTGCTCGACCTGCCCACCGACCGGCCGCGCCCCGCGCTCGCCACCTTCCGCGGCGACGTCGTGCCCTTCGAGGTCGGCGCCGAGCTGACCGAGCGGCTCCAGGCGCTGGCCCAGCGCGAGCGGGCCAGCCTCTTCATGGTGCTCCAGGCCGCCACCGCCACGATGCTGAGCAAGCTCGGCGCGGGCACCGACATCCCGCTCGGCTCGCCGCTCGCGGGCCGCTCCGACAGCGCGCTCGACGAGCTCGTCGGCTTCTTCGTCAACACGCTGGTGCTGCGCACCGACACCTCCGGCGACCCGGCCTTCACCGAGCTGCTGGCCCGCGTGAACGCGTCCAACCTGGCCGCCTACGACCACCAGGACCTGCCCTTCGAGTACCTGGTGGAGGTCCTCAACCCGGCCCGCACCACCAGCCACCACCCGCTGTTCCAGGTGATGCTGGTGCTCCAGAACAACGTGGCGCCCGAGTGGCGGCTGCCCGGCCTGGACGCCGTCCACGAGACGGTGCCGACCCGGACCGCGAAGTTCGACCTGACGGTGGAGCTCACCGAGCGCTTCGACCGGGCCGGCCGCCCGGACGGGCTGCGTGGCGAGATCGAGTACGCCACCGACCTCTTCGACCGGGCCACCGTCGAGCGCTTCGCCCGCTACCTGCTGCGCGTCCTCGACCTGGTCGTCGCCGACCCGGACCGCACCCTCGACTCCATCGACCTGCTCGACGGCGGCGAGCGGACCGAGGTCCTCGACACCTGGAACGCGACCGCGCTCGACCTGCCCGACACCGCCTTCCCCGCCCTCTTCGAGGCGCAGGTCGCCCGGACCCCCGACGCGCTCGCCCTCGTCCACGAGGACACCGAGCTCAGCTACGCGGAGCTCGACCGGCGCGCCAACCGGGTCGCCCACTGGCTGATCGGCCACGGGGTCGGCCGCGACGACGTCGTGGGCCTGTCGCTGCGCCGCTCGCCCGACCTGCTGGCGAGCCTGCTCGGCATCCTCAAGGCGGGCGGCGTCTACCTGCCGCTCGACCCCGACTACCCGCCGGACCGCCTGGCGTTCATGGTCGAGGACACCCGGCCCCGGGTGCTGATCACCACCGGCGACGTCCTCGCCAAGCTGCCCGCCGAGGCCCGGGACGTGCTCCGGCTCGAACTCGACGACCCGGCCGCCCGGGCGGAGCTCGACGCGCGGCCCGAGCACGCGCCCACCGACGCCGACCGCCGCGCCCCGCTGCGCACCGGCGACCTGGCGTACGTCATCTACACCTCGGGTTCGACCGGCCGCCCCAAGGGCGTCGCCGTCACCCACCGGGGCATCCCCAACCTGGCCCGCAGCTATATCGAGCGCTTCGGCCTCGACGCGGACTCCCGCTTCCTGCAGTTCTCGTCGATCAACTTCGACCCGACCTTCTGCGAGATGTGCTGCACCCTGCTCTCGGGCGCGGCCGTCATCCTGACCTCGCCGGAGGAGCTGCTGTCGCCGGACCGGCAGCGCGCGCTGACCGCCCGCCACCGCCCGACGCACATCACCTTCTCGCCGACGATCCTCGGCTCGATGGCCGAGGACGCGCTGGCCGACGTACGGAACATCATGGTGGCCGGCGAGGCCTGCCCGCCCGGACTCGCGGCGACCTGGTCGCGCGGCCGGACCATGATCAACGCGTACGGTCCGACCGAGGCGACCGTCGACACCCTGTACTGGAAGGTCGGCGACGCCGGGAGCGCCTTCGAGGCGGACTCGGTGCCGGTCGGCCGCCCGCTGCGCAACACCCGGGTGTACGTGCTCGACGCGGCGCTGCGGCCGGTGCCGCCCGGTGTCGTCGGCGAGCTGTACATCGCGGGCCACGGCCTGGCCCGCGGCTACCTCAACCGCCCCGGGCTCACCGCCGAGCGCTTCGTGGCCTGCCCGTACGGCGAGCCCGGCGGCCGGATGTACCGCACCGGCGACCTCGCCAAGTGGCGCACCCTGCCCTCCGGCGAGGGGGTCGTGGACTTCGTCGGGCGCGCCGACGACCAGGTCAAGATCCGCGGGATGCGGATCGAGCTCGGCGAGATCGAGGCCGTCCTCGACACCCACGACGGCGTCGCCCAGTCCGTCGTCGTGGTCCGCGAGGACACCCCCGACCACAAGCAGCTCGTCGGCTACGTCGTGCCGAGGAGCGGCGAGGAGCGGGCGCACGACCTCGCCGAGGACATCGCGCACGTCGACAAGTGGCAGGAGATCCACGAGCAGGGCTACAGCGAGCAGGAGGACCTGGGGGTCGAGCAGGACTTCACCGGCTGGAACAGCAGCTACGACAACCGGCCCATCCCGCTCGACGAGATGCGCGAGTGGCAGGACGCCACGATCACCCGCATCCTCGACCTGAAGCCCCGCCGGGTCCTGGAGGTCGGCGTCGGCTCCGGCCTCATCCTGTGGAAGGTCGCCCCGCACGTCGACCACTACACCGGCGTCGACTTCTCGCCCTCGCTGATCCAGACCCTCGGCAACCGGGCCGCCGCCTCCGGGGAGCTGCGCGACAAGGTCATGCTGCGCAGCCTCGCCGGACACGAGATCGGCGACCTCGCGGGCCACACCTACGACACCGTCGTCATCAACTCCGTCGCCCAGTACTTCCCGAGCGTCCCCTACCTGATCGACGTGATCCGGCAGGCCATGGCGCTCCTGGAGCCCGGCGGCCGGATCTTCCTCGGCGACATCCGCCACCTCGGGCTGCTCCACCCCTTCCTCACCGCGATCGCCCTGCACGACGGGGCGCACGCCGACGAGCAGGCCGGCGTGGTCCGCGAGCTGGTCGAGCACACGATGGCCCTGGAGAGCGAACTCCTCCTCGACCCGGCCTTCTTCAGCCGGATCGGCGAGGCCGTCCCCGAGGTCGCCGGTGTCGACGTCCAGCTCAAGCGCGCCCACCGGAGCAATGAGCTGACCGACTTCCGCTACGAGGTCGTGCTGCACAAGAGCGGCGCCGACCTGGTCTCCGTCGCGGACGCCGCCGAGCTCGCCTGGGATGGCCCCGAGGCCCTGCGGGCGCACCTCGCGGACACCCGCCCCGGGCTGCTGCGGGTCACCGGCATCCCCAACCGGCGGGTCGCCGCCGAGGTGCTCACCGCCCGCCGGGTACGGGACGGCGGCACCGCCCCCGTCCGGACCCTGGTCCCGGCCGAGCGCCCCGGCACCGACCCGGAGGCCCTGCACGCGCTGGCCGCCGAGCTCGGCTACACGGCCCGGCTGACCTGGACCGACACCCCCGACGGGGACCTGTTCGACGCGGTCCTGCTCGGCCCGGACCGGGCCGCCGCGCCCTGGCTCACCGACGTCTTCCGGCACACGCCCGCCGAGGGCCGGAGCCTGTACGCCCACGGCAACGACCCGCGCGCCGAGGAGCACACCCGCAAGCTGGCCCTGGAGGTCCGCCGGCACGCCGCCCGGCAGCTCCCCGAGCACATGGTGCCCGCCGCCGTCGTCCTCCTCGACCGGCTGCCGCTCACCCCGAACGGCAAGCTCGACACCCGGAAGCTGCCCGCGCCCGACTTCACCTCGCGGGCCGTCCGGCCGCCGCGCACCGAGCGGGAGATCACCCTGGCCCGGCTGTTCGCGGAGGTCCTCGGCCTGGAGACGGTCGGTGTCGACGACCAGTTCTTCGACCTGGGCGGCGACTCCATCCGCTCCATCCAGCTCGTCAGCAGGGCCCGCGCGGAGGGCTTCGTCATCACCCCGCGCGACGTCTTCCAGCACCAGACGGTCGAGGCGCTGATCGCCTGCGCCGCGCAGGCCGCCGAAGCGGTCGACCCGGCCGCGGCCGCCGCGACCGAGCTGCCGCACTGGCTGAAGACGCTGGAGACCCCGGACCCGTCCTACGGCGAAGCCTCCGGCGCCCGCGCCGAGTCCGGGCGCGTCCTCGGGGCGGACGCCGCCGCCGCGCTGTCCGGCACCCTGCCGGGGCTCTTCCACGCGGCGCCCGAGCACCTGGCGCTCGCCGCCTTCGCGCCCGCGCTCATCGAGTGGCGCGCCCGCAGGCTGCCGGCCGCGCAGTCGGCGCTGCGGGTGGACCTGGCGACGGCGGCGGCCCCCGCCCCGTACCCGGTCAGGCTGGTCCCCGGGCTGGCCGGCATCGACCGGGCGCTGACCGACCCGAGGGGCCTCGCCCGCGCCCTCAAGCGCGTCAAGGAGCAGGTCCGGGCGACCCCCGCCGAGGGCCGCAACTACGCCGAACTCGCTTCGGGTGAGGCGGACTTCGGGCCCTCGCGGGTCGCCTTCCGGTACGGCTCGGACGCGGCGGCGACGGAGGAGGCCCCGTACGCCCTCGTGGTCGAGCTGCGGACCGACGGCGGCGCCGCCGGGCTGCGCTGGAGCTGGGACACCGGACTGTTCGACGAGGCGGAGACCGCCGCCCTCGCCGAGCGCTTCGAACAGCTCCTCGCGGCGCTCGGGACGCTGACCGCGCACCCGGAGCTCGGCGGGCTCACCCCCTCCGACATCACCCTGCTGCCGCTCAAGCAGTCCACACTCACCGAACTGGAGCGGAGCTACCCGGGCCTCGCCGACGTGCTGCCGCTCGCCCCGCTCCAGCAGGGCCTGCTGCTCCACGTCAGCGCCTCGGCCGACCCCGAGCACGACGACGACCCCTACCAGGGGCAGACCGTCTTCGACCTGACCGGCCCGCTCGACGCGGAGCGGCTGCGCGAAGCCGCCCACGGGCTGCTGATGCGCCACGCCAACCTGCGCGCCGCCTTCGCCGTCCGAGGCATGGAGCAGCCGGTGCAGGTGGTCCGCTCGACGGTCGAGGTGCCCTGGGCGCTGCACGACCTGACCGGGCTGCCGCCCGCCGAGCAGCAGGCCGAGCGGGACCGGATCGTCGCCGAGGACGCGCGGACGCGCTTCGACCTGGCGCACGGCCCGATGCTCCGCTTCAGCCTGATCCGCTACGCCGCCACCCGGCACGAACTCCTCGTCGCCGACCACCACATCCTGCTCGACGGCTGGTCGATGCCGGTGGTCTGGCACGACCTGTTCGAGCTGTACGCGGGCCGGGGCGAGGCGCTGCCGCCGGCCGTCCCGTACCGCTCCTATCTGGCCTGGCTGGCCGGGCAGGACGCGGCGGCGGCCGTCACCGCCTGGGGCGGCTACCTGGACGGGCTGGCCGGTCCGACCAGGGTCGGCACCCCGGGGCTCGCCCCGCACGTGCTGCCCCGGACGACCGGCGCCGTCCTCCCGGCGGAGCTGACCCGGGAGCTGGAGCGGGCCTGCGCCCGCCTGGGGATCACCCTCAACACGGCCGTGCAGACGGCCTGGGGGCTGCTCCTCGGCCGGCTCACCGGCACCGACGACGTCGTCTTCGGCACCACCGTCTCCGAGCGGCCCGCCGAGATCGAGGGGATCGAGTCGGTCGTCGGACTGCTCATCAACACCGTGCCGCTGCGCGTCCGCGCCGCCGCCGGGGAGCCGCTGCGCACGGTCCTCACCCGGGTGCAGTCCGCCCAGCTCGACGTCTTCCCCCACCGCCACCTGGGCCTCACCGAGATCCAGCGGCTCGCGGGTACGGGCGAACTCTTCGACTCCTACTACGTGTTCCAGAACTACCCCGACACGGAGGACGGCGCCGCCGACCTCGGCGGGCTGCGCGCCACCGAGCGCACCGACGGTGCCAAGGGCGTCTCGCACTACCCGCTCGGCATCACCGTGATCCCCGGGGAGCGGCTGGAACTGCTCTTCGGCCACCACCCCGATCTCTTCGACGAGAAGAAGATCGACTTCGTCAAGGACACCCTCATCGAGATCATCGAGACCATCGCGCGAGAGGCTGGGGCATGAAGAATTTCCTCCAGCTGATCCGTGAACTGCCCACCGCTGTCCGGATCATGCTGCTTTGCGCCATGGCGCGCTCGATCAGCTTCTTCGGCATCCTCGCCTATCTGCCGATCTACCTGAACGACTCGCTCGGCATGAACGGCGCCAACGTCGGCTACGTCCTGGGTGTCTGCCTGCTGGTCGGCACCTTCGTGAGCGTCTACGGCGGCTACCTCGCCGACCGCTTCGTCAAGGTCGACTTCATGATCGTCCTCGATGTGCTGCTCACCCTGCTCTACGGCGGGCTGCCCTTCCTGGACTCGCCGGTCCTGGTCATCGCGGTGCTGCTGGTCGCCAACACGGCCTCCTCCTCGATGAGCGTCACCGCCAACGCGCTCCTCGCCGACCTGCTCCCCTCGGAGAACCGCGCCAAGGTGTTCTCGCTGCGCTACTCGCTGCAGAACATCGGCGCGGCCGTCGGACCCTTCCTGGGCGTGTGGACGGTCAAGGCCGGCACGGGCGGCCCGTTCTGGCTCGCGGCCGGTGTCATCTTCGCCGCCCTCCTGCCGCTGGTGATCTTCCGCAGGCTGTTCACGGCCGGCCCGGCCGAGGCGAAGGCCGCCGCGGAGGGCGCCGAGTCCGCCGCCTCCGACGACGAGTCGATGAACTTCCGCGAGGTGCTGCGGGTCATGCGGGCCGACCGCCGGCTCGGCCTCTTCACCCTCGGCGGCATCCTCAGCATCGTGGTCTACGGGCCGCTGCTGACCTACATGTCGCAGTACCTGGTCCTGGTCGAGTCCCGCGACACCGCCTACCAGCTCGTCGCCTACATCTCGGCCGCCAACGCGGTCGTCGTGATCTCCACCCAGTACGTCATCGGCAGCCGGCTCAAGGAGAAGACCCTGCTGCGCTGGCTCACCTGGGGCACCGGGGCCTTCGTCCTCGGCCTGGTCGGCATGGCCCTCTCCACCGACGTGTGGATCATCGTCGCCGCCATCGTGGTCTTCACGATCGGCGAGGTCATCGTGGTCCCCGCCGAATACATGTTCATCGACAACATCGCCCCCGCGAACCTCCGCGGCAGCTACTTCGGGGCCCAGAACCTCGTCCACGTCGGGGTCGCCATCGGCCCGATCATCTGCGGTTTCCTCCTCGTCCACGCCTCCCCGGCCGCGATGTTCGCCGCGCTGATCGTCCTGGTCGTCCTCGGCTGGTGGTTCTACGTCCTGGGCTGCCGCGCCTCCGCCCCCGCCACCGCATCGGAAAGTGAAGCTGTGAGGTCAGCATGAGTTTCGACCGGATCGTCCAGACGACCCACTGCCCCTTCGCCAAGCCCTCCCGCATGGGCACCCCGGTCAGCGTCACCGGCACCGACATCGAGGCCGGACTGCGCGAGCACCGCGCCACCATCGAGGAGTTCTTCGCCTCGGCCCGCGAGCGCGAGCTCGACGGGATGCTCCTCACCTTCGAGGACCCGCAGCTGGGCGCCACCCTGCCCGCGCTGACCCGGCTCACCCGCCGTTTCTTCGAGGCGCTGTGCGAGCTGTACCCGTCCGTCTACATCCAGGACGACCCCGAGCCGGACGAGACCTGGTACGCGATGATCGGCGGCGAGCGCTTCTTCGTCGTCTCCTTCGCGCCCTGCTACCCCGAGCACTCGCCGCGCTTCAACTTCGGCAGCCCGCAGACCTACTTCCTGCTCCAGCCGGCCTCCACCTTCGAGCGGAACGCCGAGCTGATCGAGCGCCGCCGGGTCCGCATCCAGCGGGCCTTCAAGGCGACCGGCAGGCCGTACGACGCGGAGCTCGCCAACCTCGAGAACGACATGTTCAAGTCCGTCATGCCGATCGACCCCATCGACCGCCCCGTGCGGTGGTGGGAGGACACGGCGACCGTGACGGCGCTCGGCGAGGTGGCGGCGGCGCGGCCGAAGGTCGAGCTGCGGAAGGCCGGCTAGGGCCGATGATCGAGGAACTGCTGCCCCGGCCGGTCGTGACCGCGGAAGCGTTCGGCGACCCGGCCGGGGAGCCGGTCCCCTTCCCGGGCGAGGAGCACCTGCTCGCCCGCGCCGTCCCCGCGCGGCGCCGCGAGTTCACCACCGCGCGGGCCTGCGCCCGCCGGGCTCTCGGCGGGCTGGGCCTGGCCCCGGTGCCCATCCCGTACGCGGAGCCCTCCCGGGCCCCTCGGTGGCCGGACGGGATCGTCGGGAGCATCACCCACTGCGCCGGCTACCGGGCCGCCGCGGTGGCCCGGACGGCCGACCTCGCGGCGCTCGGCTTCGACGCCGAACCGCACGCGGCGCTCGACCACACCGGGGTGCTGCACCTGGTCACCGGCGCGGAGGAGCGGGCGCACCTGGCCGAACTGGCCGCGCTGCGGCCGGAGATCCACTGGGACCGGGCCCTGTTCAGCGCCAAGGAGAGCGTCTTCAAGGCCTGGTCCCCGCTGACCGGCCGGTGGCTGGACTTCAGCGAGGCCACGGTCGTCTTCCGGCCGGACACCTCCACCTTCACCGCCCGGCTGCTCGTCGAGGGCCCGGTGGTGGACGGGGTCCGGCTGACCGGCTTCGAAGGAGGGTTTCTCGTCAGGGACGGGCTGGTCCTCACGGCCACGGCCGTACGGCGGCCCGACAATGGCCCCGATCCGCACCACCGATCGAGGGGACCGCTGTGACCGGCGCCTTGGAAGAACCGACCGCATTCACCCTCGCCGCCTACGGGTGGGACGCCGACTGGGCCGGCGCGTTCGCCCCGCACGCCGCCGCCGGGCTCGTCCCGGCCCGGGTGGTGCGGGTCGACCGGGGCCGCTGCGAGGCGGTCGCCGCCGCCTCGGCCGACCCCGGCGCCCCCGTGACGGCGTTACGCGCCGACACCACGCCGGTGCTCGGCGCCGACCCCACCGCCGCGCCCTGCACCGGCGACTGGGCGGCCGTCGAGACCGCCCCGGCCACCGGCGGCGGCCCCGTCGTCCGGGCGCTGCTGCCCCGCCGCAGCCGCTTCACCCGCTCGACCTCCTCGGCCCGCTCCGAGGGCCAGGTGCTGGCGGCCAACATCGACCTGGCCGTCATCGCGGTCTCGCTCGCCGTCGAGCTGGACCTCGGGCGGCTGGAGCGCTTCCTGTCGCTCGCCTGGTCCAGCGGCGCCCAGCCGCTGGTGGTGCTGACCAAGACCGACCTCGTCCCCGACATCACCCACCTGGTGGACGACGTCGCCGAGGCCGGCCCCGGGGCGGAGGTCTTCCCCGTCAGCGCCTTCGACGGGTACGGCCTGGACGCGCTCGCCGGGGCCCTGGCCGGCCGCACCTCGGCCCTGCTCGGCCAGTCCGGCGTCGGCAAGTCCACGCTGGTCAACGCCCTGCTGGGCACCGAGGAGCAGGAGGCGGGGGAGGTCCGGGGCAGCGACGGCAAGGGCCGGCACACCACCACCACCCGCGATCTGCTGCCGCTGCCCTCGGGCGGGCTGCTGATCGACACCCCGGGGCTGCGCGGCGTCGGCCTGTGGGAGGCCAACGACGGCCTCACCCAGGTCTTCGCCGAGATCGAGGAACTCGCCGCGCACTGCCGCTTCCACAACTGCGAACACCACGCCGAACCCGGCTGCGCGGTCCTCGCCGCCGTCGAGGACGGCACCCTCTCGCACCGCCGGTTCGAGAGCTACCGCAAGCTGCTGCGCGAGAGCGCCTGGATCGCCTCGCGCACCGACGCCCGGCTGCGCGCCGAGCTCGGCCGGGAATGGCGCCGCCGCGAGGCCGCCGGCCGCGAGATGTACGAGCGCAAGCGCGGCGGGAAACACCGTAAGGCGTTCTGATGGTGGTCCGGCCACACCCGCTTCTCGGCCACGGGCGGCGGATGTGGCCACTTGCAGCCACTGCACCTTGGTGCCAACTGAACTTCTTGTAGCGCCCGTTCGGCCCCTGGCAGATTACTCAACGGCAGCAGGTCAAAAGCGTCTGCCCCGCTAAATCGAGTAAGCCACAAGCCACTTCGAGGGAATCGGACGGTAAAAGAAATGCGACGCAAGGCTTTTGTCTACCTGGTCTCGTGCGCCGTCGCCCTCTCCGCGACGGTGCTGGGCGCCTCCGCCGCACAGGCCGCGGACACCCCGCACACGAGCAAGACCACCGTGACCGACAGCGGCGACAGCTGGGGCTGGGACTAGCCCAGGGTCGCCCGCGGCTCCTACCCACCCTGCCAGAGAGGGCGAATTCCCGTGACCATTGACCAGGGCGTGCTCCACTACGACTTGTCCACCGACGAAGTCGCCCAGCTGGACGCGCTGATCGCCGAGTTGAAGCGGGCGGACTGCGACCCGGGCCACCCCGGCTTCCACGACGAGGCCTGGGAGCTGACCGGCCGGCTCCCCGTCGGGCTGCGGAAGTTCCTCGCCGAGTTCCGCCGCGACGATCCGGCCGCCGCATTCAAGATCAGGGGATTCCACGTCGACGACGAGGGCGTGGGGCCCACGCCCGGCAACTGGGCCGACGCCGCCGCCTCCCTGAACACCCGGCGTGAGGAAATCTTCCTCTCGCTGATCGGAAAATGCCTGGGTGAGATATTCAGCTGGCCCACCCTGCAGTCCGGCCGCATGATCCAGAATGTGCTCCCGATCGCCGGCGAGGAGAACGAGCAGAGCGGCCACGGCAGCGATGTGCTGCTGGAATGGCACACCGAGGACGGATTCCACCCCTACCGCTGCGACTATCTGGCCCTTTTCGGAATCCGCAACCACGACCGGGTGCCGACCACCGTCGCCTCCATCCGCGACGTCAACCTCGGCGCGGAGACCCGCAGGGTGCTGTCCGAGCCTCGCTTCTACATCCTTCCGGATGACGAGCACCTGCGGCAGCTTGCCGTCGTGCAGCCGGACCACCCGGGGCTGCTGCGGATGCGCGCCATGCGCGAGACCCCGGAGCCGGTGGCCGTCCTCTTCGGCGCCCCGGAATCCCCGTATCTGCGCATCGACCCCTTCTTCATGCGGTGCGTGGAGGGTGACGCGGCGGCGGAGCAGGCGCTGAAGGAGCTCATCGCGGAGCTGGAGCGGGCCACCCAGGACATCGTCGTGGAGGCCGGCACGCTGCTCGTCGTCGACAACTACCTCGCCGTGCACGGCCGCAAGGCGTTCACCGCGCGCTACGACGGTACGGACCGCTGGCTCCAGAAGGCCATCATCACCCGTGACCTGCGCAAGTCGCGGGAGACCAGGGACACCGCCTCGGGTCGTGTCCTGATCTGACCCATCCGGAGACAAGGGGGAGTGGCGCGATGGCAGCGTCCCATGCTGTACCGATCGAGGCGGTGGTCCTCGCCGACGTCGCGATCGTCCTGCTGGTCGGGGCCGTCATGGTCAGACTCGCGCGGCGGATCCACCAGCCGCCCGTGGTGGCGGAGATCGCCGCCGGACTGATGCTCGGCCCCAGCCTGCTGGGACTCCTGCCGGGGAACCTGCCCGCGCTGCTCTTCCCGCCCGAGGCCAGACCGATGCTGTCGGCGGTCGCCCAGGTGGGCCTCGCGCTCTTCATGTTCCTGGCCGGCTGGGAGCTGGACCTCGGCAAGCTGCGCGGGCGCACCGCCTCCGTCGGCTCCACGGCCGTCCTCGCCATGGCGGTCCCCTTCGCGGTGGGCGTCGGAGCGGCGGCGCTGCTGTACGGCTCGCTGGCGCCCGCCGGGGTCGGCCGGGACATGTTCGTGCTCTACCTGGCCACCGCCTTCTCCATCACCGCCTTCCCGGTGCTGGCCCGGATCATCCGGGACCAGGGCCTGGGCACCACCCGGGTCGGCACCACCGCCATGGCCTGCGCCGCCGCCGGCGACGTGGTCGCCTGGTGCGTGCTCGTCCTGGTGGTGGCGATGGCCGGCTCCGGCGGCACCGGCGGCTTCTTCGCGGTGCTGGCCTGGACCGCGGTGTACGCGGCGGCGATGCTCTTCGTGGTCCGCCCGCTGCTCCACAAGGTGCTGCGCTGGTCGGGCAACGGGCGGCTCGCGGTCGTCGCGGCGGGTGTGCTGCTCTCCGCGTACGCCACCTCCTGGGTCGGCATCCACGCCATCTTCGGCGCCTTCGCCTTCGGCCTGATCATGCCGAGGCAGGGCGAGGGCGGCGAGCACAAGGCGCTGCACCAGCAGATCGAGCTGCCGCTGGAGAAGGCGTCCTCGCTGCTCCTGCCGGTCTTCTTCGTGGTCACCGGCCTCTCCGTCGACATCGGCGCGATCGGCTGGTCCGGCCTCGCGGCCCTGCTGCTGGTGCTGGTGGCCGCGGTCGTCGGCAAGTTCGCGGGCGCCGCCCTGCCGGCCCGGTTCTCCGGGATGAGCTGGCGGGACGCGGGGGCCTTCGGGACCCTGATGAACACCCGGGGCCTCACCGAGATCGTCATCCTCGGCATCGGCCGCGAACTGGGCCTGATCGGGCCCGAGCTGTTCACGATGATGGTCCTGATGGCCCTGGTCACCACGGCGATGGCGGGCCCGATCCTGCGCCTGCTGGGAGTCGGCGGCGCCCCGCCGGCCGGTCCCGGGGCGACGGCGCCGGCCGAGGACCCCGCCAAGGAAAAGATCGGAGCCGTCTGATGCACCCCTCGCACCCCGCGCACCCCGCGCATCCCTCGCGGCTCTTCGGCTACGAGCACCGAGGCAACGGCACCGTCGTGATCACCCGGGCCTGCCGCATCGTCGCCGTCGTGCGCGGCGACGGCGAGGTGGACCGCTTCCTGGCCGAGCTGGCCGGGGCCACGGCGGGCACCGGCCGCCAGCGGGTCCTCGCCCGCTGGGTGACCGGCGCCGTACCCGCCGCGTGAGACGCCGCAGGGCCCGTCCCCCCGAGGTGGGGGGACGGGCCCTGCGGCGTGTGGGTAGGTGGCTGGGGCTGGGGCTGGGGCTGGGGCTGGGACGGGGTGCGGGGGCGGGGTGCGGGTCGCGGGCTCAGGCCGGTGCCGGTGCCGCCTCGCGCGCCCGCAGCCGGGCCAGGCAGACCCGGGCCAGCGACCGGACGAGGGCCCCGGGGGCGGGCGCGCCGGGCCCGGCGCCGCGCTCCGCCTGCCACAGGGCCTCGTCGGCCTCGGCGTAGGAGCCGAGGAGGCGGTACGCGACCTCCCGGGGCCACGTACCGGTGGGCATCGCGTGCTCGTCCACGGTCAGTCGCCGTGGCCGGTCCCGCCGCTGCCGAAGCCGCCGCTGGAGATGCCGCCCCACTTGCGCTTCTCCTCACTCGGCGGGTCCGGCGAGGTCTCGGTGCCGGACTCCTTGAGCTGGTACGGCATGAGCCGGTGCGCGCCGTCGGTCCGGGGCATCTCCGCTGGCCTGCGGTATTCGGACATCTCACCGGGCAGCGCGTCGGTCTCCGGGCGGTGCGGCTGCTGCTCCGGAGTGGGCGGGTCCGATTCCCGGTCCCGCTGCCGGAAGCCGAGCCAGACGGCGCCGATGAGGACGAGGACCACGATCAGTCCGCCGAGGACCTGGGCGAGACCGGACTGCCAGACACCGGCCGCCGTGGTGACCTGGGCGGAACCCACGAGGAAAGTGTTCATACTCCAGGATTACCCCGTTTTGCCCTGTTTGGATGCACGAGTCGGGGACGGGTTCTGAAACATTTCCCGGCGCCCGCCGCGTCAGTGAGGTGTGAGCGCACCGACAGCGACGGAAGGGGGGACATGAGACAGTCCCGCGCGGACGGGTTCCTGGAGTTCGCCTCAGCCCGTTCGGCACATCTGTTCCGCTCGGCATGTCTGCTGACCAGCGGCGACACCCATCTCGCCGAGGACCTGGTGCAGGACACCCTCGGCCGGATGTACACGCACTGGGGCCGGATGCACCGCGTGGACAACCCCGCGGGGTACGCGCAGACGGTCCTGGTCCGCAGCTTCCTCAGCCACCAGCGGCGCCGCTCGGCCACCGAGCGCCCGCTCGGCGAGCTCCCCGACCACATAGCCGACGGCGGCCAGGACCCCGCGCTGCGGATCGCCCTGCTCGACGCCCTCGCCGGACTCGCGCCCAAGGACCGCGCGGTGGTCGTCCTGCGGTACTGGGAGGACCGCAGCGTCGAGGAGACCGCCGACGCCCTGCACGTGAGCTCCGCGGCGGTCCGCACCCGGTGCAGCCGCGCCCTGGCGACCCTGCGCCGCCGGCTCGGCGGCAGCATCAGCGAGTTCGCCGCCCCCTGAGCCCCCTGAGCCCCCCGAACCACACGAACGCACCGAGTCCGCCGGTTCCGCCGACCCGCCGGCCCCGCCCCCGCCCTCAGCCCTTCCCCACCCTGAACCGGAGACGGTGACTTCGCGATGTCCCAGCACAGAGACCACGACCCGAACGACCCGCACGGCCCGAGCGACCCGGACCGGGCCCGCTTCGAGGAGGAGCTCGGCGCGGTGCTGCGCACCACCGGCGACGGGTTCGTCGCCGAGGACCGCCGCGAGCTGGTCGCGGGCGGCCTCGCCCGGGGCCGCCGCAGGCTGCTGCGCCGCCGCGTGGCCACCGCCACCGGAGCCCTCGCGCTCGCCGCGATCGGCGTCGGCGGGGTGTACGGCGGCTCCCTGCTCGGCACCGGCTCCGGCGGCCCCGCCGGGGTCTCGGTCGCGGCCGGGACCAGGACCGGCGGCGGCACGGCGCCCGTGGACACCGGCGGGAGGCCGGGCGGCGAGCCGGACATCCCGGTCGCCTCGATGGCCGCCGTCCTCAAGGCCAACACCCCGGCCGGGACATGGCAGATCCAGGACCCGGAGGGCCGAGGCCAGGCGGTCTCCGCCGTCTACGACGACGGCAAGGGCAAGGCGGCCGTCACCGTCGGCCTCTTCCGCGCCTCCGGCGACGGGGAGGCCGGCGGCGGCCAGGTGACCTGCCCGGACAAGGTCGGCAGCCGCTTCGACGACTGCACCGAGCAGAAGCTGGCCGACGGCTCGCGCCTGATGGTCCTCCAGGGCTACGAGTACGCCGACCGGCGCGAGGAGACCAAGAACTGGCGCGCGGTGCTGCTCACCAGGGACGGCTTCCTCATCGACGCCAGCGAGTACAACGCGGCGGCCGAGAAGGGCTCCCCGGTCAGCCGGACCGACCCGCCCTTCACCCCGGCCCAGATGAAGGCCCTGGTCACGGCGAAGGGCTGGCACCCGCTGCTCAAGCGCCTGCCCGGTCCGCAGAAGCCGCTCCCGGGCACCCCGCAGCAGCCCCCCGCCGGGCCGAGCCGCTCCGAGATCCAGGCGACCCTGATCTCGCTGCTGCCCCGGGGCACCCAGGTGGTCGGCAAGGGCAAGGAGAGCTTCAGCTACGTGATCGTCGACGACGGCAAGGGCAAGAGCCTGGTCCAGATCGACGTCCAGCCCGGCATGACCGGCATCCGAGGCGACGTCTTCGGCGGCGCGGGCGTCACCACCGAGCCCGACGGCACGCTGGTCAAGCTGACCAAGGGGCCCGGCGACAAGGACATCGACGGCGTCGTCTGGTGGACCGCCGACACCCTCGCCGTCGACGACTTCCGGGTCGTCGTCGCCTCGTCCAACGCCGCCACCCACTACGACCCGGCGACCCGGGCCGAGCCGGCGCTGACGACGAAGCAGCTCAAGGAGATCGCGCTGAGCCCCAAGTGGCGCGCGCTCACCGCGCGGTAGCCCCCCAGAGCGACCGGCCGGGCCTCGGCGGAGGCCCGGCCGGTCTTCCCCGCCGTCCCCCTCTTTTCCCCGCCGCTTCCCGCTCCCTCTTCCCGCCGCTTCCCGCCCCGCCTCACTTCGCGTCGGAGTACCGCTCCACCGTCGCCGTCGTGAACGGGAAGCGCACCGGCGTCTCGCCGAACGCGATCCGCCCCGCCTCGTCGCCCGCCGCCCGGATCGCCTCCGTCACCGCCGCCGCCTCCTCGGCCGGGCAGTGCACGATCACCTCGTCGTGCTGGAAGAAGACCAGCTCGGCGCGCATCCCGGCGGTCGCCCGCCGCAGGGCCGCCAGCATCAGCAGGGCCCAGTCGGCGGCGCTGCCCTGCACCACGAAGTTCCGCGTGAAGCGGCCCCGGGCCCGCGCGTCGCTCGACGCGTACCCCGGCACGTACGCCCCGGAGGACTCCTCCTGCGTGCCGCCCGACGAGCCCTGCGGCAGGCCCGCCTCCTCGGCCTCGGCCGCCCCCGCCGCCTTCGGGCTGGTGCGGCCGAGCCAGGTGCGCACCAGACGGCCCTCCTCGCCCGCCTTCGCCGCCTCGTCCACATAGGCCACCGCGCGCGGGAAGCGGCGGCGCAGCGCCGCCAGGTTCTTCAGGCCGTCGCCGCTGGTCTGCCCGTAGACCGCGCCCAGCAGCGCCAGCTTGGCGTGGTCCCGGTCGCCGGAGAACGCCCGGTCGGACAGGCGCGTGTACAGGTCGTCGGGGTGGCCCGCGACCTCCATCAGGCCGGGGTCGCGGGAGATCGCGGCCAGCACCCGGGGCTCCATCTGGTCGGCGTCGGCGACCACCAGCCGCCAGCCCTCGTCGGCGACGACGGCCTGCCGGATCACCTTGGGGATCTGGAGCGCCCCGCCGCCGTTGGTGGTCCAGCGCCCGCTGACCGTGCCGCCCGGCAGGTACTCCGGGCGGAAGCGGCCGTCGCGCACCCAGTCGGCCAGCCAGGACCAGCCGTGCGCGGTCCAGATCCGGTAGAGCTTCTTGTACGCGATGAGCGGGGCGACCGCCGGGTGGTCGATCTCCTCCAGCTCCCAGCGCCGGGTGGACCGCACCCGGATCCCGGCCCGCGCGAACGCCTTCAGCACGTCGGCGGGCAGGTCGGGCCGCACCCGGTGCCCGAACGCGGCGGACACCTCGTCGGCCAGCTCCGCCAGCCTGCGGGGCTCGCCGCCGCCCGCGTACCGCTCGCCGAGCAGGCCGTGCAGCACCTCCCGGTGCACGTCGGCCCGCCACGGGAGCCCGGCGCGGTGCATCTCGGCGGCGACCAGCATCCCCGCCGACTCGGCGGCGGTGAGCAGCCGCAGCCGTCCCGGGTGCCCGGCCCGGTCGTGCCGCCGCTGCTGCTCCGCGTACACCTGGAGGAGCCCGTCGAAGGGCACGCCCGAGGCGGCCACCGGCTCGAAGAGGGGGTCCTGCGAGCCGTGCTCGGCGGCCCTGGCCGGCGGGTCGGGCGGCACCGGGGCGTCCCGCAGCCGGGCCCAGGCGGCGGCGGCCGAGCGCGGCTCGCCGAGCCGCCCCTCGTGGCCGAGCAGGAGCTGCTCCGCGTCCTCCACGTCGTAGCACCGCTCGACCCGGACCCCTGCGGCGAGCAGCCGGGGATAGACCTCGGAGGTGGCGCGCCAGACCCAGCGGGCCACGTCCGGGCGGGCGCGGACGGCGGCCGCCAGGTCCGGCTCGCGGCGCACCGGCCCGGCGGGCAGCGCGTCGGGCCCGAGGGGGACGAGCAGCGCCCCGTCGCCCTCCGGCTCGGGCGCGAGTGCCCACCGTTCGTTCACGGGTGCGAGTCTGGCAGCCGCCACTGACAATCCCCGGGAGGCGGCCCGGGGCCGGGCCGCCCGCCGGGCCGGGCGGGGTCAGGCCGCCCGGTGGAAGAGCGCCGCGGCCTCGCCCCGGGAGCCGACCCCGAGCTTGTTCAGGATGTTGGCGACGTGGAACTTCACCGTCGACTCGCTGATGTGCAGCTCCTGCGCGATCTGCCGGTTGCGGTGCCCGAGCGCCAGATGGGTCAGCACCTCCACCTCGCGCTCCCCGAGCCCGGTCAGCGGGCTCATCGCGGCGGCGGGCGCCCCGGGGGTGGCGAGCGGCACGGTGGCGGTGACGGTGGTGCCCCAGCCGGGCACGGCGTCGAACTCCAGCCGCCCGCCGAGCACCTCCAGCCGGTCGGTGACGCTGCCCGCGCCGAGCGGGCAGGTGTCCAGCAGCCCCGGCCCGTCGTCGCGCACGGTGGCCCGCAGCTCGTGCTCGGTCAGCGTCCAGCCGACGTGCACCCGGGAGACCGCCTCCTGCTCCAGGACGATCAGGAGC
Organism: Streptomyces sp. NPDC042100; assembly: GCF_055582325.1. Taxonomy (NCBI): domain Bacteria; kingdom Bacillati; phylum Actinomycetota; class Actinomycetes; order Kitasatosporales; family Streptomycetaceae; genus Streptomyces; species Streptomyces sp. NPDC042100. Next base: position 293,273 of record NZ_JBVJDK010000009.1, read on the forward strand.
AGGGCCCGCACGATCGCGCGGGTGCCGTGCGCCACGTCGGCGGGCAGGGTGCGGACGGCCTCCGGCGGCCCGAGTTCGAGCCGTACGGCGCTGTGCCGCAGCATCGGGCGCAGGACGTCGGAGAGCCGGGCGAAGGCCTCCGGTGCCGTCTCCTCGGCGATGGACCTGTCCCGCTGGGACTCGGCCCGCAGCTCGATCAGGGACGACACGGCGAGCTCGGTGGCGGTGGCCCGGGCGGCGGTGTCGTCCAGGGCGCGGCTGCGCAGCACCCCGAGGAGCCCGGAGAGCGCGGCGGCGTGCGCCGTGGTGAGCTCGGCGGTCACCCGGGCCCGGGTGTCGGCGGCGGTCCGCGAGCGGGCCAGGGCGTCCGGCACCGCCTCGCCGGCGAAGCGCTCGAAGTGGCTGGTCACCAGGTCCCACAGGGCCTGCGCCACGGCGAGTTCGGGCGCGCCGGCCGGGGCGGCGCCGTCCTCCCGTACGAGGACGAGGACGGAGCCGCGCGGGGTGGCGTCGCTGCGCACCGCGACCACCTCGCGCTCGGCGCCGCCGACCCAGGCGGTGCCCTGCCAGGGCTCGCCGGGGGTCCCGGCGGCGAGCAGCGGGGTGAGTTCGGCGGCGGTGAACGGCAGCTCCGGGTCGCCGTCCCCGGTGCGCTTGAACGGGGAGTGGGCGCAGTGCGTGGACAGTTCGGCCGCCGCGCGGTGCGGGATCAGCGGTCCCAGGACGGCGGACAGCCGGGGCAGGATCGCGCCGAGCGGCTGCCGGATGACGTCCTGGGCGGCCAACAGGGCGCTGGTGGCGGTCAGTTCCATGCCTCCACCCTACGGCCGTCCTTTCGGTCAGGTGGGACTGTCCGTTCGGACGGCGGGGCGGGCCGGTCCGCGGCCGGATGCTTGATCCATCGGAACGGATCGATGGAACCCATCGATCGGCGGGCCCCGGAGCGGGGCGGAGACGGGGAGTCATGGAAGCGGTCGTGTACGAGCGGTTCGGCGGCCACGAGGTGCTGCGCCACGAGACGGGTGTGGCGGCGCCGGAGCCCGGTCCGGGCGAGGTGCGGGTCAAGGTGGCGGCGGTCGGGGTCAACCCGGTCGACTGGAAGCGGCGCTACGGCTGGGTGGAGGAGTTCTACCCGACGAGCTTCCCGGCCGTCCCCGGCCTGGAGTTCGCGGGCACGGTCGAGTCGCTGGGCGAGGGCGTGACCGGACTGGCCGTCGGCGACGAGGTGTTCGGCTGGACGAAGACCGGCGCCTACGCCGAGTACGCCATCGCCGGGACCGTCGCCCGTAAGCCCGCCGGTCTCGACTGGGCGCTGGCGGCGGCCGTCCCGGTGGCGGGCGAGACCGCCCGCCGGGTCCTGGACCTGCTGGGCGTCCGCTCCGGCGAGACCCTGCTGCTGCACGGCGCCGCCGGGGTCGTGGGCGCGGTGGCGGCACAACTGGCCGTCGCGGCGGGCGTGACGGTGATCGGCACCGCCTCCGCGCGCAACCACGCGTTCCTGCGGGAGCTGGGCGTGGTCCCCGTGACCTACGGCGAGGGCCTGGCCGACCGGGTCCGGGCCGCCGCCCCGCAGGGCGTCGACGCGGTGTTCGACGCGGCCGGCCACGACACGCTGCCGGTGTCGATCGAGCTCCTGGGCGGCGAGACGTCCCGGATCGTCACCATCGCCGCGCCGGACGCCGCCGAGCACGGCGTCGTCTTCTCGGGCGTCACCGTCGAGGAGTCCGCCGCGCGCGGCATCCTGACGGAGGTGGCCGGGCTGGTGGCCGAGGGCCGGCTGCGGCTGGACCTCGCCGAGACCTTCCCGCTGAAGGAGGCGGCCCGCGCCCAGGAGCTGAGCGAGTCGGGCCACGTCCGAGGCAAGCTGGTCATCCTCCTCTAGGGGGTGTCTGACCATTCCCGCCGGGTCCGGCCCGCCCGGCACGCACGCTCGGCGCCCGGCCGAAACGCCCAAGTAGCTCCGCTACGAGGGCGTCCCGGCCGGGCGCCGATCGCACGCACCGGACGACCCGGCCTGATCCGGCGCGAATGGTCAGACACCCCCTAGGCGGCCCCGGTCGGGCCGGGCCCCCGCCCCGCGCCGCTACGACCAGCCCGCCTTCACCACCGTGTGCCCCGCCGCCGCCGCGCGGCCGTAGAAGGCGCGCAGGTCGCGGTGGTGGCGCCGGAAGACCTCCGCGACCAGGACCTCGGCCCAGTCGGGGCCGAAGGAGGCGAGTATCCCGGGGCCCGCCGCCTTCCACAGGTCCTCGAAGGAGACGTCGCTCAGGAACGCGGCGGCGGCGCGCACCCCGGCCGGCTCCAGGACCCTCAGCGGCGGGTGCGGCGGGGTGTCGGCGGGCGCCCCGGCCGCCCGCCGCCCGCCGAAGACCGGCAGCCGGCCCGCCGTGGCCCCGCTCGCCTCGTAGAGCGCGTGGACCAGGTGGAAGTCCTTCTCGATGGAGCCGGCCACCCCCGCCGCGTACTCCACCTCGTGGAGCGCCCACGCGGTGGCCATGAAGGCTTCGAGCCAGGAGTGGTCGTCCCTGATCTCCGCCCCCGCCGCCGCGCGCAGGTGCAGGTGCATGTGCATCGTCGTACAGCTCCCCCGTTCGACGGTCCGCACATCGGACCGACAGCCGCAACCTACCCGCCCGCGCGGACATCCGCCCCGGTCAGGGCGGGTGCGCGGGCCGTCCGGGACCTGGTGGGGGCGACACGGGGGTGCGGCCCCGCCGGAGCGGCACGAGACAGGGACCCGGCTCCGACCCCGGTCCCTGTCCCGTCCCGACTCCCCAGCCTCGCCCCTCAGCGCGCGAGCCGCCACGCGGGGAGCACGGCCGCCGCCGTCGCGACCGCCGCGCACACCCCCGCCGCGGCCGCCGTCCACCCCCACGGGACGGCGAGCGCGAGGGGCGCGGAGAGGGCCGCGAGCCCGGTGCCCAGCGCGGCGAGCCAGACCGCCGTGAGGGCCAGGCCGAGCACCGTGCCGATGCCGACCGCGAGCAGCGTCTCGCCCGCGACCACCCGCAGGGCCTGCGCCCGGGTGGCCCCGGCCAGGCGCAGCGCGGCCAGCTCCCGGCCACGCACCGAGGTGCTCATGAGCAGGGTGTTGGCGAGCGCGATCACCGTGTAGACGAGGGCGATGCCGAGGACCAGGAACAGGCCCAGCCGGGTCGCCGGGGTCGCGAGGGCCCCGGGGAAGGCCGCCGCCGCCCACGCGCCGGCGGTCCGCGTGGTCCCGCCGGGCACGGCGGCGGGCCGGTCGGAGTCGATCCGGTCGACGGTCGCGCCGGGGGCGTTCGCCCAGGTGACGTACGGCCCGTTGGAGCCGGTCCCGCGCGCGAGGACGGCCGCGATCCGCAGCCGTACCGGCCCGCGCCCGTCCGCCGTCCACACCTCGACGCTCTCGCCGACCGCGCGCCGCTCGAACTCCTCGTTGACGACGATCGACCGGTCGTCCAGCCGCCGAGGGTCGCCCGCGACGACGGGCAGCCGGGCGAGGGCGGCCCAGGCGGCGGGGTCGGCCACGGCGCGGGCGCCGTAGCGGACCACGGCCTCCGCCCCGTCCCGGACGAACAGGGACGTGTCCCCGGTGGCCGAGCCGGGCCCGGTGCGCGGCAGGGCGGTGCCGGTGGTGACGTACGCGGCGGCCGTCTGGCCCCGCGCCTCGGCCGCCTTCGCGCCGGCGGCGGTCGCCGCCGAGCCGAGCAGGGTGCCGCTGAGGGCGACCGTCACCAGGACCGGGGCGGCGACCGCGGCCGTCCGGCGCACGGCGGCGGCGCCGTTCTCGCGGACCAGGGTGCCGACCGCGCCCGGCAGCCGGACCGCGCGGGCGGCCGGGCGGACCAGCGGCGGGGCGAGCAGGGCGGTGCCGGCGATCAGGAGCATCGGCAGGGTGACGTACGTCTTGCGCTTCAGCAGCGCGGCCGGGTCCGTCGCGCCCGTCCACACCAGCAGCCCGAGGCCGCCGAGCAGCAGCGCCGCCCCGCACAGCGCCCGGCCGGGCGGCAGGACGTCCGTGTCGACGTCGGCCTCGCGCAGCGCCGCCGCCGGGCCGACCCGCCCGGCGCGGCGGGAGGCGGCGAAGGCGCCCGCGAGAGCCACGCCGAGCCCGGTCCAGAAGGCGGCGTGGAACGGCCAGGCCGCGGCCCCCGCGTCGAGGGCGAACCAGTCGGGCGCCACCCCGCCGGACACCAGGATCCGGCCGAGCGGGCGCGCGCCGAGCCCGCCGAGCAGGCAGCCGGCCGCCGAGGCGAGGGCGCCGACGACGGCCGCCTCGGCGAGCAGCGCCCGGCGCAGCTGCCCGGGGGTGGCTCCGGCGGTGCGCAGCAGTCCGTACTCCCGCCCGCGCAGCGCGACGCCGAAGGCGAAGGTCGAGGCGACGACGAAGACGGAGACGAAGGCGGTGACGCCGCCGGCGGTGCCGAGCAGGGCGTTCAGGGTGACGAGGGCCTGCGCGTCGCGGTCGGCGCCGGGGTCGGCGCGCCGCCGTTCGGCGCCGGTGAGCACCCGGGCCCGGTCCCCGGCCAGCGCCCGGACCTCGGCGGCGGGGGCGGCCACGCCGACGGCGTCGGGGCCGCCCGAGGCGGTGACGGTCCAGCGGGCGCGCAGCTCGCGCAGGAGTTCGGTGTCCACAGGCTGTGGACGGTCGAGCGGCAGGCCGACGACGGCGCTCCCGGCCCCCCGCCGCACCTCGGCGGTGAACCGGTCCTGCCCCCGCACGACGACGGGCGAGCCCGCGAACCGCTCCGGCGCCCGCTCGGGCGCCGTGCCGGTGGCCGAGAGTCCGAGCCCCATGACCACCAGCAGCCCCACCCCGAGCGCGAGCGCGAAGAACCCGCCGAGAAAGGCGGCCCACCGCACCCGCAGCCCGGCGACGACGACACTCAGCACCCGACACCTCCGGCGGTCCCGGCGGTCCCGGCGGCCTTCGTGGGCCCGGCGCTCCCCGCGCCTCCGCCCGCGCCCGCGCCTCGGCCCGCGCCCTCGCGCCCGCCCGCGCCCCCACCCCCGGCGCGGCCCGGCGCGAGGTCGGCCCGTCCGGCCGGCTCCAGCCCCGCCAGGCGGGCCGCGACCGCCTCCGGTGTCGGGGCGCGCAGTTCGCCGCGGATCCGGCCGTCGGCCAGGAAGAGCACCCGGTCCGCGCGGGCGGCGGCGACCGGGTCGTGGGTGACCATGACGACGGTCTGCCCCCTCCCGTCGACGAGCCCGCGCAGCAGGTCCAGCACCTCGCGGCCGGTCGTGGAGTCGAGCGCGCCGGTCGGCTCGTCGCCGAAGAGGACGGCGGGGGAGGTGATCAGGGCGCGGGCCAGCGCCACCCGCTGCTGCTGACCGCCGGACAGCTCGGCGGGCCGGTGCCGCTCCCGCCCCGCGAGCCCGACCCGGGCGAGCGCCTCGCGGACCTGGGCCCGGGGCGGCCGGCGCCCGGCGAGCAGCAGCGGCAGGGCGACGTTCTGGGCGGCGGTCAGCGTCGGCAGCAGGTTGAAGGACTGGAAGACGAAGCCGATCCGCTCCCGGCGCAGCAGCGTCAGCCGCCGCTCGCTCAGCCCGTCCAGCCGGACCCCGCCGATCTCGACGGTCCCGGCCGTGGGCCGGTCCAGGCCCGCCGCGCACTGGAGCAGGGTGGACTTCCCGGAGCCGGAGGGCCCCATGACGGCGGTGAAGCCGCCGGTGGGCAGGTCGAGGTCGACGCCGTCGAGGGCGCGGACGTCACGGTGGTGGCGGCGCAGTCCGCGCAGCCGTACGGCGGTGGAGGTCATGGCTCCAGCGAACCGTCCGGGCCGCCCCCGGGTCACGACCGCTGGAGGGTGTCCCGGGGGTGGGCCTGGCCCTACCCCCGGGGCCCCGGCCTGGGACGATGGCGGCGGGACACCAGGGCGTGAGGAGGCACCCGGCATGGGCAGGGGCACGGGTACGGGCGGCGGGCGCGGGCGCGGCGCGGACGGCGGCGCGCGCGAGGGCGCGGACGCGGGCGCGGCGGCCCGTACCGTCGAGGAGGCCCTCGCGGCGCTGTACGGGAACGACGACCGGGACCTGGACACGGCGGCCTCCCGGCTCGCCGCCGCCCCCGCCGCCGACACCGAACTCGCGCGGCGCGGCGAGGAGTTCGTCCGCTCCCTGTGGGCGCGCGGCTGGCAGCCCGCCGATCTGGTCCGGATCGCCCGCCGCGATCTGGCGGAGGAGCACGTGCGGCTGCTCACCGGGATCGTCCGCGCCGAGACGGCCCGCTACGAGCGCCTCCCGCACCGCTGGCGGGGGCAGCTCGACGCGCTCGGCCCGGCGGACTGGACCGCCGACCGCTTCTCGTACGCGACCGCCGTCCTGGAGCTGTACCGGCTGCTGGTCCGGCTGCCCCGGCTCGACGCGGTCGGCCCGGTGCCGGGCGAGCCGCTGCCGCCGCCGGCCGCGGGCGAGCCGAAGACGCTGTCGCGGATCCGGGCGCTGCTCGCGAAGGCCGAGGCGACCACCTATCCGGAGGAGGCCGAGGCACTGACCGCCAAGGCCCAGGAGCTGATGGCCCGGCACAGCCTGGACGAGGCGGGCCTGGCGGCGGGCGCGCCCACGCCGGAGGCGCCGGGGGCGCTGCGGATCGGCGTGGACGCCCCGTACGAGCAGGCGAAGGCGATCCTGCTGGACGCGGTGGCGACGGCGAACCACTGCCGGGCGGTGTGGAACGAGGGCCTCGGCTTCTCGACGGTCGTCGGCTTCGAGGCCGACCTGGACCCGGTCGAGCTGCTGTACACCTCGCTGCTGGTGCAGGGCACGGCCGCGATGACCCGGGCGGAGGCGGAGCAGCGGGCGGGGGGCCGCAAGCGCACCAAGTCCTTCCGCCAGTCCTTCCTGCTCGCGTACGCGAGCAGGCTCGGCGCCCGGCTCTCCGCGACCTCCCGCCGGGTGGCCGCCGAGGCCCCGAGCCTGTTGCCGGCCCTGGCCACCCGCGAGGTCGCGGTCGCGGCCCGCACGGACGAGCTCTTCCCCGAGACCCGCTCCGGCAGGGTGCGGGCCGCCTGGGACGAGGAGGGCTGGTCGCACGGCACGACGGCGGCGGACCGGGCGGGCCTGGGGGCGCCGCCGAGGGGCGAGATCCGCTGACGGAAGGGGCTCCGCACACGGGCGGGTGAATGATCATCGGCGCGCTGGACGGGCGCGGAGCATGACTGTTTGAGTACGAGAAGTAATCAACTGTCCGGTTTCCGCCCCTGTCGTTCCTGCCCATGGGAGAGCCGCGTGTTCCACCTGAAGAGCCCCTTCGCGCGGAGGGCCGCGCTCGCCGCGGCCGCCGCGCTGACCCTCGCCGCCGCCGTGCCCGGCGCGGCCTCGGCGGCGGCGCCCGAGCCGGTCCGCTGGGCGGCCCTCGGCGACTCGTTCACCTCGGGCGTCTTCGTCGGCGATCCGAGCCCCCCGCTGGGCGGCGCGGACCGCGACGGCTGCGACCGCACCACCGGCGCCTATCCGGGGCTCGTCGCGGCGAAGCTGGCCGCCGCCCCGCCCGGTGGCCGGAAGGTGACCCTGACGGACGTGAGCTGCGGCGCCGCCACCCTCGCCGACATCACCTCGGCCCGGCAGACCCCGATCAGCCCGGTCGAGCCCCCCGAGGGCGGCTGGCCGAGCGTCGCCGCGCAGGTGGAGCGGGCCGGGCTGGACGAGCGGACCGAGGTGGTGACGCTCGGCATCGGCGGCAACGACCTGCCCTTCGGCACGCTCTTCGCGTCCTGCCTGCTCGCCGGGTACGGGCAGCCCGACGGCGCCACGCCCTGCCGGGACGCCTACGAGGCGGGCGGCCCGTTCCTCGACCCCGAGTCGATCCACGACAAGTACGACCGGGTCACCCGGGAGTACGCGGGGATGCTCCGCGCCGTGCGCGAGAAGGCGCCCCACGCCAAGATCATCACGGTCGGCTACCCCGTGATCTTCCCGGCGGACGGCTCCTCCTGCGACCGCCGGGACACCACCGAGCTGGCGGCCGACATCGACGGCATCGGCAGGATCTCGGCCACCCACGGGGACATCGCCTGGCTGCACGGGGTGAACACCCACCTCAACGCGCTCATCGAGGCGATCACCGAGCTGAGCGGCGGCACCTTCGTCGACATCGCCGCCGGCGGCACCGGGCACGACGCCTGCGGCTCCAAGGGCGCCAAGCGGGTCGAGGGCGTCTGCGGCGAGGCGGCTCCCTACTGGCCGGCCTCGGTCGTCGTGGGCCCCTTCACCCTGAGGTGCTCCGACGGGACCAAGGCCACCGTCGTGCACCCCAACGCCGCCGGTCACGCCCATGCGGCCGCCCGGGTGGAGGCGGCGGTCCGCAAGGCCCTGGCCTGACGGCCGGACGGCCCGCGCCCTGAGGGTCCTCCGGCTCTGGCCCGGCCCCCGGCCCTGGCTCCCGCCCCCGTCCCGCCTCCCTCGGGCCGGGGGCGCCGTGCCGCCGAATGACCGGTTCGCCCCACAACGCGACTAGGCTCGGCTCCATGAGCTGGCTCCGGGCGCTGAAGGAGACCGCGCGCTCGGGGCTCTCCGTCGAGCGGCGCCGTCTCGAACCCGCCATCGCCGCGCGCGGCGCCCTCGGCCTCGCTCTGGTCGTCGGCTTCTCGCTCGCGCTGTTCGGGCCCGCCGTGGCGGCCTCGTCCGCGTTCGGCGCCTTCCAGGCCGCGATCGCCACCTTCCAGCGCTCCTACCGCCCCCGCCCCACCCTCGCGCTCGCCTCCGGCGCCAGCCTCGCCGTCTCCACCTTCCTCGGCTATCTCACCGGCGCCCACCCGGTCCTCTTCCTGGTGCTCCTCGTCGTGTGGACCTTCCTCGCCGGACTCGCCTGGGCCGTCGGGCCCACCGTCGGCATCATCGCCGCCTCCAACGTGGCGATCATGCTGGTCACGGTCACCCTGCCGACCTCCGTCGCCGCCGCCGCCGGACACGCCGTGATGATCGCCGTCGGCGGGCTCGTGCAGGCCGCGCTCATCGTCCTCCTGCCGGTGCGCCGCTGGGGGGTGCAGCGCGACGCGCTCGCCGACGCCCTCGCCGCCGAGGCCGACTACGCCCGGCGGCTGCGCCACGACCCGACCGCCTCCTTCGACCCCGTCCCCCTGATGACCGCCCGCAGCGCCGCCGCCGTCACCCCGCGCCAGGCCCGCCGCCGCCCCGCCGAACTGCACGGGGCGCGCGGCCTGGCCGAGCGGATCCGGCCGGTCCTCGCCTCCCTCGCCGACCCCGCCGTCGGCGCGCCCGCCGAGGGCCCGCAGCGGGACCGGGTGCGCGAGCTGCTGGCCGCCGCCGGCGAGCTGCTGGACGCCGCCGCGCACGCCATCCGGCACGGCGAACCGGTCGAACTGCCCGCCGCCGCCGTCGCCGCGCTGCGCACCCCCGACACCGGGGCGGTGCTGACCGGCGCGCCCCGCCGGGCCGCCGCCAGGCTCGCCGCGCTGCTCGGCGACGTCGTGGAGACCGCCGAGCCGCGCACCGAGACCGCCGCCGAGGCGCGCAGCCGCCCCACCCTGGTCGAGCTGGTGCCGGTCGCGTTCGGCAAGATGCGCGCCGAGCTGCGCCACGAGTCGCCGATCCTGCGGCACGCGATCCGGGTCACCACGGTCGCCTCCGTCGGCTATCTGATCGGCACCGCCCTGCCCCTCGGGCACGGCTACTGGGCGCCGATGGCCTCGGTGATGGTGATGCGCCCGGACTTCTCGCAGACGTACGCGCGCTCGGTGGCCCGCTTCGGCGGCACCCTCGTCGGGGTCACCATCGCCTCGGGGATCGTGCAGGCCGGGCACCCGGACACGTACGCCTCGGCGGCGCTCGCGGTGCTGTGCGCGTTCGGGATGTACCTGCTGATGCGCACCGGCTACTCGATCACCCAGGTCTTCGTCGCCGCCTATGTCGTCTTCCTGCTGGGCATGGCGGGCGAGGGCGTGTCCCAGGCGGTCCGCGACCGGGTCCTGCTGACCCTGCTCGGCGGGCTGCTCGCGATGCTGGCGTACGCGGTCTATCCGGCCTGGGAGACGCCCCGGCTGCGCGGCCGGCTGGCGGACTGGCTCATCGCCGACGGGCGGTACGCGGCGGCCGTCGTCTCCCGCTACGCCGACCCCGCCGGGCCGTCCTGCCCCGACGTGCGCGAGGCGCTGCTCGGCACCCGCAACGCCCGCGTCGGATGGCAGGAGGCGCTGGCCCGGGCGGGGCACGAGCCGGTCCGGCACCGGGGCCTGTCGCACGCGGCGGCGGACGGGGCCGCGCACGCGCTGGCCCAGCTCGGCCGGGTCGCCATGCTGCTGGAGGCCCATCTGCCCGAGCGGGGCGCCCCGCCGGTGCCCGAGGCCGCCGCCCTCGCCGAGGCGCTGCGGCGCTCCACCGAGCGGGGCGCGAAGGAGGTGCGCGAGCGCAGGCCGCCGCGCTGGGACGAGCTGCGGGAGCTGGTCGGGCGGTGGGAGGCGGGGGAGGGCGCCCCGGACCACTTCCTGCTCCGCAAGGGCGCCCCGCTGCTGCTGGCGGCGATGGACGACCTCACCCTCGCCCTGACCGAGTCCTCCAGGACTTAGGTGCTCCAGGACTGAGGCGGGCCGGCCCCGGAGCCGGTACGCGGCCCCGGAGCCGGTACGCGGCCCCGGCCGGTACTTGAGCTGGAGCGCACTCCAGCTCCTAGGCTCACCGGCACCGGGTCGGCGGGGCCACCGCCCGACCGGCACCATGCGGACGACCAGGGGGGAACGGACCATGCGCTACCGCGTACTCGGCGGCACCGGCATAGAGGTGAGCGCCTACTGTCTGGGCACCATGATGTTCGGCGCGGTCGGCAACCCCGACCACGAGGACTGTGCCCGCATCATCCACAGCGCCCTCGACCAGGGGATCAACTTCCTCGACACGGCCGACATGTACTCGGCGGGCGAGTCCGAGGTCGTGGTCGGCAAGGCCCTGCGGAGCAGGGGCGGGCGCGACGACGTGGTGCTCGCCACGAAGGCGCACTTCCCGCTGGGCGAGGGCCGCAACCGGAGCGGCAACTCGCGGCGCTGGCTCGTCCGCGCCGTGGAGGACAGCCTGCGGCGGCTGGACACCGACTGGATCGACCTCTACCAGGTCCACCGGCCGGACCACACCACCGACATCGAGGAGACCCTCGGCGTGCTCGGCGACCTCGTCCGGGACGGCAAGATCCGGGCGTTCGGCTGCTCGGCCTTCCCCGCCGAGCAGCTCGTCGAGGCGCACCACGTCGCCGAGCGGCGCGGGCTCCAGCGGCTGCGCACCGAGCAGCCGCCGTACTCGCTGCTCGCCCGAGGCGTGGAGCGGGACGTGCTGCCGGTGGTGCGGCGGCTCGGGATGGGCGCGCTGACCTGGAGCCCGCTGGCCTCGGGCTTCCTCACCGGCCGCTACCGCAAGGGGCGGCCGATCGACCTGGGCAGCGGGCGGGCGGCGCTCAACCCGGCGCGGTTCGACCCCGCGCTGCCGGTGACCGCGGCCAAGCTGGACGCCGTCGAGGAGCTGACCGCGATCGCCGGGGACCTCGGGCGCACCCTGCCGGAGCTGGCCGTGGCCTTCCCGCTGGCGCACCCCGCCGTCACCTCGGTGATCATCGGCCCGCGCACCGGGGAGCAGCTGGCGGCCACCCTCAGGGGGGCGGACCTGGTCCTGGACGACGCCACGCTCGACCGGATCGACGCCGTCGTCCCGCCCGGCACCAACCTGTACCACCCCGACGGCGTCTGGCAGCCGCCCGCCCTCACCGACCCGGCCCTGCGCCGTCGTCTTCCCGGCCGGCGTTCGGCGGCGCAGCCCGCCTGACCTGCCGTCAAGTCCTTCTACGTACAGTCGCGTAGTCACTACGCCACCCCGCGTGCACGTGCATCTGCTCATGCAGCCGCATATGAACACAGCTATGATCCGAGGAAGTTGACACATGCATCAAGAATCTCGGGGAGCTACCAGTGCATCACGCGCCTCACGCGTACAACGGCATGGCGGCCACGGATCTTCGTGATGTCGTGTGGCAGAAGAGCCGGCACAGCAACTCCCAGGGCTCCTGCGTGGAGTTCGCCAAGCTGCCGGGCGGCGAGGTCGCCGTCCGCAACTCGCGTTTCCCCGACGGGCCCGCGCTCGTCTACACGCCCGCCGAGATAGAGGCGATGCTGGCGGGCGTGAAGGACGGGGAATTCGACCACCTGGTGTGAGACGGGAACGCGTGAGGGCCCCGGCGGCACCTGCCGCCGGGGCCCTCACGCGTTCGTATGCCCGGGTGCGCTACTCCGGCCCCAGCCGGAACAGCGCCCACACCACCTTGCCGTGCAGCGTGCCCGCCAGCGGGTGCCAGCCCCAGCTGTCGCTGAAGGACTCCACCAGGAACAGCCCCCGGCCCGACTCGGCGGCGAAGTCCTCGCCGCCCGCGCGCGCCTCCGGGCTCTCCTGGCTCGGGTCGCGCACGGCGCACACGAGGCGCGAGGCCCAGCGCATGAGGTGCAGCCGGACGGGTGGATTCAGGCCGTCCTCGTACGAGGGGCCCGCGTCCCCCGGCACCGCGTGGCGCAGGGCGTTGGTGACGAGCTCCGAGACGACGAGGGCGACGTCGTCGAACCGGTCCGCGAGGTCCCAGTTGTCCAGCGTCCGGCAGGTGAACTTCCGTGCGCCGCGCACCGCTTCGTAGCGGGGCGGCAGGGCGCAGGAGGCGGAGTTGGAGACGGTCGCGGGATCGATCGGCGGGAGACCCTGCCGTAACGGCTCGAGCATGGTCGATCCATTCGGTCCCATGCGAGGCACTCCCGGGAATCGCGACTGTGGTGCGACAACTGGTGCGACAACGGTGCGACAGCGCGCGTGCGTACACGGCTGTGCGGGCTCCATGGTTCCGAATGCGCCGGAGGGATGCAAGGGCAGATGCACGTGCACGCGCCTGACCTGTCCGTCCCCGTGCCGAATCTATGCATAAGTCGCCCCGTCCGGACCGGGCGGCTGCCCGGAACCCGCCCCCGATCCGTAATCGAATGTGTACGCGCTGAAGCGTTTAGTGGCAGAATCCGGGGCTCGACGGGGGCTCGGCATTCGGATTGATCCAGATTGATCTTGAGGGGCGGGAGCACCGTGATGGGGAGGCTGGAGCCGTGACGGCAGGCGAAGCGGGCGGGGCGAGCGGGAGCGTGGTGCGCCGCATCCTGCTGGGCTCCCAGTTGAGGCGGCTGCGCGAGTCGCGCGGCATCACCCGGGAGGCGGCCGGCTATTCCATCCGCGCGTCCGAATCCAAGATCAGCCGTATGGAGTTGGGAAGGGTGAGCTTCAAGGCCAGGGACGTCGAGGATCTGCTCACCCTCTACGGGGTCGGCGACGAGGCCGAGCGCGGCTCGCTCCTCGGCCTGGCCCGCGAGGCCAACGTGGCCGGCTGGTGGCACAGCTTCGGCGACGTGCTGCCCGGCTGGTTCCAGACCTACGTCGGCCTCGAAGGCGCCGCCTCCCTCATCCGGATCTACGAGGTGCAGTTCATCCACGGACTGCTCCAGACCGAGGCCTACGCACACGCCGTCGTCACCCGGGGGATGCCCGGCGCCCCGCGCGCCGAGATCGACCGCCGGGTCGCGCTGCGCCTGGAGCGCCAGAAGGTGCTGGTCTCCGAGCGCGCCCCGCAGTTCCACGCGGTGCTCGACGAGGCGGCGCTGCGCCGCCCGTACGGCGACCGGTCCGTGATGCGGGGGCAGTTGAGGCATCTCATCGAGATCTCCGAGCACCCGAACGTCACCCTCCAGGTGATGCCCTTCAGCTTCGGCGGGCACGCCGGCGAGAGCGGCGCCTTCACGATGCTGAGCTTCCCGGAGTCCGACCTCTCCGACGTCGTCTACCTGGAGCAGCTGACCAGCGCCCTCTACCTCGACAAGCGCGAGGAGGTCGCCCAGTACGCCCGGGTGATGGAGCGGCTGCGCGAGGACAGCCCCGACCCGGCCGAAAGTCGCGACCTTCTCCGAGGTCTCCTCCAACTCTCCTGATACGTACGCCTGATACGTAAGTACGATGACGTGACATCAGTGTGTCCGGTGGCCCGTGTGTCACCGGCACTCCGTCCGTCCGGTGCCGGCGTCGGCCGCCGCGGGTCAGGGTAAGGGGTCTCGTTCATGTCGTCTGTCGCCTCCAGATTCACCGAACTGGCCCACCAGTACATCGACGGCGAATGGAAGCCGGGCAGCGGCTCCTGGGACATCATCGACTTCAACCCGTACACCGGGGAGAAGCTCGCCTCCATCACCGTGGCCACCGCCGCCGAGGTCGACCAGGCCTACCGGGCCGCCGAGCGGGCCCAGGCCGAGTGGGCCGCGACCAACCCCTACGCCCGGCGGCTGGTCTTCGAGCGGGCGCTGCGGATCGTCGAGGACCGCGAGGACGAGATCGCCGAGGCGATCGTCGCCGAGCTGGGCGGCACCCGCCTGAAGGCCGCCTTCGAGCTGCACCTGGCCAAGGAGTTCCTGCGCGAGGCGGTGCAGCTCGCGCTGCGCCCCGAGGGCCGCATCCTGCCCTCGCCGGTGGACGGCAAGGAGAACAGGGTCTACCGGCTGCCGGTCGGCGTCGTCGGCGTCATCTCGCCCTTCAACTTCCCCTTCCTGCTGTCGATCAAGTCCGTCGCCCCGGCCCTCGCGCTCGGCAACGGCGTGGTCCTCAAGCCGCACCAGAACACCCCGGTCTGCGGCGGCACCCTGGTCGCCAGGGTCCTGGAGGAGGCGGGCCTGCCGGCCGGGCTGCTCAACGTCGTCGTCACCGACATCGCCGAGATCGGCGACGCCCTGCTGACCCACCCGGTGCCGAAGGTCATCTCCTTCACCGGCTCCGACCGGGTCGGCCGGCACGTGGCCACCGTCTGCGCCCAGAACTTCAAGCACGCCGTGCTCGAACTCGGCGGCAACAGCGCCCTGATCGTCCTCGACGACGCCGACCTCGACTACGCGGTGGACGCGGCCGTCTTCAGCCGCTTCGTGCACCAGGGCCAGGTCTGCATGGCCGCCAACCGCATCCTGGTGGACCGCGCCGTGGAGACGGAGTTCACCGAGAAGTTCGTGGCGAAGGTGAAGACCCTGCGGGTCGGCGACCCGGCCGACCCCGCCACCCACATCGGCCCGCTCATCAACTCCCAGCAGGCGGAGGCCGTCTCGGCGCTCGTCGAGCAGACCGTGGCGGGCGGCGCGACCGCGCTGCTGCGCGGCGGGGTGGAGGGCAACGTCGTCGCCCCGTCCGTGCTCGCCGGCATCCCCGCCGACGCGCCCGTCCTCAGCCAGGAGATCTTCGGACCGGTGGCCCTGATCGTCGCCTTCGACGGCGAGGACGAGGCCGTCCGGATCGCCAACGACACCCCGTACGGGCTCAGCGGCGCCGTGCACACCGGGGACATCGAGCGGGGCGTGCGGATCGCCAAGCGGATCCACACCGGAATGATCCACATCAACGACGGCACCGTGCACGACGAGCCGATCGTCCCCTTCGGCGGCGAGAAGCACTCGGGCATCGGACGGCTCAACGGCGAGGCGATGATCGAGGCCTTCACCACCCAGAAGTGGATCTCGATCCAGTACGGCCGCAGCCGCTTCCCGTTCTAGTTCCACGGGGCTTCCGGTGGCGGACCGATCGAGGACAGAAGCTGTCCGCAAGGGTCCGTAGCGTGAGGGGTGTCGAAAGGCGGGGAACGGATTCCCCGGCCGGCACCCCTCGGCCGTATCCACGAAAGGCGGACATCATGGTTGCCCTGGTTCCCACGGAGGCCCCCGGCGACGAGCGCGGAGCGTTCCTCAACTTCATCGAGGCGCAGCGCGCCGCGATCGTGCGGGCCTCCCTCGGCCTCACCGAGGAGCAGGCGGCGAGCCGCCCCAGCGCCAGCGAGCTCAGCCTCTCGGGCCTGATCAAGCATGTCGCCGAGGTCGAGCTCAACTGGCTGCGGCTGGCCCAGGAGCGCCCGAACCAGCGGCAGCGGAGCGAGGAGACCTGGGGCGAGGCCTTCCGGCTCGTCGACGGCGAGACGATTCCGGAAGTCGTGGCCTTCTGGCAGGGCGTCGCCAAGGAGACCGAGGAGTTCGTCCGGAGCGTGCCCAGCCTGGACGACACCTTCCCGCTGCCGCCCGCGCCCTGGTTCCCGGTGGACGGGCGGGTCTCGGTCCGCTGGATGCTGCTGCACCTGGTCCAGGAGATGGGCCGGCACGCCGGGCACGCGGACATCATCCGGGAGTCCCTGGACGGCAAGGGCTCCTTCGAGCTGATCGACCTGGAGAATCGGACTTCCTAGACTCGGGGGCATGTCAGCAATCCGCCTTCTCGTCCTGGGCGCGGTCAAGCAGCACGGCCGCGCCCACGGCTACCAGGTGCGCAACGACCTGGAGTACTGGGGCGCGCACGAGTGGTCCCACGCCAAGCCGGGCTCGATCTACCACGCCCTCAAGCAGATGGCGAAGCAGGGACTGCTGCGCGCCGACGAGAGCGCGCCCAGCACGGCGGGCGGCCCGCCGAGGGTCGAGTACGAGATCACGGAGGCGGGCCGCGAGGAGTACCTGCGGCTGCTGCGCGCGGCGGTGTCCACGTACGGCCAGGACATGGACGTGCTGTCGGCGGGCATCGGCTTCATCGTGGACCTGCCCCGGGCCGAGGCGCTGGAGCTGCTGCGGGCCCGGCTGCGGGACCTGGACGCCTGGCGGACCTCGGTCACGGAGTACTACACCCCCGAGGGCGGGCCGGAGCAGCTCGGCCACATCGGGGAGATCATGCACCTCTGGGTGCACTCGGCCGACGCGGGCCGGGTCTGGACGCTCGGCCTGATCGACCGGATCGAGGCCGGGGCGTACGTGTTCGCGGGGGAGGGCGAGCCCTTCGTGGGCGTGCTGGCGGAGGGCGAGGAGAACCCGTACGCGCGGTGAGCGCGGCGGCCGGCCACGTGCCGGGGGCGGCTAATCAAGTTTGACTAGGCCCCGTGCGGGGCATAACCTCCGCCGCGAACGACTGATCAAGTTTGACTAGTCGAAAGGATGTCGATGTCGATGCCGATGTCGAGGGAAAGCGACGCGATCCTCATCGAGGGCGCCCGGAAGCGGTACGGTGACACATACGCCCTGGACGGCCTCGACCTGGCCGTCCGGCGCGGCACCGTGCAGGGCCTGCTCGGCCCCAACGGAGCGGGCAAGACCACGACCGTCCGGGTCCTGGCCACCCTGCTCCGGCACGACGAGGGCCGGGTGACGGTGGCCGGCTTCGACGTCCGGGACCGGGCCCGCGAGGTGCGGCGCCGGATCGGGCTGCTGGGCCAGCACGCGGCCCTGGACGAGGAGCTGTCCGGGCGGCAGAACCTGGAGATGTTCGGGCGCCTGCACCACCTGGGCGCGCGCGGCGCGGGCCGGCGGGCCGACGAGCTCCTGGAGCGCTTCGGGCTCGCGGACACCGGCCCCAAGGCCGTCCGCGCCTACAGCGGCGGGATGCGGCGGCGGCTCGACCTCGCGGCCTCGCTGATCACCGACCCCGAGGTGCTGTTCCTGGACGAGCCGACGACGGGCCTGGACCCGCGCGGGCGGGCCGAGGTCTGGGACTCGGTGCGCTCCCTGGTCGGCGGCGGCACGACGGTGCTGCTCACCACCCAGTACCTGGAGGAGGCGGACCGGCTGGCCGACCGGATCGCCGTGGTCGACCGGGGCCGGGTGGTCGCCGACGGCACCCCCGACGAGCTGAAGACCCGGGCCGGCCGGGACCGCGTCGACGTGGTCGTACGGGACGGGGCGCGGCTCGACGAGGCCCTGCGGGTGCTCCCGTTCGCCCCCGGGGAGGCGGAGGTGGACCGGGACCGGCGGCGGATCAGCGCCCCGGTGCGGGACCGGATGGCCGCCCTCGCCGAGACCGTGCGGGCGCTGGAGGCGGCGGGGATCGAGGCGGAGGACCTGGCGCTGCGCCGCCCGACGCTGGACGAGGTGTTCCTGCGCCTGACGGGCGCGCGGGACGAGGAGCGGGACGAGAAGGCGGAGGTGGCCGCATGAGCGCGGCGTACGTGGCGGGCGACTGCTGGACCATGACCCGGCGGGAGCTCGCGCACTGGGCGCGGCAGCCCGTCCAGGTGCTCGTCGGGCTGGTCTTCCCGGTGATGATGCTGCTGATGTTCGGCTATCTGGTCGGCGGCGGGCGGGCCGTGGACGGCGACTACGTCGACTTCCTCGTCCCGGGGATGCTCACGCTGACCATGGTCTTCGGCCTCGAAGGCACCATGACGGCGGTCACCCGCGACCTGGACAGGGGCGTGATCGACCGTTTCCGCTCGATGCCGATGGCCGACGGCGCCGTCCTCGTGGGGCGGGCCGCCGCCGACATGCTCCAGTCGGCGGTGGGGCTGCTGCTGATGGCGGGCGTCGGCCACGCGATCGGCTGGCGCGTCCACGGCGGCGCCGGCGCCTTCCTGGCGGCGATGGGGCTGCTGCTCCTGCTGCGCTTCGCGATGCTGTGGATCGGCATCCACCTGGCGCTGCTGGCGGGCCGCGCGGAGCTGGTGCAGGCGGTGCAGATCCTGGTCTGGCCGGTCGGCTTCCTCTCCAACGCCTTCGCCGCGCCGGAGTCGATGCCGGGGTGGCTGGGCGCGGCCGTGGAGTGGAACCCGATGTCGGCGACGGCGACGGCGGTGCGGGAACTGCTCGGCGGCCCCGGCGGCGAACCGGGCTGGACCGGCCTCGCCGTGCTGTGGCCGCTGGTCCTGCTCGCGGTCTTCCTGCCGCTGGCGATCCACAGGTTCGCCCGGCTCGGCCGTTAGGGCCGGACGGCAGGTCCCGCGGCGGCTCAGCGCAGGGGCTCGCCGTGCTCGTCGAGCTCCAGCATCGGGCGGCCGGTGACGACCAGCCAGGCGGGCAGGATCGCGATGCAGAGCACGGCGAGCATCGAGGGCGAGGCGGCGAGCACGGCGGCGACGAAGAGGCTCACCCAGCCCTGACGGGTGGTGGCGAGCAGGATGCCGAGGACGCCGGCGGAGACGGCCACGGCCGGGTGGATCTCGGGGACGAGGGCCTGGGCGCACAGCCCGAAGGCGGCGCCGATGAAGACGGCGGGGAAGACCCGGCCGCCGCGGAAGCCGCAGGCGGCGGCGACGAGCAGGGCGACCGTCTTGACCACGGCCAGCTTGGCCAGCTCGCCGGAGCCGAAGACGCCGATGTTCTCGGCGAGCTCCCGGGTCTCCTCCAGGCCCTTGAAGAGCGTCAGGTGCCCGCCCAGCGCCCCGAGCAGGCCCAGCACCAGCCCGCCGAGCGGCAGCATCACCATGGGGTGCCGCAGCCGCTGGAAGGCCCGGTGGACGTACGGGAAGGCGTAGCAGGACAGCAGGCCGAAGGCGGCGGCGAGGGTGGCCACGACCAGCGCGGCGAGGAGGTCGCCGAGCCCGGGGTGGTCCAGCGGCGGCAGCCCGATGTCGAAGCTGGGGTTCGAGACGAGCTGGGTGGTCATGGCGCCGGCGCCGGCGGCCACCAGCGGGGCGAAGAGCCGGTCCCACAGCGAGCCCTTGCCCGGCTGGGTGGTCATCGCCTCGGAGAGGACGAGGGCGGCGGCCACCGGGGTGCCGAAGAGGGCGCCGAAGGTGGCGGAGGTGGCGAGCGAGACCCACATGGGGGCGGGCAGGGCGGGGTGGAGCATCCGGCCGAGCCAGAAGGAGAGCGCGATGGCGGCGACGATCGTGGGGTTCTCGGGGCCGAGGCTGACGCCGCCGGCGAGGCCGAAGGTGGCGGCGAGGAGCAGCCCGGGGACGACGGAGGGGGCGACCGGGGCGCCGCCGAGCCCGCCCTCGGCCGGGTCGCCGCCCGCGTGCCCGTACACCTTCCACACCACGAGGCCGACGGCGACGCCGGTCGCGGTCAGCAGGGAGATCATCCACAGCGAGGAGTAGCGCCCGACGCCGAGCGCGTCCGGAAGGGTGTGCCACAGCACGTGCTGGAGCTGCTCGGCGACCGCGCTGATGCCGAGGAAGAGCAGGGCGGACCCCACACCGACCACCAGGGCGGGCAGGATCTGGGGCAGCAGGATCCGGTGGGGCGCCTCGGGGGCGGGGATGTCGGTGGCCACCGCCTCACCATAAATGGACAAAAGCGACACAACATCCCGAGAATCGCGCCGCGTCGGGCCCGTCCCCGCTTGCACCTCACGCCGCGTCAGGGCCGAGGCTGGTCCGCGAACCGACACAGAGAAGGGGCGGGAAGCCCATGAGCTACTCGGTGGGACAGGTCGCCGGCTTCGCCGGGGTCACGGTGCGCACGCTGCACCACTACGACGCGATCGGGCTGCTCTCGCCCGGCGGGCGCAGCGCGGCCGGACACCGCCGCTACGCCGACGCGGACCTCGACCGGCTCCAGCAGATCCTGTTCTACCGGGAGCTCGGCTTCCCCCTCGAAGAGGTCGCCGTCCTCCTCGACGACCCCGGCGCCGACCCGCGCGAGCACCTGCGGCGGCAGCACCGGCTGCTCACCGAGCGCATCGGGGAACTGCGGGGGATGGCGGCGGCCGTCGAGCGCGCCATGGAGGCGAGACGCATGGGCATCAACCTCACGCCCGAGGAGAAGTTCGAGGTCTTCGGCCACAAGGACCCCGAGCGGTACGCGGAGGAGTCCGCCCGCCGCTGGGGCGGCACCCACACCCACGAGGAGACGCTGGCCCGGGTCGCCACGTACACCAAGGACGACTGGGCGCGGATGAAGGAGGAGGTCGACGCCTGGGGCTCCGCCTACGCCGCCCTCATGGACGCGGGCGAGGAGCCCGGCTCCCCGGCGGCCCTGGAGCTCGCCGAGGCCCACCGCGCCCACATCACCAAGTGGTTCTTCGACTGCCACCCCAAGCACCACCAGGGGCTGGCCGAGATGTACGTCGCCGACGACGGCTTCCGGGCCTTCTACGACGCGATCCACGAGGGCCTGGCCGAGCACCTGCGCGCCGCGATCCACGCCAACGCGCGCCGCCTGGCCGGCTGAGCCCCGGAGCGAGGCCCTAGGCGCGCGGCGCGATGACGACCGCGGTCCCGTACGCGCACACCTCGGTGCCGACGTCGGCGGCCTCGGTGACGTCGAAGCGGAACATCAGCACCGCGTTCGCGCCGCGCGCCTTCGCCTGCTCCACCAGCCGCTCCATCGCCTGGTTGCGGGTCTGCACCAGGGTCTTCGTCAGGCCCTTCAGCTCCCCGCCGATCATCGACTTCAGGCCCGCGCCGATCTGGCTGCCCAGATGCCGGGACCGCACGGTCAGGCCGAAGACCTCGCCGATCACCTGGCGCACCTCGTATCCCGGCACGTCGTTCGTCGTGACGACCAGCACATCCGACCCGGCGCCCTGGCCGCCGCCGTACTCGTCGATGCCCATCCGCATCCACCTCCTGGCCTCCGCCGGCCGCTCCCGGCTTCATCCGGTCTCTCCTGGCCTGTCCTGGCCTCCCAGCCTGCGGGCGGCCGGGCGGCGGCGCATCCGGAACGCGTCCGCGCGGAGTCCGCCCGCCCCGGGTGGAACCCGGGGGGTTCACTCCGCGTTGATAGTTTGGGGCCGCAGTCCGTACGACAATCTCCTGGACGCGCCCCCGCGTCCTCCCCCGTTTTCCATGCTTTCCCGCCTTTCCCCGTCTTTCACCGTCCTTCCCCGTCCTTCTTCGCCCCCACAGATCGCAGGAGCCCGGAACCCGTGAACACGCTTGCCCTCGGTCCGAGCTGGCTGGACCCGGACTATCTGATCCAGACCTTCGGTCTGATCGGCGTCCTCGTCATCGTCTTCGCCGAGTCCGGACTCCTGATCGGCTTCTTCCTGCCGGGCGACTCGCTGCTCTTCACCACCGGCCTGCTCGTCACCACGGGCAAGCTGGACCAGCCGCTGTGGCTGGTGTGCACCCTGATCGTCGCGGCGGCGATCATCGGCGACCAGGTGGGCTATCTCTTCGGCCGCAAGGTCGGGCCCGCCCTCTTCAAGCGCCCGGACTCCAAGCTCTTCAAGCAGGAGAACGTGGAGAAGGCGCACGAGTTCTTCGAGAAGCACGGCCCGAAGTCGCTCATCCTGGCCCGCTTCGTTCCGATCGTGCGCACGTTCACGCCGATCATCGCCGGCGTCAGCCGGATGAACTACCGCTCGTTCATCACCTTCAACATCATCGGCGGCGTGCTGTGGGGCGCCGGCGTGACCCTGCTCGGCGCCTCCCTCGGCAAGATCGACTTCGTGCACAAGCACATCGAGATGATCCTCGTCGCGATCGTGCTGATCTCCGTCGTCCCGATCGTGATCGAGTACCTCCGCGCCCGCTCCCAGTCGAAGAAGAAGCGCGCCGAGGAGGGCCACGACGGCTCCGGCACCCCGAACCCGCCCGCCGAGCGCGGCCGGCACGCCAAGCGCTGACCCGCCCGCCGGGCGCTGAGCCGCCCGCCGCGTGCCGACCCGCCCGCCGCGTGCCGACCCGCCCGCCGCGTGCCGACCCGCCCGCCGCGTGCCGACCCGCCCGCCGCGTGCCGACCCGGCCGCCGCGACGCCGGACCCGCACGATCACTCCCGCCAGGGGCTTCCAGGACCGTACGAACGGCTCCTAGAAGCCCCTGGTGCGCTTCGCGGCCCGGCGTGCCGCCGCCGCGCCCGGGGCCTGCATGAAGAGCCGGGCCAGCTCGCTCCCCAGGTTCACCCCGATCGCGATCGCCAGCGCCAGCGCCGCCGCCTTGGCCAGCGAGGCGAAGCCCCCGTCCAGGTTGTTCTGGGCGATCGCCAGCACCCCGAAGTACGTCGCCGAACCCGGCAGCAGCGGACCGATCGCCGCCGTCACGTACGGCAGCGAGGAGGTGTGGTGGTAGCGGGCGATCAGCTGCCCGAACAGACCCACCAGACCGGCCGCCACCGCCGTCGCCATCACCGTCGACCCGCCCGCCGTCACCGCGATCGACGCGTAGATCACCCACGCCACCCCGCCGTTCAGCGTCGCGAACAGCACCGTGGCCCGCGACTGCTGGAGCAGGATCGCGAAGGTCGCGCACAGCACCATCGACGCCACGATCTGCGTCACCGGCCGCTCCACCGGCCGCAGCGCCCCCTCCGGATTGAGCTGCGCCCCGAACTGCACCGCCAGGTACAGCACCGACAGCACGCCCACCACGATCGCCACGAAGAAGTAGCCGACCTCCAGCAGCCGGGCCGAGGCCGTGATGTAGAAGCCGGTCAGCCCGTCCTGCACGGCCGCCACCAGCGACCGCCCCGGGATCAGGGCGAACAGGCCACCCGTGATGACCGCCGAGGGCCGCAGATCGGCGTGCAGCATGGTCAGTGCCACCCCCATGGCCGCCGGCGGCATCGCCGCCACCAGGAACTGGTAGAACTCCGGCAGCCCGCGCCCCGCGCACAGCCACGCCAGCCGGTCGCCCAGCACCGCGCCCAGCGCCGCCACGAAGAAGACCGTCGGCCCGCCGCCCAGCAGCACCGACGCCGCACCCGCCAGCAGTCCCGCCGCCGCCGTCAGCACCCAGCCGGGGTACGGGTGCCGGTTGCGGCGGATCTCCGCCAGCCGCCGGTACGCCTCCTCCGGCGTCACCTCGTGCGCCCCGTTGTTGATGTCCGCCAGCAGCCGGTAGACCGCCGCCAGCCGCGTGTAGTCGGTGCCCCGGCGCCGCACCGTGCGGTTCGCCGTCACCGGGTCGTCCACCAGCGAGGGCTGGTACGTGATCGACAGCAGCGTGAAGGTCACCGTCGGCTCGCACCGGTCGAGCCCGTAAGCCCGGCAGATCGCGAACATCGCCGCCTCGACGTCCTCCGCGCCCTCGCCGCCCGCCAGCAGCAGCTCGCCGATACGCAGGGTCAGGTCCAGCACGCGCGGCACCGGCGGCCCGGACTCGTCCTCCTTGCGCGGCCCCTCCGGCACCGGGCGCTCGCCCACCGGCAGCCGCAGCATCGTCCGCATCCGGTCCTGCCATGGCGCGTCCTGCGCCAGCTTGACCAGCGGAATCCCGTACGCGGGCGTGAAGGCGGGCGGGCTGTTCTTCGCCGAGTACGTCGACGGCGGCGCGAAGGCGGAACCTTCCTGCTCCGGCGGTGGCTCCAGAGCGAAACCCTCCGGCAGCGCGAACTCCGAGGTCGGATGCTCCTCCTCGGGCGGCATCGGCGGCTCCACCCCGAGCGGTGGGGCGAACGCGCTGCGCGCCTCGTCCGAGGGCGGCTTCCGGTCCTCCGGGGCCGCCTCAGGGCCGTCCGGCTTCGCCACCACAGTCTCCGCCCTCACTCCCGGCCGGGCACCCGCACGATCACGCCACGGGGCAATCGATCACGCCACTGACGTGCCCAGTATGAATGTGCGAAGGGCGGCGCACCTCAGCAGGTGCACCGCCCTTTTCACGAGCTCAGCCGGAGGGGGGCTCAGTGGCCGCCCTGCTCCTTGGCGCGCGCGTACGACTTCTCGATCTCGGCCTCGGCCTCGGCGCGGCCGACCCAGTCGGCGCCCTCGACGGACTTGCCGGGCTCCAGGTCCTTGTAGACCTCGAAGAAGTGCTGGATCTCCAGGCGGTCGAACTCGGCCACGTGGTGGATGTCGCGCAGGTGCTCCATGCGCGGGTCCGTCGCCGGGACGCACAGCAGCTTGTCGTCGCCGCCGGCCTCGTCCGTCATGCGGAACATGCCGATGGCGCGGCACTTGATGAGGCAGCCCGGGAACGTCGGCTCGTCCAGGATGACGAGCGCGTCGAGCGGGTCGCCGTCCTCGCCGAGGGTGTTCTCGACGTAGCCGTAGTCCGTCGGGTAGGCGGTCGAGGTGAAGAGACGGCGGTCCAGGCGGATCCGACCGGTCTCGTGGTCGACCTCGTACTTGTTCCGCGACCCCTTGGGGATCTCGATGAGAACGTCGAACTCCACGGGTGGATCTCCTCCTGAATCAACACATGTCAATGCTCGCGACGACGCGCGGTGGTTAAGTGTCTCTCACGTACGGTCTTGATCGCGAAAGGGGCTGGTCATCACATGCCGGAGCCGAGAACCTGGCGGTACGTGGCGGGCTCCGCCGTGCTCGGCCTGACCCTGGCCGCAACAGCGGCGACCGCGGCCGGCCCGTGGGACTCCGGTCAGCGTAAGGCCGAGCGGGCCCGCGCGACCGCCGCCGGCCCCAGGGGTGGCGCACATCACGCCGGACCCCCCGCCGCCGACGCCCCCAGGGCCCCCGCGCCCGCCCCCAGCGCCCCCGGCGTCCTGCGCGCCCTCGGCGCCCCGACCGGCCCCGGAACCACCGATTCCGCCGACGCCCCCGGCACCCCCCGGACCACCCGCACGGGCGACCCCGCCGACTGGGCCGGCCTCCTCGGCCCGCTCCTCGCCGACCCCGCCCTCGGCCCGCTGCGCACCGCCTCCCTCGTCGACACCGCCACCGGCCGGCAGCTCTACGCGACGGGCGCGGGCACCCCCATGACCCCCGCCTCCACGATCAAGATCGCCACCGCCACCGCCGCCCTCTCCGCCCTCGGCCCCGACCACCGCATCGGCACCACCACCGTGACCGGCGCCGACGGCCGCACCGTCACCCTCGTCGGCGGCGGCGACCCCACCCTCGACCGGGCCCGCCTCACGAAGCTCGCCCAGGCCACCGCCCGCGCCCTCAAGGCCCCCGGCCGCACCCCCGGCCCCGTCCGCCTCGCCTACGACACCGGCCTCTACAGCGGACCCGCGCTCCACCCCATCGGCCCCAACGAGAACATCGCCCCGCTCAGCGCCCTGATGACCGACGAAGGCCGCCTCGACGGCAGCCGCAGCGGACCCGCCCCCCGCACCGCCGACCCCGCCGGCGACACCGCCCGCGCCTTCGCCGGCCTGCTCCGCGCCGCCGGGGTCACCGTCCAGGGCGCCCCCGCCCCCGGCCGCGCCCCCCACGGCACCCGCGCCGTCCCGCTCGCCCGCACCGACTCCGCGCCCCTCGCCGACCTCGTCGAACGCACCCTCACCACCAGCGACAACGACCTCGCCGAAGCCCTCGCCCGGCAGACCGCCCTCGCCCGCGAACAGCCCGCCAGCGCCGCCGGCGCGGCCAAGGCCGTCCACGACGAACTCGCCCGACTCGGCCTTCCCGTCACCGGCGCCCGCTTCGCCGACGGCAGCGGCCTCGACCGGAACGACCGCGTCTCCGCCGCCCTGCTCACCGGCATCCTCACCCGCGCGGCCGACCCCGCCCGCCCCGCCCTGCGCCCCGTCCTCACCGGACTGCCCGTCGGCGCCTTCAGCGGCACCCTCGCCGGCCGCTTCGGCACCGGCACCACCGCCCCCGGCGCCGGGCTCGTCCGCGCCAAGACCGGCACCCTCACCGGAGTGAACACCCTCACCGGAACGGTCGTCACCGCCGACGGCCGCCTCCTCGCCTTCGCCTTCCTCGCCGGCCGCACCGACTCCCCCGACACCGCCCAGCCCGCCCTCGACCGGCTCGCCGCCGCCCTCGCCGCACCCCGCTGACCCGGCGCGACCGCCGCCCGAACCCTCACCGAACGCGCCCCGAGCCCGTACGGTTGACGCATGACGAGCATCGGTGGTGCAGGCACATCGGGGATGGTCGACTGGAATCTCGCCGTCGCGACGGCGACCCGCCTGGTGCGCCCGGGCCCCGAGGTCAGCCGGGAGGAGGCCCGCGCCGTCGTCGCCGAGCTCCGCGAACACGCCAAGGCCGCCGAGGAACACGTCCGGGCCTACACCCGGATGATCCCCGAGGACCGCGACCCCGCCGACACCCCCGACACCCCCGTCCTCGTCGTCGACCGGGCCGGCTGGATCAAGGCCAACGTCGCCGGCTTCCGCGAACTGCTCTCCCCGCTCCTCGACAAGATGCAGGAACGCCGCTCCACCACCCCCGGCGGCACCGTCCTCAGCAGCGTCGGCGGCAAGGTCACCGGCGTCGAGCTCGGGATGCTGCTCTCCTTCCTGGCCTCCCGCATCCTCGGCCAGTACGAGACCTTCGCCCCCGCCACCCGCGAGCTGCCCGCCGGGGCCGACGGCGCCGGCCGCCTCCTGCTCGTCGCCCCCAACATCGTCCACGTCGAGCGCGAGCTCGACGTCTCCCCGCACGACTTCCGGCTCTGGGTCTGCCTCCACGAGGAGACCCACCGCACCCAGTTCACCGCCGTCCCCTGGCTCCGCGACCACCTCCAGGGCGAGATCCAGTCATTCCTCGCCGCCACCGACGTCGACCCCTCCACCGTCGTCGAGCGCCTCCGCGAAGCCGCCCAGGCCCTCGTCGGCGGCCGGCCCGAGGGCGAACAGGGCGAACCCGGCCCCTCCCTCGTCGAACTCGTGCAGACCCCCGAGCAGCGCGAGATCCTCGGCCGCCTCACCGCCGTGATGTCCCTGCTCGAAGGCCACGCCGACTACGTCATGGACGGCGTCGGCCCCGACGTCGTCCCCTCCGTGGCCGAGATCCGCGAGAAGTTCCAGCAGCGCCGCGCCCGAGGCGCCTCCCGCCTCGATCTCGCCCTGCGCAAGCTCCTCGGCCTCGACGCCAAGCTGCGCCAGTACCGCGACGGCGAGCGCTTCGTCCGCGCCGTCGTCGACGAGGTCGGCATGGACGGCTTCAACCGCGTCTGGACCTCGCCCAACACGCTCCCCACCAAGAGCGAGATCGCCCGCCCCGCCGACTGGGTGGCGAGGGTGCACCGTAGGGCAGACTCATGAGGCGGATGCGCCGGATGGCGGAAGAACACCCCACCAATCACCCGTCCGAGGGACCGTAGACGGCGGGTAAGGCGTGCAATGCTCGGGTAACGGCCAGGTTCTGTCACCATCGTCGCACTCTGAGTGACCGAACCCCCACTTCCGACCGTTAAGACTCCGACCGAGGCACTGCACTCTCTCCACGAAGGGCACCGGACATGGGTCCCCATCCTGCGGTCGCGGCGATACGCCTGGCGGTCCGCCGCGTACTCCACGACGTTCTCACCGAGCACACCACCGAGCACACCACCCCGCACCACACCCGGCCCGCCGACGGCGGCCACCACGGCCGGCCCGACGGCACCCCCCCCACCCCCCTGGTCCTCGTCGCCTGCTCCGGCGGCGCCGACTCCATGGCACTCGCCTCCGCCCTCGCCTTCGAGGCCCGCAAACTGGACCTCCGCGCCGGCGGCGTCACCGTCGACCACGGCCTCCAGACCGGCTCCGGCCAGCGCGCCCGCGAGGTCGCCGACCGCATGACCGCCCTCGGCCTCGACCCCGTCGAATCCGTCGCCGTCACCGTCGGCCGCGACGGCGGCCCCGAAGCCGCCGCCCGCGACGCCCGCTACGCCGCCCTCGACGCGGCCGCCGAGCGCCACGGCGCCACCGCGATCCTCCTCGGCCACACCCGCGACGACCAGGCCGAGACCGTCCTCCTCGGACTCGCCCGAGGCTCCGGCATCCGCTCCCTCTCCGGCATGGCCGCCGTCTCCGGCACCGCGGGCCGCTACCGCCGCCCCTTCCTGGAGCTCGACCGCCAGACCGTCCGCAAGGCCTGCATCGCCCAGGAGCTCGCCGTCTGGGACGACCCCCACAACAGCGACCCCGCCTACACCCGCTCCCGCCTCCGCCACGAGGGCCTCCCCGCCCTTGAGAAGGCGCTCGGCAAGGGAGTCGTCGAAGCCCTCGCCCGGACGGCCCAGCTCTCCCGCGACGACGCCGACGCCCTCGACTCCTGGGCCGCCGACGCCGAAGCCTCCGTACGGGACGACACCGGCCGTCTCGAATGCGCCAAACTCTTCGGACTCCCGCCCGCCGTCCGCCGCCGCGTCCTGCGCCGCGCCGTCATCGCCGAGGGCGCCCCCGCCGGATCCCTCTTCGCCCGCCACATCGAAGAGGTCGACCGGCTCATCACCGGCTGGCGCGGCCAGGGAGCCATCAACCTGCCCGGGCGCGTCGAGGCGCGCCGCCAGGGTGGCAGACTGGTCATCCGGCAAGGCTGACGCAAGGCTGCAACGAAAGTGACCCGGGTGAACGAGAAGGACATGGGCACCGACCTCAAGTCGGTGCTCATCACCAAGGAAGAGATCGACGCGAAGCTCGCCGAGCTCGCCGCGAAGATCGACACGGAGTACGCGGGCAAGGACCTGCTCATCGTCGGCGTCCTCAAGGGCGCCGTGATGGTGATGGCGGACCTGGCGCGCGCGCTGTCCACCCCCGTCACCATGGACTGGATGGCCGTCTCCTCCTACGGCGCGGGCACCCAGTCGTCCGGCGTCGTCCGCATCCTCAAGGACCTCGACACCGACATCAAGGGCAAGCACGTCCTGATCGTCGAGGACATCATCGACTCGGGCCTGACCCTGTCCTGGCTCCTGTCCAACCTCGGTTCGCGCGAGCCGGCCTCCCTGGAGGTCTGCACCCTGCTGCGCAAGCCGGACGCGGCCAAGGTCGCCATCGACGTGAAGTGGATCGGCTTCGACATCCCGAACGAGTTCGTCGTCGGATACGGCCTCGACTACGCCGAGAAGTACCGCAATCTCCCGTTCGTCGGCACCCTCGCCCCGCACGTCTACGGCGGCTGACCAGCGGCCGCCCCAAGGGGAACCCGCGCCGTCTTCTCCCCGTTGAAGCGAGGGAAGACGGCCGCCGGTGACAATGCTGGGGTACCGTCCGAAGAACAGCTTTTTTCTCACTCAGCGGCATTTACCTACGGGCAGGAGGGACGGGGCGCTCGCGCCCCGTATGGATGGACGTGAAGCGATACTTCCGTGGGCCGGTCATGTGGATCGTGCTGGCCGTCCTCGCCGTGGTCGTGCTGATGCAGGTCGTCGGCTCGTCCGAGGGCTACAAGACGGTGGACACCGGCCAGGTCGTCCAGGCGATCGACAAGAACCAGGTCAAGCAGGCAAGGCTGACCACGGGTGACGAGCAGATCATCAAGATCGACCTCGTCGACGGTCAGCAGATCAACAAGAGCGGCAAGGTCCAGGCCAGCTACATCGGCACCCAGGGCGCCGACCTCGCCGACAAGCTGCAGGAGAAGTTCGAAGCCGGCCAGATCGAGAAGGGTTACACCGTCTCGCCGACGAAGCAGTCCCCGTTCGTCTCGGTCCTGCTCTCGCTCCTGCCCTTCGTCCTCATCGTGGTCGTCTTCCTCTTCCTGATGAACCAGATGCAGGGCGGCGGCTCCCGCGTCATGCAGTTCGGCAAGTCCAAGGCGAAGCTCATCACCAAGGACACCCCGAAGACCACCTTCGCCGACGTCGCGGGCTCCGACGAGGCCGTCGAGGAACTCCACGAGATCAAGGAGTTCCTCCAGGAGCCGGCCAAGTTCCAGGCCGTCGGCGCGAAGATCCCCAAGGGCGTCCTGCTCTACGGCCCGCCCGGCACCGGCAAGACGCTCCTCGCGCGCGCCGTGGCCGGCGAGGCCGGCGTGCCGTTCTACTCCATCTCCGGTTCCGACTTCGTCGAGATGTTCGTCGGTGTCGGCGCCTCCCGCGTCCGCGACCTCTTCGAGCAGGCCAAGGCCAACGCCCCGGCCATCGTCTTCGTCGACGAGATCGACGCGGTCGGCCGCCACCGCGGCGCCGGCCTCGGCGGCGGACACGACGAGCGCGAGCAGACGCTCAACCAGCTGCTCGTCGAGATGGACGGCTTCGACGTGAAGGGCGGCGTCATCCTGATCGCCGCCACGAACCGCCCCGACATCCTCGACCCCGCGCTCCTGCGCCCGGGCCGCTTCGACCGGCAGATCGCCGTCGACCGCCCCGACATGCAGGGCCGCCTGGAGATCCTCAAGGTCCACCAGAAGGGCAAGCCCGTCGCCCCCGACGTGGACCTCGGCGCCGTCGCCCGCCGCACCCCCGGCTTCACCGGCGCGGACCTCTCCAACGTCCTCAACGAGGCGGCGCTCCTCACCGCCCGCAGCGATCAGAAGCTGATCGACAACAAGGCGCTGGACGAGGCGATCGACCGCGTGGTCGCGGGCCCGCAGAAGCGGACCCGGATCATGTCGGACAAGGAGAAGAAGATCACCGCGTACCACGAGGGCGGTCACGCCCTGGTCGCGGCGGCCTCGCCGAACTCCGACCCCGTCCACAAGATCACCATCCTGTCCCGAGGCCGTGCCCTGGGCTACACGATGGTCCTGCCGGACGAGGACAAGTACTCGACCACCCGCAACGAGATGCTCGACCAGCTGGCCTACATGCTGGGCGGGCGCGCGGCGGAGGAGCTCGTCTTCCACGACCCGACCACGGGCGCGGCGAACGACATCGAGAAGGCGACGGCCACCGCCCGCGCGATGGTCACGCAGTACGGCATGACCGAGCGGCTCGGCGCCATCAAGTTCGGCGGCGACAACACCGAGCCCTTCCTGGGCCGCGAGATGGCGCACCAGCGCGACTACTCGGAAGAGGTCGCCGCGCTGGTCGACGAAGAGGTCAAGAAGCTCATCGAGACCGCGCACAACGAGGCGTGGGAGATCCTGGTCGAGAACCGCGACATCCTCGACAACCTGGTCCTGGCGCTCCTGGAGAAGGAGACCCTGGGCAAGGAGGAGATCGCCGAGATCTTCGCCCCCATCGTCAGGCGCCCGGCCCGCCCGGCCTGGACGGGTTCGGCCCGCCGCACCCCGTCCACCCGCCCGCCGGTCCTCTCCCCGAAGGAGCTGGCCCTGACCAACAGTGCCAACGGCTCCTCCTCGGCGGCGACCCCGGTCGACACCACCAAGGCCACGGACGCCCTTCCCGAGGAGCACCCCGAGGTCTGACCCGGATCCCCGGACCCGGAATGGATGCCGCGCCCCCACAGGTTCTAGCCTGTGGGGGCGCGGCGCATCCGCGTCATGTTCAGACATACGGAACGAGGCACAGATGACCGACCCGGTGACGCTGGACGGCGACAGCCCGATCGGCGAATTCGACGAGAAGCGCGCCGAGAACGCGGTCCGTGAGCTCCTCATCGCGGTCGGCGAGAACCCGGACCGCGAGGGCCTGCGGGAGACGCCGGCGCGGGTGGCGCGGGCGTACAGGGAATTGTTCGCCGGGCTCTGGCAGAAGCCGGAGGACGTCCTGACCACGACGTTCGATCTCGGACACGACGAGATGGTCCTCGTGAAGGACATCGAACTCATGTCCCAATGTGAACATCATTTGCTGCCGTTCCACGGCGTAGCCCACATCGGCTACATCCCCGCCGACACGGGCAAGATCACCGGACTGTCGAAGCTGGCGCGCCTCGTGGACGTCTTCGCCCGCCGGCCGCAGGTGCAGGAGCGCCTGACGACGCAGATCGCCGACTCGCTCATGAGCATCCTCGACGCGCGTGGCGCGATCGTCGTCATCGAGGCCGAACACATGTGCATGGGCGTACGCGGCGTCCGCAAGCCCGGCGCCAAGACGACGACCTCGGCGGTACGTGGCCAGCTGCGTGACGCCACTACACGAGCCGAGGCCATGTCCCTGATACTGGCCCGTTAGCAGCGGAGCGTCCGTCCTCCTCCATACCGTCCGGATCAGTCGGGTCGATCGCTGATCAGGGGGCGGTATGGGGTGCGGGCTTTCCAGCAGCGCGGTTCACGCCGTAGGCGTCAGCTCGCGGGGGCCCGGTCCGGGCCGTCGCCGTTCTCGTCGTCCGGGAGCTTGCAGACGCGTTCCAGGAAGAAGGCGGCGGCGATGACGGCCAGGCCGGCCAGGACGGCGAAGGCCGCGTAGAGGGCCTGGTCGCGGCGGGCGGGGATGTCGAGGGAGCCGAGGAGGAAGACGCCCGCGCCGCCGTACATGCCGGCGACCAGGGCGGCCACCAGGGCGCTGGCCTGGCCGAAGACGACCGCGCGGGCGGCCATCAGGGGTTCGACGGCCTTGGCGCCGGGGCGGCGCTCACGCTGGGCCCTGAGGCGGGCGCGCAGCGAGAGGGCGGTGGCGGTGAGGACGACGGCGATGGCCGCCAGCACGATGGGCGCGGCGAGCGGCACGCTGGGCAGCGTGCCGACAGAGTCCCACAGCCGCGCGGCGCCCCAGGAGAGGACGCCGGCGACGACGAAGAGTCCGGCGAGCACCTTGAGCCGCAGTTGTTTCACCGGGTGTCCTTCGCGTGGCGGGGCGACGATCTCTGACGAGCGTAACGACTAGTCCGGGAGTCTGAGTTCCAGGTCGGTGCGCGGCGTGACGCCGTCCTGGCCGAGGGCGGCGAGGAGCTCGGCGACGGTGCCGTGACCGGGGAGCTGGGCCTCCGGGTCCACGTCGTGCCAGGGGGCGAGGACGAAGGCGCGCTGGTGGGCGCGGGGGTGCGGGAGGGTGAGCTCCGGGTCGGCGGAGACGACGTCGGCGTACGTGACGATGTCGACGTCGATGGTGCGGGCGCCCCAGCGTTCCTCGCGGACGCGGTGGAAGGCCTCCTCGACGGCGTGGGCCCGCTCCAGGAGGGAGGACGGGGGGAGGGTGGTCTTCACGAGGATGACCGCGTTGAAGTACGAGGGCTGGCTGCCGGGCTCGACGCCCCAGGGCTCCGTCTCGTACACGCGGGAGACCGCCTTGACCCGCAGGCCGGGGGTGTCTTCCAGCGCGTCCACGGCGCCCTGGAGGGTCTCCAGGCGGTTGCCGAGGTTGGCGCCGAGGGCGAGGACGGCCCATTTGGGGTTGGAGAGCGTGATGTCGGCGGCGTCCACGGCGGCGGTCACGGCCGCCGGCACGGGCTGGACGGTCGGATCGCTGTGCTGGGGCTTCATGCGCGGCTCCGGGTGATGGTGACGGTCACGTCGTCGAAGGGGACCGTGATGGGCGCGTCCGGCTTGTGGACGACGACCTCGACCTCCTGGACTCCGGCGTGCTTGAGGCACTGCTGGGCGATGCGCTCGGCGAGGGTCTCGATGAGGTCGACGGGCTCGCCCTGGACGACGTCGACGACCTCCTCGGCGACCACGCCGTAGTGGACGGTCTTGGTGAGGTCGTCGCCGGCGGCGGCGGCGCGGGTGTCCAGGCCGAGGGTGAGGTCCACGATGAAGGTCTGGCCTTCCTCGCGCTCCTTGGGGAAGACGCCGTGGTGTCCTCGGGCCTTGAGGCCGCGCAGCGCGACACGATCCACGCGAATCACTCCTGCTGTCGTAGTTCGGGTGGCCACGCAGCCGGGTGCGGACGGCCGGGTGTCCACCCCCGAATCTACCTTCGGGTACCGACAGCCGGGGCGGCGGCCGGGGGTGTCCGGCCGCCGGGGGCGCTCAGTCGGCGGTGTCGGAGGGGTCTTCGGGGTCGTCGCCGTCGCTCTCGGGCATCACCGGGGAGCCGTGGTGGGACCACACCTTCCACCCCTCCGACGTGCGGCGGAACACGTTTGTGGCGACGACGAGCTGGCCGACGAGGGGGCCGAGGGAGGCGCCGTCCTCGGCGGGGCCGCCGCTGAGGATGTTCTCGGTGCACGTGACGACCGCCACGTCCGGGGTGAGGGCGACCTCGACGTCGGTGAGGAAGAACTGGATGTAGTCGGTGTTCGCCATGATCAGCGCGTACGAGCGGAGCACCTCGCCGCGGCCGGAGAGCACGGGCCAGCCGGGGTGGACGCAGGAGACGGGGACGGCGCCGTCGTCGAGCCAGAGTGCGGTCATGCCGTCGAAGTCGCCCTGTTCGAGTGCCTCGTAGAAGGCGGTGTTGGCGGCTTCGACGGCGGCGCGGTCGGCTTCGCGGGCGGGGCTCATCCGGCGCCCTCGACGGCTCTGGCGACGCGTACGGCGTCGGCGGTGGCGCGGACCTCGTGGACCCGGACGGCCCAGGCGCCCTCGTGGGCGGCGATGGCGGAGACGGCGGCGGTGGCGGCGTCGCGTTCGCGCGCGGGCGGCGGGGCGGCGCCGTCGTGGGCGAGGACGTGGCCGAGGAAGCGCTTGCGGGAGGCGGCGACCAGGAGGGGGCGGCCGAGGGCGCGCAGCCGGGGGAGGTGGGCGAGGAGGGCGAGGTCGTGGGGGGCGAGCTTGGCGAAGCCGAGGCCGGGGTCGAGGACGATGCGCTCGGGGGCGACGCCGCCGTCGACGACGGCCTCCATCCGGGTGCGGAGCTCGTCGACGACCTCGCCGACGACGTCCTCGTAGACGGCGAGGCTGTTCATGTCCGCGCTGAAGCCGCGCCAGTGCATGACGACGAAGGGGACCTCGGCGGCGGCGACGGCGGGGATCATGCCGGGGTCGGCGAGGCCGCCGCTGACGTCGTTGACGAGGGTGGCGCCGGCGGCGACGGCCTGGGCGGCGACGGCGGCGCGCATGGTGTCGACGGAGACGGTGACGCCTTCGGCGGCGAGGCCGCGGACGACGGGGATGACCCGGCGGAGCTCCTCGTCGGCGTCGACGCGGCTGGCGCCGGGGCGGGTGGACTCGCCGCCGACGTCGATGAGGTCGGCGCCCTGCGCGGCGAGGTCGAGGCCGTGTTTGACGGCGGCCGTGGTGTCGAACCAGCGGCCGCCGTCGGAGAAGGAGTCGGGGGTCACGTTGACCACGCCCATGACCGCGCAGCGGTCCCACTCCGGCAGGCCGAGCGCCGTGCCCCGGCCGATCGTCGTACTCATGTGTTCAGCCTAGGGGGTGTCTGCCCCTGCCCCCGGGCTCACGCGGCGGCTCAGGCCGCGTGGACCTCGGGCTGGTCGGCCTGGCCGGGGACGATGTGGGCGCAGGGGCGGGGGGCCGGGCGGTGGGAGCGGCGGCGGAAGGGGCGGGGGAGGGCGACGTTGACGAAGCCTTCGGCCTGCATGGCGGCGAAGCCGATGCGGGGGAGGTCGCGGCTTTTGCGGTAGACGACGAAGCGGGGCTCCCAGCGGGGCTGGAACTTGGCGTTGAACTTGTAGAGCGACTCGATCTGGAACCAGCGGGAGAGGAAGACGAGGAGGCCGCGCCAGAGGCGCAGGACGGGGCCGGCGCCGATCTTCTCGCCGCGGGCGAGGGCCGCGCGGAACATGGCGAAGTTGAGGGAGACGTGCTTGATGCCGAGGCGGGGGGCGTCCTGGAGGGAGGCGACGATGAGCAGCTCGTTCATGCCGGGGTCGGCGGAGCGGTCGCGGCGCATGAGCTCCAGGGACATGCCGTCCTTGCCCCAGGGGACGAAGTGGATGATCGCCTTCAGGTCGCCGTAGGGGGAGTCGGCGTTCTCGGGCTCGTCTTTGTGGGCGGTCGCTATGACGGCGTCGCCGTCGCCGGCGTCGCCGATGCGGCCGAGCGCCATGGAGAAGCCGCGTTCGGTGTCGGTGCCGCGCCAGTCCTCGGCGGCGCGGCGGACCCGCGCGAGTTCGCCGTCGCTGAGGTCGGCGACGCGGCGGACCTTGGTGGTGTAGCCGTTGCGCTCGATCCGCTTGACCATCTGGCGGACGTTGCGCATGGCGCGGCCGGAGAGGGAGAAGTCGGCGACGTCGACGACGGCCTCGTCGCCGAGTTCGAGGGCGTCGAGTCCGGTCTCGCGGGTCCAGACCTGGCCGCCGGTCTCGGAGCAGCCCATGACGGCGGGGGTCCAGGAGTGGGCCTTGGCCTCGTCCATGAAGCGCTCGATGGCGCCGGGCCAGGCCTCGACGTCGCCGATGGGGTCGCCGCTGGCGAGCATGACGCCGGAGACGACGCGGTAGCAGACGGCGGCCTTGCCGCTGGGGGAGAAGACGACGCCCTTGTCGCGGCGGAGCGCGAAGTGGCCGAGGGAGTCGCGGGCGCCGTGCTTGTCGAGGAGGGCCCGCAGCCGGGTCTCGTCGTCCTCGGTGAGCCGGGCGGCGGGGTGCTCGGGCCGGAAGGCGAGGTAGATGGTGGTGAGGGCGGTGAGCATGCCGAGCGCGCCGAGCGAGTAGCCGACGGTCCAGTCGACGTTGCCGGTGTAGGCGACGGGGCCTTCTACGCCGAAGAGGCCGTACAGCACGTGTTCGAGGCGGTCGGTGAGGCTGGGGCTGCCGACGACCCGGCGCGGGTGGGCGCTGACGATCACGAGGCCGAGCAGGATGGACCCGGCGCCCATGAGGACGAAGTTGGCGAGGGCCCGCCAGCGGCTGCGCGGGTCGGGCAGCGCGGCGAACTGGTCCCGGTGGCGTACGAGCAGGGCGAGGAGCGCGACGGAGAGCAGCGCTCCGGTGATCGAGTGGCGCCAGAGGAACTGGGCGACCGTGCCGATCGGCAGCAGGACCACGGCGGCCCGCCAGGCGCGGCGCTTGTTGCGCTTGAGGCCGTGGGCGAGGAGCAGCAGCAGGACGCCGGCGCTGAGCGAGAGGGCCGCGGAGAGCGGGCCCAGGGTGCCGGGCAGGATCTCGGCGACCGCGTGCATGCGGCTGGCGCGGAACCGTGGGAAGACCCCCGCGGCGACGTCGATCAGCCCGATCAGCGTGCAGGCCGTTCCGATGAACGCGGGGACCTTTTCCGGTCGGGGTCCGCGCAGAATCCGGCGTACACGATCCGGAACCGATCCGGACTTGTCCCCATCTACCGTGACAGACATCGCTTCCCGTGCTTCCCGTGGCTCCGCGAGAGATCGTTGATCCGGTAGGGCGCGCGGGTCGGGTACCTACCGGAGGTTTGCGCCCTCTAGGACGGAGCAGCGATGGGGCGGGTTCACTGACCGCCATGGAAATTTCAGGGAAAAATCAGGCAGAAAGCTCGGACGTCTCATGGGTCTCACCAGCAACACGGTTCTCGCGGTGGCGGTCACGCTCGCCGTGCTGCTCTTCGCCGCCACGGTCTGGCTGTGGCCGAAGCTGGCGCGCGGCGGCTGGCGGCAGGTCCTCGGACGGGTCGGCCTGCTGCTCGCCACCCAGGTGGCCCTGTTCGCGTCGGTCGGTCTCGCCGCCAACAACTCCTTCCTCTTCTACGGCTCCTGGGCGGACCTCTTCGGCCAGGAGCAGGACATGGGCGTGGTCGTCGACCACGCGGCCGGCTCCAAGGACATCAAGGTCGTCGGCACCCAGGCGCTGGACGTGCCGGGCGGCGGGCGTCCCTCGGTCGGCGGACAGATACAGAAGATCGTCATAGCGGGCGAGAAGTCGGGGATCGACTCCCCGGCGTACGTGTACCTCCCGCCGGAGTACTTCCAGGGGCGGTACGCCAAGTCCACGTTCCCCGCCGCCGTGGTGCTGACCGGCTACCCGGGCACGGCCGAGAACCTGCTGAAGGGCCTCAGATACCCCAAGACGGCCTACCAGCAGGCCAAGGACAAGAAGATGCAGCCGATGATCCTGGTGATGCTGCGGCCGACGGTCGCGCCGCCCCGGGACACCGAGTGCGTCGACGTGCCCGGCGGGCCGAAGACGGAGACCTTCTTCGCCC
Organism: Streptomyces sp. NPDC042100; assembly: GCF_055582325.1. NCBI lineage: Bacteria > Bacillati > Actinomycetota > Actinomycetes > Kitasatosporales > Streptomycetaceae > Streptomyces > Streptomyces sp. NPDC042100. The sequence continues at coordinate 331,359 of NZ_JBVJDK010000009.1, forward strand.
AGGACCTGCCGAAGGCGGTCTCGGAGACCTACCGGGTCGGCACGAACCCGCGGAACTGGGGCTTCATGGGCAACTCCACCGGCGGCTACTGCGCCCTGAAGATCGTGCTGCACCACCCGGACCGCTTCTCGGCGGGCGCGGGCTTCTCGGCGTACTACCAGGCGGCGGACGACGTCACGACCGGCGACCTGTTCCACGGCGACGACGCCGCCCGCAAGCGGGCCGACCTGCTGTGGAGCCTGGACCACCTGCCCCAGGGCCCGACGTCCTTCCTGGTGACCACGTCCCTGCACGGCGAGGGCAACCTCAAGGGCACCCGGGACTTCATCAAGAAGGTGAAGGACCCGGCGAAGGTCTCCTCGATCACGCTGGACAGCGGCGGCCACAACTTCAACACGTGGAACCGCGAGATCCCGCCGGGCCTCGTCTGGATGGGCAGCCGGCTCAGCGCGAGCTGAGCTCCGGCCGGGCCCGGCGCAGCGCCCGGTGCACCCCGTCCGTGCTGAGCGAGCCGAGCACCCGGGCCGGGTCGCCGGGGGCGTGCACCGCGATCCGGCCGCCGTCGTGCTGGAGGAGCAGCGCGAGCGCGTCCTTCAGGGAGGCGCCCAGGGGGAGGGCGGGGGCCGCGTCCGTGGTTCGCGCGGCTGTCGCGGCGGCTTCGCCGGAGCCGTCCGCGCGGGGCGGGGTTTCCGGGGCCGCGTCCCCCGCGCGGGGCGCCGGTTCCAGGTCCGCCTCCGTCACCGGGGTGACCGCCAGCCGCTTGAGACCGCGGTCCGCGCCGACGAAGTCGGCCACGTACGGGGTGGCCGGGGCGCCCAGCACCCGGGCCGGGGTGTCGAACTGCTCGATGCGCCCCTGCCCGTACACGGCGATCCGGTCGCCCAGCCGGACGGCCTCCTCCAGGTCGTGGGTGACCAGCAGCACCGTCTTGCGGACGGTCGCCTGGAGGTTCAGGAACTCGCTCTGCAGCCGCTCCCGCACCACCGGGTCCACGGCCCCGAACGGCTCGTCCATCAGCAGCACCGGCGGGTCCGCGGCCAGCGCGCGGGCCACCCCGACCCGCTGCCGCTGCCCGCCCGAGAGCTGCTCCGGATAGCGGTGGCCGAAGACCGCCGGGTCCAGGCCGACCAGGTCCAGCAGCTCGGCGGCCCGCTCGCGGGCCCGCGCCTTCTTCCAGCCGAGCAGCGCGGGCACGGTGGCCGTGTTGTCCAGGACCGTGCGGTGCGGGAAGAGCCCGACCTGCTGGATCACGTACCCGATGGTGCGGCGCAGCCGTACGGGGTCGACGGCGGACACGTCCTCGCCGCCCAGCAGGATCCGCCCCGAGGTCGGCTCGACGAGCCGGTTGACCATCTTCATCGTGGTCGTCTTGCCGCAGCCGGACGGGCCGACGAGGGTCACCAGCTCGCCCTCGGCGACCTCGAAGGAGAGGTCGTCGACGGCGGTGGTCCCGTCCGCGTACCGCTTGGTCACCTTCTCGAACCGGATCATGGTTCCCCATTCTGACCGTTCGCGGACCGGCTTGTGTGAAGGAAGTATTTCCACATTGTGGCGTTCCCCGGTGAGTGTCGGTGCCGGGGGTTAGGGTCGCCAGGCAGGTGACGGACATGTGTTCGTGGACGTGCGTGGGCGTTCGCCGACGCTCGCGGACGGTCACACAAGCTCGTGGCGAGGGGGGAGGCGCGCATGGCCGGGACGAACTGCCTGGTGACGAACGACTGGATCTGCGGCGAGTATCTGCGCACCCGCTCCCAGGAGCTCACCGACGCCACCGTCCAGCATGTGGGAATCACGGCGGTCTCCGTCCTCATCGGGATCGCCGTCGCCTTCCCGCTCGCGCTGCTCGTGCGCTCCCGCCCCCGGCTGTCCGGCGCCGTCCTCGGCCTCACCACGCTGCTCTACACGATCCCCTCGCTCGCGATGTTCTCGCTGCTGCTGCCCCTGCTCGGGCTGTCCTCGGCGCTGGTCGTCACGGGCCTGGTGCTCTACTCGCTGACCATCCTGGTCCGGGGCGTCCTGGCCGGCCTCGCCGCCGTGCCCGCCGAGACCAGGGAGGCCGCGCGGGGCATGGGCTACGGGCCGGGCCGGATGCTCTGGGAGGTCGAGCTGCCGCTCGCGCTGCCCGCCCTGATGGCCGGTGTCCGGATGGCGACGGTCTCCACGATCGCGCTCACCACGATCGGCTCCCTGGTGGGCCGCGGCGGCCTCGGCAACCTCATCGAGGACGCCCTGCCCACCTTCTTCAAGGCGCAGGTGCTCACCGCCTCCGTGCTGTGCGTGCTGCTCGCCGTCGTCGCCGACCTGCTGCTCCTCGGCCTCCAGCGGCTCCTGACGCCCTGGACCCGGGTCCGGGCCGGCCGGGCGGGGGGTGCCTGAGATGGGAGTCGTCACCGACACCTGGTCCTGGCTCACCACCGGAGCCAACTGGGCCGGCGAGAGCGGCGTCTGGCACCGCCTCACCGAGCACCTGTACGTGAGCGGGCTCGCCCTGCTCGTCGCCTGCGCCCTGGCGCTGCCCCTGGGCCTGTGGCTCGGACACCTCGGCAAGGGCGGGGCGCTCGCCGTCAACCTCTCCAACGTGGGCCGGGCCGTCCCGGTCTTCGCCGTCCTCGCCCTCTTCATGGTCTCGCCGCTGCGCAACGCGGGGTACGTGCCGACGGTCGTCGCGCTCGTCCTCTTCGCGATCCCGCCGCTGCTCACCCACGCCTACGTGGGGGTGCGCGAGGTGGACCGCGCGGTGGTGGAGGCCGCGCGCGGGATGGGCATGTCGGGCGGGCAGCTCTTCCGCGGGGTGGAACTGCCGCTGGCCCGGCCGATGCTGATGGCCGGTCTGCGCTCGGCCGCCGTGCAGGTGGTCGCCACCGCGACCATCGCCGCCATGGTCGGCCAGGGCGGCCTCGGGCGGATCATCACCGCCGGATTCAACACGTACGACACGCCGCAGGTGGTCGCGGGCGCGGTGCTCGTGGCGCTGCTCGCGCTCCTCGTGGAGGCGCTGCTGGTGGCCGCGGACCGGCTGCTCGGGCGCGGACTGCCGCGCTGACCGGACAACGACGTCAAACGCTTGAGATGTGGGATGGGTGATCGTGTGAGCAGGACCTCGCGAATCGCGGGTGCGGTCGTGGGCATGGCGGCGCTGACGGTTTCGCTGGCCGCGTGCGGCGGCGACAGCCTGGAGAAGTCGAAGTCCGGCGGCGCCTCGGCGGCCGACGGCGGGAGCAAGGGCTCCCTGGTCGTCGGCGCGGCGGCCTTCACCGAGTCGAAGGTCCTCGCCGAGCTCTACGCCCAGGCGCTGGACGCCGCCGGGTACGACGCGAGCGTCACCACGGTGAAGAACCGCGAGCTGTACGAGCCGTCCCTGGAGAAGGGCGAGATCGACGTCGTACCGGAATACGCGGCGACGCTCGCGGAATTCCTCAACGCCAAGGTGAACGGGCCGAAGGCGCCCGAGGAGAAGCCGGTCGCCTCCGGTGACCCGGCCGCCACCACCGAGGCGCTGAAGAAGCTCGCCGAGCCGCGCGGACTGAAGGTGCTCGCGGTCGGCGAAGCCGTCGACCAGAACGCCTTCGCGGTGAGCCGGGAATTCGCGGAGAAGAACAACCTGAAGACCCTTTCCGACCTCGGTCGCGCCAAGCTCAAGGTGAAGATCGCGGCCGGTGACGAATGCGAGGTCCGCCCCTTCTGCGCGCCCGGCCTGAAGAAGACCTACGGCATCGACGTCACCGGCGTGGACCCCAAGGGCGTCGGCACCCCGCAGGCCAAGCAGGCGGTCAAGGACGGCATCGACCAGCTGGTCCTCACCACCACCACGGACGCGACCGTCGACTCCTTCGGCCTGGTCTTCCTGGAGGACGACAAGAAGCTCCAGAACGCGGACAACGTGCTGCCCGTGGTCAATGCGAAGGACGCCGGATCTCCGGAGATCGCCGCCGCCCTCGACAAGATCACCAAGGTTCTGACGACGGCGGATCTCGCCGAACTCAACCGCAAGGTCGACGCCGAGCGGGCGAAGCCGGAGGACGTCGCCAAGGCCTATCTGGAGTCGAAGGGGCTGCTCAAGAAGTAGGCACGCCGGGAGGGGAATCGGAGCGATTGACTCCGGAATCGCTCCACTCCGGGCCGAGACGGCGAGAACTCGCCAAGAGATTGCCGGGGCGAGGCCCCATCCGGCGCCTACGCACGGTAAATTTCAGGCCATGCCACGTGGACGCCACCGCCATTCCTCGCCCCTGCACAAGCTCCTGCCGCCCTCGGCGGTCGCCGGGGCGTCGGTCCTGTGCGCCGCGGGCGCCTGGCTGCTCGGCGACACGCTGGTGCTCAGACTGCTCGTCGCCGCCGTGGCGACCGTCGCCGTCGCCGGCGCGGTCGTCATGCGCGGCTGGGACCACAGCGCCGGCCGCCAGGTCGCCGAGCTCAACCGGGCCCGCACGGCCGACCAGTGGAAGCACGACGAGCGCGTCGCCGAGCTGGAGTCCGACCTGGAGGAGTCCCGCGAGCTGCGCGCCCGCCTCGACGCCAAGCTGCGCGCCAAGCGGGTCGAGCTCGCCGGGCTGCGCGGCGAGCACGCCGACCTGCTGCGCCGCTACGCGACCGCCGAGACCGAGCGCGCCAGCGCCCTCGAAGGCCGCCGCGTGCTCGCCCTGGAGGCGGCCGCCCCGGAGACCAAGGCCCTGCCCGCCGCCGGCACCGCCCTGACCGCCGAGACCTACCGCAAGGCCGCGGAGGCGCTGCGGGACCTGGCGGCACGGGGGGAGCGCCGGGAGAGCGCCGAGGCCGCTTCCGAGCACACCGCCGAGCACACCGCCGAGCACGCCGCCGACGCCGCCGTGGACGGCGCCGTGGCCGGCGAGCGCGGTGCGGACGGTGAGCACGGCGTGGACGGCGAGCAGGCCGTGGACGGCGAGCAGGGCGAGGCCCCCGCTGGCGAGGCGCCCGTCGCCGAGGCCCCCGTCGCCGGTGACGAGCACACCAAGGCGCCCGCCATGCGGCACGTGCCGGCCGCCGCCGCGATCGTCCCGTACGCCGCCCGCCGGCCCGCCCCCCGCCCCGCGGGAGGCTTCGACTACTTCGGCACCCAGAAGACCGCCGCCGCGATCGAGGCCGTCCAGGACGCCGACCTCGCCGACGTCGTGGGCGAGGAGGTCCTCGCGACCGTCACCCGCCCCGCCCCCGAGCAGCGCGTCGTCGGCCAGGTCATCGACCTCACCGCGCACGACGAGACCGAGCAGCTCGACGTCGCCGAACTGCGCGGAGCGGTCAACTCCTAGCCGCCCAGCCGCCCAGCCTCCTCACCGGGACGCCGACGGCTACTTGTCGATGTCGCCGACGACGAAGAACAGCGATCCCAGGATCGCCACCATGTCGGCGACCAGCGTCCCGGGCAGCAGCTCCGCCAGCGCCTGGATGTTGTTGTACGACGCCGAGCGCAGCTTCAGCCGGTACGGGGTCTTCTCGCCCTTGGAGACCAGGTAGTAGCCGTTGATGCCCAGCGGGTTCTCGGTCCAGGCGTACGTGTGCCCCTCCGGCGCCTTGAGGACCTTCGGCAGCCGCTGGTTGATCGGCCCCCTCGGCAGCTCCTCGATCCGGTCCAGGCACGCGTCGGCGAGCTCCAGCGCGTTGTGCGTCTGGTCCAGCAGGCACTCGAAGCGGGCCAGGCAGTCGCCCTCGGTCCGGGTCACCACCCGCAGCACGTCCTGGAGCTCCCCGTACGCCAGGTACGGCTCGTCCCGGCGCAGGTCGAAGTCGACGCCCGAGGCGCGCGCGATCGGCCCCGACACGCCGTAGCCGTGCACCGCCTCCCGCGACAGGACCCCGACCCCGCGGGTCCGGCCCCGGAAGATCTCGTTGCCGAGCACCAGCCGGTCGTACACGTCCATCCGCGAGCGCACGTCCGCGACCGCCTGCCGGGCCCGGCCCAGCCACCCCGCCGGCAGGTCCTCCTTGAGGCCGCCGACCCGGTTGAACATGTAGTGCATCCGGCCGCCCGAGACCTCCTCCATCACCGTCTGGAGCTCCTCGCGCTCCCGGAAGGCGTGGAAGACGGGGGTGATGCCGCCCAGTTCGAGGGGGTACGAGCCGAGGAACATCAGGTGGTTCAGCACCCGGTTCAGCTCGGCCAGCAGGGTGCGGGTCCACACCGCCCGCTCCGGGACCTCCATGCCGAGCATCCGCTCCACGGCCATCACGACGCCCAGCTCGTTCGAGAACGCCGACAGCCAGTCGTGCCGGTTCGCCAGCATGACGATCTGGCGGTAGTCCCGCGCCTCGAACAGCTTCTCCGCGCCCCGGTGCATGTACCCGACCACCGGCTCCGCCTCGCGGACCACCTCGCCGTCGAGCACGAGCCGCAGCCGGAGCACCCCGTGCGTGGAGGGGTGCTGCGGGCCGATGTTCAGCACCATGTCGGTGCTCTCCGCCGCGCCGCCGATGCCGACCGTCGTCTCCGTCATGTGCATCAGTATCCCCCCGGGCCCCCGGCGTCCCGGACCCGCCGTACCAGCCACAGGAAGTCCCCCAGGCCCCCCGGCGCCAGCAGTTCCGCCGCCTCGCCCGCCGCCGCCAGCGCCCGGACGTAGGCCGCCGGGTCGCTCGACGCCAGCGCCAGCGGCGGGCGGGCCCCGGTCAGGCCCAGCTCCCTCAGCGCCTCGCGCTGGGTGACGATCTCCGCGCCCGAGGCCGCCGCGCACGCGTCCACCGCCACGTGCGCCGTCAGGTCGCCGCCGCCGTCCGGCACCGGGCGCACCTCCCGGCCCTCCCGGAAGCCCGTCAGCGTGCCGAAGGGCGGCCTCGACGCGCGGACGTGCCCGTAGTCCACCGCCACCGCCGTCCCCGCCGCCAGCGACGTCACCGCCGCCGCCCACGCCTCGTCCCTCGGGCGCCCGATCTCCGCCCGCTCCCCGGGCTCCCGCAGCGGCCACCAGCGCTCCAGCCACTCCGCGTCCGGGCCGGTCACCGGGGCGCCCAGCCGCTCCGTCCCGTCCGCCCGCACCTCGACCCGGCGCGCCGTCCCGTCCTCGTCCGCCTCCGCCACGTCCACCGGCACGTTGTCCAGCCACTCGTTCGCGAACAGCAGGCCCCGCTCGCCCTCCGGCACCCGGTCCGTCCAGACGATCCCCGGATCCAGGCCCGGCGGGCGGGCCGCCCGCTCCACCGCGTACGGGCGCACCCGCAGGCCCGGCGGCAGGGCCGCCAGCACCCCCGTCAGCAGCTCGCCCCGGCCCGCGCCCACGTCCACCAGCGCGAGCTCGTCCGTGCCGAGCTCCTCGGCCGTGCGCACCAGCAGCCGGGCCACCGCGCCCGCGAAGAGCGGCGAGGCGTGCACCGAGGTGCGGAAGTGGCCCGCCGGACCCTCCGGCCGCAGGAAGAAGCCCCCGGGGCCGTACAGCGCCCGCTCCGCGGCCTCGCGCCACCCCTGCCACTGACACGTCTCATCCGTCACGTGCCCCAGTCTCCACCTTGGGGAGTACGGGCCTCACGCGAAGGATCGCCCCCACGGTTGACCCCTGCACCTATCCCCTTTCCCTACGCTGGGTCACGTGCAGCGCCTCTACGACTTCCTCCGCAGACACCCGACCGGCGTCGACACCTTCTGGGCCGTCGTCCTGTTCGGGTTCTCCCTGCTGTGGGTCGGCGGGGGCGCCCCGTCCGGCACCGCCGTCACGGGATACATCGGGATCGCCGCGCTCTACTCGCTCGTCATCGCCCTGCGCCGGCGCCTGCCCGAGAAGATGCTGGTCCTCACGGTCCTCCTCGGGCTCGTCCAGCTCGCCTTCGGGGTCGTGCCGTTCATGGCCGACTTCGCCATGCTCGTGATCATCTACACCGTCGCCGCGCACGACGGGCCCCGCTGGGCCTCCCGGCTCGCCCTCGTCGGCGGGCTCTGCGCCGCCACCCTCTCCCAGCTGCGCTGGCCGCTGGAGGAGTCCCGCTCCTCCGCCGCCGCTGTCTTCTTCACCGTCATCATGACCGTGCCCTTCGCCCTCGCCTGGGTGCTCGGCGACTCCCTGCGGACCCGCCGCGCCTACTTCGCGCAGCTGGAGGAACGTGCCTCCCGCCTGGAGAAGGAGCGCGAGGCCCAGGCCAAGGTCGCCGTCGCGGCCGAGCGCGCCCGGATCGCCCGCGAGCTGCACGACGTCGTCGCCCACAACGTCTCCGTCATGGTCGTCCAGGCCGACGGCGCCGCCTACGTCATGGACTCCTCGCCCGAGACCGCCAAGCAGGCCCTGGAGACCATCGCCGGCACCGGCCGCCAGGCCCTCGCCGAGATGCGCCGGCTGCTCGGCATCCTGCGCACCGGCGAGCACCAGGAGGCCGGCGAGTACGTCCCCCAGCCCGACGTCCAGCAGATCGAGGACCTCGTCGAGCAGGTCCGAGGCGCCGGGCTCGCCGTCGACTTCAAGATCGAGGGCACCCCGCGCCCGCTGCCCAGCGGCGTCGAGCTCACCGCGTACCGGATCGTCCAGGAAGCCCTCACCAACAGCCGCAAGCATGGCGGCCCCGACGTCGGCGCCAGCGTCCGTCTGGTCTACTTCGACGACGGGCTCGGGCTGCTCGTCGAGGACGACGGGCGCGGCGCGCCGCAGGAGATGTACGAGGACGGCGGCGCCGACGGGCGCGGCCACGGCCTCATCGGCATGAGGGAGCGGGTCGGCATGGTCGGTGGCACCCTCGACGCGGGACCGAGGCCCGGCGGCGGGTTCCGCATCAGCGCCCTGCTTCCGCTCAAGTCCGCCCACTGAACCGAAGCCACCGACCGAAGACCGAAGGAACGCCATGTCCATCCGCGTGATGCTCGTCGACGACCAGGTGCTGCTGCGCACCGGCTTCCGCATGGTGCTCGCCGCCCAGCCCGACATGGAGGTCGTCGCCGAGGCGGGCGACGGCGTCGAGGCCCTTGAGGTGTTGCGCGCGACCGACGTCGACGTGGTGCTCATGGACGTGCGGATGCCCAAGCTCGACGGGGTCGAGACGACGCGGCGGATCTGCTCCCAGGACGGGGCGCCCAAGGTCCTGATCCTCACCACGTTCGACCTCGACGAGTACGCGTTCTCCGGGCTCAAGGCCGGGGCCAGCGGGTTCATGCTGAAGGACGTGCCGCCCGGCGAGCTCCTCGCCGCCATCCGCTCCGTCCACAGCGGCGACGCCGTCGTCGCGCCCTCCACCACCCGGCGGCTCCTCGACCGCTTCTCGCCCATGCTGCCCTCCACCGGGGCCGAGAGCCGCTCCGCCGACAACGGGCTCGACCGGCTCACCGACCGCGAGCGCGAGGTCATGCTCCTCGTCGCCCAGGGGCTCTCCAACGGGGAGATCGCCGCCCGCCTCGTCCTCTCCGAGGCCACCGTCAAGACGCACGTGGGGCGCATCCTCACCAAGCTCGATCTGCGCGACCGGGTGCAGGTCGTCGTGCTCGCCTATGAGACCGGGCTGGTTCGGGCCGGGGGCGGGGCCCTCTAGGGGCCTCCTCTTTTCCCGGGCTCTTCTGTTCCCGGGGCTCTTCTGTTCCCGGGGCTTCGCCCCGGCTAGCGCAGGACCGACTCCAGGAAGTCGCTGCCCAGTCTCGCCACCACCGGGAAGTCCAGCTGGTGCAGCACGTAGCGGCCCCTGCGCTGCGTCGTCAGCAGGCCCGCCTTCTTCAGGACCGTGAGGTGCCGGGAGACCTCCGGCGCCGTGATGCCGTACGCGTCCGCCAGCTCGCTTGTCGAGTACGCGCCCCTCGCCAGGCTCCGGCACAGGCGCATTCTCATCGGGTGCGCTATCGCCTCCAGGCGCGCCTTCACCGTCTCCACCGGCTCCACCCCGCCGACCTCGCGGGTCGCCGCCGGATACTGGATCACCGGCTGCCAGCCCGGCGCGCTCGTCGCGAACAGGTGGGGCCAGCCGAAGGCCGTCGGCACCAGCGTCACCGCCGTGCCCCGTGCCTCCGTCCGGCCGTGGACCAGCTTGTCCACGACGATCCTGCTGGTGCCGTGCGGGCCCTGCTCCAGGCTGAGCGCCGGGGACGCCGCCGTCAGCGCCTCCGCGAGGCCCTTGCGGCGCAGCAGCTCCGTCTTGTGGCGGGCGTCCGCCGCGAGCTGGACGCGGACCCGGCGCCAGGTGTCGGCGAAGAACGCGTCGTCGCAGTCCTCCAGGAGGCGGCGGATCCACGCCCGGGTCGCCGTCGGCTCGGCCAGCATCCGCTCCACGAACGCCGCCTGCTGCGGGCCCCGCGCGGCGGCCAGGTCGAGGGCGCGGCGGCGGCTCTGCTCGTTGACCAGCGGGGACGGGATGCCCTCCGAGTAGCGGGTGCTGCACGAGATCTCCAGGGCCGCGCCCACGAACTTCTCGTCGTCCAGACGGTCCAGGTCGTCCAGCTCCTCCGCCAGCGTCTCGCGCGGCTCGGCGGGCAGCAGGAAGTCCGAGCGGGTGGACCGCCACATGAAGTCGGCCTCGTGCAGGCGGTCCGCCAGCTCGGGCTTCAGGCCGGCGGAGGTCGCCGTCGTCCACGCGTGCAGCCTGGCGTGGTGGCCCGGCTCCGCCAGCGTGTGCAGGGCGTTGCCCAGCTCCGCCAGTGGCGAGGGGCAGAAGGAGATCCGCTCGTGCGGCAGTCCGGTGATGTCGATCGTCACGCTCACCCCCCTATGGTGCGGGGGCGGGGCGGGGTGCTGTCGCCTCATTTGACCAGGGGCGTCAATCGACGGGTGTCTTCGTCTTCAGGGGCGCACCTTGTGCTCATGAACGCACTTCACCAGTACCTCTTGGACAGCTATCGGGCCGAGCGGCGCGGGGACGCCCCGCCTCCCGTGCCGGGGCGCCACGACGCCGCCGTGTGGCGGAGCCTGTGGCGGCGGGTCGTGGGGGCCCCCGCTCCTGTCGGTTCTCGGCTGCCCCGGCGTACTACCGGGGCAGGTGGGACAGGTGGGACAGGAAGCGCCTGGCCGTCTCCTGCACGTCCTCCTCGGTCCACTTCAGGCCCGGGGCGCTGACCGTCACCTCCGTCAGCGACATGCCCGGCGGGCCGCCCGCCGGGGCCGGGAACCAGCGGCGGAACAGGGCCGTGCCCTCCGTCGCCAGGGCCAGCGACGCGGCGTTGAGCTCCTCCGCCGGGTACGGGAGCCACACCTGGAACTGGTGGGTGTGCGGCTGCTCCGGGTGGATCCGGGACCAGGGGGTGCCCTCTTCGGCGAAGGTCTCGCGCAGGGTCCGCGCCACCATGCGGGCGTGGGCCACGTACGAGGGGAGGGCCGGGAGCTCCGTTTCCAGGCCCCGCAGTGCCGACAGGGCCGCCGGGTACTGCTGGAAGACGTCGCCGCCGTAGCGGTGGCGCCAGACCCTGGCCTCCGCGATCAGGTCCTCGGGGCCTGCCAGCGCCGCCCCCGACATGCCTCCCAGCGACTTGTAGAAGCTCACGTAGACCGAGTCCGCCAGGGCCGCGATCTCGGGCAGCTCCTGGCCGAAATGCGTCGGCGTCTCCCACAGGCGCGCGCCGTCGAAGTGGATCACCGCGTCCCGCTCCCGGGCCGCCTCCACCACCTCGGTCAGCTCCTCCCAGCTCGGCAGCACGAAGCCCGCGTCCCGTAGCGGCAGCTCCAGCATCAGGGTGCCGAAGGGCTCCGGGTGGTCCCGTACCTCCTCCGCCGTGGGCAGCCGGGGGGACGTGGTGGGGTGGGTGGTGCGGAGGGCGCTGACCGAGGTGAAGGCCCCCTCCTCGTGCACCTCGGGGTGGGCCAGGGGGTGCAGGGCCACCGTCGGGTTGCCGGTGCGGGCCGCCCAGCAGCGCAGCGCCACCTGCTGGGCCATCGTGCCGGTCGGGAAGAACGCCGCCGCCGGGAAGCCGAGCGCGCGGGCGACCCGCGTCTCCAGCTCGGTGACCACGCCGTCGCCGTAGATGTCCAGCGGGGCGCCCGCGTGCTCGGTTCCCGCCGCCCAGTCGGCCAGCTCGCGCAGGCTCGCGGCCACCGTGCCGTCGGTGGAGGCGTCCCACAGGCGGCGGGGAGCCTCGCGCAGGGCCGTGCGGAGGGCCGCCGTCACGTCCGACACGTTCTCCTGGGGGCCTGGCGGCGTCTCTTCTGTTGCTTCCGATGTCGTCATGGGCAGATCTTCACACTGGTGCCCACACCCTGTGGACAGCCACGGGGGTGCGCGAAACGCTGGCGTAGCATGACCAGAAATCGTCCGGTACCCGCCGAGGACTGGAACGGAAGGCCGACCCGATCGTGAACGCACCACCAGAGACCCGGCACCACGCCGACCGCGCGGAGGACCGGCCCGCCCGGCTCACCGTGGGAGTCGTCGGAGCGGGACGGGTGGGACCCGTCCTCGCCGCCGCGCTGCGGCTCGCCGGACACCGGCCCGTCGCCGTGTCCGCCGTCTCGGACTCCTCCCGGCGCCGAGCCGCCGCCCTGCTGCCCGACGTGCCGGTGAAGGAGCCCGCCGAGGTCCTCGCCCTGTCCGACCTCGTCCTGCTCACCGTGCCCGACGACGCCCTGCCCGGGCTCGTCGAGGGGCTCGCCGAGACCGGGGCCGTGCGGCCGGGGCAGCTGATCGTGCACACCTCCGGGCGGTACGGGGTCCGGGTGCTGGACCCGGCGCGCCGGGCCGGCGCGCTGCCGCTCGCGCTGCACCCCGCCATGACCTTCACCGGCACCTCCGTGGACGTCCAGCGGCTGGCCGGCTGCTCCTTCGGCGTGACCGCCCCCGACGAGCTGCGGCTCGCCGCCGAGGCGCTGGTCATCGAGATGGGCGGAGAGCCCGAGTGGATCGCCGAGGAGAACCGGCCGCTGTACCACGCGGCCCTCGCCCTCGGCGCGAACCACCTGGTCACCCTGGTCGCCCAGGCCATGGAGCTGCTGCGCTCGGCGGGCGTCTCCGCGCCCGACCGGATGCTCGGGCCGCTGCTCGGCGCCGCGCTGGACAACGCGCTGCGGTCCGGCGACGCCGCCCTGACCGGGCCCGTCGCCCGGGGGGACGCCGGCACGGTCGCCGCGCACGTCGCCGAGCTGCACAAGCACGCGCCCGGCACCGTCGCCGGCTATCTGGCGATGGCCCGCGCGACCGCCGACCGGGCGCTCGCGCACGGACTGCTCAAGCCCGAGCTGGCCGAGGATCTGCTGGGCGTGCTCGCCGAGGGGGATGACCGACGATGACCTTGGCCTTGGCGCGTACGGGTGCGGAGCTGCGGGCGCTGAAGGGTGCCGGGCGGCGGGCCGTCGTCATGACCATGGGGGCCCTGCACGAGGGGCACGCCACGCTGGTGCGGGCCGCGCGGGAGCGGGCCGGCGCGGACGGGACCGTGGTCGTGACCGTCTTCGTCAACCCGCTGCAGTTCGGCGCGGGCGAGGACCTCGACCGCTATCCGCGCACCCTCGACGCCGACCTGGCGCTGGCCGAGGCGGCCGGCGCCGACGCCGTGTTCGCCCCGGCGGCCGACGAGGTCTATCCGGGCGGCGAGCCGCAGGTGCGGATCACCGCCGGGCCCATGGGAGAGCGCCTCGAAGGCTCCTCCCGGCCCGGCCACTTCGACGGGATGCTCACCGTCGTCGCCAAGCTCCTCCATCTGACCGGCCCCGGCCTGGCCTTCTTCGGGCAGAAGGACGCCCAGCAGCTGGCCCTGATCCGGCGCATGGTCCGGGACCTGAACTTCCCGGTCGAGATCGTCGGCGTGCCGACCGTCCGCGAGGCGGACGGCCTGGCCCTGTCCAGCCGCAACCGCTATCTGTCGGCCGAGGAGCGGCGTACGGCGCTGGCGCTGTCCCGCGCGCTGTTCGCCGCCCGGGACCGGCTGGCCGCCCAGGAGGCGCTGCGCGCCCGCGCGACGGCGCTGCCGGGCGCGCAGGGGCGGGGCGACGCCCGCGCGCAGGCACTGTCGCGGATCGGCGAGGCCCGTGCCGCGGCCGACGCCCACGCGGTCGCCCAGGCGGCCGAGAGCGGGGGCGCCGAGGCGGTGCGGGCCGCCGCCCGCGCGGTGCTGGACGAGGCGGCGCGCGCCGAACCGCCGCTCACCCTGGACTATCTGGCCCTGGTCGACCCGGCCGACTTCACCGAGGTCGAGGACGGGCACGACGGGGACGCGGTCCTCGCCGTCGCCGCGCGCGTGGGCAGCACGCGGCTCATCGACAACATCCCCCTCACGTTCGGAGCCGTGAAGTGACCGGAATACGGCTGCAGGCGCCCGCCCCGGGCTGGTCCATCGACGCCGACGTCGTCGTGGTCGGCTCGGGTGTCGCCGGGCTCACCGCCGCGCTGCGCTGCACCGCCGCCGGGCTGCGTACGGTCGTGGTGACCAAGGCGCTGCTCGACGACGGCTCGACCCGCTGGGCGCAGGGCGGCATCGCCGCGGCCCTCGGCGAGGGCGACACCCCGGAGCAGCACCTGGACGACACGCTGGTGGCGGGTGCCGGGCTCTGTGACGAGCGGGCCGTGCGGGCCCTGGTCACGGAGGGGCCGGACGCGGTGCGCCGGCTGATCGCGACGGGCGCCGACTTCGACCGTACGGACGAGGGCGAGATCGCGCTGACCCGCGAGGGCGGGCACCACCGGCGCCGGATCGCCCACGCGGGCGGCGACGCGACGGGCGCGGAGATCTCCCGGGCGCTGGTCGAGGCGATACGCGACCGGGGTGTGCGGACCATCGAGCACGCCCTCGTCCTGGACCTGCTGAAGGACGCCGAGGGGCGTACGGCGGGGGTCACGCTGCATGTGATGGGCGAGGGGCAGCACGACGGGGTCGGCGCCGTGCGGGCGCCCGCCGTGGTGCTCGCCACGGGCGGCATGGGGCAGGTGTTCTCGGCCACCACGAATCCGGCGGTCTCCACCGGTGACGGGGTCGCGCTGGCGCTGCGCGCGGGCGCGGAGATCTCGGACCTGGAGTTCGTGCAGTTCCATCCGACCGTGCTGTTCCTGGGCGCCGGCGCGGAGGGCCAGCAGCCGCTGGTCTCCGAGGCGGTGCGCGGGGAGGGCGCGCACCTCGTCGACGCGGACGGGGTCCGGTTCATGCTGGGGCAGCACGAGCTGGCCGAGCTGGCGCCCCGGGACATCGTGGCGAAGGCGATCACGCGCCGGATGCTGGAGCAGGGCACGGAGCACATGCTCCTGGACGCCCGGCACTTCGGCGCCGAGATGTGGGAGCGGCGCTTCCCGACGATCCTGGCGGCCTGCCGGGCGCACGGCATCGACCCGGTGACGGAGCCGGTCCCGGTGGCCCCGGCGGCCCACTACGCCTCCGGCGGGGTGCGGACGGACCTGTACGGCCGGACGACGGTGCCGGGCCTGTACGCGTGCGGCGAGGTCGCCTGCACGGGTGTGCACGGCGCGAACCGGCTGGCCTCGAACTCGCTGCTGGAGGGCCTGGTCTTCGCGGAGCGGATCGCCGAGGACATCACGGCGCACGGGCCGCACCGCGAGGGGCTGCCGGTCGCCGATGACGGATCGACCGTGCTGGCCCTGATCGGGCCGGAGGCCCGCCGGGACGTGCAGCGGACGATGACCGAGGGTGCGGGCGTGCTGCGGTCCGCGGCGAGCCTGTCCGACGCGGCCGACGCGCTGGAGGCGCTGCGGCTGGACGCGGAGGGCGACCGCAAGGCGGCCGTGCCCGGTGTGGACGCCTGGGAGACCACGAACCTGCTGTGTGTCGCCCGGGTCCTGGTGGCCGCCGCGCGGGAGCGCGAGGAGACCCGTGGCTGCCATTGGCGCGAGGACCGCCCCGAGCGGGACGACGAGCGCTGGCGGCGGCATCTGGTCGTGCGCCTGACGTCCGACCGCCGACTGGTGGTCCGGCGTACCGCCACCGCAGACTTTCCTCCCGTAAGCCCCGACGCATCCATGGAGCCGTAGCCGTGAGCACGCCCGAAGAAGCACGTCCGCAGCCCGTGGACGTTCCCCTGATCCAGATCAACGCGCCCGCCGAGGGCGGGGGCTGCGGCGACGGCTGCGGCTGTGGCGGCGGGGGGGAGGAGTTCGAGTGCGGGCTGGACCCGGCGCTCGCGCTGCTCCTCGCCGACGCGGGGCTCGACCCGGTGCAGGTCGAGGACATCGCGCACCTGGCGATCGCCGAGGACCTCGACGGCGGTGTCGACGTGACGACCGTGGCGACGGTGCCCGAGGAGGCCGTCGCGACCGCCGACTTCACCGCCCGCGAGGCGGGCGTGGTGGCGGGGCTGCGGGTCGCGGAGGCGGTCCTGTCGATCGTGTGCACCGACGAGTTCGAGGTCGAGCGGCACGTCGAGGACGGCGAGCGGGTCGAGGCCGGCACGACGCTGCTGAGCGTCACCGCCCGCACCCGCGACCTGCTGACCGGCGAGCGCAGCGCGCTGAACATCCTGTGCCGCCTGTCCGGCATCGCGACGGCCACCCGCGCCTGGGCGGACGCCCTGGAGGGCACCCGGGCGAAGGTCCGCGACACCCGCAAGACGACGCCGGGGCTGCGCGCCCTGGAGAAGTACGCGGTGCGCTGCGGCGGCGGCGTCAACCACCGGATGTCGCTGTCGGACGCGGCGCTGGTGAAGGACAACCACGTGGTGGCGGCCGGCGGCGTCGCGGAGGCCTTCAAGGCGGTGCGGGAGCTGTTCCCGGACGTGCCGATCGAGGTCGAGGTGGACACGATGCACCAGGTCCGCGAGGTGCTGGACGCGGGTGCCGACCTGATCCTGCTGGACAACTTCACCCCGGACGAGACCGCGGAGGCCGTGGCGCTGGTCGCCGGGCGGGCGGTCCTGGAGTCCTCGGGCCGGCTGACCCTGGAGAACGCGGCGGCGTACGCGGCGACCGGGGTGGACTACCTGGCGGTGGGCGGCCTCACGCACTCGTCGCCGATCCTCGACATCGGGCTCGACCTGCGTGAGGCGGCCGTCTGATGCTGCTCACGATCGACGTCGGCAACACCCAGACGGTCCTCGGCCTCTTCGACGGCGACGAGATCGTGGAGCACTGGCGCATCTCCACGGACCCGCGCCGCACCGCGGACGAGTGGGCGGTGCTGCTCCAGGGGCTGATGGGGATGCATCCGCTGCTCGGCGTCGAGCTGAGCGACGGCATCGGGGGGATCGCGATCTGCGCGACGGTCCCCTCGGTGCTGCACGAGCTGCGCGAGGTGACCCGCCGCTACTACGGGGACGTGCCGGCGGTCCTGGTGGAGCCGGGCGTGAAGACGGGCGTCCCGGTGCTCACGGACAATCCGAAGGAGGTCGGCGCCGACCGGGTGATCAACGCGGTCGCGGCGGTCGAGCTGTACGGCGGTCCGGCGATCGTCGTGGACTTCGGCACGGCGACGACGTACGACGCGGTGACCGCGCGCGGCGAGTACGCGGGCGGGGCGATCGCCCCGGGGATAGAGATCTCGGTGGAGGCGCTGGGCGTGAAGGGCGCCATGCTTCGCAAGATCGAGCTGGCCCGGCCGCGCAGCGTCATCGGGAAGAACACGGTCGAGGCCATGCAGTCGGGCATCGTCTTCGGGTACGCGGGCCAGGTGGACGGCGTGGTCTCGCGGATGCGGCGGGAGCTGGCCGGGCCGAACGGGGACCCCTCGCAGGTGAAGGTGATCGCCACCGGCGGTCTGGCGCCGATGGTGCTGGCCGACTCCAAGGAGATCGCCGCGCACGAGCCGTGGCTGACGCTGATCGGTCTGCGGCTGGTGTACGAACGCAACGTCTCGCGGATGTGAGCGTCCCGGCGGGACCGACCCGCCGGGAAGATCGAAAAGCGGCAGATTTGTCCGATTAGCGCGTATCGTCGGTCCATGCCCACGCCCTACGGATCCCGCGGCGGCATGGCGTTCAGCGCGGACGAGCTGCGTGTCCTGCGTCGCGCCCTCGCCACCGCGCTCAACCCCGCCCCCCTTCAGGACGACGACGTCCAGGACTGCCTGCGCCTGGCCGAGTCGGTGGACGAGTCGGTGGCCGAGGCGGGCCGGCTGCGCGCCTTCCTCCTCGCCGACCTGGTCCGCTACCGCCAGGCCCTGCCCGGCTCCCTGACGGGCTACCTGGAGCTCCTCCAGGACGCCCTGGCGGCCGGCTACGACCCCGGTGCCGACGACCTCGCGGCCCTGCGGGCGCTGCGGCACCACCCCGCCGCCGGCGCGCTGCTCGCCCGCTGCCAGGTGCTGGCGGAACGATCCGTCCGCGCCCGGCTGGCCCGCGTGGCCCAGGCGGGCGCCCCGGCCCGCGCCGTCGCCGCCGCCCCGCGCGCCCGGCTGCTGGCCCTGCCCGGCGGGCGCGCCGCCGAGGGCTCCGGGGCCGGCTCCGGGACGCCGGGCAAGCCCGCGCCGAAGCCGCCGGCGCCGGGCGAGCGCCCGGTCCCGAAGCCCTCGGAGGTCTTCCCGCCGCGCCGGCGCCCCGTACCCCCGCCCCCGCCCGAGGAACGCGCGGCGGGCTAGCTAGTCTGGGTGCCATGGACTACGTATCCGCGCTTCTGCCTCCCGTCGTGATGGCCGTCTTCTTCATCGGCCTGGTCGTCACGATCGTGAAGAGCCAGGGCGGACCGAACAAGGCCAAGGAGGACGCGATCGTGGACGCCGCCCTGGCCCGCGCCGAGTCCGCCAAGCAGCCGGGCGGCACCTCCGCCTAGCGGCCCGCGCACCCCGAGGACGTACGACCGCCGTCAGGCCGTACGTCCTTTTTGCTCTCTTGTGGGGCGTTTTCTTATTGAATGTGCGCCGATGGGGGATTATTCGGTGCCCGCGCACTAGGGTGGCGCTGTGCCCCGCCAATTGGGAGAGCTGGAAGACGCCGTCATGACCCGCGTCTGGCAATGGAACCGCCCGGTGACCGTCCGGGAAGTCCTGGAGGATCTCCAGCAGGAACGGTCCATCGCCTACACCACCGTCATGACGGTATTGGACAATCTCCATCAGAAGGGCTGGGTCCGCAGGGAAGTCGAGGGCCGCGCCTATCGATATACGGCGGTCTCGACCCGGGCCGCCTACTCGGCCGCACTGATGAACGAAGCCTGGGCGCAGAGCGACAACCCCGCCGCCGCCCTGGTCGCCTTCTTCGGCATGATGTCGCCCGAACAGCGCGAGGCCCTGAACGCCGCCGTGCGTATCGTCCAGGGGGCCGGTCCCGAGCCGAACGCGGCACCCGCGCAGGGCGACGCGGAACCGGATGCCGCGGGGCGATAACGTCCCCCCCATGCCTTCCGCCAATGCCGTCACCGTACGCCGGGCCCGCACCTCCGATGTCGCCGCCGTGCGCCGTCTCGTCGACCCCTTCGTGCGCCGCGGCATCCTGCTCGACAAAGCGACCGTGACGCTTTACGAGTCCATCCAGGAGTTCTGGGTCGCCGAACGCGACGAGGACGCGGCGGTCGTGGGCTGCGGTGCGCTCCACGTGATGTGGGAAGACCTCGCCGAAGTCCGCACTCTCGCCGTGGATCCCGACTTCAAGGGCGCCGGAGTGGGGCATCAGGTGCTGGACAAGTTGCTGCACACCGCCCGATGGCTCGGGGTGCGCCGGGTTTTCTGCCTCACCTTCGAAGTCGACTTCTTCGCGAAGCACGGCTTCGTCGAGATCGGGGAGACTCCGGTCGACGGAGATGTCTACAGCGAGCTCCTGCGTTCCTATGACGAGGGCGTCGCCGAGTTCCTGGGTCTCGAACGAGTGAAGCCGAACACCTTGGGCAACAGCCGGATGCTTCTGCACCTGTGAGCCGCCGGCTAAGCCGGTGTCTATGTCCGAATCGCGCACGTTTCCCGCGTTCCCGGGGTTCTGAACCTCTCCCAGGGGTTTGTGTTTTTCCGGGAAAAGCGGTTTCCTTTCCGCGTACTGCATTTTCGATGAAAGGAAATCCGGTGGCACAGAAGGTTCAGGTCCTTCTTGTCGATGACCTCGACGGCGGCGAGGCGGACGAGACCGTGACGTTCGCGCTGGACGGCAAGTCCTACGAGATCGACCTCACCACCGCCAACGCGGACAAGCTTCGCGACCTGCTCGATCCGTACACGAAGAGCGGTCGTCGTACCGGTGGCCGCAGCGCGGGCGCCCGGGGCAAGAGCCGCGTCGTCGCCTCGGGCGGCAGCCCGGACACCGCGAAGATCCGCGCGTGGGCCAAGGAGAACGGCTACAACGTGAACGACCGCGGCCGGGTGCCCGCGGAGATCAAGGCGGCCTACGAGGACGCCAACCGCTGAGGCGCCGGCTGCGGAGTCGCCTGGTCCGCCCCCCGCGGGTGGGTCCGGGCGGTGCTCAGCAGCCGCACCCGGTGGCACTCCGCGGCGGCCGCGGCCACCAGCCGCGCCAGACAGGGGGCGCCCGCCCCCTCGCCGACGGCACGCCCCCGCACGGCGGGCCGCAGGGCCGGCAGCGAGGACTCCACCTCGCGTCCGGGCTCCGGGGGCCTCAGCCACACCGGGGCGCCGGGGCTGCCGGAACGGCTCCAGCCAGGGGGAACGGGCGCGGCCATCCGGCCGTCGGTGCCCAGCGCGGCGAGATCCAGCGCGATCCCGCCCCACTCCAGCCACTCCAGCAGTCCGGGCAGCTCCTCCGCGCTCCCCGCGGCCACCAGCAGCCGCATCCGCCGCCCCATCAGGGCGACCGGTCCGGTGTCGGCGCCCATCCGGCGCAGCACCCCGCGACCCGCGGCGGCGGGCATCTCCAGCACGTCGAAGCGCAGCCCCGTCACGAGCTGCACCGGGGGCCCGGCCACCGTCGCCCAGCCGAGCTCGTGCTCGTACCACCGCGCCGTACCGCCGTCGAGCGGCGAGCGGGGGAGCGGGACGGTGAAGGCCATACCGGGGGAACGCCTCCGGGGGGTCCTTGGTTACGTGGCACGACGGCACCGGTGACCGATGGTCCTTGATCCGGTGCGCGGAGTGTCCATGATGGGGGCGTACGGGTGCATTCGAGAGCGCAAGGGTGTTCGCCCGTAGCGGAGGGAACAGGGGTGCGCCGCATGGAGTGTCCGTCCTTACGGGTAAGACATTCCATGTGAGGAGGGGTGGCTCGCGGGCAGTCGCGTCTCACGTTCGCCATCGGCGTACTGGAGTCGCGGGTAACCACTTGGCCTGCGGGAACATCGTCTCGCACCATCGAGTTGGAGCATTTGTCGGCTGTTCGGCAGCAGGTCTCCCCAGAAGTAAGGGGGTGATCCGGACGGATGTCGGCAGTTGGAATGAGCGGTCCCCGCTTGCGGGACTAAGCTGCGGAAGGACAGGGAGGGGATCGACCCCTAACTGACTGACCGCTCTGAGGAGCGATTAACGATGTTCGAGAGGTTCACCGACCGCGCGCGGCGGGTTGTCGTCCTGGCTCAGGAAGAAGCCCGGATGCTCAACCACAACTACATCGGCACCGAGCACATCCTCCTGGGCCTTATCCACGAGGGTGAGGGTGTCGCCGCTAAGGCCCTGGAGAGCCTCGGGATTTCGCTCGAGGCGGTCCGCCAGCAGGTGGAGGAGATCATCGGTCAGGGCCAGCAGGCCCCGTCCGGCCACATCCCCTTCACCCCTCGTGCCAAGAAGGTCCTGGAGCTGTCGCTCCGGGAGGCCCTCCAGCTCGGCCACAACTACATCGGCACCGAGCACATCCTGCTCGGCCTGATCCGCGAGGGCGAGGGCGTCGCCGCCCAGGTCCTCGTGAAGCTGGGCGCCGATCTCAACCGGGTCCGGCAGCAGGTCATCCAGCTGCTCTCCGGCTACCAGGGCAAGGAAGCCGCCACCGCCGGCGGTCCTGCCGAGGGCACGCCCTCGACGTCCCTGGTCCTCGACCAGTTCGGCCGCAACCTCACCCAGGCGGCCCGCGAATCCAAGCTCGACCCGGTCATCGGGCGCGAGAAGGAGATCGAGCGGGTCATGCAGGTGCTGTCCCGCCGCACCAAGAACAACCCGGTCCTCATCGGCGAGCCCGGCGTCGGCAAGACCGCCGTCGTCGAGGGCCTGGCGCAGGCCATCGTCAAGGGCGAGGTGCCCGAGACCCTCAAGGACAAGCACCTCTACACCCTGGACCTCGGCGCGCTGGTCGCCGGCTCCCGCTACCGCGGTGACTTCGAGGAGCGCCTGAAGAAGGTCCTCAAGGAGATCCGCACCCGCGGCGACATCATCCTGTTCATCGACGAGCTCCACACCCTCGTGGGTGCGGGCGCCGCCGAGGGCGCGATCGACGCCGCCAGCATCCTCAAGCCGATGCTGGCCCGCGGTGAGCTCCAGACCATCGGTGCCACCACGCTCGACGAGTACCGCAAGTACCTGGAGAAGGACGCCGCGCTGGAGCGCCGCTTCCAGCCCATCCAGGTCGCCGAGCCCTCGCTGCCGCACACCATCGAGATCCTCAAGGGTCTGCGCGACCGCTACGAGGCCCACCACCGCGTCTCCATCACGGACGAGGCGCTGGTGCAGGCCGCGACGCTGGCCGACCGCTACATCTCGGACCGCTTCCTCCCGGACAAGGCGATCGACCTGATCGACGAGGCCGGCTCCCGGATGCGCATCCGCCGGATGACCGCGCCGCCGGACCTCCGCGAGTTCGACGAGAAGATCGCCTCCGTCCGCCGGGACAAGGAGTCCGCGATCGACTCGCAGGACTTCGAGAAGGCCGCCTCCCTGCGCGACAAGGAGAAGCAGCTCCTCGCCGCGAAGACCAAGCGGGAGAAGGAGTGGAAGGCCGGCGACATGGACGTCGTCGCCGAGGTGGACGGCGAGCTCATCGCCGAGGTCCTCGCGACCGCCACCGGCATCCCGGTCTTCAAGCTGACCGAGGAGGAGTCGAGCCGCCTGCTGCGCATGGAGGACGAGCTCCACAAGCGCGTCATCGGCCAGAAGGACGCCGTGAAGGGCCTCTCGCGGGCCATCCGCCGTACGCGGGCCGGTCTGAAGGACCCGAAGCGCCCCGGTGGCTCGTTCATCTTCGCCGGCCCGTCCGGTGTCGGTAAGACCGAGCTGTCCAAGGCGCTCGCCGAATTCCTCTTCGGCGACGAGGACGCGATGATCTCCCTCGACATGTCGGAGTTCAGCGAGAAGCACACGGTTTCCCGGCTCTTCGGCTCGCCGCCCGGATACGTGGGCTACGAAGAGGGCGGCCAGCTCACCGAGAAGGTGCGCCGCAAGCCGTTCTCCGTGGTCCTCTTCGACGAGGTCGAGAAGGCCCACCCCGATATCTTCAATTCCCTTCTCCAGATCCTGGAGGACGGTCGCCTGACCGACTCCCAGGGCCGGGTCGTGGACTTCAAGAACACGGTCATCATCATGACGACCAACCTCGGGACCAGGGACATCTCGAAGGGCTTCAACCTGGGCTTCGCGGCCCAGGGCGACACGAAGTCCAACTACGAGCGGATGAAGGCGAAGGTCAGCGACGAGCTGAAGCAGCACTTCCGCCCGGAGTTCCTCAACCGTGTGGACGACATCATCGTCTTCCCGCAGCTGACCCAGGACGACATCCTCCAGATCGTCGACCTGATGATCAGCCGCGTGGACGAGCGCCTGAAGGACCGGGACATGGGCATCGAGCTCTCCCAGTCCGCGAAGGAGCTCCTCTCCAAGAAGGGCTACGACCCCGTGATGGGCGCCCGGCCGCTGCGCCGGACGATCCAGCGCGAGATCGAGGACACCCTGTCGGAGAAGATCCTCTTCGGTGAGCTGCGCCCCGGTCACATCGTGGTCGTGGACACGGAGGGCGAGGGCGACGAGCGCACCTTCACCTTCCGCGGCGAGGAGAAGTCGGCCCTGCCGGACGTGCCTCCGATCGAGGCGGCGGGCGGGGCGGGTCCGAACCTGTCCAAGGAAGCCTGACGCTGATCATCGGCTGACGCCGTGAGGGGCGGCCCCGGAACCTTCTGGTTCCGGGGCCGCCCCTTTTCGTCACTTGACGGTCAGCCGGTCGCCGAGGGCGGCGGCGCCGTGGATGTTCTTGAGCGGGACGCCGGTGATCGTGATCGTGAGGGCGTGGGGAAGCGCGTGGAGCGGGGTCAGATCGAGAGTCCCGTCGCCCTTTCGTATGTGGCTGAGTTCGAGGAGCCTGAGATTGGACAGCCCCCCGATCGCGTCCACGCGGGTGATGCGGGGGCAGTTGCTGACGAGCAGGCCGCGGAGCTGGGAGCAGTCGAGTGACGCCAGGAAGTCGAGCGTCTCCAGCTGATCGTTGATGGCGATGCTGAGGTGCCGGAGCGGGCGGTTGCCGAGTGACTCGACGATCTTCGCCGCGGGCAGGTCGCCCATGACGAGGACCTGCTTGAGGTGGGGCAGCTCCCGCAGCAACCGCAGTTGTTCCGCTCCGTAGGCGCTGACCAGGAAGTGGTCTCCCAGGTGGGTGAGGACCTCGCGGGCGAAGGGCGCCGCCGGGAAGCTGTCCCAGCTCGTGGAGAACCGGTGGGCCTCACCGGCCTCGGCGAACGCCCGGGCGTACGGGAGCGAGGCCGACCCGCCGATGACGGAGATCAGCTCGGTGACCGTGTCGAGGGTGTCCTTGGACGTCTGCGCGGGGCCGGGCAGCAGGGGCAGCACGTACTCGCCGAGCCGGGCCAGCTGGATCCGCTGCTCCGGGTTCCGTGGCGGCAGGACCGACGTCACGGCCCTCCGTACGCGCCTCCGCAGGTTCTCGTCCAGCCAGGCCGCGTGCTGGGAGGCCAGCGCCGCCAGGACGTACAGGGTGGTCTTCAGGTCGCCCTTGCGTGTTCTGGAGCCCGCCTCCAGGAGGCCCGTCACCAGGATCGGCAGGTCGCGCCGTCCGCAGTGGCCGGCGGCCAGCAGGAGGACGTCGTGCCACTGCTGGTCGTGGGCGTGGCGGAGGAGTTCCGGGAGGACGCCGTCCTCGACGAACTCCTTCGCGGCGAGGAAGTCCTGGAAGGTGCGGTGGGCGAACTGGAAGACATCGTCCGTGCGCTCCTGGAGGAGGCCGCTGCGGTTGACGAGGTGGGTGAGGATGTCCGTCGTGCTGCCCTGGTCCCGGACGCGGGGCATACCGGGCAGGTCGCGCTCCAGGCGCTGTACGGCCTGTTCGCGGGTGAACTCGGTGTGGCCGACGCGGACCAGCCACGCGGCCAGGCGCTGGAGGAGCTGGGTGTGCTCCTCCACGGTCATGCGGATGCCGTCCGGGGCGTCGATCCGGCGCCGTTCGTCGCGGCTGCCGAGCAGCATCCGGAGGGCGGAGTCGTACAGCTCCCAGCGGTTCTCGGGGAGGAAGCCCTCCCGCTGGCGGTGCAGGGCGCAGATCACCGCGCAGAGGAGCGGGGTCCTGGCCAGCTCGGCGAGGTTCGGGTTGTGGCGGAACTGCTGGGCCAGGTCCTGTTCGAGGTCGGCCAGGTTCTCGCCGTCGGGCGAGTCGAGGCGGGCGGCCTCGTGCCAGGCGGCGACGAAGGCCTGGATGTCGTCGCCGCGCAGGGGGAGGAGGGTGAGCTCCTCGAAGCCCTCGGCGCCCAGCCAGTCGGCGGCCACGGCGTGCGGGCGCACGGTCGCCACGCAGCGGGTGCCGGGGTAGCGGGCCAGCAGGTCGCCGAGCCAGGTGTGGGCGTCGTCGCGGTCGGCGGGGGTGACCTCGTCCAGGCCGTCGACGAGGAGCAGTCCGCGTCCGGCGGTCAGGACGCGGCCCGCCCAGCCGTCCGGCGCGCCGTCGACCATCAGGCCGGCGACGCCGGGCAGCGCGGCCGGGGTCGGGAAGCCCTTGCCGCGGGCCCGCAGGGAGCGCAGCGGGACGACGAAGGGGACGAGGCCGTTGAGCTCGGCGAGCTCCGGGCTGAGGGTTCCGGCGGCGGCGTGGGCGGCCAGCCACCACATGAGGGTGGTCTTGCCGGCGCCCGCGTCGCCGCGCAGCAGGACGCGGGGGCGGGTGGCGAGCAGGTCGTCGACGCGGCGGGGGACGGGGACGGCCTCCTGGTCGCGGGAGGCGGCCTCCAGGGAGAGGTAGGCGGTGTCGAGGTCCCATTCGGAGGCGCGCTTGCCGAGCTCGTCGAGGCCGAAGATCCGGGTGCGGCGGTAGGCGGCGCCGAGGGCTTCCGCGTACTCCTCCTCGTAGGGCTGGTCCCGGGTGTGGGGGGTGAGGAGGGCGGTGACGGCGCCGAGCCAGCGGCTCGCCTCCTCGTCCGCGAGGAGGGCGGTGAGGGGGACGCACTCCAGGCGCCGGTGGCCGCGCCCGCGCGGGACGGCGCGGACGACGCCGAGCAGGCTGCCCTCGACGAGGACGGGGGCTCCGGAGAGGCCGGCGAGCGGGGAGGGGCCGTCCTCGTCGGCGGTGGCGGGCGGGTGGTCCAGCTCGACGGTGAGGGTGCGGCGGAGCAGCCCGGCCATGGGCAGGACGGTGCCGGTGTACTGGTCGAGGTCGGGTTTGCGCCCGTCGTAGCGCTGGATGCGGGGGAAGCCCCGGATCTCGCAGCCGGGGACCGGGCGGTCGGTGGCGACCGAGCCGATCCGGGGGGCGGTGCCGAGGTCCTCGGGGCTCGACAGCAGGGCCGCGTCGAGCCGGTCGTCGGACCAGACGACCTGTAAGCGCGAGAGCCCGGACCGGCCGGGCCGCGCGATGTCGGCGCTGTGGGCGCCGCCCACCACGTGGGCGCTGGTCAGGACCAGGCGGGGGGCGACGAGGACGCCGGTGCCCTGCTGCCGGCCGAAGACGGCGAAGACGATGTCCGCCGTCACCGGTCGCCGGCTCCGGCCCCGAAGCCGGACAGGTCCGTCTCCTCCTCGTTCCCCACCAGCCAGGGTCCGCCCGTCGCGGCGGTGCGGGGCTTGAGGGTGAAGGCGACGCGGTGGGTCTCGCCCCGGGTGCGGGCGGCGTCGGCGCCGGCTTCGACGACCCAGGCCTTCACCTTGGTGCCGCCCTTGAGCTCCTTGCGGAGCTCGATGGTGAACTCCATCTGTATGTCGCCGACCTCGAAGGCGACGGGCTGTCCGGTGGCGCGGGCGGCGGCGTCGACGAGCTGGTCGCGGACGGCGGCGATGGCGTCGGCGAGTTCGATCTCGGTGATGTCCTCGGTCATGTCTCGGAAGTTAGTGCCGCGCGGAGGGTCGTGGAGGGTGTTCCGGAGGGTTCGGTCGCGTGACCCAGGTCCCATCGGCGGGGGTGGGGTGGTGACAAGCCGCACAGGGGTTTCGGGGGGTACTAGGGGGAATAGTCGGTCGTTCCCGGGGGAGCGGGCCCCGGAAGCGGCCTGCGGGCCGGGACTTTGGTCCCGAAGGTTCCGAACGGGACATCGTGCGGCCTTTCGGGCGGTTCGGGGTGCCCGCGACGTGGGGTTAAACCGATCGATCGCGGGCGTTATGTCCGGTTTCGCGTATCGTCCCGGGGGCCGTCAAGGGGCGATCCGCCTTGGAGGTCGCTACGAGGTGATGTCGTAGATGGGGTGTTTTGGGATGACTGGGGGTGCGGGTTACCAAGGATGAGCAAGCCCGGCGTCGACCGCTGTCGCGTCGGGTCCCGTTCTGTCCGGAGGTTCTCCCCCGTATGTCGAAGCGCGTCATGAAGCCCAGCATCCGTATCGCCGCCGTCGCCACCCTCGCCACCGCCGGCCTGGGAGCGTCGCTGGTGGCCGGGGCCGGGTCCGCCTTCGCCGCCGAGGGCACGTCCGCCGTCGCGGGCACCGCGACCGCCACGTCCGCCGCGATCGCGAACCAGGCCGCCACCCAGGCCAAGGCCGCCCAGGTGAAGGCCGCCGCCGTCAAGGCGCAGGCCAAGACCGTCACCGCCAAGAAGGCGGCCGGCTGGGTCAAGCCCGTCAGCGCCTACACCCTCAGCGCCAGCTACAACCAGGGCGGCGCCATGTGGGCCCACAAGCACTCCGGCCAGGACTTCGCCGTCCCGACCGGCACCCCGGTCAAGGCCGCCGCGGCCGGCACCGTCGTCAAGGCCGGCCCCAACGGTGGCGGCGACGGCCCCGCGTACGGCAACGCGATCGTCGTGAAGCACGCCAACGGCACGTACTCGCAGTACGCGCACCTGTCGAAGATCCAGGTCAACGTCGGCCAGAAGGTCGGCGCCGGCCAGCGGATCGCCCTCTCGGGCAACACCGGCAACAGCTCCGGCCCGCACCTGCACTTCGAGATCCGCACCACCCCGAACTACGGCTCCGCCGTGAACCCGGCCGCCTTCCTGCGGTCCCACGGCGTCTCCATCTGACGATGACGGCGTGACGGCGTGACGGCGCTCCGGCGCCGACAACGGCGGTCTGCGACAGGTCCTAGCGGTCCTGGTGGGTCTGACCGATCAGATCGAGGGCGACCTCGAGGACGGCTTCGTGCTTCTCCTCGGTGTCGCCCTCGATGTTCTCCATGAAGAACGTGCCGGCGTGCATGGTGAAGATCGCGCTGACCGAGCGCACCTTGTCGGTCATCGAGAAGTCCGGCTCCTGGAGCAGGCCGACCATCGCGATCATGCGCTCCTTGAAGGTCAGGCCGATGCTCAGCTCGCGCACGGTGGCCTGGTTCTCCTGCATGAAGCGGAAGAGCGGGGCGGCGGCCAGCAGGGCCACCTGGTAGCGGCGCAGGATCTCCCGCTTGTTCTCCAGGGTGCGGGGCTGCTCGCCGCCCCAGGCGATCAGCTCGTCCATGGGACGGGTGAGGTCCTCGAAGATGCCGATCAGGATGTCTTCCTTGGTCTTGAAGTGGTAGTACAGCGCGGCCTTGGTGACGTCGAGGCGTTCCGCGATCTCGCGCAGGGAGGTCTTCTCGTACCCCTGCTCGGCGAAGAGTTCGAGGGCCACGTCCTGGATGCGCTGGCGGGTGTTGCCTCGGGCCTGGGCCATGGTCTCTCGCTTCCACATGAACTTACTTGACGACCGGCAAGTGCGGGGTCTACCGTCCCCAGTGTAATAACTAGCCGGGCGGCAAGTAAGGAAACGGGGCGCACGACATGGCGACGAAACAGACTGGGCAGGAACCGGCCGTGGCGGAGGGCAAGCAGCCGCGCAGCGTCCGCGTCGTCCTGCTCGCCCTCATGATCGCGATGCTCCTCGCGATGCTGGACAACATGATCATCGGCACCGCGATGCCGACCATCGTCGGTGAGCTCGGCGGCCTGGAGCACCTCTCCTGGGTCGTCACCGCCTACACCCTGGCCACCGCCGCCTCCACCCCGATCTGGGGCAAGCTCGGCGACATGTTCGGGCGCAAGGGCGTCTTCCTCACCTCGATCGTGATCTTCCTGGTCGGCTCCGCGCTCAGCGGCATGGCGCAGGACATGGGCCAGCTCATCGGCTTCCGCGCGATCCAGG
The DNA here is from genome assembly GCF_055582325.1 of Streptomyces sp. NPDC042100. Taxonomy (NCBI): domain Bacteria; kingdom Bacillati; phylum Actinomycetota; class Actinomycetes; order Kitasatosporales; family Streptomycetaceae; genus Streptomyces; species Streptomyces sp. NPDC042100. Next base: position 360,456 of record NZ_JBVJDK010000009.1, read on the forward strand.
GCCTGGGCGCCGGCGGTCTGATGGTCGGCGTGATGGCGATCATCGGCGACCTGATCCCGCCCCGTGAGCGCGGCAAGTACCAGGGCATGATGGCCGGCGTGATGGCCCTCGCCATGATCGGCGGACCGCTCGTCGGCGGCTCCATCACCGACCACTGGGGCTGGCGCTGGTCCTTCTACATCAACCTGCCGCTCGGCGCCGTGGCCCTCGCCATGGTCACCGCCGTGCTGCACCTGCCGAAGAAGGAGCGCGCCACCGGCACCCGCATCGACTTCCTCGGCGCGGCCCTGCTGACCGTCGGCATCACCGCGATCGTGCTGGTCACCACCTGGGGCGGCACGGAGTACGCCTGGGGCTCGGCCACCATCGTCGGTCTCGCGGTCGGCGGCGTCCTGGCCCTCGTGGCCTTCCTCTTCGTCGAGACCCGCGCGAGCGACCCGATCATGCCGCTGCACATCTTCCGCAGCCGCAACTTCAGCCTGATGTCCATGATCGGCTTCATCACCGGCTTCGTGATGTTCGGCGCGGTCCTCTTCCTGCCGCTGTTCCAGCAGTCCGTCCAGGGCGCCTCGGCCACCAACTCCGGCCTGCTGCTCCTGCCGATGCTGCTGTCGATGATGGTCGTCTCGCTGGTCGTCGGCCGGGTCACCACCAACAGCGGCAAGTACAAGGCCTTCCCGATCATCGGCGGCGCGCTCATGGTCGCGGGCCTGTACCTGCTGTCCACCATGGACACCGACACCACCCGCTTCCTCTCCGGTGTCTACATGGCCGTCCTCGGTGCCGGCATGGGCTTCCTGATGCAGATCACCATGCTCGTCGCGCAGAACAGCGTCGAGATGAAGGACATGGGCGTCGCGTCCTCCTCGACCACCCTGTTCCGGACCCTCGGCTCCTCCTTCGGCGTCGCGATCATGGGCGCCCTGTTCACGAGCAAGGTGCAGGACGAGATGGCGGCCCGCGGCGGCGGCGCGGCGACCGCGCACTCGGCGCAGCTCGACGCGGCCAGCCTGGCCCGGCTGCCGGAGGCGGTCCGCGAGGCGTACCAGCACGCGGTGGCCGCCGGCACCCACTCCGCCTTCCTGGTCGGCGCGGCCGTCGCCGTCCTCGGCTTCGCCCTCGCCTTCTTCGTCAAGGAGGTCGCCCTGCGCGGCACCGGCCCGGCGAAGCCGGAGACGGCGGAGGCCGGCGGGCCGGCGGGCCCCGCCGGGACCGTGGGCGCCCCCAAGGCCGCCGAGACCGTCTGACCCCCGCGCCCGCGCCCGTATCCACGGATCCGCGTACGCCGATCCCCACGCGAACGGCCCCCTCACCCAGCGGTGAGGGGGCCGTTCCGTGCGCGCGGGGCGTCTCAGTCCGCTCAGTCCGTTCAGCCCGTTCAGTCCGTTCAGCCCGTTCAGCCCGTTCAGTCCGCGAGCCGCAGCACCGGGAAGCTGCCCGTGGCCGTCGGGGCGTGTTCCGGGAGCCACAGGACCGCGATGGCGCCGCCCGCCCCGTCCGGGGTGCCCTCGGGGGCCGCGTTGCGGAAGGTGAGCCGGGCACCGAGGACCCGGGCCTGGCCGGCGGCGATGGTCAGGCCCAGGCCGTGGCCCTGGCCCGCGCGGTCGCTGCTGCCCGTGCGGAAGCGGCTCGGGCCGTCCTGGAGGAGCGCCTCGGGGAAGCCGGGCCCGTGGTCGCGGACCCGGACCACGCGGCCCTCGACGGTGACCTCGACCGGGCCCTTGCCGTGCTTGGCGGCGTTGGCCAGGAGGTTGCCCAGGATGCGCTCCAGGCGGCGCGGGTCGGTGCTGACCCAGGACTCGTGGACGACCCGGACGACCGCCTCCGGGTCCAGCACCCGCACCCGCCGCGCCACGAACTCGCCCAGCGCGAGCTCCTGCAGCTCGGCCCGCTCGGAGGCGCTGTCGAGCCGGGCCACCTCCAGCACGTCCTCGACCAGGGTCCGCATGGCCTGTGCCCGGTCCCGCACCAGCTCGCTGGGGCGCCCGGGCGGCAGCAGCTCGGCGGCCGTGAGCAGTCCGGTGACCGGGGTGCGCAGCTCGTGCGCGATGTCCGCGGTGACCCGCCGCTCGGCCTCGATCCGCTCGTTCAGGGCGTCGGTGAGGGCGTCGACGGCGCGGGCCAGCTCGTCGGTCTCGTCGCGTACGAATCCGCCGATGGCGTCCCGCACCCGGACGTCGGTGTTGCCCTGGGCGACCCGGCCGGCCGCGGCGGCGGCCTTGCGCAGCCGCCGGGAGAGCTGGCCGCCGATGAGCACGCCGAGGGCGCAGCCGCCGAAGACCACCGACACGGAGCCGATGATCAGGGCCCGGTCCAGGTCCTTCATGATCGTGGCGCTGCGGTCGGCGAAGGGGACGTGCAGGGAGAGCACGTCGCCGTTGCCGAGCGGGAGCGCGGCCCACACCTCGGGCGGGCCGTCGCGGTGCTCCTGGACGTATGTGCCGCGCCGCTTCTCGCGCATGAGCTGGTCGAGCTGCGGCGGCAGCGCCGGGTCGTTGATCTTGGTACCGAAGCGCGGTTCCTTCGGCTTGGAGGTCTCGTACACGCGCTGCGCGAACTGCAGCCGCCACATCTGCGCGTCGCGCGCGTTGTCGAGCATCGAGACCCGGGCCGCGTTGTGGACGACGAGGCTGAGGGTGACCGCGATGAGGGCGCCGACCGCCGCGATGGCGACGGCGATCTTCCAGCGGACCCCCGTACGGAGAGCGAGCCCCTTCACCACCTGCTGACCTGCTTCATCCCTTGAGCTTGTACCCGAAACCGCGGACGGTCTCGATCCGGTCCTGACCGATCTTCGTGCGCAGCCGCTGCACGTGGACGTCCACCACGCGGGTGTCGCCGCCCCAGCCGTAGTCCCAGACGCGCTCCAGGAGCTTGTCGCGGGAGAGCACGGTGCCGGGGGCCGAGGAGAACTCCAGGAGCAGCCGCATCTCGGTCGGGGTGAGCGCGACCGTGGCCCCGGCCCGGCGCACCTCCATGCCCTCGGTGTCGATCTCCAGGTCGCCGAAGGCGAGCGGTCCGGCCTCGGCGGCCTCCTCGCGCCCGCCGTCGCCGGCGCCCGGCCCGCCCGCGTGGCCGAAGCGGCGCAGCACGGCGCGGATCCGGGCCATCAGCACGGAGCCGTCGAAGGGTTTGGTCACGTAGTCGTCGGCCCCGGCCTCCAGGCCGAGGACGACGTCGATGGAGTCGGCCCGCGCCGACAGCATGATGACCGGCACGGTCGACTCGTCGCGGATCCGCCGGCAGAGGCTGACGCCGTCCATGCCGGGCAGCATCACGTCGAGGAGCGCGATGTCGGGGCGGTTCGCGCGGAAGGCCTCAAGACCGGACAGCCCGTCGGGCATGGCGGTCACCGTGAAGCCGTCCCGCTCCAGCGCGAGCTGGGTGGCTTCCCGGATGACGTCGTCGTCCTCGACGAACAGGACATGGGTCTCGGCCATGGTGCGCCTCGCCGCCCTTCAGTTCGCGGGCTCGCTCGGCGCGGGCTGGACACCTTCGATGCCTCCGTCGCCGACGGCCTTGCTGTAGTCGTTGTGCACCCAGTCGTGCTGGGTGAACTTGTTCCCCGCCCAGCGGTAGGTGATGACGTCCTCGCCCGACGGGTACGCCACGGGGTCGCCCTTCGCGTACACCTGCTTGGTGACGACGAGGTCGCCTCGGTCGATGGCCCCGTAGACGGCGGCGTCCTCGGCCATGAAGACGTTGGTGTACCGGTTGTTCTCCTCGCGGTACACGTAGGTGCCGATGCCGACGGCGTCCCCGCAGGTCATCACGTTGACGACGACGTCGGGCGAGGTCGAGTTCGTCAGGTTCCCGTACGAGGTGTCGACCGGGTAGGCGTTCGCGGTGCACGGCTTCAGGTCGGCCTTGAGCCGCTGGCCGATCTTCGGGTCGCCCTTCAGCAGCGCGATCGGGTCGACCCGGTCGGCGGCAGGCCCCGCGTCGCTCTGCGCGGCGGCGGGGGGCGGTGAGGTGGTGGGGGCCGTGGACGCGACCTCGTCGGGCCGGGCCGGGCCCTCGTCGCGGGAGCCGGTCCCGCCGGTCGAACAGCCGGCGACGAGCACGCCGACGGCGGCGAGCCCGGCCACCGCCGTGATGCTCGCCGCCCGTTCTCTGCCGCTCAGGCCGCGCAACGCTCCCGCTCCCGTTCGCCTCGTCCGGTGGTGGACCGCTCCAGGACCCCCGCGTGCAGGGCGCGGGCGTCGCCCTCGGCGGCCCGGCTCTCCAGTTCCTGCCGCAGCCGGGCGAGCGCGCGGTGGAGCGTGCTCTTCACCGTACCGGTCGACATGCCGAGCGCGGCGGCGGTCTCCTCGGTGCTCATCTGCTCCCAGTGACGCAGCACGACGACGCTGCGCTGCTTGGGCGCGAGCACCTTCAGGATGTCCATGAGCAGGGCCCGGTCGGCGTGCTGCTCGGTGGCGTCCTCGACGCGGGCGTCGGGCAGCTGCTCGGTGGGGACCTCTTCGAGCTTGCGGGCGCGCCACCACTCGGTCCGGGTGTTGATCATGACCCGGCGGAGGTAGGCGTCGGCCAGCGACTTGTCCGCGATGCCGTCCCAGCGGCCGTACGTGCGGACCAGCGCGGTCTGCAGCAGGTCCTGCGCGTCCACCGGGTCGGGCACCAGCCGACGGGCGCTGCGCAGCAGCGCGTCCTGCCGAGTGCGTACGTACTCCTCGAAGTCGAGCACCTCGCCGTGCGCCATGCCGAACCGCCTCCGATCCCCGTGAACAAGCCCTGTCCGCTTACGTCGAAGACGCTACGGAGCTCGTGTCACGGGGTTGTGCGTGGCAGCCGTCGGCGGACGCACGGCTGCCCATCGGTTGTGTAACAGGGCCCGGACGGGGGTAAAGGAGGGGGCCGGTCAGGACAGCGGGAGCCGGTAGCGGCCGTTCGCGAGGGGTTCGACGAGTCCGTCGGCGACGAGTCCGTCGAGGGCGCGGGCCCGCTGTACGGGTTCGTCCCAGACCGCGTCGAGCTCGGCCTGGGCGACCGGGTCGACGGCCTCGCGGAGCACGGCGAGCAGCTTGCCGCGGACCTGCCGGTCGGTGCCCGCGTAGGTCTGGCCGCGGCGCGGCGGGCCGTCGTGGGCGGGCTTGCCGGCCAGCCGCCAGGCGCAGCGGTCGGCGAGCGGGCAGCGCCCGCAGTCCTCGTTCTTCGCGGTGCAGACGAGGGCGCCGAGCTCCATGGAGGCGGCGGCCCAGCGGGCGGCGGTCGGCTCGTCGTCGGGGAGCAGGGCGCGGGCGAGCCGGCGTTCGGCGGCGGTGGTGGCGTTCGGCGGGTACTGCACGCCGGTCGCCGCCCGGGCGAAGACCCGGCGCACGTTGGTGTCGAGGACGGCGTGCCGCTGCCCGTACGCGAAGGAGGCCACCGCGGCGGCCGTGTACTCGCCGATCCCGGGCAGCGCGAGGAGCTGGGCATGGTCGCTGGGGACGTCGCCGCCGTGCCGTTCCGTTATGGCGACGGCCGCCGCGTGCAGCCGCAGGGCGCGGCGCGGGTAGCCGAGCCGGCCCCAGGCGCGGACGGCCTCTCCGGGGGCGTCGGCGGCCAGGTCGGCGGGGCGCGGCCAGCGCGCCAGCCACTGCTCGTAGACGGGCAGCACCCGCACGACGGGCGTCTGCTGGAGCATGAACTCGCTGACCATCACGCCCCACGCCCCGGCCTCGGGGCGGCGCCAGGGCAGGTCGCGGGCGTGCCGGTCGAACCAGGCGAGGACGGGCCCGTGCAGCCGGGCCGGGGCCTCGGGCGGGCCGGGCGTGCCGGGGGTGCCGGGGGTGGCGGAAGCGGCGGGCGCGGCGGCGGAGGTCCCGGGGGAACCGGGGGGCGTCGAAGTCATGGCACCCCCGATCCTGGCACGTCCGCCGGAGGATCAGTACGCGCCGTGGCGTGCGCCCCTGGGGCGCGTGGAGGCGTGTGCGGGGAGCCCGCGCCCCGCACACCACACCACCGCGCCGTTGCGGCTGGCGCGGGCGGCCGCGACGACGGAGGCGGCGGGCCGCTTGGCGGCCTTCATGACGAGGAAGGCGACGGCGGCGCCGACGAGCAGGCCCACGGTCACGTCGTGCGGGTAGTGGACGCCGACGAAGACCCGGGAGAAGGCCATGAGCAGGGCCATCGGCGCGGTCAGCCAGACGATGCCGCGCCAGGACACGGCGAGGGCGACGGCGGCGGCGCCCGCGATGGCCGCGTGGTTGCTGGGGAAGGACCAGTCCCCGTGCGGCGGGCAGGCGACCAGGGAGGCGGGCGCCCCGGCGACGGCCCGGCACGGGCGCTCCTCGTTCACCAGCGACTTCAGGCCCTCGCTCACCACGTAGCCGAAGGCGGTCGCGAGCGGGGCGAGCAGCGCGAGCGCCATCGCCGCGTCGGAGCTCCGGCGGGACCGCCACCAGCCGGCGGCGAACAGCACCCCGAAGAGCAGCAGCCCGAGCTCCGTCCACACCTCGGCCACGGACTGGAACCAGTGCGGGGTGGAGTGGGCGAAGTCCGTGATGTCGAGATACAGGCCGTCGGAGAGGGAAGACAGGTTGTCCATGGTCATCGACGGTAACCGGGATCCGGAGCTCCACGCTCCACACCAAGGGCCAGGACCGCCCTGGACGAAAGTAAGGGGTGCGGTGAGAAGCCCGTCAGAGCGGTACGAACGGGGGCGTCCGACGGTTCCTGTCCGCGCCGGGATGTGATCATCGGCAAAACTTGGGGCCCGGGGCGGCGGGTGGGGCGGGAACGGGCCCTGATCTCTCGTAAGGTTCGTGGCGTGGGATCACTGCGCAATCCGGTCGGGCCGCTTCCCTCCTCCATCTACTGGCGTCGGAGGGCCGTGGCGCTGTGCCTGGTCGCCCTCCTCGCGCTGATCGCCCTATGGGCCGTCACCTCCGGTGGTGGGCAAGGGAAGAAGCCGAGCGACTCCGCCAACGGCTCTTCTCCGGCGCCCTCGATCACCCCCGGGCCCTCCGGCAGCGGCCCGGCGATCGACCAACGGCCCGGCGGCCGAGACGAGTCGGGCAGCGGCTCGGGCGGCGCGGGCGGTGACACGGCGGGCGCGGACGCGGGGACGAGCGCGGGCACCGGCGCGGGTACGGCCGCGGGGGCCGCGACCGGCGGCAAGAACGGCGACACCGACGGCGCCGGCGGCGACGGCGGCGCGGGCAACGGCGCGGGACAGCGGGTTCCGGCCGATTCCCCGCTGCCGAACTGCGCTCCCGGAGACCTGCAGTTGACCCTGCGCAGCACCAAGGTCAGCTACGAGGCCGGCGAGAAGCCCCGCTTCCTGCTGGTCGTCAAGAACACCTCGGCGACCGCCTGCAAGGCCGATCTCGGGCCGTCGAACGCGGTGTTGACGATCAGTGACACCAAGAGCACCGACGTGTGGTCCTCGAAGGACTGCCCGCGCCCGGCCGGCCCGCTGCTGCTGAAGCTTCCCGCGCGGGCGACGATCACGCACACCGTGGAGTGGGACCGGGGGCGCAGCGCCCCGAACTGCGCGACCGCCCCGGCGGGCCCGGTCGGTCCGGGCACCTACCTGGTGGAGGCGGCGATGCCGGGTGTGAAGGTGCTCCCGGCCTCCTTCACGCTGGCCAAGGACTGACGGGCCGCCGGGACCGGGCGGTACGGAAACGGGCGGTACGGAAACGGGCGGTACGGAAACGGGCGGTACGGAAACGGGCGGTACGGAAACGGCGGGGCGCACCGAGAGCGGTGCGCCCCGCCGTTTCGCGGTACGGGTCCGGACAAGGGTCCGGGTCCGGTCCCGGCGGCCTGCCGGGACGACAGGTCCTAGACGTACCGCTCCAGGATCGAGGACTCCGCGAGCCGGGACAGGCCCTCGCGGACGCTGCGGGCGCGGGCCTCGCCGACGCCGTCCACGGCCTGGAGGTCGTCCACGCTCGCCGCGAGCAGCTTCTGCAGCCCGCCGAAGTGCTCCACCAGCCGCTCGATGATCGCGCCGGGCAGCCGCGGCACCTTGGCGAGCAGCCGGTAGCCGCGCGGCGAGACCGCCGAGTCCAGCGTCTCGGGGGAGCCGGTGTAGCCGAGGGCCCGCGCCACGATGGGCAGTTCGAGCAGCTCGGGGTGGGTCAGGGCGTCGAGCTCGGTGAGCGCCTCGGCGACCGTCCGGGAACGCTGGGGGCCCCTCCCGGAGGCAGCTCTGGGGGAGGTCGGCTCGGGCACGTAGTCCCGGACGACCAGCTCGCGCTCGGGCTCGACGCCCGCGATCAGCTCGTCGAGCTGGAGCGAGAGCAGCCGGCCGTCCGTGCCGAGCTCCACCACGTATTCGGCGATCTCGGTGGCGATCCGGCGGACCATCTCCAGGCGCTGGGCGACGGCGGTGACGTCGCGGACGGTCACCAGGTCCTCGATCTCCAGCGCGGAGAGCGTGCCGGCGACCTCGTCGAGCCGGAGCTTGTACCGCTCCAGGGTGGCCAGCGCCTGGTTCGCGCGGGACAGGATCGCCGCCGACTCCTCCAGGACGCGGCGCTCCCCGTTGACGTACAGGGCGATCAGGCGCATGGACTGGGAGACCGAGACGACGGGGAAGCCGCACTGCTTGGAGACCCGGTCGGCGGTGCGGTGCCGGGTGCCGGTCTCCTCGGTGTGGATCGACGCGTCGGGGACCAGCTGCACACCGGCCCGCAGGATCTTGGAGATGTCCTTGTCGAGGACGATCGCCCCGTCGAGCTTGCACAGCTCGCGCAGCCGGGTCGCGGTGAAGTCGACGTCGATGACGAAACCGCCGGTGCACATGGACTCGACGGTCTTGTCCATGCCGAGGACGATCAGGCCGCCGGTGTTGCCCCGGAGGATGCGCTCCAGACCGTCACGCAGGGCGGTGCCGGGGGCGACGGCGCTGAGCGACGCACGCATCAGTGCCTCGTTGTCCTTGGCTGCCACTGCACTCCTCCGGCTCGTACGGATGGGCGAGACCAGGGCAAAGTCTAGCGACACCGCCCCGGCGCCCTCCGCCGCGCGCCGGGGACCCGGCCGAGACCCCGGCCGTGACCCGGCCTGTACGGGGCCCGTACGGGGCCGGTGCGGGGCCGGGACGGCGTCCGCCGCCGGCCGCTCAGCCCTGCTCGGGCGTACCGGCGCGGCGGCTGCGCGGCAGCACCCGCAGGGCGTCCCCCATGTCGGCGACCTCGGTCACCTTCATGCCGGCCGGGACCTTGCCGGGGTCGGCCGGGACCAGGGCGTGGGTGAAGCCCAGGCGGTGCGCCTCGGCGAGCCGGCGCTGCACGCCGGTGACCCGGCGGACCTCGCCCGCGAGGCCGACCTCGCCGATCGCCACCAGGTTCTTCGGCAGCGGGGTGTCGCTGGCGGCGGAGGCCAGCGCGAGGGCGACGGCCAGGTCGGCGGCGGGCTCGGAGAGCTTCACGCCGCCGACGGTCGCGCAGTAGATGTCCCGCTTGCCGAGCGCGCTGATCCGGCCCCGCTGCTCCAGGACGGCCAGCATCATCGAGACCCGGGAGGTCTCCAGGCCCGAGGTGGTGCGGCGCGGCGAGGGGATCTGGGAGTCGACGGTCAGCGCCTGGACCTCGGCGACCAGCGGCCGGCGGCCCTCCAGGGTGACCGTGAGGCAGGTGCCGGGCACGGCGACGTCCCGGCGGGTCAGGAAGAGGCCGGAGGGGTCGGCGAGGCCGGTGATGCCCTCGTCGTGCAGCTCGAAGCAGCCGACCTCGTCGGTCGCCCCGTATCTGTTCTTCACGCCGCGGACCAGGCGGAGCCGGGCGTGCCGGTCGCCCTCGAAGTGGAGCACCACGTCGACCAGGTGCTCCAGCAGGCGGGGGCCCGCGATGGCGCCGTCCTTGGTGACGTGGCCGACGAGCAGGGAGGACATGCCCCGCTCCTTGGACGCCCGGATGAGCGCCCCGGCGACCTCGCGGACCTGGGCCATGCCGCCGGGGGCGCCGTCGATCTCGGGGGAGGCGACGGTCTGCACCGAGTCCATGATCAGCAGCGAGGGCTTGACCTCGTCCAGGTGGCCGAGGACGGCGGAGAGGTCGGTCTCGGCCGCCAGATAGAGATGGTCGCTGAGCGCGTTGATCCGGTCGGCGCGCAGCCGGACCTGGCTCGCGGACTCCTCGCCCGTCACGTACAGCGTGCGGTGCTCCTCGCTCGCGGCCTTGGCGGCGACGTCGAGCAGCAGGGTGGACTTGCCGACGCCGGGCTCCCCGGCGAGCAGCACGACGGCCCCGGGCACGAGCCCGCCGCCGAGCACCCGGTCCAGCTCGTCGACGCCGGTACTGCGGGCGGTCGCCTGCCGGACGTCGACCTGCGCGATCGGCAGCGCGGAGGTGGACACCCGCCCGGCGGCGGTGGTCCGCACGGCGGGCGCGCCGTACTCCTCGACCGTGCCCCAGGCCTGGCATTCGGGGCAGCGGCCGAGCCACTTGGCCGTCTGCCAGCCGCACTCGGTGCAGCGGTAGGACGGCCGGTCCTTGGCGGATTTCGTACGGGCAGCCATGCGCACCACCGTATCGGCCGCCACCGACAACGGGCCGGGCCCGGCGGGGAGACCGGTGGGGAGACCGGTGTGTGGGGACCGGTGGGCAGACCGGTCGGGGCGCCCTGACGGGAGACCGGATGGGAGACCGGACGGGAAACCGGATGGAGAACCGGATTCGTGTCCCCCTTCGAGCGATAGCTTCACCCGTACGGATTAAAAGTGTGCAAGCGGTACGAAGAGCCCCCGCCCCGCTGCCTACGGTCGCCCAGTGACGAGCAGCAGGCCGGATTCCCCCGCCCGACCCACCGACGGCCCCCGCACCCTCGGCCGGCGCCCGCCCGCGCGCTACGAGGAGTACCTGGACGGCCTGTTCACCTACTGCCTCTCGGTGCTCTGCGACCACGACACCGCCACCGCCGTCCTCGGCGACGTCCTCGCCATCGCCGAACGCCACCACGGCCGCCGCCCGTCCGACGAGGGCGGGCGCCGCGCCTGGCTCTACGCGCTGGCCCGCTGGGCCTGCCTGCGCACCCTCGGCGAGCAGCGGGGCCGCCGCCAGGGCGCCCACACCGGGCGGCCCGCGGTCGCCGCCGCCGCCCCGCCCCGGGTGTCGCCCGAGCTCGCCGAGCGCCGCCGGCTCGAACTGGCCGCGCTCGCCTGGCCCGAGGCCGCCGGCACCACCCCCGAGCAGCGCGAGGCCCTGGAGCTCGCCGTCCGGCACGGACTGGGCCACCCGGAGCTCGCCGCCGTGCTCACCCTGGACCCGGTCGCCGCCCGCGAGCTGCTCTCCTCCGCCGCCTGCGAGGTCGAGCGCACCCGGGCCGCGCTCGCCGTCGTCGAGACCGGCGACTGCCCCACCGTGGCGGGCCTCACCGGCGACCACCAGGTGCTGCTCTCCGCCGCCCTGCGCGCCGAGCTGGTCCGGCACGTCGACGACTGCCCGCGCTGCCGCCGGGCCGCCGAGCGGGCGGGCGCGGGCGGGCCGTGGCCGGGCGCGGCGGCGGGCCGCGCGGGCCGGCTCCCGCTCGTCGAGGCGCCCCGGGCCGCCGCGTACGTGGCGATGCTGCACGTGCCGCGCGCGCGGGCCGGCTCCCCCCGGTTCGGGCCGACCGGCTTCCCCATGGATCCCAAGGACCACGCGGCCCGCCGCGACCGGATGCGCGCGCGGGCCGTCACCACCACGGTCGTCGCCGCCGTCGTCGCCGCCCCCGTGCTGGCGCTGTGGGCCTCCTACCGGGGCACCCCGGAGCTGGGGGAGGGCCAGGACGGGGCCAGGATCAGCGCGCGCGAGGCCGACGAGCCGGGCGGCCCGCGAGGCGCGGGCGCCGGGCGCCCCTACGAGCGCTACGAGAACGCGGGCAACGCCCGCACCACCCCCGACCCCCGCTTCACGCGCGGCAGCCGCTCCCCGGACGTCTCCGTCGAGGTGATCAGCCCCGGCGCGCCCGTCGCCCCGACGCTGCCCGGACAGCCGGCGCCCGGGCGGATCACCGTCGCCGCGCGCGGCAGCGGGTCGACGACGCTGCTGACCCTCGCCAACGAGGGCGGCTCGCCCGCCGTCTGGTCGCTCTGGTCGGACGCCCCCTGGCTGTACGTGAGCCAGGCGTCCGGCACGCTGCGGCCCGGCGAGTCGCTCACGGTCCGGATCACCGTCGACCGCTCGCGCGAACCCGCCGGGGCGTGGAGCGCGCGGGTGGGCGTCGACCCCTCGGGCGCGGTGCTGCGCATCGACGGCTACGGGGCGGTGCCGCCGAGCCCGGCGGGCCCGGGGACCCCGACGACGCAGCCGACGACGGAGCCGACGACCCAGCCGACGGCCGGGCCCACGACGGCGCCGCCGACCTCGGAGCCCACGACGGAGCCGACCGGCCAGCCGCCGACCACCGAGCCGACGACGGAGCCCACGCCCACGCCGACCGCCTCGGACGGCGGGACCCCGAGCCAGGACCCGGGCTCCTCGCCCCCGCAGTGACGCGCGCGGGGCGGTGCGGGGCGGTGCCGGGCGGTTACGCCGGGTCGGCCGGGTGCGGGGCGACCAGCGGCAGCTGGGAGGCCAGCCGCGCCTCGCACAGCCCGACCAGGACCTCGTACGCCGCCTCGCCCATCATCTCGACGAGCTCGGGGCGGTAGGAGACGTAGACCGGCGCGGCGCCCACGTGCGCGGAGCTCGCCGTCGTGCAGTACCAGTGCAGGTCGTGGCCGCCGGGGCCCCAGCCGCGCCGGTCGTACTCGCCGATCGACACCTGGAGGACCTTGCTGTCGTCCGGGCGCTCGATCCAGTCGTACGTCCGGCGCACCGGAAGCTGCCAGCACACGTCCGGCTTGGTCTCCAGCGGCTCCAGGCCCTCCTTGACGGCCAGGATGTGCAGCGAGCAGCCGGCGCCGCCGGCGAAGCCGGGCCGGTTCTGGAAGACGCACGAGCCCTGCCAGCGGCGGGTCTGCCGGTCGCCGTCCTCGTCGAGCTGCACCCAGCCCGTCTCCGTGCCGACGTCGTGGAACTGCCACAGCTCGGGCGTCAGCCGGGCCACGTACCCCGCGACCCGCTTCTCGTCGTCCTCGTCGGAGAAGTGCGCGCCGAGCGTGCAGCAGCCGTCGTCCGCGCGGCCCTCCTGGATGCCCTGGCAGCCGTTGCCGAAGATGCAGGTCCAGCGGGAGGTGAGCCAGGTCAGGTCGCAGCGGTAGACCTGCTCGTCGTCCTCCGGGTCGGGGAACTCCACCCAGGCGCGCGGGAAGTCCAGCCCCTTCTCGTCGGGCTCGGCGGCCTTGGCGCGCTTCTTCCCGACCTTCACGGACCTGGCCGCGTGCGCGGCCCGTACGGCCTTCGCGGCGCTCTCGTCGCCGGTGGCCTTGCCCGGCTTCGCCTTTTTCGTCTTTGGCACGGAGCCAAGCGTATGCGGGTGCGCGCAGTAGCGTTCCGTCCATGAGACTCGGAGTCCTCGACGTCGGTTCGAACACAGTGCACCTGCTCGTGGTGGACGCCCACCCCGGCGCCCGCCCGCTGCCCGCCCACTCCCACAAGGCCGAGCTGCGCCTGGCCGAGCTCCTCGACGAGCGCGGCGCGATCGCGGACGCGGGGGTCGAGCGGCTCGTCGCCACGGTCCGCGACGCGCTCGTCGCCGCCGAGGACAAGGGCTGCGAGGAGGTGCTGCCGTTCGCGACCTCGGCGGTGCGCGAGGCCAGCAACGCCGACGAGGTGCTCGCCCGGGTCGAGGCCGAGACCGGGATCGCGCTCCAGGTCCTCAGCGGCGAGGAGGAGGCCCGGCTGACCTTCCTCGCGGCCCGCCGCTGGTTCGGCTGGTCCGCGGGCAAGCTGTTCCTCCTGGACATCGGCGGCGGCTCCCTGGAGGTCGCCTTCGGCATCGACGAGGAGCCCGACACGGCGGTCTCCCTGCCGCTCGGCGCGGGCCGCCTCACAGCGGGCTGGCTGCCCGGCGATCCGGCGGACCCGGCCGACGTGAAGGCGCTGCGCCGCCATGCGCGGGCGCAGATCGCGCGGACGGTCGGCGAGTTCAGCCGCTTCGGGCGCCCCGACCACGTGGTGGCCACCTCCAAGACCTTCAAGCAGCTGGCCCGGATCGCCGGCGCCCCCGGCTCGGGCTTCGGCCTGTACGTGCAGCGGACGCTGTCCCGCAAGGCGCTGGAGGAGTGGGTGCCCCGGCTGGCGGCGATGTCCGTCGGCGAGCGCGCGGCCCTCCCCGGCGTCTCCGAGGGCCGGGCCGCCCAGCTCCTGGCGGGCGCCCTGGTCGCCGAGGGCGCGATGGACCTGTTCGGCGTCGAGGAGCTGGAGATCTGCCCCTGGGCGCTGCGCGAGGGCGTCATCCTGCGCCGCCTGGACCACCTGCCGGACGCGCCGTAGGGCTCCCCGGCGGACCGGGGGGCCAAGGGCCGGAGGGTGACCGGAACCACCCCCCGGTCCTCAGGCCCGCCCCGTACCCTGTCTCCGTGGCAGAACCAGCGGTGCGCGTCCCGGATGCGAAGGTCGCCCTGTCGACGGCCTCGGTCTATCCGGAGTCGACGGCGACGGCCTTCGAGGTCGCCGCGCGCCTCGGGTACGACGGGGTCGAGGTCATGGTGTGGACCGACCCGGTCAGCCAGGACATCGAGGCGCTGCGGCGCCTGTCGGACTATCACCAGGTCCCGATCCTGGCCGTGCACGCCCCCTGTCTGCTCATCACCCAGCGGGTCTGGTCCACCGACCCGTGGGTCAAGCTCCAGCGCGCGCGGGCCGCGGCGGAGAAGCTGGGCGCCTCGACGGTCGTCGTGCACCCGCCGTTCCGCTGGCAGCGCCAGTACGCGCGGGACTTCGTCACCGGCATCTGGCGGATGGCCGAGGAGACCGACGTCCGCTTCGCCGTCGAGAACATGTACCCGTGGCGGTACAAGGACCGCGAGATGCTCGCTTACGCCCCCGAGTGGGACGTCACCAAGGACGACTACCGGCACTTCACCGTGGACCTCTCGCACACCGCGACCGCCCGCGCGGACGCCCTCGCCATGGTGGACCGGATGGGCGACCGGCTCGGCCACGTGCACCTCGCCGACGGGCGCGGCTCCGCCAAGGACGAGCACCTGGTCCCGGGGCGCGGCACCCAGCCGTGCGCGGAGCTCCTGGAGGGGCTGGCCCGCTCCGGCTTCGACGGACACGTCGTCATCGAGGTCAACACCCGCCGCGCGATGTCCTCCGCCGAACGGGAGGCCGACCTCGCCGAGGCGCTGGCCTTCACCCGGCTGCACCTGGCCGCCGCCCGCACCCGCGAGGCCCCGCGCCCGTGACGGAGCCGTCCCCCCGGCGGCGCGGCCGCCCGTCCCGTACGTCCGCCGACGCCCTCCCGGGCGCGCGCGAGCGGATCCTGGCGGCGGCGCGGACCCAGTTCGCCGAGCGGGGCTACGACAAGACCTCCGTGCGCGGGATCGCCAAGGAGGCGGGTGTCGACCCGGCGCTGGTGCACCACTACTTCGGGACGAAGGACGAGGTCTTCGCGTCGGCGATCGAGGTCTCCTTCGAGCCGGCGACGGCGGTCCGCGAGGTCCTCGGCGGTCCGCGCGAGGCGATCGGCGAGCGGCTGGCCCGCTTCTTCCTCTCGGTCTGGGAGAACCCGGCGACCCGCGCCCCGCTGCTGGCGGTGGTCCGCTCGGCGCTGACCCACGAGGCGGCGGCGAAGGTGCTGCGCGGCTTCGTGCTGCGGCGGCTCCTGGAGCGGATCGCCGCCGACCTGGACGTACCCGGTCCCGAACTGCGCGCGGAGCTGGCGGCCTCGCACATGATCGGGATCGCGATCCTGCGGTACGTGATCCGGGTGGAGCCGCTGGCCTCGGCGGACCCGGAGGAGATCGTGGCCCAGGTGGCCCCGACGCTCCAGCGGTATCTGACGGCGCCGTGAGGGCCCGCGTTCGACGGGGCCGTAAGGGCCGCGGCGACGGCGCCGTGAGGGCCCGCGACGGGGGCGTGCGGGTCCGCGGCGACGGGTCGCGAGAGCCCGCGGCGACGGGTCGTGAGGGCCCCGCCGGCTCGGCGCCGCCGCCCGCCCACTGAACCGCCGTCCCATATTCCGGACCCCGTGTCCAGATCTTGGAGCCGGGGCGTACGCTCGACTGCAAGCACACCCGTCACCGGAGGAGCGAGCGACGATGCCCGAGCTGAGGTCCCGCACAGTCACCCACGGCCGCAACATGGCGGGCGCCCGCGCCCTTATGCGCGCCTCCGGGGTACCGGGCGCCGACATCGGCCGGAAGCCGATCATCGCCGTCGCGAACTCCTTCACCGAGTTCGTGCCCGGCCACACCCACCTCCAGCCGGTGGGCCGGATCGTCTCCGAGGCCATCACCGCCGCCGGCGGCATCGCCCGCGAGTTCAACACGATCGCCGTCGACGACGGCATCGCCATGGGCCATGGCGGGATGCTCTACAGCCTGCCCTCCCGCGACCTGATCGCCGACAGCGTGGAGTACATGGTCGAGGCGCACTGCGCCGACGCCCTGATCTGCATCTCCAACTGCGACAAGATCACCCCCGGGATGCTGATGGCCGCCCTGCGCCTCAACATCCCCACGGTCTTCGTCTCCGGCGGCCCGATGGAGTCCGGCCGGGCGACCCTCGTCGACGGCACGGTCCGCACCCTCGACCTGGTCGACGCGATCTCCGAGGCCGTCAACGACAAGGTCTCCGACGAGGACATCCTCCGCATCGAGGAGAACGCCTGTCCGACCTGCGGGTCCTGTTCCGGCATGTTCACCGCCAACTCGATGAACTGCCTGACCGAGGCCATCGGCCTCTCCCTCCCGGGCAACGGCTCCGTCCTCGCCACCCACACCGCCCGCCGCGCCCTCTACGAGAACGCGGCCCGCACGGTCGTCGACATCACCCGTCGCTACTACGACGAGGACGACGCCTCCGTCCTGCCGCGCAACATCGCCACCCGCGCGGCCTTCGAGAACGCCATGGCCCTCGACATCGCCATGGGCGGCTCCACCAACACGATCCTGCACCTGCTGGCCGCCGCCCAGGAGGCCGAGCTGGAGTACGGCCTGAGCGACATGGACGAGGTCTCGCGCCGGGTGCCCTGCCTGGCCAAGGTCGCGCCGAACGTCGCCCCGCGCGGGACGTACTACATGGAGGACGTGCACCGCGCGGGCGGCATCCCGGCGATCCTCGGCGAGCTCTACCGCGCGGGGCTGCTGAACGAGGACGTCCACGCGGTCCACTCCCGCTCCATCAAGGAGTGGCTGGACGCCTGGGACGTGCGCGGCGGCGCCGCGTCCGAGGAGGCCGTCGAGCTGTTCCACGCGGCCCCCGGCTGCGTCCGCTCCGCCGAGGCGTTCTCGCAGTCCGAGCGCTGGGACAGCCTCGACGTGGACGCGGCCGCCGGCTGCATCCGCGACGCGGCCCACGCGTACTCCAAGGACGGCGGCCTCGCCGTGCTGCGCGGCAACATCGCCGTCGACGGCGCCGTCGTGAAGACGGCCGGCGTCGACGAGTCGATCTGGACCTTCGAGGGCCCGGCGGTCGTCTGCGAGTCCCAGGAGGAGGCCGTCGAGAAGATCCTCAACAAGCGGATCACGGACGGCGACGTCGTCGTCATCCGCTACGAGGGCCCCAAGGGCGGCCCCGGTATGCAGGAGATGCTCTACCCGACCTCCTTCCTCAAGGGCCGCGGCCTGGGCAAGACCTGTGCCCTGGTGACGGACGGGCGCTTCTCCGGCGGCACCTCGGGCCTGTCCATCGGCCACGCCTCCCCGGAGGCGGCCTCGGGCGGCACGATCGCCCTGGTCGAGGACGGCGACCGGATCCGCATCGACATCCCGAACCGCTCGATCGACCTCCTGGTCGACGAGGAGACGCTGGCCGCCCGCCGCGCGGCGATGAACGGCGTGTACGCGCCGAAGAACCGCGAGCGCAAGGTCACCGCGGCGCTGCGCGCGTACGCGGCGATGGCGACGAGCGCCGACAAGGGCGCCGTCCGGGACGTGTCGAAGCTCGGCTGAACGGCCCGTACGGGCAGGTGAGGAAGGGCGGGACCCCGACGGGGTCCCGCCCTTCCTCACGTCCCGGGGGACGTCACCAGGTCGCCGGGTCCCTGGCGTCGACGGCGAAGACCGACCCGTCGGGCGCGGTCGCGAACACCCGGTCCCCGGCGGCGACCGGCGCCGGCACCGAGGGGGCGTAGGTGAGGCGCCCGTCGCGCAGCCGGGGCGCGGTGGTGCCGAGGAGCGTCCCGCGCGCGGTGTCGACGGCGAGCAGCCGCCCGTCGGACGAGGACAGGTACAGCCGGCGCCCGTCGGCGTCGAGGACCGGCGGGGAGACGTTCGACGTGCCGGTCTCCTGCTCCCACAGCACCCGCCCGCGCGCGGCGGAGGTGTCGAGGGCGGTGAGCCGTCCGTTCGGGCTCAGCAGGTAGCCGGTGTCGCCGTGCAGGACCAGGTACGGCTCGTTGACGACGTACGGCAGCGGCACCCGCCGCTCGGTCCGGGCCGCCGGGTCGTAGCGGACCAGGGCGTCGGCACGTCCGGTCCGGTCGGCGGAGAGCAGCACGACGGTGCCGCCGGGGGCGGTGCCGACGGCGGTGAGCATCCCGGTCAGCCGCTGCTGCCAGACGATCTGGCCGGTGCGCGGCCGGATGGCGGTCACGCGCGTGTGGGCGCCTTCGGCGAGCGTCTCGTAGACGGTGAGCAGGCCGGTGGCGGCGTCGTACGGGCCGGGCACCGGGTAGGTGTGGCCGGGCAGCGGGCGGTGCCACAGCTCGCGTCCGGTGGCGCCGTCGAGGCCGCGCAGGGTGGCGCTGCCGTTGGAGAGGACCAGGGCGTCGCCGGCCGGGAGGAAGCGTTCGGGGCGGGCGGCGGCCTTCCGCCGCCAGCCGGGGGTGCCGTCGGCGGGCGCGTAGGTCCGCAGCTCGCCGGTGGCGGTGGCGGCGGCGAGCGGGCCGCCGGTGAGCGGCGCCGGGGCCTCCGGGCCGATCTGCCCGGCCGGGCCGGGCCGCGACCAGGCGACGGCGCCGGTGGCGGGGTCGAGGCGCGCGGCGGAGACCCCTCGGCCCGCGCAGTACAGGGCGCCCGAGGCGTGCGCGCAGGACGGTGCCGAGGGCTCGCCGCCCTTCCACAGGACGGTCCGCCAGCCGCTGAACGACTCGGCGACCTCGGCCGGGTGCCGGGGTGCCGGGGGCGCGTCGCGCTGGGCGAGGACGACGGCGGTGCCGCCCGAGGCGAGCAGCAGCGCGGTGCCGAGCGCGAGCGGCAGCCCCCGCCGGCGCCGGCGGCGCGGGGGAGCGGGGGCGCGGACGGGCGTCTCGGCGTCCCAGGAGGGCGCCGGTCCTGCCGGGCGGGGCGCGGGGGCGGCCGGCCGGCGCTGGGCCGGTATGAAGGCGGCGGCGTCGTACGAGGGGGGCTTGAGGGCCGCCATGATCTCGGCGGGCCCGGGCCGCTCGGCGGGCTCCTTGGCGAGGCAGCGGGCGACCAGCGGGGCGAGCTCCTCGGGGACGCCGCTGAGGTCGGGCTCGTCGTGGACGACCTGGTAGGCCACGATGTACGGGCTGTCCGAGTCGAAGGGGCCGTGTCCGGTGGCCGCGTGCACCAGGACCGAGCCGAGGGCGAAGACGTCGGCGGCGGGCCCGACCTCGCGCGGGCGCTGGAACTGCTCGGGCGCCATGAAGGGCGGCGAGCCGATCAGCTTGCCGGTCTCGGTGCGCAGGTCGCTGTCGACGGGCCGGGAGATCCCGAAGTCGATGACCTTGGGGCCCGAGTCGGTGAGCAGGACGTTGCTGGGCTTGAGGTCCCGGTGCACGACTCCCGCGCGGTGGATGTCGCGGAGCGCCTCGGCGAGCCCGGCGGTGAGCCGGCGCAGCTCGGCGGGGGACAGCGGGCCGCTCCGCTTGACCTGGTCGGCGAGGGTGGGCCCGGGGACGTAGAGGGTCGCCATCCAGGGGCGTACGTCGTCGGGGTCGGCGTCCACGACGGGCGCGGTGAAGGCGCCGCTGACCCGCCGCGCGGCGGCGACCTCCTGGCGGAAACGCGCCCTGAACTCGGGGTCCTCCGCGTACTGTGCGTGCACCACCTTGACCGCGAGGCGCAGCCCGGAGGCGGAGGTGGCGAGGTGGACCACGCCCATGCCGCCGGCGCCGAGAGTGGCTTGGAGCCGGTATTCGCCCGCGTACTCGGGCCCTTCCGCTTCCCGGTCCGCGCCGGTACTGCGCAACGGCGGCATCGCCGACCCCCGTGGGTTGCCCGTCCGAATCGCGCGCGTGCGCGACGCACGGAGCCTAGTCGATGGTGCGGCCGATGTCGGTGGGGCTTGCTAGCCTGCGCGTCGCGGAGAGTGAATCTCAGTGGAACGCTTTCGCGTCAGTCCGTGTCGGTCAGCGTTTCTCAGCCTTTGCCAGCGTTTGTCAATGCTCGTAAGTGTTTCTCGGCATTCGTCAACGATTGTCCGCTTCAAAGACTTCAACGGGGGAGTCCTGCGATGAGCACCGAATCGGCCACGGCCGCCACCACCCGCTACGCGATCGCGCCGGGCAGCCGGCTCAACGTCCGCTCGGGCCCGGGCACCCAGTATCCGGTGGTCCGCTCGCTGGCGGCGGGCAGCACGGTGGCGATCTACTGCCAGTGCCCGGGCACCTGGGTCACCGGCCCGTACGGCACCACCAACATCTGGGACAACATCGCGCCGGGCGAGTACGCCTCGGACGCGTACGTCCACACCGGCAGCGACGGCTACGTGGCCCGCCGCTGCGGCTAGGGCCTGTCGCGGGCCCGTCCGGCTTTCGCCCCTCCCGGGACAAGAGGGGCGAAAGCCCTCACCGGTTTCGGTGCCCCGCCGGGGATAATCGATTCCGTGAGCGATGAGAACCGCACCCCCGCCGGACCCCAGCCCGAGGCGATCCGCTTCTTCGGTACGAGCTGGGTCGACCACAGCGACGGCTACGCGCTGCGCCGCGCCGGCCTCGCCGCCGGCGCCCTGCTCGCCGCCGCCGCGGGCGGCTTCCTGCTGCGCTTCGGCTATCAGGGCCTGGTGATCGCCGAGGTCGGCGGCCTGCTCAACGCGCTGGTCATCGTCATGTTCTCGGTCTGCAGCGCGATCGCGTTCCGCAAGGCCTGGGAGGGCTTCGGCCGCCGCCCCGCCGACCAGGCGCGCGAGGACTCGCTGCGCTCCCTGAAGGCCATCGGCTTCATCGGCGGCCTCCTCGCGTACGCCATCCGCTGCCTCACCGAGGCGCCCGGCGAGAAGCTGCGCCGCACGGAGTACGAGGAGGCCGTGGCCCGCTTCGACAAGCGCCGCGCCCGGACCGCGGGCAACCCGTCCGCCCGCAAGCGCAAGAACAAGTAGCCGCCTGCTCCCGCTCCTGCTCCCGCTCGGCCCGGTTCGGCCCGGTTCGGCTCCGCCCCGCCACTAGCCAAGCGGGCGGAGCCGGGCGCATTATTCATCGCATGATGAATAAGTCGGCCGGCGCGATCACCGCCTCCGGCCTCACCGTCACCCGGGGCGACCGCACCGTCCTGCGCGGCCTCGACTTCACCGTCCCGCCCGGCCGCATCACCGGCCTCCTCGGCCCCTCCGGCTGCGGCAAGACCACCCTCATGCGCGCCGTCGTCGGCACCCAGGCCAAGGTCGGCGGCACCCTCGACGTCCTCGGCCGCCCCGCCGGCGACCCCGCCCTGCGCTCCCGCATCGGCTACGTCACCCAGGCCCCCTCCGTCTACGACGACCTCACCGTCCGGCAGAACCTCGACTACTTCGCCGCCGTCCTCCTGCCCGGCCGCGCCCACCGCGCCGACCGCCGCGCCGCCGTCGACCGGACCCTCGCCGACGTCGCCCTCACCCGCCACGCCGACGCCCTCGCCGGACGCCTCTCCGGCGGCCAGCGCAGCCGCGTCTCGCTCGCCGTCGCCCTCCTCGGCACGCCGGAGCTCCTCGTCCTCGACGAACCCACCGTCGGCCTCGACCCCGTCCTCCGCCGCGACCTGTGGGAGCTCTTCCACCACATCGCCGCCGACCGGGGCACCACGATCCTGGTCTCCTCCCACGTCATGGACGAGGCCGAACGCTGCCACCGCCTGCTCCTCCTGCGCGAGGGCGAACTCCTCGCCGAGGACACCCCCGAGGCCCTCCGCCGCCGCGACGACACCGCCACCGTCGAAGAGGCGTTCCTCCGCCTCGTGGACGCGGCGACGGCCCGCGCGGCAGCCGCCACCACCCCCGCAGCCCCCGAGGAGCCCCGCTCATGAGCGCCGCCCGCACCCTCGCCACCGCCGCCCGCGTCCTGCGGCAGCTCCGCCACGACCCGCGCTCGATCGCCCTGATGCTCCTCGTGCCCTGCGTGATGCTCTTCCTGCTCCGCTACGTCTTCGACGGCAGCCCGCAGACGTTCGACGGCATCGGCGCCTCGCTCCTCGGCATCTTCCCGCTCATCACCATGTTCCTGGTGACCTCCATCGCCACCCTGCGCGAACGCACCTCCGGCACCCTCGAACGCCTCCTCGCCATGCCCCTCGGCAAGGGCGACCTCATCGGCGGCTACGCCCTCGCCTTCGGCCTCGTCGCCGTCGTCCAGTCGCTCCTCGCCACCGGCCTCGCCGTCTGGTTCCTCGGCCTCGACGTCGTCGGCTCCCCCTGGCTGCTGCTCCTGGTCGCCCTCCTCGACGCCCTCCTCGGCACCGCCCTCGGCCTCTTCGTCTCGGCCTTCGCCGCCTCCGAGTTCCAGGCCGTCCAGTTCATGCCGGCCGTGATCTTCCCCCAGCTCCTGCTCTGCGGCCTGTTCACCCCGCGCGACCGCATGGCCCCCGCCCTCGAAGCGCTCTCGGACGTGCTCCCCATGTCGTACGCCGTCGACGGCATGAACCAGGTCCTGCACCACACCGACGTCACCGGCGCCTTCGTCCGCGACGCCCTGATCGTCGCCGGCTGCGCCCTGCTCGTCCTCGGCCTCGGCGCCGCCACCCTCCGCCGCCGCACCGCGTGACCGCCCCTCGGACAGCGGCCGCACCACCCCGGGCCACGGTGCGAGGATGTCCCGCAGACGCACCCACAGGCCCTTCCGGCGAGGTGAAAGACCCATGACCCAGACCGTCGCAGTCCTCGGCACCGGCAAGATCGGCGAGGCACTCCTCAGCGGGATGATCCGCGCCGGCTGGCGCCCCGCCAACCTCCTGGTCACCACCCGCCGCACCGAACGCGCCGAGGAGCTCCACGCCCGCTACGGCGTCGAGGCCGTCGGCAACGCCGACGCCGCCAAGCGCGCCGACATCCTCATCCTCGCCGTGAAGCCCCAGGACATGGGCCGCCTCCTCGACGAGCTCGCCCCGCACGTCGCCGCCGACCGACTGGTCATCAGCGCCGCCGCCGGCATCCCCACCGCCTTCATCGAAGAGCGCCTCGCCACCGGCACCCCGGTCGTCCGGGTCATGCCGAACACCCCCGTCGTCGTCGACGAGGGCATGTCCGTGATCTCCGCCGGCAGCCACGCCACCCACGCCCACCTCGTGCACACCGAGGAGATCTTCGGCGGTGTCGGCAAGACCCTCCGCGTCCCCGAGTCGCAGCAGGACGCCGCCACCGCCCTCTCCGGCTCCGGCCCGGCGTACTTCTACTACCTCGTCGAGGCCATGACCGACGCCGGCATCCTCCTCGGACTGCCCCGCGCCCAGGCCCACGACCTCATCGTCCAGGCCGCCATCGGCGCCGCCGTCATGCTCCGCGACAGCGGCGAGCACCCGGTCAAGCTCCGCGAGGCCGTCACCTCCCCGGCCGGCACCACCATCAGCGCCATCCGCGAGCTGGAGAACCACGGCGTACGGGCCGCCCTGATCGCCGCCCTGGAGGCGGCCCGCGACCGCAGCCGCGAGCTCGCCTCCGGCAACGGCTGAGCTACCGCGCCGACGTGCCGGCGAGCACGTCCTCCGTACTCACGACCCGGGCGAAGCCCCCGCCGTGCAGCGACACCGCCGTCGCCCGGGTCAGCTCCTCCGCCGTCGCCGTCCAGCCGAACGGCCCGGCCAGGTCGAACGTGTGCATCGCGTCCAGCGCGAACACCACGTCGTACCCCAGGTTCCCGCCCATGCGCGCGGTCGTCTCGTTGCACATGTTCGTCTGGATCCCGACGACCACGATCTGCGCGACGTCCTCCCCGGTCAGCCACACGTCGAGCGACGGCTGCCCGTAGAACGCCGAGTTCACGACCTTCGTCACCAGCAGCTCCCGGCCCCGCCCCTTCCCCCGCCGCTCCTCGACGAAGTCCTTGAAGGCGTTGCCCGCACTCCCCGCCGCCAGCGGCGAACCGGACTGCACCGAGTCGTGCCGCACGAACACCACCGGCCGCCCCGTCTCCTGCCACCGGTCGATCAGGGCCGCGATGTTCCCCTCCGCGTCCGGATTGTCCCGCCGCCCCCAGAACCCCTCGTCCTCGAAGCCCTTCTGCACGTCGACGACGACCAGCGCCGCGTTCGCCTCGATCTCCACGCTCTCCGTGCCCACGATGCTCTCCATGCCCACGATCCTGGCCCGCCCCGCCTCCCCGCCCCAGAGGCGGAAAAGCCAGCGACCGATGGTTAACTGCCAGCCATGCCAGCCATGCCGCCCGCATCGCGGCCCCAGCGCGTCGCCCTCCTCGCCTTCCCCGGCATCCGCGCCTTCGACGTCTCCGTCATCACCGAGGTCTGGGGCACCGACCGCACCGCCCGAGGCGTCCCGCCCTTCGCCCTGCACCGCCCCGCCGCCGACCCGGCCACCCCCGTCCCCCTGAGCGGCGGCCTCAGCCTCACCCCCGACCGCCCCCTCGACTGGCTCACCACCCTCACCCCCGCCGACCTCGTCGTCGTCCCCGGCATCGAGGACCCGCACGCCGACCTCCCGGCCCCCGTCCTCGACGCCCTGCGCCACGCCCACGCCGGCGGCGTCCCCGTCGCCGCCCTCTGCGCCGGCGCCTTCGTCCTCGCCCGCGCCGGCCTCCTCGACGGCCGCCGCGCCGTCACCCACTGGCAGCTCGCCCCCGAGCTCGCCGCCCGCCACCCCGCCGTGCGGGTCGAACCCGAAGCCCTCCACGTCGAGGACACCGGCGTCTGGACCTCCGCCGGCACCGCCGCCGGCATCGACCTCTGCCTCCACCTCGTCCGCACCGCCCACGGCGCCGAGACCGCCGCCACCATCGCCCGCTCCATGGTCACCGCGCCCTTCCGCACCGGCACCCAGGCCCAGTTCATCGAGCACCCCACCCCGCGCGCCGACCGCGACGCCGACGCCCTCGCCGCCGTCCGCGCCCACGCCCTCGCCCACCTGGACCAGCCCCACACCGTCGCGAGCCTCGCCGCCCGCGCCGGCATGTCCCCCCGCTCCTTCGCCCGCCACTTCCAGGCCACCACCGGCACCACCCCGCTGCGCTGGCTCATCGGCCGCCGGGTCGCCGCCGCCCAGAAGCTCCTCGAACGCACCGACCACCCCCTCCCCGAGGTGGCCCGCCGCGCGGGCTTCGGCAGCGAGGTCACCATGCGCCAGCACTTCGCCGCGCACCTCGGCACCAGCCCGCGCGACTACCGCGCCGCCTTCCGTCACCCGGCCGGCAGCAGCCCCACCGCCCGGTAGGCCGCGTCGACCACGGGCCGCGCCATCCCCCGCGCCCGCTCGGCCCCCGCCCGCAGCACCCCGTCGACGTACCCGGGATCCGCCGCCAGCTCGGCGTGCCGCTCCCGCACCGGCCGCAGCAGCTCCACGACCGCCTCCGCCGTGTCCTTCTTCAGCGCCCCGTACGAGTCGTACGCCCCGGCCAGCGCGGCCGGATCGGCGCCCGTCGCCGCGGCCAGCAGATCCAGCAGGTTCGCCACCCCCGGACCGGCCTCCCGGTCGTAGACGACCTCCCGCCCGCTGTCCGTCACGGCCCGCAGCACCTTCCGCCGCACCGCCTCGGGCTCGTCGAGCAGATAGACGATCCCGGACCCGCTGTCATGCGACTTCCCCATCTTCGAAGTGGGGTCCTGCAGGTCCATGACTCGCGCGGCCACCACCGGATGCGTCGCCTTCGGCACGGTGAACACCTGCCCGTACCGCTGGTTGAACCGCACCGCCAGATCCCGCGTCAGCTCCACGTGCTGCGTCTGGTCCTCACCCACCGGCACCTCGTCGGTCCCGTACGCGAGGATGTCCGCCGCCATCAGAGCCGGATACGTCAGCAAGGACAGCCGCACGCTCTGCCCGGCCTCCCGCGCCCGCACGCTCTTCTCCTTGTACTGGACCATCCGCCGCATCTCGCCGTCGGTGGCCGTGCACTCCATCAGATACGAGAGCCGCGCGTGCTCGTCCACATGACTCTGTACGAAGAGGGTGCAGCGCTCGGGATCGAGCCCCGAGGCGAGCAGCAGCGTCGCCGCCTGCCTGCTGAGCCGCCGCACCCGCGCGGGATCGTGCTCCACGGTCAGCGCGTGCAGGTCCACCACGCTGAACAGCGCGTCCGCCCGGTGCTGGTCCACCTCGACCCACCGGCGCACGGCCCCGAGGTAGTTGCCCAGCGTCAGGTGCCCGGTCGGCTTGATCCCACTGAAGATCCGCGTCATCGCGTCCGTCTCCCTACTCTCTGTTCTCCGGAGTGCCGCCGGCCCCGGGGGCCCGCACCCCCGGAGGAGGGGGAAACGCGAACGGCCGCCGAGGGCGGCGGCCGTCTGTCTGCATACGCGAGGTCGGGCCGCCGGTCAGGCGGCCCACCACTGGGTGGTGCGCGTATGCGAGGTCATACGCAGAGGGTACGCCCGAGGCCCCGGGTTGACACGGGATTACCCGGTCCGTAGTGTTCTCCGAGTTGTCCGACGTGAGCACCGACCCCGGTCGGCCCCGGACAGCGATTCCGCAAGAAACACGAGAGCACCAGACGGTGTCGATTCGTCGACCCCGCCACGGTTGTTTTCCGTGCGCTTTTGCGAAATCAGGAATCCGCGTTCGAAGGATTGAGCGCGAGCCGCCCGATTAGCGTCGGGGGCAAGGAATCCGCTAAAGTCTCACTCGTCGGAACGGCCCAACAGCCGGAAAGACAAACCCCGCTGACTGGGAGTCAGGCCCGAAAGGATCTGATAGAGTCGGAACCGCCGG